>NZ_JACIFK010000006.1:0-32634 GCF_014197345.1 Rhizobium sp. BK008 | reverse complement strand
CCACCACCTTCACCGATGTCGACAGCACCGAGACGCTGGCCTATACGGCAACGGCTGCCGATGGCACGGCGCTGCCCGCCTGGTTGGCCTTCAACGCCACGACGCGGACCTTCTCCGGCACGCCGACGACAGCAGGCACCTACGGCGTCAGAGTGACGGCGACCGATCTCGGCGGCCTCTCGACCAACGAGACCTTCAACATCGCCGCATCGGCGGCGCCAACGACCTACAGCCTGTTCAACGCTTCCAGCACGCCGACCCAGACCAACCTCAACGATGGTCAGCAGCTCGAGCTCGGCGTCAAGTTCCAGTCGAACGTCGCCGGGGATGTCACGGGCATCAAGTTCTATCGCAGCGCCAACGACAACGGCCAGAACGTCGTCGACCTGTGGACCACGACCGGCACCAGGCTTGCCACCGCCACCTTCAGCAACACCACGGCGAGCGGCTGGCAGACGGTGAACTTCACGACGCCCGTCACCATTACCGCAAACACCAACTATATTGCGTCCTATCACACCACCGGCGCTTACGTGGCAACTGATGGCTTCTTCGCGAATGCGGTCACCAATGGTCCATTGACGGCCCAATCAAGTGCCGTCGCCGGGGGCAACGGTGTCTATGCGTATGGCGGATCCGCCACCGCAGGTCTCTTCCCGACCGACACCTACAATTCAGCGAATTACTATGCCGACGTTGTCTTCCGACCACAGCTCGTCGCGTGAAAAAAAGGACACGGTTACGGACCGGTTTCGAATGAGGCTCATACGCAAATGCTGGTCGCGGCGAAGTGCGCTTCGACCGCCCGCATTCAAGGAATGCCGATGAACAGGATCGAGCGGCTCCCGGTAACCGTGCTGGCCGGCTTCCTCGGCGCTGGTAAGACGACGCTTCTTAGCCACGTCCTGAATAATCGTCAGGGCCTGCGGGTCGCTGTCATTGTCAACGATATGAGCGAAGTGAACATAGACGCCAGTCTCATTCGAGACGGCGGCTGCAACCTGTCGCATACGACGGAGACATTGATCGAGCTCAGCAATGGTTGCATATGCTGCACCCTGCGCAACGACCTGCTGACGGAAGTACGGCGACTGGCAGAAGAGCGGCGATACGACTATCTGTTGATCGAAGGCACCGGCATTGCCGAGCCATGCCCTATCGCGGCAACCTTTTCCTTCCGTGACGAGAACGGCGTCTCCCTCGCAGATTTTGCCAGCCTCGACACAATGGTCACCGTGGTCGACGCTGCAAACCTGTTAGCCGACTACAGCAGTGCCGATCTGCTTGCCGACCGCGGCCTGCAGCGCGACGGCGAGGACCGGCGCACACTCATCGACCTGCTGGTGGATCAGATCGAGTTTGCGGATGTTGTCGTGATCAACAAGATCTCGGACGCGACCGAAGAGATCCGCGCGGAAGTCCGCAAGATAGTTGCTGCGCTCAACCCGGATGCGCGCCAGGTGGAGACGGATTTCGGCAAGGTTTCTCTTGCAACCATCCTCAGTACGGGCCTCTTCGATGAAGCAAAAGCCGCCGCCCACCCGTTGTGGCACAAGGAACTGTACAGCCCGGGCGACCATGTCCCGGAGACGGAAGAATACGGGGTATCGAGTTTTGTCTATCGCACGCGGCGTCCCTTCGACCCCAGGCGGTTTCGAGCATTCCTGGACGAGCCCTGGCCGGGGGTAATCCGCGCCAAAGGTCATTTCTGGCTTGCCACACGCCCGCGTCATGTGGGCCTGATGTCGGCGGCCGGGGTGCAGCGGCGCTGCGAGCCGATGGGGCTCTGGTGGGCGGCCGTGCCCCGGCAGGATTGGCCGAGCCATCAGCAGTTTCGTCAGCATATCGAAAGCCGGTGGGACAGCGCTTGGGGCGACCGTCGGCAGGAGCTCGTATTCATCGGTGTTGATATGGACGAGACAGGTGTGCGGACCGCATTGGACGGATGCCTCGCCAGCGCCGATCCGCGCGACTGGGCCGCCCTCGAAGATCCGTTTCCGGCCTGGTAGCACGGGCGCTCGAGTTAAAAACCGGCTCGACCAGCCGGACCGGCCCAGAATGCCTTTTCAACCAGCGTCAGCCACTTGGAAGTAGCCCGGCTGGTATGCGTTGAGGGTCATCATATGGGCGTAGGGGATACCTCCCTCATACCCCAGATTGCTGTCGTACATTCCCTTGGCAAAGGTGCCAGAATGAAGCTCTTGCTATGGCGGCCGAAGGGCGGGCCGATGCGGAAGGGGACGCCGCTGATGCGGAGAATTCATGTCAGTAATCGTGAGTATTTGAGTACATTTGGTGGAGCGTTGAGTATCTGTCGTGCACCCTCAACCTGGAGCGCAGTGCTGGGAACCGCGACGGTTGTATCTTCCACGAGTACCGATGGTTCCCTAAGCTTTGCCAGTAACGGCAGCTTCGCCAATCTCGACGGCGCCGCCCTCCCGTCCTCCTTCACCGGTCCGTCTTCCTTTACCGGCAATATCATGCAGCCTGCCGCGCTGATCTCATCGGGCGGCGTGCAAACTGCCTCGATACCACCGACGGCGATGCCCGCGCCTGCAGGCGAAGGCGGCGCGCAGGACACCTCTGCCAAGACGGCGTCGGTTGCGACGGTGTTGCAGACGACGACGTCATCCGAACGCACCGTGCTCGGCCCGGACCCGTATGAGGAGGCTGCGACACTGCCTGCCGCTCCGGCGCTGACGGGTGTTACCGGCGATGCCGATACCGGCAGCGCCAAGACGGCGGCGCCGGCCGGTTCTTCCAGCAGTGTCGGCACGACTTCATTGCGCCTTCAGGCCTCGATAGCATCCATCTCGGTGGAGCCGAGCCAGGACGTTTCTGCTGAGACGACCGCCGCCGCGACGGCATTGGCGACGCCAGCGACGGCAACTTCGGCGGCAGCGACTCCGGCAGCGTCGGTCGCGACGGTAACGCCCAACAAGATCGCGCTCGAAAACCTGAAGCAGGGCAACCCGATCAGCGAGTGGGGTCTTGAAGGCGACGGCGGCGGCACCATCCAGGGCTTCGCCACCGAAATCAGCACAAATATCGGCCAGACGGTCGATTTCAAGATCGCCACCGATTCCACCCATTACCGCATCGATATCTACCGCATGGGCTATTATGGCGGGGCCGGCGCACGCAAGGTCGACTCGATCGAGAAATCGCTGACAACGGCGCAGATCCAGCCGCATCCGATCGTCGACATGTCGCTCGGCCTTATCGATTGCGGCAACTGGTCGGTTTCGGCGAGCTGGCAGATTCCGACGGACGCGGTCTCCGGCGTCTACTTTGCCAAGCTGGTGCGCGAAGACGGCACCGAGGATGCAAGCATCATCCCCTTCGTCGTGCGCGACGACGCCTCGACCAGCAATATCGTCTTCCAGACGTCCGACACGACATGGCAGGCCTATAATGCCTGGGGCGGCGCCAGCCTCTACTACGGCGAAGTGCCCGTCGACCCGGCAGACATGATCGGCTACCTGCCGCCGAACTGCAGCTGCGGGCTGACGGCGATCGGTCGGGCCTCGGCGGTCAGCTATAACCGGCCGATCATCACCAATACGAGCCCGATCGGCGGCTCGCACGACTACATCTTCGGCGTCGAATCCTCCGCCATCTCGTGGCTGGAGCAGAACGGCTACGACGTTTCCTATATTTCCGGCGTCGATGCGGCGCGCAACGGCACGCTGCTGCTCAACCATGATGCATATCTCTCCGTCGGGCATGACGAATACTGGTCTGCCGAACAGCGCGCCAATGTCGAGGCGGCGCGCGATGCCGGCGTCAACCTCGCCTTCTGGAGCGGCAACGAGTGCTACTGGAAGGTCCGCTGGGAAAGCAGCATCGACGGCAGCGGTCAGGCCTACCGCACCATGGTTTGCTACAAGGAAACCTGGGGCACGAGCACGGATCCGAGCAATGTCGGCACCGGCACCTGGCGCGATCCGCGTTATGCCGATCCGGGGCAGCAGCCGGAGAATGCGCTGACGGGCACGATGTTCCAGGTGGACAGCTACCGCCAGGATACGATCTCCATTCCCTACGACTATTCGAACCTGCGCTTCTGGCGCAATACCGATGTCTCCCAGCTGAATGAAGGCGAAACCTACAATCTGGTGCAGAACCTGCTCGGCTATGAGTGGGATTCCGATGTCGAGAACGGCTTCCGTCCGGATGGCCTCATCAACCTGTCGCTCTCTTCCATCGCGGTGAGCACCTATCTGCGCGATTACGGCACCACGGTCGGCGATGCGGTGGCGACCCATAGCCTAACCATGTACCGGGCAGAAAGCGGCGCGCTGGTCTTCGGCGCCGGCACCGTCTTCTGGTCCTGGGGGCTGAGTGACAACCACCAAGGCCCGGCCACGTCAACCGATCGCAACGTGCAGCAGGCGATGGTCAACATGTTCGCGGACATGGGCATTCAGCCGACGACGCTGGATGCGAGCCTGATCCTTGCGACACAGTCGACCGACACGCTGAAGCCAACCTCGTCGATCAGCTCGCCGATCATAGGCGCAAGCTTCGTCGAAGGGCAGCGCGTGACGATCACAGGCACGGCCCAGGATTTCGGCGGCGGCATCATCGCCGGCGTCGAAGTCTCCACCGATGGCGGCCAGCACTGGTTCAAGGCGTCAGGCCGCGAGAGCTGGAGCTATAACTGGGTCGTCCAGGCGAGCGGCACCTATACGATCATGTCGCGCGCCGTCGACGACAGCGTCAATATGGAGGCGCCGTCTGCCGGCAAGCAGGTCACCGTCACGCTGCCGGGCACGCAGGGCCTATGGACGCTTGCGGAAAAGCCCGCGGTCGAAATGGCGATCGATCGCGATTCCGTCGAGCTCGGCCTGCGCTTCCAGGCGACGACGGCAGGCTACGTGGAAGGCATCCGCTTCTACAAGGGCTTCTACAATATCGGCGACCATGTCGTCAGCCTCTGGAGCGCCAACGGAACGCTGCTGGCATCAGGCGTGTCGGTGGGCGAACCGCTTTCCGGCTGGCAGACGGTGATGTTCTCCAGCCCGATCCAGATTGCCGCCGGCACGACCTATGTGGCCTCCTATCACACCAACGGCTTCTACTCCGCCACCGAGAATTATTTCGCCAGCCCCTATGCCAGCGGCGCGCTGAAGGCCGTCGATGGCGGCGGCGTCTATGCCTATGGCGACAATGCCGGCACATTCCCCGGCCAGAGCCCCGGTACCGGCACCAACTATTGGGTCGACGTGGTCTTCGATGCCGGCCCCAACAACGCGCCGGTTGCGACCGACGACGCGGGGTTGGCCATCACCCGCAACGACAGCCTCGTCGTCTCGATCGCCTCGCTCATCGGAAACGATACGGATCCCAATGGCGATGCGATGACGATTTCGGCCGTCGGCAATGCCGTCAACGGTACGGTGACGCTCAATAAGCAGAACGGCACCGTCATCTTCACGCCGAGCAACAATTATTCGGGGCCGGCAAGCTTCACCTATACGCTGTCGGACGGGCGCGGCGGCACGGATCAGGGCAACGTCAGCCTCACCGTAAACCAGGGCCCTGCCGGGGAAACGCTATTTAAATCAAGCGAAGGGCCGACGGGCGCAAGCTTCAACGAAGGTCAGTCGCTCGAACTCGGGATGAGGTTCGTCGCTTCGTCCAGCGGCATGATTACCGGCATCCGCTACTACAAGGCTGCCGGCGATACCGGCGCCCATACCGGCTCCCTCTGGACGGCCGACGGCACCCTGGTCGCGACCGTCAGCTTCGCCGACAGCGGATCGGCGAGCGGCTGGCAGACCGCGACATTCACCAACCCGGTGCATATCGCGGCCGGCGCGACCTATGTCGCCTCCTACCACACGACAGGCTCCTATGTGGCGACATCAGATTATTTCACGTCAGCCCATACCAACGGTGCGCTGACGGCGCTCGCCGGCAGTAACGGCGTCTTCGGCAATGGCACGGGTTTCCCGACCTCCAGCTACCAGTCGTCGAACTACTGGGTGGATGTCGTCTACAACCAGACAAGCAATACGGTGCCGTTCGCCGCCAATGACAATGGCTACACGACCTATTCCAACACGGCGCTGTCGATTGCCGCAGCCAGCCTGCTTGCAAACGACAGCGATGGCGATGGCGACCCGCTCAGCATCACCGGCGTCAATGCTGCGGTCAACGGAACGGTGACCTTCAATAGCCAGACCAAGTCCGTCATTTTCACCCCGACGGCGGGTTATACGGGTGCGGCGAGCTTCTCCTATTCGATCGCGGATGGATATGGCGGCATAGCGTCGGCCACCGTCAGCCTCACTGTCGGCACGCCGCCCGGGGGAGGAACGACGTCAAGCCTGTTCACCGGCGCCGACACCTCGGGTGTTGCCGCCGCCAATGACGCCAACTCGGTCGAACTCGGCGTCAAGTTCATCGCTTCCGCCAGCGGCCAAATCACCGGGCTCACCTATTACAGGAGCGCCCAGGATACCGGCACGCATGTCGGCTCGCTCTGGACGGCCAGCGGCCAGGTTCTGGCCCAGGCCACCTTCATCAGCGAGACGGCGAGCGGCTGGCAGACGGTTTACTTCACCCAGCCGATCAATGTTACGGCCGGCGCCACCTATGTGGCGAGCTACCATTCGAACGGCTTCTATTCCGCAACGGCGAACTACTTCACGACGGACCATACGAACGGCGCGCTGACGGCCCCGTCGAGTGCGGCGAGTGGCGGCAACGGCCTTTATGCCTATGGCTCGGGCAGCCTGTTTCCGACCGCTTCCTACAATGCGAGCAATTACTGGGTCGACGTGCTCTATCAACAGGGCGGCGCGCAGAATGCGATTCCGTTCGCCGCCAATGACAGCGGCTTGTCGACCAATACCGGCACGCCGATCACCATCCAGGCCTCAGTGCTCCTGGCAAACGACACCGATGCCGATGGTGATCCGCTTGTCATCACCGGCGTCAGCGGCGCGGTCAACGGCTCGGTCGCCTATGACGCCCAGGCCAAGACGGTGACTTTCACCCCGACGGCAGGCTATTCGGGACCGGCAAGCTTCAGCTACGCAATTGCAGACGGCAAGGGCGGCACGGCGTCGGCGCAGGTTGCGCTCACCATCAACGGCGGCCAGACGGGAGGGCCGGAGCAGAACCTCTTTGCCGCCGATGCGACGCCTTCGATCGTCTCCGTCAACGACAACCAGCCGGTTAATCTCGGCATGAAATTCCAGGCGGATACGGCGGGCTGGGTTACCGGCATCCGCTTCTACAAGGGGGCAGACAATACAGGCCCGCACAACGGCTATCTCTGGACCGCCTCGGGCACATTGCTCGGCAGCGTCAGCTTCGGCAACGAAACGGCAAGCGGCTGGCAGACCGCCACGCTCACCCAGCAGGTCGAGGTCGCCGCGGATACGACCTATGTCGTTTCCTATAGCACCAACGGCAATTATTCGGCGACCGGCAATTACTTCAGCGCCGATGTGACGAACGGCGATTTGAGGGCGCTCAGCGGCAACAACGGCGTCTATGCCTATGGGGCGAGCGGCTTGTTCCCAAGTGCCAGCTATAACAGCACAAACTACTATGTGGACGTAGCGTTCAGACCGCAGCTCGCGGCGTAGAAGAAGCGAGCGGGGAGTATCGATGACGAGTGCAGACAACAGACTTCCGGTCACGGTCCTTGCCGGCTTTCTCGGCGCCGGCAAGACGACGATCCTCAACCATGTCCTGCGCAATCGCGAGGGGCGTCGGGTCGCCGTCATCGTCAACGACATGAGCGAGGTGAATATCGACGCCGATCTCGTGCGCGACGGGGGAGCGAACCTGTCGCGGACGGACGAGACGCTGGTGGAGCTCACCAATGGCTGCATCTGCTGCACATTGCGCGACGATCTCTTAAGCGAAGTGCGCCGGCTGGCCGCCGCCGGCCGCTTCGATTATCTGCTGATCGAGGGCACGGGCATTGCCGAGCCGCTGCCGGTCGCAGCCACCTTCTCCTTCCGCGACGAGAGCGGGGCAGCCCTCTGCGACGTCGCGCGGCTCGACACGATGGTTTCCGTCGTCGATGCGGTCAATCTTCTGGTCGATTATGCGAGCGCGGAGTTCCTGAGCGATCGCGGCGAGAGCCGGGACGGAGACGACGAGCGCAAGCTGGTGGAACTGCTCGTCGAGCAGATCGAATTCGCCGATGTCGTGGTCATCAACAAGGCGCAGGATGTGCCGCCTGCAGCGCTTGCCGAGGTTCGCCGCATCGTTGCCGCACTCAACCCCGATGCCCGCGTCATCGAGACCGGCTTCGGCCGGCTGAAGCTCGACGCCATCTTGAATACCGGCCTCTTCAGCGAAGCGAGAGCTGCCCGCCATCCGCTCTGGCACAAGGAACTCTTCGGTTGGGGCGAGCATGTGCCGGAGACCGAGGAATACGGCATTTCGAGCTTCGTCTATCGCAGCCGCCGGCCGTTCGATCCCTCCAGGCTGAGCGATTTCCTCGACAGAAAATGGCCGGGCCTCATCCGGGCGAAGGGCCATTTCTGGCTGGCGACAAGGCCCGACGAGATCGGCCTGCTGTCGATTGCCGGCACGCAGTGCCGCATCGACACCAAGGGTTTCTGGTGGGCCTCCGTGCCGAAGGCGCAATGGCCGCGCTTTCAGCAGTTCCGCCAACTCATCGACCGGCATTGGGACGCGATCTGGGGCGACCGCCGCCAGGAACTGGTTTTCATCGGCGCCGGCTTCGACGAAGACGCAATCCGCACCGCGCTCGACGACTGCCTGACCGGTGAGGAGACAGGCTTCGATCCGCAGACCGCCGCCCGGCTACGGGACCCGTTTCCGGCCTGGCAGCACGCCCATTCAAATAGTTAGAGCATCCCAATGGACGTAAGCCGCCCAAAGAGGAAGACGTTTTGATTATCAACCGGAGGAGAGAACAATGAGCAACGAACTTTATGCAGATGGCATCGGCGAAATCACCATCACCGGAACGATCGTGCGGATCGACCTGATGTCGCTCTCGGCCACCGAGCGTGACGCCAACAACAATCCGAAGCCGGTTTTCCGCCAGCGCATCATCATGCCGGTCGATGCCTTCGCCAATGCGGTCGATCTCATGCAGAAGGCGCTTGGCGGGTTGGTCGAAGCTGGTGCGGTCCGTCGCATCGGCGATATGTCGGCGGCGGCTGCCGATATCCAGTCGGTGCAGGCAGGCGCTTCGAACGCTTCGCCGAACTTCAACTGATAAAACAAATATTGCCTCGGTCTCGTATTGTTTCAGGTGGGCCATGACTGGTTTTCTGCATACCAACCTGCATTGTCTTGCGCTGGTCGCGCGTCATCACGGCGTCGACCTTGCTCCTGAACGGTTGCAGCACGATTATGCCGTCGGCAACGATCCTGTTGCCTTGCGGCAGCTGCTGCGCATGGCCAAGGATGCCGGCCTCAGGGCAAAGCATCTGACGCTCGACTGGCGATCCCTGTTCCAACTTGGCGAGGCGTTCCCGGTGCTCGCTGAGCTGACGAACGGCAACTGGGTGGTCATCGCCGGCGCTGTCGGGAGCGGGGAGGACGAGAGAATCCGTGTTCTCGACCCGCTGGCATCACGCGCCGAAGTGATGATGCTCAGCGAAGAGCAGTTCGCCAAGGCCTGGCTCGGATCGGTGATCCTGCTGAAGCGCAACTATCGCATGTCCGATGAGGACCGGCCCTTCGGCTTCCGCTGGTTCGTCCCCGAGATCATCAAGCAGCGCAGCTTCTTCCGCGATGTCGCGCTCGCCGCCTTCGTGCTCTACGGGCTGGGGCTGACGACGCCGATCTTCTTTCAGCTCGTCATCGACAAGGTGCTGGTGCATCAGAGCTATGCGACGCTGACGGTTCTCACGGCGGGCATTGCGATCGCGCTCGTCTTCGACGCGACCTTCACTTTTCTGCGTCGCTATTTGTTGCTCTATGCGACGAACAGGATCGACATCCGCGTCGCGACCCGCACCTTCGGCCATCTGCTCAACCTGCCGATCGCGCTCTTCGAACAGGCCTCCGCCGGCGTTCTCGTCAAGCATATGCAGCAGACGGGGCGCATTCGCGAATTCCTGACCGGCCGGCTGTTTCTCACACTCCTGGACGGCGTTTCGCTTCTGGTCTTCGTGCCGATCCTGCTTCTCTACAGCGTCAAGCTGACGCTCGTCGTGCTCGGTTTCGCAGCCCTCGTCGGGCTGGTGGTGATGATGCTCGTCGGGCCGTTCCAGCGCCGGTTGCAGGCGCTCTATCAAGCCGAAGGCGACCGCCAGGCATTGCTGGTGGAGACCGTGCACGGCATGCGCACCGTCAAATCCCTGGCGCTGGAACCGCGCCAGCGCAAGGTGTGGGACGATTATTCGGCCCAGTCGATCTCCGTGCGTTTCCGGGTCGACAAGATCTCGACCATCGCCCAGGCGATGACCGGACTGCTGGAGAAGCTGATGAGCGTCGCGATCATCGGCCTCGGCGCGCTCGATGTCTTCAGTGGCGCGATGACGATCGGCGCGCTGGTCGCCTTCAATATGCTCGCCGGCCGGGTCTCGGGACCACTGGTGCAGATCGTCACCATGGTGCACGAATATCAGGAAGTCGCGCTCTCCGTGCGCATGCTCGGCGAGATCATGAACCAGCGGCCGGAGCAGGCGGGCCGCGGGCGAGGTGTTCGGCCGAATCTACAGGGCCGCATCGAATTCGACAGGGTCACCTTCCGCTACGGCCCGGATAGCGCGCCGGCGCTCGACAATGTCTCCTTCGCCATTCCGGCGGGCTGCTTGTTCGGGGTGGTCGGCAAAAGCGGCTCGGGCAAGACGACGATCACAAGGCTGATCCAGGGGCTCTATCAGAGCCAGGAAGGCCTCGTGCGCATGGATGGCTATGACAGCCGCGAGATCGACCTCGTGCATCTGAGAACGAGCATCGGCGTCGTGCTGCAGGATAGTTTCCTGTTCCGCGGCTCGGTGCGCGAGAATATTGCCGCCGCCAAGCCCGATGCCAGCATCGAGGAGATCATGGAAGTTGCCCGTATCGCCGGCGCCGAGGAGTTCATCGAGCGCCTGCCGCGCGGCTTTGACACGATGCTGGAGGAAAACGCCTCCAATCTGTCAGGCGGCCAGAAGCAGCGGCTTGCCATTGCCCGGGCGCTGATCACCGATCCGAAGCTGTTGATCTTCGACGAGGCGACGAGCGCCCTCGACCCCGACAGCGAGGCGATCATCCGCGAGAATCTGAGCCGCATCGCCGCCGGCCGCACCGTCATCATCGTCTCGCACCGGCTTTCGACGCTCGTCGATGCCGATGCCATTCTCGTCATCGAGCGTGGCAAGGTCGCCGATATCGGCCGGCACGATCAGCTTGTATCGCGCTGCATGACCTATCGCCACCTGTGGGCCCAGCAGATGAGGCAGGTCGCATGAACGCGCACAGCAGAAAACCCAGCGAGAACCTGCCGGTCCCTTCGGGCAAGGGGCCATCAGACAAGGAGCCGGAGAAGGGCAGGGAACTCATCGCCCGCCCACCGCTGCCACCGGCAATTGCCGAGTTCCAGTCCGATGCCGTCGAGCTCGAAGAACGCGCGCCGCCGCGCGTTGCCCGCATGACGCTGTATTGCGTGACAGCACTACTTGCCGCAGCGATCACCTGGGCCTCGGTCTCCTCCATCGACGAGGTGGTGATTGCGCCCGGCAAGCTCGTCACCACACAGCCCACTATCGTCGTCCAGCCGCTCGAAACCTCGATCATCCGCACGATCGACGTCAAGGTCGGCGAGGTGGTGCATGCCGGCCAAACGCTGGCGACGCTCGACGCCACCTTCAGCCAGGCCGATGTTGGCCAACTGAGGGCGAAGTTTTCCGCTCTCGACGCCCAGGTGAAGCGCCTGGAGGCCGAGCTTACCGGCGAGGACTATTCGAAGATCGCCGGCAACACGCAGGATGAGCAGCTGCAGCTGCAGCTCTTCGCCCAGCGGCGGGCCTTCTACACGGCGCAGCTGCAGAATTTCGAACAGCAGATCGCCGGCCAATCGTCCGCACTTGCGGCAAACCGCAATCAGGAGGCCGTGCTCAACGACCGGCGCGACAACCTCTCGCAGATCGAGGCCACGCGAAAGAAGCTCTATGATAAGGAAAGCGGTTCGCTGCTCACCATGCTCGGCTCGCGCGACGCTCGCCTCGATGTGGAGGCCGATATCACCGCGGTGCGCGGCAAGGCCGAGGAGGCGGTCCACGTCTACGCGAAACTGAGCGCCGACCGCCAGGCCTTCATCGAGGATTTCCGCCGCGCCGCGATGGAGCAGCTGGTGGACCTGCGCGGCCAGCGTGACATGACCGGCGAAGAGCTGAAGAAGATGGAGCTGCGCCGTAACATGGTGGCGCTGACTGCACCCGCCGATGCCGTCGTGCTCGATCTTGCCCAGCGCTCGGTCGGTTCCGTCGTGCGCGAGGCCGAGCCGGTGGTGACGCTGGTGCCGATCAACGTGCCGCTCGAAGCAGAAGTCTCGATCAACACCCGCGACATCGGCCGCGTGGTCGTCGGCAAGGAAGCCCGCGTCAAGCTCGACGCCTATCCCTTCCAGAAATACGGCACGGCAACAGGCGAAGTGCGAACGATCAGCGAGGACACTTTCCTCACCGGCCAACCGGAACAGACCGCCACCCCGAGCCAGCCGTCCGCCCCCTTCTTCAAGGCGCGCATCCTGCTTGCCGATACCCGGTTGAATGCCACAGATGTGCCGGTGCGGCTGCTTCCCGGCATGACTGTGACCACGGAAATCAAGGTCGGCAACCGCACGGTGATCTCCTATTTCCTGTATCCGCTGCTGCGTGGCCTCGACAACGCAATACGCGAACCGTAGGGCGCCACAGCTCAGTTCGCCCCGAACGAGCTTTTAGGCAGATAGTTCTGTCGTTCCCTAAATCATTGTTATTCCACATAGGGTTCAAATCCCTTCAAAGGGTCGCTGCAGATTTTTCAAATTGAACAAAATGTCAAATTGACAGTATGTGTAATTTATGAATGTATAGAGTTGAAAGCGGATCATGGCCGTTAGCTAGTTTCCACTTGGCGTTGAAGAAAGAGCGATGTCGTCCTGGGAGCTTGGAGCCGCGTCGCAAAGCGATCGCCCGGCGCCAAGGGCTGGGCTGCAACAATAGTGGGGTTTTGAAGCGAAATCGTTGCTGCGTGTTTAAAGCTTGCCGAAATATTAGCAGTTTATTTTCAGTATCAGGGAGGAGCTGAACATGAATATCGCACCAAGCGTGGGACTCAAGAACCTGGAGTCCATTGTCAATGACGCCGGAGGTCCGGTAAAATTGCTTCGTGGGTCCAACATCGGGCCTTACACATTCCCGGTTATTCCACCGGAGTTCACCAATTGGCGCGATGAGGTGAGATCCTGGAAGGATAGCGTTGCGCTGCTTGAGCTTTCCTACCACATGACGGAACTGCATCTTCGCGGTCCGGACGCCGTAAAGTTTCTTTCCACGCTGGCGACCAACAAGTTCGATTCCTTCCCGGTTTTGCGCGGCAAACAACTGGTGCTGGCCGGCCACGACGGTTATATGGTCGGCGATGCCATTGTCTTCCGCGAGGAAGAGGAATTTCTGCGCATCGTCGGCGCCCCTTTTGCCAGTGACTGGGTGCAGTACAACGCCGAAATCAGCGGCATGAATGTGACCGCGGTGCGGGACGACAACTTCTCGATCCGTTCGGGAACGCGCGATGTCTTCCGTATCCAGATCCAGGGCCCCAACGCGCTTCCCTTGGTGCGGGAGGTTTCGGACGGGACGTTGCCGGACATCAAGTTCTTCAATATCGGTGAATTCCAGATTGCTGGTCACGCGGTTCGTGCCCTTCGCCATGGCATGGCAGGCGAGCCTGGCTACGAAATCTACGGGCCTTGGGACATTCAGCACGAGATTCGCGCCGCCTTTGCCGAGGTCGGGCAAAAATATGGCATGCGCAAGATTGGAGCGATGGCCTATTCGACCACCGCGCAGGAATCCGGCTGGATGCCAATGCCGCTTCCGGCCATCTATCACAGCGCCGAAATGAAGCCCTACCGTGAATGGCTGAACCAGTACTTCCTGGAGTCGGTCGCCTCGCTCGGCGGCAGCTTCCTGTCCGACAAGATTGAGGACTACTACGTCGATCCGGTTGAAGTCGGTTACAAGTCGCTGATCGACTTCAATCACGATTTCATTGGTAAGGAAGCCCTGCGTGAAAGGGTCGCCAATCCGAAGCGAAAGAAAGTGACGCTCGAATGGAACAACGACGACGTCATGGCATGCATGAACTCGTCGCTGATCGATCCGGACAACGGCGGCATGTTCATGAAGCTGCCAAATCCGATGTATGCGACGTTCCAGTCGGACGCGATCATGAAAGGTGGCAAACGCGTCGGCATATCGCAATGGCTTGCCTATTCCGCCAATGCCAATCGGGTCATCTCGCTCTCGCTCGTTGATATTGAGCACGCCGAACCCGGTACGGAAGTCACAGTGCTTTGGGGTGAGCCAAATTCCCAGCGCCTTCCGGTCGGCACGCACCAGCTCCGCGAAATTCGCGCCAAGGTAGCTCCGGCTCCCTACTTCGAAAAAGTCATCAAGACCGGCCAGCAGTAACCTCAAGCCGCTTGGCGCTCAAAGCAAGCTTCATGGTGAACGGCAGCACTGCCCAGTGGCCCTCAGCGGGACCGCGGCAGTCTGCCGTACGCATCCCTTGTGCGATCCAGCTGGGGATCGTCGACAATTTCCGAAGACGTCTATAGGGGCCATCGCATGATGCATAATATCGATATGGCGGAAGACGCCCTTGCCGTGCGACCGGTGATGTCGCCACGCGCAGCATTGATTGACGGATACTCATTCGAAATCACAGGAAAAGACACTGCCGGCCTCCAAGATGTGAGCAAACTGCTTGCACCGGCCACATGCGTTTCAATTGCCTTCATTCCCAATGAAAATCATGACGCGCGCCTTGCAGCCGCGGCAACGGTGAAAGAGCTCGGCTTTCATCCGGTGCCACATATTTCCGCCAGACGTTTGGGCTCGGCTGCAGAACTGGATCGTCTCTTGGCGTTGTTTGTGAGCGTGGCGAACGTCGATCGTCTATTTATCGTGGCCGGCGATCCTGACGTGCCTGTCGGGCCATATGAGGATTCTTTGGCCATCATTCGTTCGGGACTGTTGTCCAAGCATGGAATCAGGAAGGTCGGCATAGCCGGATATCCGGAAGGGCATCCAAAGATCCGTGACGGGGTGCTTTTCGAGGTGCTGCAGGAAAAACATGCCCTCCTGACCGCCGCTGGGCTGGAATATGACATCACGACGCAGTTTTCCTTCGATGCCGAACCGGTCATCGAATGGATCGGGCGCCTTCGCCAGGCGGGCATAACAGCACCCATACGCATTGGTGTCCCAGGGCCTGCCAGTGTGAAAACCCTGTTACGCTTCGCCACGATCTGCGGCGTCGGCGCGTCCACGAAAGTCATGGCGAAATACGGGCTCTCGATCCGGAAACTTCTGAATACCGCCGGCCCGGATGCGCTTGTGGCGGAGTTCATAAGAAGGCTCGATCCAAGCAAGCACGGATCAGTTTGTTTGCATTTCTATCCATTCGGCGGTGTTGGAAAAACGGCCGAATGGATCCGAGACTTTCTGGCAAGTCACATATCGAAGTAGGCTTTATGCAATGAAAACAATCTCCGTGCAGCAGAACTTCGTCTTGACTTTGTCATGTCAAGACAAGCCTGGAATCGTCGCCGCGGTGACCTCTGAACTTGCAGCGCTCGGCGCCAACATTTCCGATTCCAATCAATTCTGGGATCGTGTCTCCAACACCTTTTTCATGCGCATCGCGTTTTCTGTCCCGACAGCGGTCACGGAGGCCATGGTTCGTCGTGCACTGAAATCTCCGATTGAACGGTTTTCCATGAAGCTCGAGTTGATCGACGTCGGACGGAAGCCGCGGATCATCATCATGGTTTCGAAATTCGATCACGCGCTCTTACATCTGCTCTACCAAATCCGGGTTGGCTGGTTGAACGCGGAGGTTGGGGCAATCGTTTCAAATCATGAGGACTGCCGCCCGACAGCGAAGCGTGAGGGCGCACCTTTCCATTACCTGCCGGTAAACAGCGATACGAAGGCTCAACAAGAGGAAAAGCTCCTGACGCTGATGAGCGATGCGCAATCGGATCTGATCGTCCTGGCGCGCTATATGCAGGTTCTGTCGACGGAGCTTTCGAGCCGCCTGTTCGGAAGGATTATCAATATTCATCACTCTTTCCTGCCAAGCTTCAAGGGAGCCAAGCCCTATCATCAGGCCTATGAAAGGGGTGTCAAACAGATCGGAGCCACGGCGCATTATGTCACTCCTGATCTGGACGAAGGACCGATCATTGAGCAGCAAGTCGAGCGTGTGCATCACGCCATGGGCCCGGAGGATCTTGTCGCGACCGGCCGCGATATTGAAAGCCGGGTGCTCGCCAAGGCCGTCAAATTGCATCTTGAAACCCGTGTCATGCTCAATGGCCTGAAGACTGTGGTCTTTCCGTAGGAGGGTCATCCGCGAGATCCAGGCTTTGGCGCTTGAAACGTAAGACGTCATGATCAATCCTTCCGAATGCGGCAACTGTTGCGGCCGTCGAAAGCAGGTTCATGGCACGATGTCGCACATCTTCATCGCAGGCAGTTTACGTCCCGATGTCGGCAGAACTGCTTGCATCAAAACAGTATTTTCTCATGCTTCGAACGGAGCTGATCGGCAAGATTTCCAAAAATCCCATGCATTGTTCTGAAAATGGTTTCGTGACATGACCGGCCTATATACGCTGCGATTGAATGAGGAATCGAGCAGGCATGGCGACGAAAATAAGCCCGGAACGGCGTGCGCATATCGGCGTGGAGAAGCGTGCGCGTACCCGGGCGACTATCCTTTCAGCGGCGTTTCATCTGCTTGGCCGTCCAAACGGGAGGTCAACGCGTATCGAAGAAGTGTGTGGGATCGCCCTCATCTCGCGGGGGACCTTTTACAACTATTTCTCTGACATTGACGAGCTGTTCGAGGTGCTCACCTATGAAATGAGCCATGAGTTCAACGTTGCAGTGCAAGAGCTAATGCGAACACTTCCTATCTGCGCGATGCGGGTTGCGCTGGCCATCCGTTATTACCTGCATCGCGCGCGCCAAGATCCTTCTTGGGGTTGGGCGATGGTCAACCTTTCCAGTGTCGGGCCCATTTTCGGTTCGGATACGTTCCAATACGCAACGGCGTCCGTTCAGGAGGGCATCGAGTCGGGCGAATTCAAATTGCAAAGCGTCACGATCGGGCGAGATATGATGATTGGCACCGTTCTCGCGTCGATGACAACGCTTCTCCGGCAAGAGCAGGAGCACGATCATCCTGAAAAGGTCGTGCGCCAAATTCTGTCAGCCTTTCAGGTGCCGCCTTCCGTCATCGACGACTGTGTGGCGATCGAATTGCTCGATTTGCCACTCCAAGTGCCTTGAATTTTAGGGCAGCATGCAGCGAGGTTGGAGCGGGGCTTTGACGGGTGATGAGGATGTGCGGGTCATGGCCTGAGTTCGCAGCGCGTTGACGAGTTGGAGGAAGAGTTGCCGCCCCATTTGGGGATGGGCAGATATCCACGCTGCGATCAGTAAGCCGTGTTCAAATGAACAGGTGGAATGCCAAGGCGAGGTGACCGCGCGGTATGTCAATTGCGCGGTAGCGCCTGCGAACGCGAAACAACGGCGTCCCCATCGCATCCAACATGGAACCAAGAGGAGCTTTTGCACCGAGAGTGTCGAGGGGTTCGGGTCACCGTCGAAGGTTCGTTCGATGATGCGGGCTTTGCCGGTTACGTCGCCCGTCGGGTTGAAGATCGCCATCTGTCCCTTCCGCAGGGAGCCGCATCACGCCTCCGCAGCGCCAGCAAGGTTCTCGACGCCCGCGTCATCAACAAGGAGGAGTGCACCTCCAGCATCATCGTCAACCTGACGGCGGTGTTCAATCTCACGCAGGGTCGTTATCCGACTGACGAGTGAATTCCAGGCCTGCTCCTTAGTACCAATCGGGACGTACGAATGCATGACGACCAAGAGCGCCGTCCTGCCGCGAAGATGTCGACAATTCCCGCGCTCGTCGTTCAACTATGGGACCGGGTAAATTTTGCCGCCCATGCTTGCCAAATCTGCCTCACCTGTGTGGGCGCCGGTTGCCGGCACCCACTGGTAGGGAGCTATTCGTATGTTTTGCCTTCAAAGTCCAAGACGCCACCGAGCGGTGCGTATTCTTGGCCATCGAACTGGTATAGCTGGAGTGCCTCCACGGGGTAGATGTCGGATCCTTCCTTGGTTGTCATTGTGATGCCCTCTTGGAGCAATGGGTTCTTCCAACCGTCCATGTTGTGAACGACCTTCATCAGCTCTTCGCGGGTGGGGTCCTTGAGCTTTTCGAGGGACTGGACGAGCGTGTCGCCAATTGCATATCCGGTCTGGCCAATCGTATTGGCGAAGACGAAGTTCACCTTGGCTGCTTTTATGGCGTCGAGATAGTGATCGACGCCTTCGTCACCGGATTTCTGATTGCTGGTGATCGGCTTTAGGAAGTCGGAGGTGATGATACCCTTGGCATTTTCCAGGCCGACTGACTGGAGAACCGGATACGCCGATGACAAGTTGGTCACCAGGGTTAAAGGCTTCCAACCGCTTTCGGACTGGAAACGGATGGCCTCGCCCCCCTGGCGGGGCGCGGCGATAATAACCAAGGTATCAGCGCCAGAAGCTTTCAGAGTATTTAGCTGGGTCTCGACAGTGGGGTCCTGCGATGTCACCGGCTGGCGTTCGATCACCTTGATGTTCGTTCCGTCGATTGCGCTATCGAAGGCCTTCATGAAGGTTTGGCCCGTCTCCGTGTTCAGATACAGGAACGCCACCTTTGCGTCGGGCTTGTTGATCTGAAGATACGCAGCAAATGAGTCTGCTTCGGTTGAAAACGACGGTACGAAGCCAACCTCCCACTCGGGTGCGTTCAGGGAGACGACACCGGAATACATGAAAACGTTCGGGACTTTCTTCTGCGTGATGTAACGGCCGATCGCCAGATTGTTTGGCGTCGCCGCGGTGCCGACGAGAGCAAATACCTGATCTTTCTCGACCATCTTGCGGACATTCGCCAAGGTGCGCTGGGGATCAAGGCCATCATCTTCGATGATGAGATCGATCTTGCGGGTCTTGCCGTCGCCCATCTTAACGCCGCCTTCGGCGTTGGCCTGCTCGACGCGCGCTCGTATGCCTTCGGCGACACCGCCGACGACCGCGACCGGTCCAGTCAGTGGTCCCGTGACACCAATTTTAATGGTGTCGTCGGTAACACCCGGCGACGATTCCGCAGCATTGGCGTTGCTTGCCGCGAGCAGTGCCGCGACAGCCAGCGGCATTGCGCTCCCTTTCAGCATAGAAATAAATCTCATATCAGTTCCTCCCTTGTTTCAATTTGGCGTCGGCTACTCGCCATCCTCCGAAAAGTCATCGAGAGCCATTTTTCGATGAAGCCAGTGACCCCATTGCGCGCGACCATCATGATCAGGATGAGCGCGAGGCCGTAGATCAGGTTGCCGAGGCTCAGGTTGATGTCAGATGCCCAGGTCGGGACGAAGACCATGAACAGACCGCCGAGAAATGCTCCGACGATACTGGTAGCGCCGCCGACAATGCTGCCGATCACGATGTTGATGGACAGGATTGCCAGGAACGACTCCGGGCTGATGAAACCACTGATGATCCCGAACACTCCGCCGCCGAGTCCCGCGAGCGCCGAACTTGCGGCAAATGCCCAAAGGCGAGTACGTGTCAGGTTGATGCCGAGCGCTTGGGCAATCTGTGGATTGTCCCGCTGTGCCCTGAGCGCGCGCCCGTTGTCGCCGAAGAGCATTAGCGAGACAAGCAGGGCTCCGATCCCCGCGCAAGTGAGCGATATGATGTAGAGCCACAACTCGGGATTGTCCGGCATGAAGCTCGGAGGTTCGAGAGCATCGATCGGAAGCCCCGACACTCCACCCGTCAGGCTCCCCATCTTGAGCAGCAATTGCGGGAACGCGGCCGCGATACCAAATGTCACGATGGCAAGCTGCAAGCCCTGAAGCCTGAGTGCCGGAAGGCCGATGGCAAGCCCGACGACGGCCGCCACGGCTGCAGAGACAGGCAACGTTACGAGCGGCGAGATGCCGTAGGTGGCATTGAGGATCGCCGTCACGTAAGCGCCGACGCCGAACAGCGTTCCCTGCGCAAGGCAAATTTGGCCGGCGAACCCCATTAGCAGGTTCAGACCTAAAATGGCGATAGCGTAGGCGATCGCGATCGCCACCTGCTGAAGTGCGTATCCCGGCACAAAGACTGGGATAAGGATCGCGACGATCGCAAAGAGACCGAACTTGAGAGTCGCCGCGCGGAATCCGTCATTCATAGTTTTGTCACCTTGTAGGATCCGAACAGGCCGACGGGCTTGACGAGCAGGATGATGAGCGTGAGGGCGATCGGCACGGCGATGCGCATGTCGGCGCCGACGAACGAGAGGTAGCTGGCACCCAAGCTCTCGGCGACGCCGACGGCGAGGCCGCCAACGATTGCGCCAAGCGGACTGTCCCAGCCGCCGAGCGTTGCTGCAGCGAGCCCGTAAAAGAGGATTGGCGTCATCATCGTCGGGCTGAGGAAGAGCCGAGGGGCAATCAGGATTGCGGCAAGTGCCCCAATAATGGCGGCAAAGCCCCAGCCCAACATCAGCATGCGTTCGACATTAACGCCGACAAGTACGCTTCGGGCATGGTCGAAAGCCGCCGCACGCATCGATAGGCCAAGCCTGGTGAACCGGAAGATAAAGCCCATCGCCAAAGCGATAACAAAAAGGATCGTTAGCGTGCCGATGGCGGAAGCGAGCACGCGAACGCCGCCGATATCCAAACCGCCGTCAGGGAAGAGGCTTGGGAACGAGAGTTGCTCGGCGCCCCACATCCACATGCACGCCGCTTGGAAGAGGACGAGGATGCCAAGGGTGATGACGACGACCGCCTCCACGGGAGCGCTCATCATCGGCCGGATAATCAAGCGGAAAGTCACAATCCCAATAGCAAACGCCATAATGAGGCTCGCGAGGACGGCGAGCCAGAGCGGCGCACCCCATTGCATCAACTGCCAGGCCACATAGGCGGAAAAGGTCGCCATCTCGCCCTGGCCGAAGTTGACGACGTTGGTTGCCCTGAAGATGAGGACGAGCGCCAGGGCGAGCGCCGCGTAAATTGCGCCCGTGGTCAGGCCGCTGACGACGAGCTGGAAGAAGAGGCTCATCAGGCAACTCCCAGGTAAGATTTCTTGATGTCTTCGTTGGCGATCAGCTCGTTTGCCGCACCGCTCGCCACAATCTGACCGGCCTCGATAACGAAGGCCCGGTCGGCATATTGAAGGGTGATGTCGACATTCTGCTCGACCACGAGCAGCGTCATGCCGTGATCCTTGTTGAGCGTCTTGAAAATCGCCAGGATTTCCTGAGTGATCGAAGGGGCGAGCCCGAGCGATGGTTCGTCGCACATCAGAAGCTTCGGACGAGACATGAGCGCGCGTGCGACAGCCAGCATCTGCTGTTCCCCACCGCTAAGGTTTCCCGCAAGCTGATCGCGCCGTTCACGCAGACGCGGGAATGTCTCGTACCAGCGGTCCTTGTCCTCTCTCACTTGTGATCGGTTCGACACGATCGTTGCCCCGAGGGAGAGGTTTTCATCGACCGTAAACTCGGAGAAAGTCCCGCGCCCCTGGGGTATGTGAGCAATGCCGAGCGCAAGGCGCTTCTGCGCGACGATCTTGTCGAGCGCCATTCCAGAAAAGGCAATCGAGCCTTTGAATGGGAGCAGTCCGGAAACGGCACGCAGCAGCGTCGTCTTCCCAGCCCCGTTGGAGCCGAGCAGGGCGACAAATTCGCCTTCTCCCACTGAGAAAGAACAGTCGAACAGTGCCTGCGTCTTGCCGTAGAACACGGAGAGGTTCTTGAGATCCAGCGTCATGCCGCCTTCCCGAGGTAGGCGGCAATCACCGCGTCGTTGGACTTGATTTCGGAAGGGGTGCCTTCGGCCAAGTTGCGACCCAGATGCAAGACAACGATCCGGTCGCAAAGGCTCATGACCAGCCCCATGTGATGCTCGATGAGAAGAATGGAGAGGTTCCGCTTGCGTCGGATGCCATCGACGAGCGACCCAAATTCGTGGACCTCGCCGTGCGTCAGTCCGCCGGCGGGTTCGTCAAGCAGAAGAATTTTAGGCTCGGCGGCAAGCGCGCGAGCGATCTCCATACGCTTCTGCAGGGGATAGGAAAGCGATCCGGCCGCGCGCGCGGCGAGCTCGACCATGCCGACCTCTTCAAGCACCGCCATAGCCTTCTCGCGTGCAGACCGTTCCTCCGCCCTTATCCGAGATGGAGCGAAGATCGCTTGAGCGAACTTGCCGCCAAACCGGTGATGCGCCCCGAGCATGACATTCTCCAGAACGGTCATCGAGCCATAGATACCGAGGTTCTGGAAGGTCCTCGCGATGCCCATTCCGATCATCTCGCGCGAACCGACGCCTTCGAGTGGCTGACCGCCAAGCATGATCGATCCGCTTGTGTAATTTACGAGCCGGGTCGCCGCGTTGAGAAATGTCGATTTGCCTGCTCCGTTCGGCCCGATCAGGCCACAGATTTCTCCTGCCTTCACGGAAACCGACACATTGGTCAGGGCTTTGACGCCGCCAAACTGCACGGAGACATCCCGCGCCTCAAGCACAAGGCGCACCTCGGCGATGCTGCTGTTGCTCACTGATTTCCTCCCTTCCGAAGCGGTCTCTCCACGGCCTGTCGATTTCTCTTGTTGACAGCCAACCTTGCTTTGGATACCTATCAGTATCCGAAGACGTTTCGGTATGTCAAGCATCAATCGCGTGGCGATTGCTCCAAAGGAACGTCCTGAAAATGCATGCCGCCGGGTTGGAGAACATGGTGGCGGATTGGCGAAGACCCCGCGACGCGGGTGAGGGAGGAAATCAATGACGGGAACGCACACCGAACTGACGGGCGAAAATCTCTATAGGGATCCCTATCCCGTCTACGCGAGGCTACGCGCGGAGGAGCCTGTGGCCTTCTTCGAAGGGACGAAAGAATATTTCATTACGCGGTTCGACGACTGCCGCACGATCGGCGGCAACGACAAGGTGTTTGGACCGTCGGGCTCAGCGGACCGTCCGGAAGCTCGCGTCATGGGCATGCCGAACGTCCTGACCATGTCTGGTGAAGATCACCAGTGCCTCCGCCAGGGTATCGACGAAAATCTCACGCAGGAACGCGTGCGCTCGTTCGTCGAAGGTCTGACACGCCCGGTCGTGCAGCGTTACATCGACTCCATCAAGAAGAATGGCGAAGCGAACCTGACGACGGAACTCTTCGAGCCAATCTCGGTGCGATGCATTGGCGACGTCATCGGCCTGACGGAAACGCCAAACGAAACCCTCGTCGAGTGGTTTCACGCGATGGCGCTCGGCCTGCAGAACGTCAGCAATGATCCGGCCATATGGAAGCGACTGGACGACGCGCTCGCCGACATCGACAAGCAGATGGGCGATCTTTACCAGGCGTGCCTATCAAAGCCCAACCACTCGCTGCTCAGCCATGTCATGTATGGCGGCATGGCAAAGGGCGAGGTTCGCAGCTGGGAGGAGATTTCTCCGACCATGCGCGTCATCATCCTTGGCGGTCTCCAGGAGCCGGGGCATGCGGCGGCGAATGCCTGCACGGGTCTTCTTTCGAATCCCGACCAGGCGAAGCTTATGGCCGAGCAGCCGCAGGAAAACGCGATGCGCGCCTTCGATGAGGGCTTGCGCTGGATCGCCCCGATCGGCGTAACACCGCGCATCGCCAATGAAGATTTCGAGATCGCCGGAACGGTCATCCCAGAGGGGGCATCCGTCGCTATTGTCATGGGGTCGGCCAACCGCGATGAGACGCGTTTCGAAGATGCCGACCGTTTCGACATGTTCCGCAAGAAGAAGCAGCACCTGTCATTCGGCTTCCGTCCGCACTTCTGTTCCGGCCACTTCCTGTCGCGTGCGATGGGTGAGATTGCGCTTGCCGAGGTGTTCCGGCAGTTGCCCGATCTTCGTCTCGATACTTCGCGGGAGATCACAGGCAAGGGCTGGCGGTTCCGTGGCATCTCCGACCTTCCTGCGAAGTGGAATGGATGATGTCTTTGATCATCGACTGCCACGGCCACTTCACGACGGAACCACCAGAGCACCATGCCTTCCGAACGGCGCAAGTCGCCTATGCGGAAGGCAAGTCCTCCGAGCCGCCGATCTATCCGGGGATACCCGACAAGCAACTGCGCGACATTATCGAGGCGAACCAGCTTAAAATTCAGCGCGAGCGCGGTTCGCACGTGACGCTTCTCAGCCCGCGCGCCTCCGGCATGGGTCATCACGTGCCGGGACCGTCGGTCGCCAAGGAATGGTCGCGCCTGTCGAACGACAATGTCGGCCGGATCGTCGACATGTTCCCGGATAATTTCGCAGCCGTCTGCCAGCTTCCCCAAACAGTTGATGGCGACCTGTCTGATGTCATCGAGGAGTTGGAGCGCTGCGTCGAAAGCGGCTTTGTGGGCTGTAATCTCAACCCCGACCCGTCAGGCGGGCGTTGGAGTGCGCCGCCGATCTACGATCCATGGTGGGACCCTATGTGGGAGGCCATGGTCGCCCTCAGGGTCCCCGCGATGATCCACGTTTCGAGTTCCTGCGAGCGGTGCCTTCACATGACGGGTGCGCACTACATCAACGCGGATACGGCGGTATTCATGCAGTTGATTCAGGGAGAGCTGTTCGAGCGCCATCCGGAACTCAAGCTTATCATACCGCACGGAGGCGGGGCTGCGCCGTATCACTGGGGCCGTTATCGCGGCCTGTCGATCATGCTCGAAAAGCCGGGCCTCGACACGCACCTCATGAACAATGTGTTCTTCGACACCTGCGTCTATCACCAGGCGGGCATCGACACGCTCTTCCGCGTCGTCGACACCAAGAACATCCTGTTCGGATCCGAGCTGCTCGGCGCAGTCAAGGCGATCGATCCGGAGACGGGGCACCCGTTCGACGACACCAAGAGATACATCGACCAGCTCACGCTTGATGACGAACAAAGACACGCAGTCTTCGAAGGAAACGCACGTCGGGTCTATCCGCTTCTGGATGAGCGGTTGCGCAAGCGCGGCCTTTGAAGCCTCGAAATTGTCAGGGAGAAAACATATGGCTTCCAGCCAAAGTCTAAGCCTCGCGGGCGGGGCGCAAGGGTTCAACTGGCTTCCGGTCTTCGTGGCCGAAGAGCATGGAATTTTCGCCAAGCACGGGCTGGTGATCGAATACAAGAAGATGGGCACCGTCGACAAGGCGACCACCGCGGTTGTCGAAGGCGAGGCCGATCTTGCGATAACGCCACCTGAAGGTGCCGTCTCGAACTTCGTCAAAGGCGGCGAACTCAGGGTCATCGCCTCGAATGCCAATCGCCTGCCGATGTCGCTGGTCGCTCAGCCTTCGATCAAGAGGATCGAGGACCTCAAGGGCAAAAAGGTCGGCACATCGTCGCTGACAGAGGGCACGGCGATCTACACCCAGATGCTGCTGTCCCAGGAAGGCCTGCGGTATCCCGGCGACTACGAATTCGAACTCGCCGGCATCCACACCAAGCGCTGGGAAGCCCTGCAGACGGGGGAAATTGACTGCGCCCCGCAGCCCGCGCCATGGAATTTCCTGGCTGAACGTGATGGCTACAACCTGATCGGCGAGATCAATGATGTCATCCCCGAGATCGTCTTCGCCGCTGTCATTGGCCGCAAAAGCTGGTTGGATGGTAACCGTGATGTGGTCGGCCGTTTCCTCAAGGCATTGTTCGAGGCCTATTCGATCACGAACGACCCGAACCGCGAAGAAATCACGCTTCCGATTTTCCAGCGCATTACCACGAAGGACGACACCGAACTCGCCTCGCGCGGCCTCCACTACATGCGCGACATGGGTATGTGGCCCGGCGATTTGTCCATTCCGCAACGTGCCATGGATACCACGGTCGACTTGATGATCCGCGCCAACCTGCTTGACGGATCAGCCAGATCCAGCGCCGCAGGCGTGTTTGATCGCAGTTTCCTCCAAGGCGCGGTCGGCTGGTTGAATCACGTTTGATTCCATCTCGAGAGGTTCCCAATGAAGGTAATGACCAAGACACCGCGAACGGATCGCGAGACATGCGAAGCCTTGGCTAAGCTCGGCGTCGCTACAGTCCATGAAGCGCAAGGCCGGAAGGGATTGCTGGCCCCGCATCTGCGCCCCGTGATCGACGGCTCGCGCATCGGTGGCACGGCGCTCACATGCGAGGTGCCACCGGGTGACAACTGGATGATCCATGTCGCGCTTGAGGTCGCGCAGCCCGGCGACATCCTGGTCGTCACACCAACTTCGCCGTGCACGGACGGATATTTCGGCGATCTTCTCGCGACATCGTGCAAGGCTCGCGGAATTCTGGGACTCGTGATCGATGCCGGCGTACGCGATGTCGCTGACCTGCGGTCCATGAACTTTCCCGTTTGGTCGAAGGCAATATCGGCCCAAGGCACGGTCAAGGAGACGCTCGCGAACGTCCAGGTCCCCGTGGTCTGCGCCGGAGCCTACATCGAACCCGGCGATGTCATCGTCGCCGACGACGATGGCGTCTGTGTCGTCAAGCGCGATGAGGCCGCGATGGTCCTCGAAAAAGCGCGCCAACGCCAGAAAATGGAAGACGAAAAGCGCGGTCTCTACGAGAGAGGCCAACTGAGCCTCGACATTAACAACATGCGTCCGCAGCTTGAGGCGAAGGGCTTGATCTATGAATAGGGCAACGCAACTGCGCATACCCCGGCGCGTCGTCACAGGGATTAGTAACGGCAGGTCAGTGTTCATCAGCGACGGCCCCGCACCCAATGCCCATGTGTACGGCTCTGTGCCGGGCCACCTTACCTCGGTCCTTTATGCAACTTCGGCGAAACCCAGCCTTCCGCAAAGTCATGCGGAGCAGGCGCCGCCGCAAATCCTGATCACCCCCGAACCGGGCCAGACGAAGCTGATGATCGTCGTCTTTCCGCCAGACTCGGTATTCGCAACCATCGATCCAGCGGCCGCGGTTGAGGAACAGGCGATGCACATCCCCGGCCTGATCCAGGCGTTCGAGCCTGATGCACCCGGGATGCACACTACAGATACCATCGACTATGACATCGTACTCGACGGTGAAGTGTGGCTTGAACTCGATGACGGCGCCGAAACGCTGCTGAAGCAGGGCGACGTCGTCGTCCAATGCGGCACGCGCCACGCCTGGCGCAACAAGGGCGACAAGCCCGCGACCATGTGCTTCGTCCTCATCGGTGCTGAAAGAAAGTCGTGACAATGACGCAGGAGCATCACAATGGCTTCTTCGACTGCATCATCGTCGGCGGCGGACATGGCGGCTCGCAGTCAGCGGCGGCGCTCAGGCAGTCCGGGTTCACCGGACGCATTGCCCTGATCGGCGCTGAGGCGGAAGTTCCCTACGACCGCCCTTCGCTTTCGAAAGAATATCTCGCAGGCAAGAAATCCTTCGAAAGGATGCATCTGAGGCCGGGGGACTTCTGGACCTCCCGGCAGGTGGAACTGATGCTGGGCAGGCGTGTGACCACCGTCGATGCGGCAGCCCATGTCGTCGTCACGGACCTGGGCGAACGCTTCTCCTACGGCAAGCTCGTGTGGGCGGCCGGTGGCGAACCGAGGAAGCTTTCCTGCTCAGGCAGCGAGTTGGCCGGAATCTGCTATATACGCAACAAGGCAGATTGCGACGCGCTCGTCGAAGGCCTTCCCGACGCCGAAAGGATCGTGATCGTCGGCGGCGGTTATGTCGGTCTCGAAGCGGCAGCCGTGTTCCGAGAGATCGGCAAGGAGGTCACTTTGGTCGAGGCGCTCGACCGCGTACTCGCGCGCGTGGCCGGGGAAACGGTATCGAGGTTCTACGAAGCCGAGCATCGCGCACATGGCGTCGACATCCGCCTCAACTGCGGTGTCGGTTCGCTGGAAGGTTCCAACGGCCGCGTCAAGAACGTGGTGCTTGCGACCGGCGAGAAGATCCCAGCCGATATCGTCGTGGTCGGTATAGGCATTGTCCCTTCGGCCGGCCCACTGACCGAGGCGGGCGCGGAAGGCTTAAACGGTGTGGATATCGATGAGTTATGCCGGACATCCCTGCCGGACATTTACTGCATTGGAGACTGCGCCCGGCTTAGACATGGCCGCGGCATTCGCATTGAATCTGTGCAAAACGCGACGGATCAGGCGACGACTGCCGCGAAGGCGATCTGCGGCGAACTCAAGCCCTACGATGCAACGCCCTGGTTCTGGTCCAATCAATACGATTTGAGAATGCAGACCATCGGTCTCAACTACGGCTTTGACAGCGTGGTGACGCGCGGCAATCCCTCCAGTCGGAGCTTCAGCGTTATTTATCTGAAGGACGGGGCGGTTCTGGCCCTCGATTGCGTCAATGCATCCCGAGACTACGTGCAAGGACGAAAGCTTGTCGATAGCTCAGCGAAGATCGACCGGGACGCCTTGGCGGACACATCGAAACAACTCAAGGAACTTGGCCCAGAAGTGCTGTGAGGCATTCGAGGCCCGAATGAAAGTGGAGGAAAAAATGTCCATGATATCAGTGCGTACGCGGGATGGAGAGCTGCATAGTTTCGAGGGAAGGGTGGGCGCTTCGCTGATGGAGAACATCCGAGGCGCGGGCTTTGATGAGCTGCTCGCAATGTGTGGCGGGTGCCTTTCCTGTGCCACCTGCCACCTCTACGTCGAGGAGCTACCGAAGACCGCAACTCTGGCAGAGCCCTCGATCGACGAGAGTGAGTTGCTGGAAGGCTCCGACTACCGCCAAGAGAACTCGCGGCTTTCCTGTCAGATCCCCTTTGACGAGACTCTCAGTGGAATCGTCGTTCGCATCGCCCCCGAAGATTAACAATAGATCCGCTCGCATCACGGGCGGATCTCGAGGACTATTTGCCAATGCTGCCGGGCTAACGAGTCAATGCCCGGCGGACGAACCTGACGACCCAACATCCCTTTATTCGATCGGCTCAGCCTGCAATTGGCCCTGTGCCATACTTCGCCATCCAGGGTAGACCGTTCGAGCCGCCTTAACCGCATGTGGGCGTACCCGTCTTAGCGCTATCGCGCTCTGACGACTGGGGAGGCGGTCCGCCCCCCTCAATTGGGCCAGATTTCGAGATCGCCAGCGGCCCTGCTCCCAAATCCTTTGTCGCGCAACCCGTATCCATATGTCGATTGCCACTTTCGCTATCGCATGGTCATGGTCGGACGAATTTGGGAGGGGCCGAGCGCACAACGGCGAGCCTGCCGTGACGGGCTTACGGCTGGCGCGCACATGTTTCTTTGAGAAAATGTCTACAGTCGGAAGCGGAGATCATCAAGCTCTCAGGCCAGCTTCGGAAGCAGGCCGTTGACCGACTCCTTGGCGTCGCCGTAGTACATGCGGGTGTTTTCCTTGAAGAACAGGGGGTTCTCGATACCGGAATAGCCGGTGCCCTGGCCGCGTTTGGAGACGAAAACCTGCTTGGCTTTCCAGACCTCGAGGACCGGCATGCCTGCGATCGGCGAGTTCGGATCTTCCTGTGCCGCCGGATTGACGATGTCGTTCGAGCCGATGACGATGACGACATCGGTTTCATGGAAGTCGTCGTTGATCTCGTCCATCTCCAATACAATGTCGTAAGGGACCTTTGCTTCCGCCAGCAGGACGTTCATGTGGCCGGGCAGCCGACCTGCGACCGGATGGATCGCAAAGCGTACCTGCTTTCCGGCGGCGCGCAGCTTGCGAGTGAGTTCCGAAACCGCACTCTGGGCCTGCGCAACCGCCATGCCGTAACCCGGAACGATGATGACCGAGTCGGCATCGTTGAGCGCTGCGGCAACACCTTCGGCATCGATGGCAACTTGCTCGCCCTCGACGACCATCGTCGGGCCCGAGGCATTGCCGAAGCCGCCGAGAATGACCGACAGGAACTGGCGGTTCATCGCCTTGCACATGATGTAGGACAGGATCGCGCCCGACGAGCCGACGAGCGCTCCGGTTACGATCAACAGGTCGTTGCCGAGCAGGAAGCCCGTCGCCGCGGCCGCCCAGCCGGAATAGGAGTTGAGCATCGAAACCACGACCGGCATATCGGCGCCGCCGATGGCCATGACGAGATGAGCGCCGATGACAAAGGCGATCAGCGTCATCAGGTAGAGGGTCCATGCACCTGTGCCATTCATGTACCCGATCATCAGCACAAACGACCCAAGCACCATCAGGATATTGAATATGTGCCGGCCGGACAGGATAAGTGCCTTGCCGCCGATATGGCCAGAAAGTTTGCCATAAGCGATGATCGAGCCGGTGAAGGTTACCGCACCGATGAACACGCCAAGGAAGATTTCCACTTCATGGATGATCTTTTCCGCATTGGTGGCGAACTCATGTGCCGTCATGTCGGAGTTGACGCCGATCAGTACCGCAGCGAGGCCCACAAAGGAGTGTAGCGCCGCCACGAGTTGCGGCATGCCGGTCATTTCGACGCGCTGTGCCAACAACGTGCCGATGACAGCACCAAAGGCAAGCATGATGATCAGGACGACGGAAAGCCCGACGCCCGGCCCAAGAATGGTCGCGAGCACGGCTATTGCCATGCCTGATATGCCGTACCATACGGCGCGCTTGGCGCTTTCCTGACCGGAAAGACCGCCGAGCGAAAGGATGAAGAGAACGGATGCGGCGATGTAAGCCGCGGTCTGGATACCGATAGACATAGTTCTATACCCCGGGCTGGCGTCACGACTTTTGGAACATGTTCAACATGCGCCGCGTGACCATGAAGCCGCCAACGATGTTGATGGTGGCGATCGCCACCGAAACGGCGGCAAGGGCGGTCACCAGCCAGCCGCCTGCAGTGACCTGCAGCAACGCACCGATGATGATGATCCCGGAAATCGCATTGGTCACGGCCATCAGCGGCGTATGCAGCGAATGGCTAACACCCCAAATGACCTGGAAGCCGACGAAGCAGGAAAGCGCGAAGACGATGAAGTGGCCCATGAAGGCCGACGGTGCATAGGCGCCGATAAGCGCCATGAGAACACCGCCGACGACGAGCAGGCCGACCTGCTGCCGCGTTGCCGACTTGAAGGCGGAAGCTTCTGCTGCACGCCGTTCTTCCGGCGTCAACTCCTTGGGCTTTTCTTGTCGTTTCTGGGCTGCAATCGCCTGGATCTTCGGCGGCGGTGGCGGATAGGTGATCTCGCCCTGGAACGCCACAGTGGCTCCGCGAATAACATCGTCTTCCATGTTATGGACGAGAACGCCATCCTTCTTCGGCGTCAGGTCCGTCATCATATGGCGGATGTTCGTCGAATAGAGGGTCGAGGCTTGCGCGGCCATGCGGCTCGGGAAATCGGTATAGCCGATGACGGTGACGCCGTTCTCAGAAACGATCTTCTGATCCGGAACAGTCAGGTCGCAATTCCCGCCGCGTTCCGCCGCAAGGTCGACGACCACGGAGCCCGGCTTCATCGCGGCGACCATGTCGGCAAGCCAGAGCTTCGGCGCGTCGCGGCCCGGGATCAGCGCGGTGCTGACGACGATGTCGATGTCCGACGCGATCTCACGGAACTTTTTCAATTGCGCTTCGCGAAATTCGGGGCTCGACGGCGATGCATAGCCACCCGTCGCCGCGCCGTCCTGCTGCTGTTCCTTGAAGTCGAGGAAGACGAATTCGGCACCCATCGATTCGATCTGCTCGGCCACTTCCGGTCGAACGTCGAATGCATAGGTGATGGCGCCGAGCGAGATGCTGGTGCCGACGGCGGCCAGACCGGCGACGCCGGCGCCAATGACCAGAACTTTGGCTGGCGGGATCTTGCCGGCCGCGGTCACCTGGCCGGTGAAGAAGCGGCCGAAATTATTGCCGGCCTCGATCACGGCGCGATAGCCGGCGATGTTGGCCATGGAAGACAGCGCGTCCATCTTCTGGGCGCGCGAAATGCGCGGCACCATGTCCATGGCAACCACGTTTGCGCCGGTCGTCTTCGCCTGCTCGAGAAGCTCTTTGTTTTGCGCAGGATAGAAGAAGGAGATCAGCGTCTTGCTTGCCGAAAGCCTTGCTAGGTCGTTCGCTTCGGGCGGCCGCACCTGAGCGATGACGTCTACGCTTGCATAAAGTGCGTCAATGCTGTCGACGACCGTAACGCCAACTGCGCGATAGGCGTCGTCGGAGAAGCCGGCAAGTTTGCCGGCGCCCGTTTCGATGGCACAGTGATATCCGAGTTTCTGAAGCTGGGTGGCGCTGTCCGGCGTCATCGCGACGCGTGCTTCCCCCTCGAACCGCTCTCGTGGCGAACCTATAAACATGTCACTCCCCATAATGCGATTTGTCAGTACACGACCACGCCGCGGATGGACTTGCCCGTATGCATCAGCTCGAAGCCCTTGTTGATGTCTTCGAGCGGCATGGTGTGGGTGATCATCG
>NZ_JACIFK010000005.1:0-430433 GCF_014197345.1 Rhizobium sp. BK008 | reverse complement strand
TTGCCGCGGTGACGTTCGAGATCGGCAAAAACGCGGTAACGGCCCTCGGCATGAAGCCCGTCCAGCTCGTTTTTGAAAAACGCTTCGAAATCCATCATATGCTCCAGTATCACGCGGACGTTCTTGATGACCGGACGTCCGCGCGTCAATGCTTACCCTTTGCTTTAACATCAACTGCGGCAAAAGGCCCAGATTTTTGAATGATTCCAGATAAAAAATATGCGAGCCGAGATCAATGGAATTGATGCGGCAGAATGCAGCGGAGTTTACCAACCATGCGAAAGGTGACGACGGCCGCATCGCAAAAAAATCAGCACATCGGATGGACAACCCTTTCTTCCGACATAGTTTTCGGTCTAGCGTGACGAAAAAATAGAAGGGACGGCCTTTGCCCGTTGGGCAACAACCTCGGAGAGAAAAGATGAAGAAAGCTGTCATACTCGCATTGATCGGCCTGTCGATCGCAAGCTGCACACCGACACAGCAGGGCGCCGGCATCGGCGCTGCATCCGGTGCCGTGATCGGCGGCGTCGTCACCGGCGATGTCCGTGGTGCGGCAGTCGGCGCCGCCATCGGCGGCGTGTCCGGCGCCCTGATCGGCAGCGTCGCCGAACAGCCCGGCCAGTGCTACTATCGCGACCGCTACGGCCGCCGCTACATCGATAGCTGCCCGCGCTGAGAGCGCTTGGAAAGCGTCAAATTCGGAAAATCCCGGACACATGTCCGGGATTTTTTGTGCTAAATTAGCGCGTTGGCAATTTAAAATGGTACACGCCGCGCGATTTTGCCGCTAAGCTGTTCACGGCTGGGCAACGAAGCTTCATTGTAGGCATAACCAAAAGCGGCGGATGCGGATCAGAGGGACAGGCCCGAAAACAGGTACTGCGTATCGGCGAACAGGCACCATGATGGTGGTCGCAGCGGCAGCTGCGTTCTCACCGGTCCTGATCGGCGACGCTTATGCCTTCAAGCTTTTCGGCATCACCATTTTCGGCAAGGAAGAAGACGAAGGTGAACAGGTGCCCGATCCGGTGCGCTACCACGTCGACCTCAGAGCCGATACCGTCGATCCCGACCTGAAAGAAGCGCTGGAAAACAGTTCCCGCCTCCTCAGTGACCAGAAACTGCCGGTGTCCGGCGATCTCGGCATCGTCGTCAAGGCGCGCGACGACCGTGAGCGGCTGATCGCCACCTTGTATGAAAAGGCCCGCTATGGCGGCCTGGTAACGATCACCATCGACGGCAGAAACATCGACGACCTGCCGCCCAATCCGACATTCGACCGGTCCGGGCCGATCCCCGTCACCGTCGACATTGCTCCCGGCCCGGTTTTCAAGGTCAGGGAGGTCCAGTTCGGCGGCGATGCCGCAAACCATAATCCCGCCGATTACGATCTCGCCCCGGGCGCCGAGGCCGGCTCGCTCGCCATCATCAGAGCCGGCGACAAGATCGTCGAACAGTTGAAGAGCGAAGGCCGTCCCTTCGCCAAACTGACCGAACGCAAGGTGGTCGCCGACCACAAAAGCGATACCGTCGATATCGTCCTTGCCGCCGAAGGTGGTCCGGTCGCCCCGATCGGCGATGTCGGCGTCACCGGCGAGAAGACCGTCAAGCCAGCTTTCATCCAGCGTTATTCCCGGCTGAACAAGGGCGAAGCCTATTCCCCGGAAGCGTTGAAGAAAGCCGGCGAGCGCCTTCGCGCCCTCGGCGTCTTTTCGAGCGTCACCATCCACGAAGGAGATGCGCTGGCGCCGGATGGCACCCTGCCGATGACGATCGAGGTTTCCGAAGGCAAGAGGCGCTATTTCGGCGTCGGCGCGCAATATTCCACCACCGACGGCTTCGGCATTCAAGGCTATTGGGGCCACCGCAACCTGTTCGGCGAAGCCGAAACGCTGAGGATCGAGGGAGCGGTCTCTCGGCTTGGCGAAACGACGGATGTGGGCAGCCTCGACTATTCCGCCGGCATCCTCTTCACCAAACCCGGCGCCTTCTTCCCCGCCGCCACCCTGAAGGCCGGCATCGTCGCCAAGACCGAAAATCCGGATGCCTATAATGCGACGCTCGTCACCGCCTCGCTCGGCCTGTCCTACGAGTTGACCGACCAGGACACTGTCTCGGCGAGCGGCGAGCTCAGCTGGGAGCGCGACGACGACGCATTCGGCGAGAACGACTATCTGACCTTCACCCTGCCGATCCAATATGATCGCGACGCACGCGACGACAAGTTCAACCCGACGGAGGGCTATCGCGCGACCTTCTCGGCAAAGCCCGGCTACGAAATCTTCAACGCCACGCCCTATGCGGCATTCCAAGGCTCGATCTCCGGTTATCTGCCGTTCGGCCAGGACGACGGCTTGGTGCTGGCCGGCAAGGTAGCCGCCGGCGTCCTGATCGGCGGCGACAGCATCGGCGACATTCCCGCCACGCAGCGCTTCTTTGCCGGCGGCGGCGGCTCGGTCCGTGGATACAGCTATCAGGAAATCTCGCCCTATAACGACAATGGCGATGCCACCGGCGGCCGCTCCTATGTGACCGGTTCGCTGGAGGCCCGCATCAAGATCACCGATACGATCGGCATCGTGCCCTTCATCGATGTCGGTACTGTATCGGACAGCACCTTTCCGGGTTTTTCCGATATCCGCGCCGGCGCCGGCGCCGGAATACGATATGCAACGCCTTTCGGCCCGCTGCGGCTTGATTTTGCCATGCCGCTGAACAAGTACGAAGATGGCACAGATTACGGAATCTACGCCGGCATCGGCCAATCCTTCTAGAATTGCCGATCCGCTCGTGTTTTCCGATCTGCGAGCCGTCATGAAAACGGGGTAGTGTCCGCGCCGATGCAAACGCTGGCAAAAATCGTCAACTGGATCCTGCGGCTCACCGGCTATGCGCTGGGCGCCACTTTGATTCTCGCTGTCGCAGCCCTTGCGATCTTCGGCTTCACCAGTTTTGGCGCCCGCATCGTCACCGAAAGGATAGCCTCGACGCTTTCCAACCGCGACATGACGATCGAAGTGCGTGAACCGCAAGGTCTTCTGACCGGCGGGCTTCGCGCTGCCGAGATCTCCCTCTCCGACACCCGGGGCGTCTTTGCGGAAATTCATGGCATCGCAATCGACTGGAATCCGCTGGCGCTGCTGACCGGAACCTTCCACGCCAAACGCTTCGAGATCGAAGCGATCGACGTGCTGCGCAAGCCGGTGCGCACCCTGCCCTCGCGGCCCCGAACTGAAGCCTCCGGCGGATTCAGCCTGCCGATCAAGATCGATATCGACCGCGTCGCACTGCCCGATATCAAACTCGCCGCACCCATTGCCGGGCGCGCCTTTGCGCTCGCCGCCGAAGGCAGCCTTTCGGCGAACGGCGATGGCGGCGAGGCTATCGTCAATGTCAGCCGTCACGCGGTCCCCGATGCGCGGCTTGCCGCCGACATCGCCTATGCGCCGGCCGAAAACCGGCTGCGGCTAAAGGCACAGCTTTCCGAACCGAAGGGCGGGCTGCTGGCGGGCTTTCTCGGCCTGCCGGACAGCCCGGCGGTCAACATCGATCTCGACGGCCAGGGGCCGATATCCGATTGGAAAGGCAAAGTGCAGGCCGCCCTCGACGGGCAGCAACGCGCCGCAATCGAGGCCCGGCATCAGATCTCGGCAGACGGACTGCATCACCTCGACCTCAAGGGCGGCGGCGACCTGAGCTCGCTGCTGCCATCGGCATTCCGGCCGCTTTTTGCCGGCCAGACCAATATTGATCTTGCCACCACCTTCGACAACCACGGCAAGATCGATATCCAGACCGGCAATATCGCCACCGGCAGCGTCGTCATCGCTGCCTCGGGCACCCTCGATCCGGCCGGCAACAACAGCCTGAACGCCAATCTGCTCGGCACCTCGGGGCCTGTCGATTTCCGCTGGCCGCTCGCCGAAGGCGAAGCGCGCTTCCTGATATCAGGTCTCAACCTGGCGCTGACAGGCGATGCGCAGGCGGCCCGGCTCAACGTCAGCGGCTCGCTCGACACCGCAACCCTGCCCCAGGCCGATATCGGCAACGTCAAACTGACAGCCAAGAGCGACGCCTTCAATCTCGCCGCGCGTTCTGGCAGCATCCAGCTGCGCCTCGTTGCCGGTGACATGAGCTTTGCCGAGCCGAACCTCAATCGCGCTGTCCAAGGACCGGTCACGATCGCCTCGCCGCTGCAGATCACGCCCTCCGGCATCGGCTTCAACGGCACCACCGTCGAAAGCGCCAATATCAACGGCAGCCTCAACGGCTCCTATCGGCTGGCAGACCAGGCGCTGACCGGCAACCTCAAGCTCACCGTCGAACCGGCGGCCCTGCCGGCTGCGGCAACAGCCAGGTTCGACGGACCGATCTCGCTCGAAAGCCAGGTGGTCGGCACCATCCCGTCGAAATTCGCGCTGTCCAATCTCGTCCTCAAGTCCGGAACGCTGGAAGCGGCCGGCAACGTCGCGCTTGATGGCCAGATGTTGAATGCCGATCTCTCCGGCCGGCTGCCTGACGTCGGCAAGCTCATCCCCGGCGCCAGCGGCGGGGTGGGTTATGCGTTGAGAATAGGAGGTGAGCTCCCGGCAGTCTCGGTGACGGCCAATCTCAAGGCCACCAGCCTTGACATGGCCGACCGCAAGCTCGGCAACCTCAATATCGACCTGTCGGGCCTCGCCGATCCCAAGGCGCCGCAAGGCAAGATCGCCGCCACCGGCACGATCGACGGCCAGCCGATCGGCATCAACGGCGACATCAGTTCGAAGGACGGCAAGACGAGTATTCCGGCACTGACCGCCGATATCGGCGGCAACCGGTTGACCGGCAATGTGGAATTCTCGCCCGCGCTGGAGCCGACAGGCGCCCTGACCTTCGATTTCCCCAATCTCGGCCTGCTCGCCGCACTCGGCGGGCAAAGGGCCGAAGGCGACCTTAAAGGCTCGCTCGGCGTCAGCAGCGATGGCGGCAGGATCGCGCTCAAGCTGCTCGCAACAGGCGGCTCGATCCGCCGTGATACGCTTGCGATCGTCAAGCCGGATATCGATGTCACGGTCAGCGATCTCAGCGCCCTGGCCGCAAGCGGTACGGTCAAGGCCGAGGAGGTGAGTGCCGGAACGAATAAGCTTGCCGGCCTTTCGCTTGGGTTCACCAAGCAACAAGACCATACAGATTTCGATCTCAATACCGCCTATGACGGCAATCCCGTACTGGCGACCGGCAATATCGAGGCGGCGGGCGGCACGATGCACCTGAACCTCGATCGGTTCTCGGCAAGCCCCCGCAATATCCCGATCGAGCTTGCCGCACCAACGCAGGTTACAATCGCCAGCGGGGCCGCCAGCCTGAACGGACTGACGTTGAAGACCGGAACCGGCTCGGTCACCGTCACCGGCTCCGCCGGCGAAACGCTGAAGCTCGATGCCGACATCCACGAACTGCCGGCAGCGCTCGCCAACGGTTTCGTGCCCAATCTCTCAGCCGGCGGCACGATCTCCGGAAGGATTGCCGTGACGGGAACGCCGGCCGCACCCGTCGCCGACTTCAAGCTCGACTGGAAGGATGCGACGACGGGCCAGACCAAGGGCGCCGGCCTGGCCCCGCTTGGTATTGCCGCCGGCGGCAAATTCGCCGACAACAAGCTCGATTTCGACACGACGGTCGGCAGTGGTGACGGCCTCTCGCTCAAGGCCGCCGGCAATGTCTCGCTCGCCGACCCGAAGGCACCGGTGCTTGAGGTCGACGCCGATATCCTCAACCTGCCTGCCCGCATCGCCAATGGTTTCGTTCCCGATCTCGCCGCCGAAGGCACGATCACAGGAAAATTGACGGCTTCGGGCTCCCTCGCTGCTCCAACCGCCAATGTCGATCTCGATTGGAAAAGTGCTGCGACGAGCCAGACGAAGCGCGCCGGCCTTGCGGACCTGACCGTCAAAGCATCCGGAAAATACGCCGACAGCAATCTCGATTTCGACACGGCGATATCAGGCGCCAACAGCCTCTCGCTGAAGACAACAGGCAATGTCGCCATCGCCGGCACGACGATCGGCAACGTCAAAGTCGACGCCACGCTGACGAATGTCCCGGCGAATATCGCAAACGGTTTCGTCGCCGATCTCGCCGCCGAAGGGGCGATCTCGGGAAAGGTCTCGGCCAGCGGCCCGCTTTCCGCCCCGAGTGCCGATTTCGATCTCAATTGGAAAGACGCGGCGACGAGCCACATGAAACGTGCCGGCCTTGCAGCGCTCGGCGTGACCGCGTCGGGAAAATTTGCCGAAAACAAGCTGGATTTCAACGCGGCAGCCCGCGGCGATCAAGGCCTCTCACTGACGGCCATGGGTAATGTCGCACTCGCCGGTACGGCGATCGACAGCATCAAGGTCGATGCCAAGGTCGCCAAGCTTCCGGCCAGTCTCGCAAATGCCTTCGTTCCCGATCTGGCCGCCGGCGGAACGATCTCCGGCACTGTGTCCGCCGCCGGGACACCCGCCGCACCGAAGGCCGACTTCAAGCTCGACTGGACGGATGCTGCGACCAGTCAGACCCGAAGCGCTCATCTCTCAGGCCTCGCGCTGTCCACATCCGGACGCTTCGCCGACGATCGCCTCGATTTCGATGCCAATCTCGCCGGCAAGGACGGCCTCTCGCTCAACGCCGCCGGCAATATCGCGATATCGGGCACATCAGTTCGTAACATCGACGTCAAGGCCGATCTTGCCAACCTGCCTGCAGGTCTCGCCAACGGCTTCGTCCCCGGTCTAGCCGCCGAAGGCACGGTCTCGGGAACGGCATCCGCCTCCGGAGCACTGCCGAAACCGGCCGTCGATTTCAAGCTCGACTGGAAGAATGCCGCCACCGCCCAGACCAGGAGCAGCGGCCTGTCGGGACTGAGTGCTGCGGCATCCGGCAAATTCGCCAATGACCGGGTCGATTTCGACGCAAACCTCGCCGGCAAGGACGGCGTGCTGGCCAAGGCAAAGGGCGGCGTCACCATCGCGGGAACGGCCATCCGGGACCTATCGATCAATGCCGATATCCCGGCGCTGCCGGCAAATATCGCAAATGCCTTCGTTCCCGGTCTTGGTGCCGAAGGCACGCTCTCGGCAAATGCCGTGACGTCGGGAACGCCGACAAATCCGATCGTCGATTTCAAGCTCGAGTGGAAAGATGCCGCGACCAGCCACACCAAGGCTGCCGGCATTTCCCGCCTTGCGCTGGCGGCGACGGGCAAATACGCCGGTGACAGGCTGGATTTCAATGCCGCCCTCACCGGCAGCGGCGGCATTGCGCTGAAAGCCACCGGCAATCTCGCCATCGAAGGCACATCGATCCGCTCGCTCGACGTCACGGCAAACACCAGCAATCTTCCGGCTGGCATCGCCAACGGCTTTGTTCCCGGCCTTGCGGCCGAGGGCGCGGTCTCGGCGACCGTCAAGGCCACCGGTGCGTTGTCTTCGCCCTCCGTCGACTTCAAGGTCGACTGGAAGAACGCAGCGACGAGCCAGACAAAGGGCGCCGGCCTTTCGCCCTTCAGCATGGACGCATCCGGCAAACTTGCCGGAAACAAGCTGACGGTCGAGACCAGCCTTGCCGGTGACGCCGGCATGTCGCTGAAGGGCGGCGGCAGTGTTGCGATCACAGGCAATCGCGCCATCGACATGCGCTTCAACGGCAATCTTCCTTTCGCTGTGCTCGGCGCCCCGCTTGCGCAGCAGGGTCTCGTCGCCGACGGCGTCGCCACCGTCAATCTCCAGATCGGCGGAACGGCCGCAGCACCCGTCATCAACGGCACTGTCTTGACCAATGGCGCAAAGCTCGTCGATGTCCGGCGCAATCTGGCCGTCAACAACCTTGCGGCGACGGTGACCTTCAATGGCAGCCAGGCCGTAATATCGCGCCTCAACGGCAGCCTTGGCAGCGGCGGCACGATTTCGGCCAGCGGCACGATCGGCATTCAGCCGGCCGGCGGCTTTCCCGCCGACATTTCGATTAAGCTCGATAAGGCGGTCTATGTCGATGGAACCCTTGTCGTCTCGACCGTCAATGGCACGCTCGGCCTACGCGGGCCGATTGCAAACGCGACGCTGAGCGGCAAGCTTCGGCTGGACAAGACCTCAATCACCGTCCCGGAAAAATTGCCGACCTCGCTCAGAGAAATCGACATCCGGCATAAGAACGCGCCGCGGGCGGTGCTGGCGCAGCTGCGCGATGACGGCGAGCGCAAACCCGGCGAGAAATCCTCCGTGATGACGCTGGATCTCGAAATCGACGCGCCATCGCATATCTTCGTACGCGGCCGCGGCATCGATGCCGAGCTCGGCGGCCGCGTGACCATTCGCGGGACGGCGGCGGCACCGGTCGTCACCGGCGGTTTCACCATGCGCCGCGGCCGCCTGACCATTCTCAACCGCCGCCTGGATTTCTCCGACAAGAGCCGGATCACCTTTGCCGGCGACCTGACGCCGGCGCTCGATATGGAAGCGACCTCGACCTCCGGCACCACGACGCTGACCGTCGACGTCGCCGGCCTCGCCACCGACCCCGCCATCACCTTTTCTTCCTCGCCCCAGCTGCCGCAGGACGAGGTCCTTGCGCAGCTGATTTTCGGCCAGTCGATGTCGAAGCTCTCACCGGTGCAGATCGCCCAGCTCGCCGACGCCGTCAGCCAGTTGGCCGGCAACCGCTCCACCTCGCTTTTCGAAGGCCTGCGCAACCAGCTCGGCGTTGACGACTTTGACGTCAGCACCGATTCCAAGGGCCAGACGAGCGTCAGCGTCGGCCGCTATCTCAACGACCGCACTTATTTCGAATTGCAGCAGGGCGGTTCGGCCGGCGCCAAGGCGGTGATCAACCTCGATGTCGGCCGCGGCGTCAAGCTGCGCGGCGGAGCAGGCGGCAATGGTGAAGGCGAAGCTGGCATCGTCTATGAACGGGAATACTGATGCATCGCATCTCGCCTGAAGCTGCTGCGCGGCAGTTTTGGAATGACGGCACGCGCGAGCTCTAAGCCGGCTTAGAAACCGGTCTTGCTCGTCTTGAGAAGAATGTTGGTCTCGGTCGAATTGATGCCGTTGATCAGTCGGATGCGGCGCAGCGTCTGGTCGAAGGAGGGAAGATCCCGATCCTCGAGTTCGGCGACGAAATCCCATTTGCCGTTGGTGCTGTGAAGTGCGCGCACCTGTGGCAGGCCCCGCAGCTGATCGGCCACCCTGTCGGCGAGCTTACCGAGCACCTCGATCATGACGATGGCGCGCACGCCGGCGGACCGCGTCTCGTGACCGGTGCGGATGGTGAAGCCGACGATGGTGCCGCTGGCGACCAGCCGGTCGATCCGGGCAGCGACCGTTGCCCGCGATGCACCCGTCATCGCTGCAAGCGAGGAGACGGAAATCCGGGCATTGTGGCGAAGGGCACTGAGAAGTTCGGTGTCGAGATCATCCACGCTGATCACTTTGTCAAAATAGGTTTATCATTCTGCGCAATCATAATCCATTTCTGACAATTTTCCATCTTTTTGCCGTCAGCCCTTTATCTCACTATCGGTCGAAACAGGCCTGAACACGGAGCCCCAGATATGAATGCCCAATCGCGATCCGTCACCCTCATCGGCGCGCCGCTGGAAGAAGGCTCCGGCCGCAGAGGCGCTGCCATGGGGCCTGCCGCCTTGCGCATTGCCGGCGTCGATCAGACGCTGATCGAGCTTGGCCATGACGTCGCCGATATCGGCGATCTCAGGATCGTGCCGGCGATGGATCTGCCGAACCATCCGAAAGCCCACAATCTGAGGATCGTCGGCGCCTTCACCCGCGCGCTCGAAAGCAGCGTCCATGACGTCGCCGCCGCCGGCCGTTTCCCGCTCATTCTCGGCGGCGACCACAGCCTTTCCATGGGCAGCGTCTCCGGCATGGCCCGTTATGCCGCCAGCAAGGGCCGCCCGCTCTTCGTCCTCTGGCTCGATGCCCATGCCGACTTCAATTCTCCGGCCACCTCGCCCTCCGGCAATATTCACGGCATGCCTGTCGCCTTCTTCTGCGGCGAGGCCGAATTCGCCGAGATCCTGCCGAAGGACCGTCCGTTCGTCGATCCGAAGAATGTCTTCCAGGTCGGCATTCGTTCGGTCGATGCGCGTGAGCGCGAAGAAATCCACGAACATGGCGTCAACGTCTTCGACATGCGCGCGATCGACGAGCAGGGCATCGGCGCCATCATGCGTGAGATCCTGGACGTCGTGACCAAGGCGAACGGCCTGCTGCATGTCAGCCTCGACCTCGATTTCCTCGATCCCGAGATTGCCCCTGGCGTCGGCACGACGGTCCCGGGCGGCGCGACCTTTCGCGAGGCGCATCTGGTGATGGAAATGCTTTCGGATAGCGGCCTCGTCTCGTCGCTCGATCTCGTCGAACTCAATCCGTTTCTCGACGATCGCGGCAAGAGCGCCCGCATCCTGGTGGAGCTGACGGCAAGCCTCTTCGGCCGCCGCATCTTCGATCGTCCGACACGCGCGGCATAGAGCATGTCGCGCAAAACTGTGCAGCAGTTTTGCGATCACGACATGCGGAAACCAAAGACTAAGGGAGAACGGCCATGACCACTTCGGAAAAACTGATCGCCACCGAACAGCGGCTCGGCGCCAACAATTACAAGCCGCTCGACGTGGTATTGACGCGTGGCGAAGGCGTTTATGTCTGGGATACCGACGGCAACCGTTATCTCGATTGCCTCTCGGCCTATTCCGCCGTCAACCAGGGCCATTGTCATCCGAAGATCCTTGCCGCCATGGTCGAGCAGGCGGGCAGACTGACGCTCACCTCCCGCGCCTTCCGCAACGACCAGCTCGCCTATCTCTACGAAGAACTCGCCGCTCTCACCGGCTCACACAAGATCCTGCCGATGAATTCCGGCGCCGAAGCCGTGGAGACCGCCATCAAGGCGGTGCGCAAATGGGGATACGAGGTCAAGGGCGTGCCGGAGGGCAAGGCGGAGATCATCGTCTGCGCCGATAATTTCCACGGCCGGACGCTGAGCATCATCAGCTTCTCCACAGATCCCGATGCCCGCACCGGCTTCGGCCCCTACACGCCGGGCTTCCGCATCATTCCCTTCGGCGATGCCGAGGCTTTTGCCGCGGCAATCAATGCCAATACGGTAGCCGCCCTGATCGAGCCGATCCAGGGGGAAGCCGGCGTCATCATCCCGCCGGCGGGTTATTTCACCCGCATTCGTGAACTCTGCACTGATAACAACGTCACCCTCATTCTCGACGAGATCCAGACCGGCCTCGGCCGCACCGGCAAGCTGCTGGCTGAGGAACACGAAGGCATCGAGGCCGACGTGACGCTGATCGGCAAGGCGCTCTCCGGCGGCTTCTACCCCGTGTCAGCAGTGCTTTCGAATTCCGAAGTCCTCGGCGTGCTGAAGCCCGGCCAGCACGGCTCGACCTTCGGCGGCAATCCGCTCGCCTGCGCGGTGGCACGCACCGCACTGAAGGTGCTGACGGAAGAGGGCATGATCGAGAACGCTGCGGTCATGGGCGATTATTTCCTCGATGGCCTCAGGTCGATCCGCTCGAACATCGTCAGGGACGTGCGCGGCCGCGGTCTGATGATGGCCATCGAACTGGAACCCGAAGCCGGCGGCGCGAGGCAATATTGCCATGCGCTGAAGGAGCGCGGCCTGCTCGCCAAGGATACCCACGACCATACGATTCGTCTCGCTCCGCCATTGGTCATAACAAGGGAGCAGGTGGATTGGGCAGTCTCGCAGATCGAAAAGACCATAGGCTGAGGTAAATCGGGGCTGAAAACCTTCGCAACCCCCCTCCCGATTTAGATTTGGGCAACACTCTTTCGCTAATGTCGTCGTAACCGTAACGATGCTTCGCCGAGCGCAAAGCCATCGCGTGGTGTGAAGGCAAGGCTCGTCAGCGCCAATGGTGGCGCACCCGCTTCTGCTTTGGCTTACGACAGTTGGGAAGAATTCTAATGGCCACGATCAATTCCACTAGCTTCAGCGGCGATACGCTCGAGATCATTGCCTTCCGCCTGCATGATCAGGAATTCTGCGTCAAGACCACGACCATCCGCGAAATCCGCGGCTGGGCGCCGTCGACGCCGATCCCGCACGCCCCGGCCGATGTCATCGGCGTCATGAACCTGCGCGGCTCGGTGATCCCGATCATCGATCTTGCCTACAAGCTCGGCATGAAGAGCACCGTCGCCAACGAGCGCAGCGCCATTGTCGTCGCCGAAGTTCACAGCATGGTCATCGGCATGCTCGTCGACCGCGTCTCGGACATTCTCACCATCTCGTCCAGCCAGGTCCAGCCGGTGCCTGAGGTGACCGCCTCCTTCGACCGCGCCTATTGCGAAGGCATCATCGCTTCAGAAAATGGCATGATCTGCTTCCTGAACCTCTCCAAGATGTTCAAGGAAAACGAGACCGATGATCTGGCGGCCTGATCGGCCTAGGCATTCGTATCTAGACAATTCGCATTTGAAAAACCGCCCATCCGGGCGGTTTTTTATTATGTACCGCAAGGCTTTTCCGCACGGCTCAATATTAGTTATTTCTTTTATACGAGATATTAACCACGTCCTATCATCATACGACACACAAGGATGATACGTTTTCCGCAAATCTCGGAGGAGTGACAGACGATACGGCTGTCATTCCATCACCGGCATTCTTCGTCCGACACGCTTCGTCTGATTAGCCGAAGCAGCAGAACGCGCATTTCAGAGGGGCAAGGATGTTTGGTCTATCTTCCGACTCGAAATATATTCTCAATGCCATTTCCAAATCGCAGGCGATCATCGAATTCGATCTCAATGGAAATATCCTCACGGCGAACGAGAATTTCTGCAATGCGCTTGGTTATCGCCTGAGCGAGATCGTCGGCAAGCATCACAGCATGTTCTGCGAGCCGGCCTATACGGCAACTCCTGACTATCGCGCCTTCTGGGCGCGGCTCGGGCGCGGCGAATATGATGCCGGCGCCTACAAGCGTCTTGCCAAGGGCAACCGCGAGATATGGATCCAGGCTTCCTACAATCCTGTTTTCAAGGGCGGAAAGCCATTCAAGGTGGTGAAATTTGCAGCCGACATCACGGCCGCCAAGAAGCAGGCGGTCGAGGATTCCGGCAAGCTGCAGGCGATCTCGCGTTCGCAGGCGGTGATCGAATTCAGCCCGATGGGCGAGATCCTGACCGCGAACGAGAATTTCTGCAACGCCATGGGCTATTCCCTGGCCGAGATCAGCGGCAAGCATCACAGCATATTCTGCGATCCGGCCTATGTCGGCACAGAGGATTACAAAAGCTTCTGGCGGCGTCTGGCCAATGGCGAATTCATCGCCAACGAATTCGTCCGTTTCGGGAAGGGCGGTCGCGAAATCTGGATCCAGGCAGCTTATAACCCGATCGTCGATGCCGACGGCAAGGTCTACAAGGTGGTGAAGTTCGCCACCGACGTCACCCAACGCATGAGCGCGATTTCTTCGCTCGGCGGCGCGCTGCGTCACCTATCCGAAGGTGATCTGACAAGGACGGTCGACACGCCCTTCGTCCCCTCGATGGAGCAATTGCGCCACGATTTCAACACGACGATCAAAGTCCTTGCCGAGACGATGAAGACAATCGGCGAGAATGCCGGTGCGATCGCCATCGGCTCACGCGAGATCGGCGCATCGGCCGATTCCTTCTCCAAACGGACGGAACAGCAAGCCGCATCGATCGAAGAAACCGCCGCCGCGCTGGAGGAAATCACCACCACGGTCAACGATTCCAGCCGCCGCGCCGATGAGGCCGGCCGCCTCGTCGCCATGACCAAACAGGGCGCCGAGCAATCCGGCACCGTGGTCCGCAATGCCGTTGCCGCCATGGGCCAGATCGAACAGTCCTCGCACGAGATCACCAACATCATCGGCGTCATCGACGATATAGCCTTCCAGACCAACCTCCTGGCATTGAATGCCGGCGTCGAGGCGGCCCGCGCCGGCGAAGCCGGCAAGGGCTTCGCCGTGGTGGCCCAGGAAGTCCGGGAGCTCGCTCAGCGCTCCGCCAAAGCCGCCAAGGAGATCAAGGCGCTGATCAACACGTCGGGCGAGCATGTCAGGAACGGCGTCGGCCTCGTCGGCCAGACAGGCAAGGCGCTGGAGGAGATCGTCGCACAGGTCGGCGATATCGACGGCAACGTCGTCGCCATCGTCGAGGCCTCCAGGGAGCAGGCAACCGGCCTCAAGGAAATCAACCACGCGGTCAATACGCTCGATCAGGCAACGCAGCAGAATGCCGCCATGGTCGAAGAGAGCACCGCCGCCAGCCATAGCCTTGCCAAGGAAGCCGAAACGCTGCGCGTCCTGCTGACACGATTCCGTCTGCCGGGCCAGACCCAGGCCGCCGGCCGGCCGGAGGTGAGACATGAGGCGAGGCAAGCGGGTTCACCGGCGCTGCACCTTATTTCACGCGTCGCAAAGGCGCACGGCGCCGCTGCGACCGCCCAGAGCTGGGAAGAATTCTGATCCCAGCCGCCGCAGCCATCCTATCGTGCCGCCACCAGGCGGCACTCTGATCAGACTGAGGCGGTAGACGAAGATGAAGCGCGTCGCATGAAGCCCGTGCGACGCGCTGTGACGGCTCATCCGAACAGCGCGAACGTCGCCCTCAGCGTCACCCAGACACCCCAGAGCAGCGGAATACCGACGACGGCCCAGGCAAGCATCGCCTTGGCGTCCAACCCGCCTGTGCCGATGCCAAAGGAACCGGTCGGGCCGGCATTGACCGCCGCAGACTTCGCCTGCAGCGCAGCAACCTCGTCGTCCGACATGAACCATTTGTCCGAAAGCGGCCTGATCAGCGAATTGGCGATGAGGCCGAGCGCCAGCATGCCGGCGAGGATATACATGGTGCCGGTATAGAGGGTTGGACCGGGTGCCACGCCGGCGGCGATCTGCGCTTCGCGGATATAGTTGACGACGACGGGACCGACGATGCCGGCCGTTGCCCAGGCCGTCAGCAGCCGGCCGTGGATGGCGCCGACGAACTGCGTACCGAAAATATCGGCGAGATAGGCAGGGATCGTCGCGAAGCCGCCGCCATACATCGACAGGATGATGCCGAAGGCGAGAACGAACAGCGCCTTGTTGCCCATGCCCGCAAAGGTCGGCGCCAGTGCATAGAGCACAATGCCGAGGATGAAGAAGCAATAATAGGTATTCTTGCGGCCGATCTTGTCGGACAGCGACGCCCAGAAGAACCGTCCGCCGATATTGAAGAGCGACAGCAGGCCAGCAAAACCGGCGGCGATCGTGGCGATCGATGCCTTCTGGCCGGCGTCCAGCTGGGCGAAACCGACATCCGGCAGGCCGATCAGCGAGCCGGCGAAGATTTCCTGCAGCATCGGCGAAGCCATGCCGAGAACACCGATACCGGCCGAAACGTTGAGGCAGAGCACGGCCCAGATCAGCCAGAACTGTTTGGTCTTGTGGGCATCGCGCAGGTGCACATGTTTGGTGGTGATCATCGTGCTCTTGGCCGCAGGCGGCGTCCAGCCGTCAGGACGCCACCCGGCCGGCGGGATGCGATAGCCGAAGGCGCCGCCCATCATGAAGACGAAATAAATCGCCGCCATGACGATGAAGGTTTGCCAGACACCGACCGAACTGTCGGTCTTGAAGGCATTCATCAGCAGGTTGGCAAGCGGCGCGCCGATCATCGCGCCACCGCCGAAGCCCATGATCGCCATGCCGGTCGCCATGCCGCGCCGGTCGGGAAACCATTTGATCAGCGTCGAGACCGGCGAGATGTAGCCGAGACCGAGACCGATGCCGCCGATGACGCCGGCGCCAAGCCACATCATCCAGAGCTGATGGGTGATGACGCCGATAGCGGCAAGAATGATGCCGCCGCACCAGCAGCAGGCGGAAACGACGCCCGCCTTGCGCGGGCCGGCGCGCTCGAGCCAGCCGCCCCAGATGGCGGCGGACGAGCCAAGGAGGACGAAGAATAGCGTATAGATCCAGCCGAGGTCGGCAACACGCCAGTCGCAGGTGGTGGTGAACAGCGCCGAGGCGAGTGTCAGATCCGGGCAGGCCGTCGAGGCGGTGATCCCGAGCGACTTGGAAAGCGGCAGCCAGAACACGCTGAAACCATAGGCCATGCCGATGCAGAGGTGGATGGCGAGTGCTGCCGGCGGCACCAGCCACCGATTGAACCCAGGCCGTGCAACGATCCTTTCACGATCGAGCAGGCCCGAGCCCGCCACCCCGTCTGTACGTGTTTCGGCTGCAGTCATGAACAACTCCTCCTTGATTCAGACCTGGCTTGATTCAGACTTGTTATCACCGGCACATGCGCAGGCAGGTTGCTCCTGCCTTCCCTCCCGCATGGACCGATCCTGGCTAATCGGACCGAGAGCAATTCCAGGAAAAGTGGGAAACGGTTTTCCGTCCGAAATTGCGTAAAAACAAAAGGTTTGAAATAAAGACCTAAAGCGCGAGGAACGCGCTTTAGTGTGTCGCAGGCTCCGGCTTTCGGATCAGAGGCGCGGCCTGCAGCACCAGCGCATCCAGGCCGTTCTCCTCATTCTCCAGAATTTCGAACAATTGCCGCCGCATGCGCGGATCCCAGAATTTATTGATATGGGTGGCGACCCCCTGCGCGGCTTCGCTTTCCGGCTGGCTCTTGAAGAAGGTAGCGATTTGATTTGCCATATAGACGAGCTTGGTCTTGGTATCATGCGACATCGGCAATGCTTCCAGGCGAGATACGGTGCGGGTGGGTGAAAATCTCGAAATCCTCGCCGCGCACCAGCGCGACGAGCGTCATGCCGGCCGCTTCGGCCGTGCGGATGGCCAGAGCCGTCGGCGCCGAAATGGCGATGAGCACCGGGCTGCCGAGGATCGCCGCCTTCTGCACCATTTCGACAGAAAGCCGGCTGGTGACGACGACCGCGCCGTCCCCGCCTTTTTCGCCGGCGCGGATGACGGCGCCGCAGAGCTTGTCCAGTGCATTGTGCCGGCCGACATCTTCGCGCACGGCAATCAGTCCCCCGCCTTGACGATAAAAGCCGGCGCCATGCACCGCCCGCGTCTCACGATGCAGCGGCTGTGCCTCGTTCAGAAGCGAAACGGCGCAGACGATATCCGCATGCGACAGCGCCAGCAGTGATGGCGAGACATCAGGCACCGGCCGCACTGCCTGTTCGATCGATTCGATGCCGCAGAGCCCGCAACCGACCGGCCCCGCCATGCTGCGGCGGCGTGCCCGCAGCAGATCGGCGACGTCATCGACAAGGCTTACCTGCACATCGATGCCCTGCTCACCCTCGACGACTTCGATGGCCGATATCTCCGCCGGCCCGGCAATGATCCCCTCGGTCAGGCTGAACCCGACGGCGAAATCCTCGAGATCCGCCGGCGTTGCCATCATCACCGCATGCGAACTGCCGCCATAGGAAAAGGCGATCGGCACTTCTTCCGGGACGATGCGCGAACCGGTCTGCACGATGCCGTTGCGGCGGGTGGTTTCGAGAGCACGGGCAGTGACGGTGAAGGTCATGACGCGCGTTCCTCCTGACAGGGCCACCCCCGCATCGTCACTCCGCTGCCTCGAGATTGCCGGCGATGCGGCGCGATTGCCGCGCCTGCTCGTCATATTCGAGCTGCCATTCACTTGGCCCGTTGGAAGGCGAGACCTGCACCGCCGTCACCTTGTATTCCGGGCAGTTGGTCGCCCAGTCGGAGAAATCGGTGGTGATGACGTTCACCTGCGTATTGGGATGATGGAAGGTCGTATAGACCACACCGGGCGCGACGCGATCGGTGATCAACGCCCGGAGCGTCGTGTCGCCGGAGCGGCTGCCGAGCTTCACCCAGTCGCCGTCGCGAACGCCGCGCTGCTCGGCATCGTGCGGATGGATTTCCAGCCGGTCTTCCGCATGCCAGACGACATTCTCGGTCCGCCGCGTCTGCGCCCCGACATTGTACTGGCTGAGGATGCGGCCGGTCGTCAGGAGCAGCGGGAAGCGCGGGCCGGTGCGCTCGTCGGTCGCCACATATTCGGTGCGGATGAACTTGCCCTTGCCGCGCACGAAGCCGTTGACATGCATGATCGGCGAGCCGAGCGGGTTCTTTTCGTTGCAGGGCCACTGCACCGAGCCCATTTTATCGAGATAGTCGTAGGAGACCATCGCGAAACTCGGCGTCGTCGCGGCGATCTCGTCCATGATTTCCGATGGATGGGTGTAATTCCACTCGAGCCCCATCGCCTGGGCAAGCTTCTGAGTCACTTCCCAGTCGCCATAGCCGTTGCGCGGCGACATGACCTTGCGCACGCGGTTGATACGCCGCTCCGCATTGGTGAAGGTGCCGTCCTTTTCGAGGAAGGTCGAGCCCGGCAGGAAGACATGGGCGTAATTGGCGGTCTCGTTGAGGAACAGATCCTGGACGACGACGCATTCCATCGCCGCAAGCCCGGCGGCGACGTGTTTGGTATCGGGATCGGACTGAAGAATGTCCTCGCCCTGGATATAGATGCCCTTGAAGGAACCGTCGACTGCCGCATCCAGCATGTTCGGAATGCGCAGGCCCGGCTCGTTGTTGAGCTTCACGCCCCAGAGTTTTTCGAAGATATCGCGCGTCGCATCGTCGGAAATGTGCCGGTAGCCCGGCAATTCGTGGGGGAAGGAGCCCATGTCGCAGGAGCCCTGCACGTTGTTCTGGCCGCGCAACGGGTTCACGCCGACACCAGGGCGGCCGATATTGCCGGTCGCCATCGCCAGGTTGGCGATCGCAATAACCGTGGTCGAACCCTGGCTGTGTTCGGTGACGCCGAGGCCATAATAGATCGCGCCGTTGCCGCCCTTGGCATAGAGCCTTGCCGCACCACGCAGATCCGCCGCCGGCACTCCGGTGAAGATCTCGGTCTCTTCGGGACTGTGGTGCGGTTCGGCAACGAAGGCAGCCCAGTCCTCGAACTCCGACCAGTCGCAGCGCTGGCGGATGAAGCTCTCGTCGTAGAGTCCTTCGGTGACGATCACATGAGCCAGCGCCGTCATGACCGCGACATTGGTGCCGGGCTTCAGCGGCAGGTGATAGGAGGCCTCGACATGCGGCGAGCGGACGATATCGGTGCGGCGCGGATCGATGACAATGAGTTTGGCGCCCTGGCGCAGCCGCTTCTTCAACCGTGAGCCGAACACAGGATGCCCGTCCGTGGGATTGGCGCCGATGACGACGACGACATCCGAATGCTCGACACTGTCGAAATTCTGCGTGCCTGCCGACGTGCCGAATGTCTGGCCGAGACCATAGCCGGTCGGCGAATGGCAGACGCGGGCGCAGGTATCGACATTGTTGTTGCCGAAACCGGCGCGGATCAGCTTCTGCACCAGATAGGTTTCCTCATTGGTGCAGCGTGAGGAGGTGATGCCGCCGATCGCCTCGCGGCCGTATTGATACTGGATGCGGCGGAACTCCAGCGCCACATGCGCGAAGGCCTCGTCCCAACTCACCTCCCGCCAGGGATCGCTGACCTTTTCGCGGATCATCGGGTTGAGGATGCGGTCCTTATGGGTGGAATAGCCGTAAGCGAAACGTCCCTTGACGCAGGAATGGCCGCGATTGGCCTGGCCGTCTTTCCACGGCACCATGCGCACCAGTTCCTCGCCGCGCATCTCCGCCTTGAAGGAACAGCCGACGCCGCAATAGGCGCAGGTGGTGACCGCCGAATGTTCCGGCTGGCCGATCTCTATCACCGACTTCTCCGTCAGCGTCGCCGTCGGGCAGGCCTGGACGCAGGCGCCGCAGGAGACGCATTCGGATTCGATGAAATGCTCGTGCATGCCGGGGGAAACGCGCGAACCGAAACCGCGTCCTTCGATCGTCAGCGCGAAGGTGCCCTGCACTTCCTCGCAGGCGCGCACACAGCGCGAACAGACGATGCATTTGGAGGGGTCATAGGTGAAATAGGGATTGGACTCGTCCTTCGGCATCCATTTCAGATTGATGCCGCCGTTGTTGCGCGCCTTGACGTGATTATCGCCCTCGTAGCCGTAGCGCACGTCGCGCAGGCCGACGGCGCCCGCCATGTCCTGCAATTCGCAATCGCCGTTGGCCGCGCAGGTGAGACAGTCGAGCGGATGGTCGGAAATATAGAGTTCCATCACGCCGCGGCGAATATCCTTCAGCCGCCCTGTCTGCGTGTGCACCACCATGTTTGCCGCCACCGGCGTCGTGCATGAGGAGGGCGTGCCGTTGCGGCCCTCGATCTCGACGAGGCAGAGCCGGCAGGAGCCGAAAGCATCGACCATATCGGTGGCGCAGAGCTTCGGCACCTTGATGCCGGCCTCCATCGATGCGCGCATGATGGAGGTGCCCTCCGGCACGCTGATCCGCTGTCCATCAATGGTGAGCGTCACCATGGTCTCGGATGTCGAAGCCGGAGTGCCGTAGTCGATTTCATGGATGAGAGACATGGTCGGTCTCCTTGCTTGAGATGGTGAGGTCAGCGCAGGCGTTCCATGAACAATTCGTCATTCCGCCGCCTCCACCAGAGGTGCCGGCGAAAAATCCTCCGGGAAATGCGTCATGGCGCTCATCACCGGATAAGGCGTGAAACCGCCCAGCGCGCAGAGCGAGCCGAACTTCATCGTGTTGCAGAGATCGGCAAGCAGCACCCGGTTCTTCTCCGGCTCGATGCCCTGAGCGATCTTGTCGGCCGTCTCCACGCCGCGTGTCGAGCCGATGCGGCAGGGCGTGCACTTACCGCAGCTTTCGACGGCGCAGAATTCCATGGCGAAACGCGCCTGCTTCAGCATGTCGGCCGTGTCGTCGAAGACGACGATGCCGGCATGGCCGATGAGCCCGTCCCTGGCGGCGAAGGCTTCGTAATCGAAAGGCGTCTCGAACAGCGCCCGCGGGAAATAGGCACCGAGCGGCCCGCCGACCTGCACGGCCTTGACCGGCCGTCCCGTCGCCGTCCCGCCGCCGATCCTGTCGACGATATCTCCGAGCGAAAGGCCGAAGGCCGTCTCAAAGAGACCACCATATCTGACATTGCCGGCAACCTGCAGCGGGATGGTGCCGCGTGAACGGCCCATGCCGAAATCGCGGTAGAAGGCGGCACCCTTTTCCAGGATGACCGGCACCGAAGCCAGCGAGATCACGTTGTTGATGACGGTCGGACAGTTAAACAGCCCCTTATGCGCCGGCAGCGGCGGCTTGGCACGCACGATGCCGCGCTTGCCTTCGAGACTGTTCAGCAGGGCCGTCTCCTCGCCGCAGACATAGGCGCCGGCGCCGGTGCGCACCTCGATATCGAAGGCGCGGCCGGAGCCGAGCACCGATGATCCGAGAATGCCGGCCTGCCGGGCGATGCCGACGGCTTCGGTCATTACCGCGATCGCGTGCGGATATTCCGAACGCGTATAGACGAAGCCCTTGGTCGCGCCGGTGGCGAGCCCTGATATCGCCATGCCCTCGATCAGCACGAAGGGATCGCCCTCCATGATCATCCGGTCGGCAAAGGTGCCGCTGTCGCCCTCATCGGCATTGCAGACGATATATTTGCGGTCGCCGGCGGCCTCGAGAACGGTCTTCCACTTGATGCCGGTGGGAAAACCGGCACCGCCGCGTCCACGCAGGCCGGAATCGGTGACTTCCTTGACGATATCGGCTGATGTCATCGAAACGGCGCGGCGAAGGCCGGCAAGGCCGCCATGTGCCTCGTAATCCGCAAGCGAAAGCGGATCGGTAATGCCGCAGCGGGCAAAGGTCAGGCGGGTTTGTTCCTTGAGGAACGGGAGGTCTTCAACCTCCCCGAGACAGAGCCGATGCTCGCCGCCGTTCATCATCCCGGCATCGAACAGAACAGCCACATCCCCGGCCTTTACCGGGCCGTAGCCGATGCGCTTGCCGTCAAGCTCGACCTCAACTAGCGGCTCCAGCCAGAACATTCCGCGCGAGCCGTTGCGCACGATCTCGGCATCGAGGCCGCGGGCGGCGATCTCCTGGGCAATCGCCTTTGCCACCTTTTCGGCCCCGAGCGCCAGCGCTGCGGCATCGCGCGGAACATATATCCTGACCGTCATCGGCGTGCCTCCGCAACGAGTTCCGCCGCCATCTGATCATCGATCCGGCCATAGACGTCGCCGTCGAGCATCGCCGCCGGCGCGCAGGCGCAGAGCCCGAGACAGTAGACCGGCTCCAGCGTCACGCCGCCATCGAGCGTCGTCTGATGAAAATCGATACCGAGCAGCGTCTTGACGCGATCAGCCAGGCCATCGCCGCCCATCGACTGACAGGCTTCGGCACGACAGAGCTTCAGCACATGCCGGCCGGCGGGATGGTCGCGATAATCGTGATAGAAGGTCACCACGCCATGCACCTCGGCGCGGGAGAGGTTCAGTTCCTCCGCGATGACGGGCATGGCCTCCTGCGGCACATAGCCGAATTCTTGCTGGACCTCGTGCAGAATGGGAAGCAGCGGCCCTTCGAGAAAGCGAAGATCGGCGACGATGGCACGTGTGCGCGCTGCAATATCGCCTTCGGCGATATGAATGGTCATAAGGCAGCCCTCCCGGCGGCTCGCTCGTTGCGGAATGGCGGGCTCCCCCGGCCGAGTGCCATTCCGCAAGCAGCATCTCAGGGAAGCAGCCGGCGATCAATAAAGCTATCACGTTGCACGATAGTTTTTTTCTATCAGAGTTCCTCGTCTTGTACGAGCACTCTCGCCTCGTGCAGCAGAGCCGAGACAAGCGGCGTGAAAGGCTCGCGATAAGGGGCAACGAGGCCGACCAGATGATGCGCCTCCGGCTCGACGATCGGGATCATGCGGATTTCCACTGGAAATCCAAAGGATTTGGCGACGTTGCGTGGCATGATGCTGGCCCAGCGTCCGGTCCTGACATGCGAGAACAGCACGATCATCGAGTTGGATTCGAGCGTCGGATGCACGGTGGCGCCGGCTTCCGTCAAGTGTCGGTTGATGATGCGGCGGTTTTGCATATCAGCAGTCAATAGACAAAGCCGAAGATCGCCGACCTCTCGCCAGGTCACGTTGTCGCGATCCGACAGTGGGCTGCCGGCTGCCGTGATCAGATGATAACGCTCGGCATAAAGGGGAACGGTCGTGACGCGGCCGAGCGGCTCGTTTTCGAGATAGGTGATGCCGGCATCGATTTCGAGATTCTCGAGCATGCTCAGCACCTGCAGCGAATTGCGCGAGACGATCGAGAAGGTCACGCCGGGATGCCGTTCCTGGAAGGGCGTGGTGATGCGCGAAAGCATGGCGAGCGCGGTCGGAATGGCGGCAAGACGAATATGGCCGGAAAGGCCGCGGCGTGCGGCGCGCATCTCCTCGCGCATGGTGCGGGCGTCGCCCACGATGCGCCGGGCCCATTCGAGCACGCGCTGCCCCTCCGGCGTCAGCCCCTGGAACCTTGAACCGCGCTGTACCAGCATGACGCCGAGTTGATCCTCGAGCTGCCGGATGGCCGCCGAAAGCGTTGGCTGCGAGATGCCGCACTCCTCCGCGGCGCGGCCGAAATGCTTTTCATTAGCAAGCGCGATGAAAAATTCCAGCTTGTCGATCATCCGGCCTCCCGCGCCATTTCGCGTCCGGACCTATCTTCGACATAGCAGCCGTGCTCCGCAAGGGCGGTCGCTAACAGTTTTCTGCAATCGGAAAAAGCTCGAACAGCGATTCGAGGAAGGCGAGCACGCTGACATTGCCGATGCTGTAATAGACCAGCCTGCCCTGACGGCGCGTATTGACCAGGCCTTCGAGCCTCAAGCGCGCCAGCTGCTGCGAGACCATTGCCTGCTGTATGCCCAGAATATGTTCGATTTCACTGACCGTCCGCTCCTCATTCGCCAATATGCAGAGGATGAGAAGTCGGGTCTGGTGCGCCAGCGCTTTCAGCAGGTCGCTCGCTTCATGGGCTTTTGCAGCGAGTGTGTGCAATTCCTGGCCGGTCATCCCCGGCTTGGGTTTGGGCAACGGCATGCGGTATCTCGGAAGGGAGGCGATGAGGTAGATCAGTACAATTGCATATTCGCACAAGCGAATTGGCCAAAATGACGAAATGCCAAAAAAGGTCCAAGCAAATCAGCAGATAAGCTGACCGCCATTGATCTCGATCACCTGGCCGGTAATGTAGCCCGAGAGGGAGGGAGCCGCCAGGAACAGATAGGCGGGAGCGCAATCCTCCGCCGTGCCGAGCCTTTGCAGGGGGATGGATTTTCTTGTCTGCTCCAGCTTTTCGCGGGAGGAATAGCGCTCATGGAAATCCGTCTCGATCGTTCCCGGTGACACGCAATTGACCCGGATTCCATCCGGTGCGAGCTCACGGGCAAGCGCCTTGGAATAGGTCGCAACGAAGGCTTTCGAGGCCGAATAGATCGAGGAACCGGGGCTGCCGCCGGTCAGCGCCGAAATCGAAACCGTGTTGACGACAGCGGCGCCTTCAGCCGCCTTTAATGCCGGCAACAGTGCGCGTGTCAGCGCCACCACCGATGTCTGGTTGAGCCGCACGATCGCCTCATATTCTGCGTCGGTGAGCGTGGCCGCGGGAAACCGGCCAAGCATGGTGCCGGCATTGTTCACCAGCACATGCACCCTGTCGAAGAAGGCGAGAACGTCTTCGGCAAATTGCGCCGCCCCACCGGCCGCCGAGAAATCGGCGTGCAGCAGCAGCGCCCGTCTTTCGGATTCAGCCGTCAGCAGGAAATCCGGCAGCTCGCGTCCCGGCTTGCGCCCGGTATGGACGATCACTTTTGCGCCGCAGTCCAGGAACTGCCGGGCCACTTCGAGGCCGATGCCGCGGCCGGCGCCGGTCACGACGACATTGCGATTTTCGAACAGTCTGGGATGAAACACGAAGCCGTCCTCCTCGCGGACAGTGCCGCCGGTTGCGTCACTCGCCCTTAACATATGAGCGCGCCGACCGAAAGAAAGGCAGGTACCGATCTTTCCCGGGAGACGCAGCCAAGTCTCCCTCTGGGGAAGGGCTCTAGCTTTCGGTCTCCAGAAGCCGCGCACCCGACCCCTCTTTGCCGAGCCGATCGCAGGGATTGCGCAACGGACAGCTTTCGATCGACAGGCAGCCGCAGCCGATGCAGCCGGTCAGACGGTCGCGCAGCAGGCTCAGCCGCCTGATTCGCGCGTCGAGATCATCCTTCCAGCGCGCCGACAGCACCTGCCAGTCGCCGACGGTGGGCGTGCGTCCCTGCGGCAGCGACTCGAACGCCGCCTGGATTTCCGAAAGCGGAATGCCGACACGCTGCGCCACCTTGATGATGCCAAGCCGGCGCAGCACGTCACGGCCGTATCGCCGCTGGTTGCCGCGGGACCGGATGCTCGAGATCAGCCCCTTGGTCTCGTAGAAATGCAGCGCCGAGACGGCAAGGCCGCTGCGCTCCGCCACTTGGCCAACCGTCAGAAGTCTGCCGAGCGGCGCTGCAGGAATCGTATCCATCGGCTCTTGACCTCAATATTAGTTGAGGTTTTATAACCCGTGCTTCGATAAGCGTAAAGTCCAATCGCGACAAGGAGCAACGCATGAAAACACCCACCAGGCTGGCGGTCATCTATGGCAGCACGAGAGAGGGCCGCATCTGCGACCGGGTGGTCAAATGGCTGACGCAGGAGCTCGTCCGCTTCCCGCAATTTGATATCGACATCATCGACCCGCTCGATTTCGCGCTGCCGGTAAGCCGTGACATGGCACACCCCGAAATCGACAGGCTCGCCGGGCGGCTCGGCATGGCCGACGCCTTCATCATCGTCACCCCGGAATACAATCACAGCTTCACGGCCTCGCTGAAGTCGATCATCGATTTCTTCTTCGAGCCCTGGCAGGGCAAACCTGTCGCCTTCGTTTCCTATGGCGGCATATCAGGCGGCCTGCGCGCCGTCGAACAGCTGCGCCTCGTCTTTGCCGAACTCCACGCGGTCACGATCCGCGATTCGGTGAGCTTTACAGCACCTTGGAACCGCTTCGACACCGAGGGACGGCTCGACAATCCCACCGACGCGATGCGTCTGCTCGATCGGATGATGGCGAGGCTGGAATGGTGGACACGGGCGCTCGTCACTGCCCGCAGCGATCGCCCCTATGCCGACATCGCCGCCTGAGGCAGCAAGCTCCGGTTCCGTTCCCGGCAGGTACGGAACCTCGAGGGACACCCGGGCAGGACCTCCGTCCGGGTGTTCTCGACAGTAAGACATATCAGTCGATACCGGGCATGGCAGGCTCATCCCGACCGCATGGACGGGTTCGCAACTTTGCAGTTGCGGGGAGAAAACCCCGGTGATAGTTTCCGCGCCATTAACGGGGGAGCTCCGTATTGCCGGGGCTGAGATGTGAGGTGCAAGCCTCTGGACCCTTCAAAGCTGATCTGGGTAATGCCAGCGGAGCGAGGTTCAGATGTTCTCGGGCGCACAAGTGTCACTCTATCCGATGTCCGGCGATTTCGTCGGCATCATTCTCGATGCCGTCAAGGCGCTCGATCCCTATCGCGACCAGCTGCGCATCGAGACCGATGACATCTCTACGCTGCTGGTCGGCCCGCCTGACATTCTTTTCGCCGCCATGCACGATCTTTTCGTCACCGCCGCAAAGACCGGCGAACATTGCGTGCTGTCCGCCGCCGTCTCACGCGGCTGCCCCGGTGAGCCCGACGAGGCCATCTGCGGCGTCAACCCCTCCTCCGGCCAGGCAGAGCCGCTTGCTGACCGTATAGCGGCCGCCCTTGCCGCCGTTGAAATCGCCGCCGAGACCGGACAGCCGACCGCTGCCCAATTCTCGCTCTACGTCATGGGAACCGGCACCCATATGGACGAGATCTATGGCTGCATCGACTTTCTCAAACGCTCCGGCACTTTCGACCGCGCCAAGAATTTCTGCACCAGGCTTTCTGGCGATGCCGGCGCCGTCTTCGCAACCATTCGTGAGGCCTTCTATCGCTTCGGCGACCCCGAGGGGCATGTGACCCTCGATATCACGGTGTCAGCCAATAGCCCGACGAAAGCCTGAAATCGAACGCCGATGACACCGCTACCACCACTGGGTTCGCGCCTTGCCGCGCTCCGCGCCGCTCTCTACCGGGGCATACCTGCCCTGCTCGCCGGCTGCGCCTTTTTGGCGGCATGGGAACTCTATGTCGATCTTTCCGGGATCAAGCCCTCCATCCTGCCGGCGCCGTCGCGCATCGTCATCCAGGGCTGGCTGAACCGCGAGGCGCTGATATCAAACACCTGGCCGACGCTCGGCGCGACGCTTGGAGGTTTCGCGCTGTCGCTTGCTTTCGCCTTCGCAGCCTCCATCCTCATGGATTTCGTGCCCTTCATGCGCCGGGCATTGCTGCCGATCTTCATCGCCAGCCAGACCCTGCCGCTGGTGGCGATCGCGCCCCTCGTCGTCCTCTGGTTCGGCTTCGGCCTGCTGCCGAAAGTGTTGCTGGTGGCGCTCGTCACCTTCTTTCCGCTGCTCGTCGCCCTGCTGCAGGGCTATGAATCGACCGACCGCGACATCGCCGAATTGCTGAATTCGATGAAGGCGAGTCGCTGGCGGATTTTCTGCCTGGCCCGGCTTCCCTCCTCGCTGCCCTATTTCTTCGCCGGCCTCAGAATCTCGATCACCTATGCCGTCGTTGGCGCGATTTTTGCCGAATATGCCGGCGCCGCCCGCGGCCTCGGCATCTATATCCTCAACGCCAAGAACAATTTCCGTCCCGATCTCGTGCTCGCCGCCGTCGTCGTCAGCGCCGTGCTCACGCTCGGCCTCTTCGGGCTGACGCTGTTGATCCAGCGCCTCGTCATGCCCTGGCAGCCAACCGGGGAGCGGCGCCGATGAGCGATACAATGGTTGAACTCGGTAGTATCTCGAAGTCCTTCGACGGCATGAAGGTGCTGGGCGACATTTCGCTCACCGTCGCAGACGGCGAGTTCGTTTCGATCGTCGGACCGTCCGGCTCCGGAAAATCGACGGTGCTGCGGCTGCTGACACAGGCGCTTCGACCCGATTCCGGCACCATGCTTTTCAACGGCGTGCCGCTGGAACAGGCACCGCATTCCTTCGCCTTCATGCCGCAGCGCGATGCGCTGATGCCCTGGCGCCGGATCATCGACAATGCGGCACTCGGCCTCGAGGTGAAAGGCATGAGCCGCCGCGCGGCCCGCGCCGCCGTCGCGCCTTTGTTCGAGAGCTTCGGCCTTTCCGGCTTCGAACACCACTATCCTTCCGAACTATCCGGCGGCATGCGCCAGCGCGCCGCACTGCTGCGCACCGTCGTCCAGACGCAGGACATGCTGCTGCTCGACGAGCCCTTCGGCGCGCTCGACGCGCTGACGCGCACGCAGATCCAGGAATGGCTGCAGGGCATGTGGACCGAGCACCGCTGGACGGCGCTGCTGATCACCCATGACGTTCGCGAGGCCGTGTTCCTCTCCGACCGGATCTACGTGCTTTCGGCCCGTCCGGCGCGTATCATCCGCGAATTCCGCGTTCCCCTGCCCCGTCCGAGAAGCATCGCCGACCTCGGCTCGCCGGCGGCCCAGGCGATCGAAACCGAAATCCTGCAAACCCTGCTTCATCCGCAAGAACAGGATGATTTTAGGCCGGTCGGCCCAAAATCTGAATCGCTGTTCTAATTTATAGAGTTAGAGCATGATGTCGTCCGAAACCGCCGACACTTTTCGGCATCATGCTCTAGAGACCTGAGGAGGTCACCATGCTGCTTCTCACCCGCCGCCAGACGATTTTCGCCGCCATCGCGGCAAGCCTTGCCGGCCGCACCGCCTTCGCCCAATCGGCGCCCGCAAAGGTTCGCATCGCGCTCGACTGGACGCCCAACACCAACCATATCGGCATCTATGTCGCCAAGGCGAAGGGCTTCTACGCCGATGCCGGACTCGATGTCGAGATCCTTCCCTTCACCGATACCAGCGCCGGAACACTGGTGTCGAACGGCGTTGCCGATTTCGGCATCAGCAGTGAGATCGAGACCCTCACGCAGCGCGCCGGCGGCGGTGACGTGAAGATGGTCTACGGCGTCGTCCAGACAGAAACCGCACGCCTGATCTTCAAGGGCGGACGCGACGACATCAAGAGCCCGAAAGACCTCGACGGCAAGACCTATGGCGGCTTTGGCGGCACCTGGGAGAGCGCGCTGATCTCCGCAATGATCCGCAATGACGGCGGCAAGGGCGACGTCAAGACCGTCACCCTCGGCACCTCCGCTTACGAGGCGCTGGACAATGGCTCGATCGATTTCACGCTGGAGATCTACACCTGGGAAGGCATAGCCGCCGAACTGGAGAACCGGAAGATCGGCCGCTTCCACTATTCCGATTATGGCATTCCCGACGAGCAGACGACGGTCATCGTCTCCAGCGACGCCTATCTCTCGGCAAACCGGGAACACGCCCGCGCCTTCATCCAGGCCACGCGCCAGGGTTATGCCTATTCCGTCGACCATCCCGACGAAGCCTGCGATCTGCTGATCTCTGGAAGCAATGGCGCACTGATGAATACGGAACTGGTAAAGGCGTCTCAGAAGGCATTGATCGAGGGGCACTTCCTGAAATCCGAGGCCGGCGTGATCGGTAAGCTCGATCCGGCAAAGGCCGAAGCCCTCGGCGGCTTCCTGCTCGAGAATGGGATTCTGGTCGACGCCAATGGCGCCGCACTCAAGGAGAAGCCGGACTTTTCCACCTATTATACCAACGAACTTCTCGACTGAGCCCAACGCCTGCCTTGCCCGTCGCGGCTTTCCGCTGCAAAGTCCGAGACCCGGAGCATGATGTCGTGCGAAAACCGCTCACACTTTTCGGCATCATTCTTTAGAGCGCCGCGCGTCCTTTCGGATGCGCAAAGGACGCTCTAACACTTAGAATTTAGGCATCGTGCTTTCCGAAAATCGATTCCGATTTTCGGGCCGATGCGCTAGGCAAGGCGGGGGATAGGATGCGACAACAGGAGAGACTGGCCGGAGCGGACTTTCTGCGCGCGACGGCCTGTCTGCTGGTGCTTGCCCACCACTTCGCGCTGCGGCTGGATATGCGCAGAATCCCCGACGAACTCGGACCGACCGCACATGTCCTCCGCTTCGGCAATTTCGGCGTTGCCGTGTTCTTTGTGCTCAGCGGCTTTCTTCTTGCCCATCCCTTCTGGCGCGCGCTCGACGCGGGCAGCAACCTGCCGAGCCTGCGGCATTACACGATCCGCAGGGCAGCGCGCATCGCTCCGGGCTTCTGGGTTGCCGCCACCATCAGCTTCGCCCTCAGCCTGACGCTGCTTGCCCTGCCGCTGACACCGGAGCTTGCACTCCGCTATGTCTCCGGGCTGCTGTTCATGAGCCAGTGGCACTGGCGCACCTTCTTTCCTGTCGAAGCCGACGGGCCGCTCTGGTCCATTCCCTTCGAGGTCACCAGCTATGTGCTCCTGCCGGTCTGCTTTCTCCTGCTGTTTCGTTTGCCCATCCTGAGACAACGCCCGCTGCTTGCGCGCTTCGCCTGGCTATGCGTCATCACAGGCGTACTCCTGGCCCATCTGCTGATCCTCACCCTGTTTCCGCTCGGCGACATCGGACGCGGTTGGCAGTACGGCCTGCAGGGTGGGGCGAAGGAATGGATGCCGAGATATAATCCGATCGGCTTCTTCGCCGTCTTCGCGCTCGGTGCGCTCGCCGCCGGCCTCGAGACCATGCTCCCACGAAGACGCTCTTCCTGGTTCGATGCCGCAGCGCTTCTCGCCCTCGCCATTGCCGGCTACCGCCTCGTGATATCGCCCGGCGGCTCCGCCGAGGGTTACGGCTGGCTCGAAATCCCCTATGGCTTTCCGGTCTTCCCGCTGGCGGTCGGGGCGGCCCTCGTTTCGCTCAGCCATTCGCAACGGTTGGGCAGGCTGCTCGACAACGCGCCTGTCCGCTACGTCGCGAAGATCTCCTTCGGCATCTATATCTGGCAGGAGATTATCCTGCTATTGATCCAGAAGCTCGACCCGGGCTCGTTCGGCGCTTCCTCGGAAAATGTTGTGACCGGCTGGCTGCAGTCTTGCGGACTGGCGGCAGCGCTTATCCTTCTGGTAGCAAGCCTCAGCTACCATCTGCTGGAGAAACCGGCGATCGATTTCGGAAACCGGCTGACAGCTCGCCAATCCAATCGGGCTACTCCTTTCAAAGTATAAGTTTCCGGATAGCGCAACTACAGGCATTAAGGTTAACGCGAAATACTCCCATTTTTGGTGTCTTTAGGGTTACGGAATTCTTATTTATACCGATGACAAACGATACGTGACCATGTATCTGTCTCCTTGCTGTTCAGTATCGCATCTAAACTTGTGGACCTTGCGTAATGAATGCTTTTACTTCGAAGACGAATTCACGCTTCGATCCGTCTCAGCGTCAGGACAAAACCAAGACCCTGGTTATCGCGAACTCCAATATTCGCCAGCCGGATAGCTTTTCCCCTGTCGAAAGAAAAATGGCTGTGCGACTGAGCGTGAAGCGGTTGATCGACATCGTCGCCTCACTCAGCGCCCTCGTCGTGCTGGCGCCGATTTTTCTGGCAATCGCTCTTTTCATCAAACTCGATGATGGCGGTCCGGTGTTTTTCCGCCAAATCCGCTGGGGGCTGAACGGCCGGAAGATCACGATCTTCAAATTCCGATCGATGCGCGCGGAAGCTTGTGATCCCAGCGGCGTTCAACAGACCGTCAAGGGTGACAGCCGAGTGACCGGCATCGGCGCGGTGCTCCGCAAGACCAATATCGACGAGCTGCCGCAGCTCTTCAATGTCATCAGGGGCGACATGTCGCTGGTCGGCCCGCGCTGCCATGCCATCAACATGCGGGCAGCCGGCCGGCTCTACGAAGAACTGGTGCCGGACTATCATCACCGCCACATCATGCGTCCCGGCATCACCGGTCTTGCGCAGACGCGCGGCTGGCGCGGCCCGACGGCGCGACGGCTGGAAGCCCGCGCCCGCATTGCCTGCGATATCTATTATGTCAGGAATTTCAGCCTGCTGCTCGACTTGAAGATATTGTTCAAGACGATTGCCATCGAGCTACGCGGCGGAACCGGCTTCTGAGCCGAAGCCGGCCACTCGGTACACATCGGCAAAGCGGCCCCATCGGGCCGCTTCTTCATTTCAAGCCGCCCGCGCTATCGCGACAGCTGAACAGGCACAAAAAAGGGCGGCTGTTGCAGCCGCCCTTGATCGTCGCAGTCGATGGCGATCAATCCTGTTGGACGATGCCGCTCAGATGCGTCAGTTCCATGATGAAATGCTCGAGCTTCGACTTGTGCTCGTGCAGCTCGGCATGCTCGAGCTCCTGGCGGGCAGCCTCGATGCGGCGGGTCAGCTCGTCCTTGTGGAGTTCCTCGACCGGAACCGCGGATTCGGCAAGCAATGTGCAACCGGTCGGCAGGATATCGGCAAAACCGCCGAACACCACATAGTCCTGCTTCTTGCCGGAGGCCGAACGCACGCTCACGACACCCGGCTTGATCGTCGTCATCGTCGGCGCATGATTCGCCATGACCGTCATCTCGCCTTCAGTCGCGGGAATGACCACCTCGGTCACCATCTCCGACAACAGCAGACGCTCCGGCGAAACGAGCTCAAAGTTGAAATTGTCAGCCATCAGTGACTTACCTTCTCGGCTATGGCTTTCGCATCTTGCAATTTGGTCCCGCAGAACGGGCAGTGCATTATCGCTTGGTCGAGATAACCGAGGCCTTCCTCGCTCTGGACCAGACCCACCACCATCATCAGCACGCCGTTATCGGCGCGATAGATAGTCGGCGCGGCTGGTTCCGGAAGATCCGCCACGACCCCTTTCAGGGAGTCGCAGCAGAATATCTCGTCCAGCGCGTCGCTCATTAAGCAGCTGTGAGCTTCTTGGCCTTTTCGACCGCTTCTTCCATCGATCCGACCATATAGAAGGCAGATTCCGGCAGGTGATCATATTCGCCGTTAACGAGGCCCTTGAAGCCCTTGATCGTATCTTCGAGAGCAACGAGCTTGCCCGGCGAGCCGGTGAAGACTTCGGCGACGAAGAACGGCTGCGACAGGAAACGCTCGATCTTGCGGGCCCGGGCAACCGCGATCTTGTCCTCTTCGGACAGTTCGTCCATGCCAAGGATCGCGATGATGTCCTGCAAGGCCTTGTAACGCTGCAGCGTCGACTGGACCTTGCGGGCGACTTCGTAATGCTCTTCGCCGACGACCAGAGGGTCGAGCATGCGCGAGGTGGAGTCGAGCGGATCGACGGCCGGATAGATGCCCTTTTCGGCGATCGAGCGCGACAGAACCGTCGTTGCGTCAAGGTGCGCGAACGAGGTTGCCGGAGCCGGGTCGGTCAAGTCGTCGGCCGGGACGTAAATGGCCTGGACCGAGGTAATCGAGCCGGTCGTCGTCGTGGTGATGCGCTCCTGCATCTGGCCCATGTCGGTTGCGAGCGTCGGCTGATAGCCGACGGCCGACGGAATGCGGCCGAGCAGAGCCGACACTTCGGAACCTGCCTGCGTGAAGCGGAAGATGTTGTCGACGAAGAACAGAACGTCCTGGCCCTGGTCGCGGAAATGTTCAGCGACCGTCAGGCCGGTCAGGGCGACACGGGCGCGGGCGCCCGGCGGTTCGTTCATCTGGCCGTAAACCAGCGCAGCCTTCGAACCTTCGCCGCCGCCATGCTTGTTGACGTTCGATTCGATCATTTCGTGATAGAGGTCGTTGCCTTCGCGGGTACGTTCACCGACGCCCGCAAAAACCGAATAACCACCATGCGCCTTGGCGACGTTGTTGATCAGTTCCATGATCAAAACGGTCTTGCCGACGCCAGCGCCGCCGAACAGGCCGATCTTGCCGCCGCGTGCATAGGGAGCGAGAAGGTCAACGACCTTGATGCCGGTGACGAGAATCTGCGATTCCGTCGACTGCTCGACATAGGACGGCGCATCCTGGTGGATGGCGCGCTTGTGAGCGGTGACCAGCGGACCGGCTTCGTCGACCGGCTCGCCGATGACGTTCATGATGCGGCCGAGCGTCTCGTTGCCAACCGGAACCATGATCGGAGCGCCGGTATCGGCGACTTCCTGGCCGCGCACGAGACCGTCGCTCGAATCCATCGCGATGGTACGGACGACGTTTTCGCCAAGGTGTTGCGCAACTTCGAGAACCAGGCGGTTGCCATTGTTGCTGGTTTCCAGCGCATTCAGGATCTTCGGCAGTTCGCCTTCGAAAGCAACGTCGACGACGGCGCCGATAACCTGGGTGACTCTGCCGACAGAGCCGATCTTGGGGGTAGCTGCCTCAGCCATTTTCTGACCCTCTTTTCCTAGCCTCAGAGCGCTTCCGCGCCCGAAATGATTTCAATGAGTTCCTTGGTGATCTGCGCCTGACGCTGGCGGTTGTAGCTCAGCGTCAGCTTATTGATCATCTCACCGGCATTACGCGTCGCATTGTCCATCGCGCTCATCTTGGCGCCCATTTCACCCGCGACGTTCTCAAGAAGCGCGCGGAAGACCTGGACGGAGATGTTGCGCGGGATCAGATCTTCAAGGATCGATGCCGGATCCGGCTCGTATTCGTAGACAGCGCCTGCATGGGCGGCATCTTCGGCCTGCACAGCTCCCGTTGAAGCCGGGATGAGCTGCTGCGCCGTCGGAATCTGGCTGATCACCGATTTGAACTCGGAATAAAACAGCGTGCAGACGTCGAATTCGCCGGCAGCATACATCTCGATAAGGCGTTTACCGATCTGATCCGCATTCTCGAAGCCGACCCGCTTGACGTCCCGCAATTCCTTGCGCTCGATGATCAGCGAAGCGAATTCGCGGCGAAGGATGTCGTAACCCTTCTTGCCGACGGTGAAGATTTTCACCGTCTTGCCCTCGGCAACCAGCTTGCGCACATGTTCGCGCGCGAAGCGCGCAATCTGCGAGTTGAAACCGCCGCAAAGACCGCGTTCGGCCGTGCACACCACCAGCAGATGAACCTGGTCCTTGCCGGTGCCGGTCATCAGCGCCGGCGCGCCATCGGCGTCGGTGACAGCCTTGGCGATATTCGCCAGAACTGCACCCATGCGCTCCGAATATGGCCGAGCGGCCTCGGCCGCCTCCTGCGCGCGCCGAAGCTTCGCCGCGGCGACCATTTTCATCGCCTTGGTGATCTTCTGCGTCGCCTTGACGGAGGCGATCCGGTTTTTCAGATCCTTAAGTGAAGGCATCCGTTATCCGTCCTAACTTAGGGCCCGATTACGAGAAAGACTTTGCGAAGCTATCGAGAGCAGCGGTAAGCTTGCCCCTGGTATCGTCGCTGATTGCCTTTTCCGTGCGGATCGCGTCGAGGATGGCGGAGCCTTCCGAACGCAGATATGAGAGGAAGCCCTGCTCGAACTTGCCGACCGAAGCGACCGGCAGCTTGTCGAGATAGCCGTTGACGCCTGCAAAGATCACGGCGACCTGCTCTTCCGTCTTCAGCGGCGAGAACTGCGGCTGCTTCAGGAGTTCGGTCAGGCGTGCGCCGCGGTTCAGCAGGCGCTGCGTCGCAGCGTCGAGGTCCGAACCGAACTGGGCGAAGGCGGCCATTTCGCGATACTGGGCGAGTTCGCCCTTGATCGAGCCGGCAACCTGCTTCATCGCCTTGATCTGTGCCGCAGAGCCGACGCGGGAAACCGACAGACCGACGTTCACGGCCGGGCGGATACCCTGGTAGAACAGGTCGGTTTCAAGGAAGATCTGACCGTCGGTGATCGAGATCACGTTGGTCGGAATGAAGGCCGATACGTCGTTGCCCTGCGTTTCGATAACCGGCAGAGCGGTCAGCGAACCGGCGCCCTTGTCGTCGTTCATCTTCGCAGCGCGCTCGAGCAGGCGCGAGTGCAGGTAGAAAACGTCGCCCGGATATGCTTCGCGGCCCGGCGGGCGGCGCAGCAGCAGCGACATCTGGCGGTAGGACACGGCCTGCTTGGACAGGTCGTCGTAACCGATCAGCGCATGCATGCCGTTGTCACGGAAGTATTCGCCCATGGCGCAACCGGCAAACGGAGCCAGGAACTGCATCGGCGCCGGATCGGACGCGGTGGCGGCGACGATGATCGAGTACTTGAGCGCGCCGCGCTCTTCGAGCACCTTGACGAACTGCGCGACGGTCGAACGCTTCTGGCCGACAGCGACGTAGACGCAATAAAGCTTCTCGCCTTCCGGACCGTTGTCGTGAATAGCCTTCTGGTTGAGGAAGGCATCGAGAAGGATCGCGGTCTTGCCGGTCTGGCGGTCGCCGATAACAAGCTCGCGCTGGCCGCGGCCGACCGGGATCAGCGCGTCGATGGCCTTGAGGCCGGTCGACATCGGCTCGTGAACCGACTTGCGCGGAATGATGCCGGGAGCCTTGATGTCGACGCGCGAACGGCGCGTCGCGTTGATCGGGCCCTTGCCATCGATCGGATTACCGAGCGCGTCGACCACGCGGCCGAGCAGCTCAGGGCCGATCGGAACGTCGACGATGGCGCCAGTCCGCTTGACGGTGTCACCTTCCTTGATGTCGCGGTCGGCGCCGAAGATGACGACACCGACATTGTCGGCTTCAAGGTTCAGCGCCATGCCGCGGATGCCGCCCGGGAACTCGACCATTTCACCGGCCTGGACATTGTCCAGACCATAGACACGAGCGATACCGTCACCGACGGAGAGAACCTGGCCGACTTCCGAGACTTCTGCCTCTTTGCCGAAATTTTTAATCTGGTCTTTGAGAATTGCGGAAATTTCCGCGGCGCGGATATCCATCAGCCAACCTCTTTCAATGCGAGCTTAAGGGTAGAGAGTTTGGTACGAAGAGACGTATCAATCTGACGGGACCCGACCTTCACGATCAGACCACCAAGAATTGACGGATCAACCGTGACGGCAATCGTCACGTCTTTGCCGGTAACGCTCTTGAGTGCCACCTTCAATTCGGTTTCCTGCGCTTGTGAAAGCGCATGCGCCGAGGTGACCTCGGCGGAGATTTCACCGCGATGGTTCGCGGCGATGATGCGGAAGGCCTTGATCATGCCCGGCAGGGCGAACAGGCGGCGATTGCGCGCCACGACCTTCAGGAAATTGGCGAAGAAACCGCTGATGCCAGCCTTCTCGCTGATGGCGACGATCGCCTTCAGCTGGTCGTCGGCGGAGAAAACCGGGCTTACGACGAAGCGCTTAAGATCGGCGCTCTCATCCAGCATCGCCTGGAAACGGTCAAGATCTGCGGTTACGCTGTCCACGGCGCCCTGCTCGAGCGCCAGTTCGAAAAGCGACGAGGCATAGCGCTCGGCAACGCCAGAAGTAAGCTGGGACGTGTCTGCCACTGGCACAAATTTCCCTGATTTCAACCCAAAATCCGGCTCTCGGCGGGCGCCGAACCTATGATCTTGAATTCGTTTTGATTTCCCCCAGAAATCACAAGAGAAGCCTCTTGCTTCTTCCGAAATTCGGGGTCCGTCTAACATAGGATGTTCGGACTCGCAACACGCGTAATGCCCGAATACGCCTTTCACATGAATTTCTGTCCGCAAAATTGCGCAATGGCCTGAAAGCAGGCCACGGAAGCCGTCTGCCGGCAGCAAGAGTTACGTCTGGGTGAAGCCGAAAACGTAGAGCAGTGGTAACGCGGCCAAAGCGATCTGCACAACCAGGAGTAAATAGTTGACGATATTACTCCCCTTATCGGACAGGATCGAGATGATCCGGGCAAAGGCAGCCATGGCGAAGGAGGCACCGAGCGCCATGTAGATCCAGTCCTGGGCGAGCATGATCGCCGACAGGCCGAAGCCGAGATAAAAGCCGCCCATCGAGCGTCCCTCGCCGAAGCCTTCCGGCCGCCCCTCCTGTGCCTGCAGACCGAGGAGACGGAAAGTTTGGCCCGGGGCGAACATCATGATGAAGCCGGCGAGCGCCGTGAAAGCGGCGGAGCAAAAGGCAAGCTGCTCGCCAAGCTCGGTCGGAAAATAAAACTCCATGCGTCAGCCCCAAATCACCCGGATGAATCAGTGTTTTATGGCATGCGCCGAAAAAGGAGGAAATGGCGACGTTCTGTTTTAGAGAAAACTCTGCGGATCGATATCCAGCTGCACCTGCACCGATCCGCGCTCCTTGGGCGATTGCGACAGCATCACCCGCAAGAACCCCTGCATGTCGGAGTTCCGCCGCCCGTGCACCAGCAGGCGGAAACGGTGGCGGCCGCGCACCAGCGCGAGCGGCGCTTCGGCCGGGCCGAGGACCGAGATGCCCGACACCTGAGGTGCGGCGTTGCGCATGCCGCGCGCATGGTTTTCGGCGTCGTGGCGGGTTTCGGCCGAAACGATAATCGAGGCGAGCCGGCCGAAGGGCGGCAATACGGCGCGTTCGCGTTCGGTGATCTCGCGCTCATAGAAGGCGTCGGAATCGCCTGACACGATCGCCTGCATGACCGGATGCTGCGGCTGGTAGGTCTGCAGCAGCCCATGGCTCTTGAGGCCGGTGCGCCCGGCACGGCCGGTCACCTGCGACAAAAGCTGGAAGGTGCGCTCGGCCGCGCGCGGGTCGCCATTGGCAAGGCCGAGATCGGCATCGACGATGCCGACCAGTGTCATCAGTGGAAAATTATGCCCCTTGGCGACGAGCTGGGTGCCGATGACGATATCGGCCTCGCCCTTGGCGATCGCGTCCAGCTCCAGCCGCAGCCGCTTCACCCCGCCCATGATATCCGAGGAAAGAACGATCGTTCGCGCCTCCGGGAAATGCCGCTCCACCTCCTCGGCGATGCGCTCGACTCCCGGCCCGCAGGCGACGAGATGGTCGAGCGTACCGCATTCCGGGCACGCTTCCGGCGTGCGCTCGGCATGGCCGCATTGATGGCATTGCAGCTGCTTGCGGAAGCGATGCTCCACCAGCCAGCTCGAACATTGCGGGCACTGGAATCGGTGACCGCAGACCCGGCAGAGCGTCAGCGGCGCATAACCGCGCCGGTTGAGAAAGAGCAGTGCCTGTTCGCGCTTCTCCACCGTCTTGCCGATCGCCCGGATCAGCACCGGCGACAGGAAGCCGCCTCGCTCCGGCGCATGCCGGCGCATATCGATGAGATGCAGGTCCGGCAGCGCCGCATCGCCGAAACGCGTCGGCAGGTGAACGGTGCTGTAGCGGCCGCTCTGCCCGTTGACCTGGCTTTCGACCGACGGCGTCGCCGACACCAGAATGACGGGAAAATCGCCGATGCGGCCGCGCACGACGGCCATGTCGCGGGCATTGTAGAAGACGCGATCCTCCTGCTTGTAGGCGGGATCGTGTTCCTCGTCGACGATGATCAGACCGAGATCCTCGAAGGGCAGGAAGAGCGCCGAGCGGGCGCCCGCCACCACGCGCACTTCGCCGGTCACCGCCTGCCGCCAGACCTTTTCGCGCATGCGCGGCGCCAGATCGGAATGCCATTCGGCCGGCTTTGCCCCGAAACGATCCTGGAAGCGCTCCATGAAACTTGCCGTCAGCGCGATCTCCGGCAGCAGGATCAGCACCTGCTTGCCGCGTTTCAGCGTCTCGGCAATCGCCTCGAAATAGACCTCCGTCTTGCCGGAGCCGGTCACCCCGTCGATCAGCGACACCGAAAACTCGCCCTTGCGGACGTCGGAAACGATCTCCTCGGCCGCCTGCTTCTGGGGTCCTTCGAGACGGGCTGCGGCAAAATCCGGATCCGGCATCGCCACCACCGGCGGCGGCGGCAAAAATATCGTCTCGAAGATGCCGAGCGTGATCAGCCCATCGACGACGCTCGTCGAAACGCCCGCCGCATGCGCCAGGCCGCTGCGCGTCCAGGAAAAGCCGTCGGAGGCCGTGTCGAGCACCCGGGCGCGCGCCGGCGTCATCCGCTCCGGGTCGCCGCCGACGAACTTCAACCCCTCCACCATCGGTTCCGGCTCGAAGGCGTTCGGCGCCCGCAGCGCCATGCGCGCGACGAGGCCGGGCGGCGAGAGCGTATAGGTGGCCACCCAATCGATGAAATCCCGCATCTCTTTGGAAAGCGGCGGGCAATCGAAGACATGGCTGATCGGCCGGAGCTTCTTCGGATCGACGCCGTCCTCGCCGCCGTCCCAGACGACGCCGATCACCTGCCGCGGGCCGAGCGGCACCTTCACGACCGAGCCGGGCTCGACCGCCATGCCATCCGGCACCGAATAGGAATAGGGCTTTGGCGCCGGCATCGGCACCAGCACCGGAACCGTTCGGTTCGCGGGCGGTGCCTCGAAAAGCGCGCCAAAGAGATCGGACGAATCTGTGCTCATCGGGCGAGACCATGCCCGCAAATCGATGGAATTGGAACCGCAAAGACAGAGCGATGGGTTCCGGGGCGTCGCGACGATTTGACGACCGAAGCTCAGAGCGCCAGCTTCATCTGGCCAAGCGGTCGCCATCGCCGGAATAGGCTTCATTTGTCTCGCCGTTGCGCTGCCGCAAGCGGATGATCGCCGACGCGTCGCGAGGATTGGGCGGTAGCACCGCGTTCTTCAAGGCGATCGAATAGGCGTGTTTCGGATGTTCCAGCACGTCCCTGGCATCTCCGCTCTCCACCACCACACCCTTGCGCATGATCACCACGCGATCGGAAATGTAATAGGCGGTCGCAAGATCATGGGTGATGTAGACGATCGAGACGTTGAGAGAGTCGCGCAGATCGCGGAAGAGATTGACGATCGACATGCGAAGCGATGCGTCCACCATCGAGACGGGCTCATCGGCGACGATCAGCTTCGGCTCCGGTATCAGGGCGCGGGCGACGGCAATGCGCTGCAACTGACCGCCTGAAAGCTCATGCGAGAAACGACCTTTTATCTCCGCCATCGAAAGGCCGACGCGCTGAAGGGCAACGTCGGCAAGCGCCTCTTTCTCGGCGCGGCTCTTCGCGCCCTTGAAGCGATGGGCGGTGGCCAGCAGATACTCGTCGATCCGGGTCAGCGGATTGAAGGCCTCGAACGGATTTTGGAAGACCGGCTGGACCTTTGCCATGAAAGCCTCGCGGTCCCCGCGAGAATGCACCGACTTCACATCAGCGCCGTCGAAGCGGATGCTGCCCCGATCGGCCTTTTCATTACCGAGGATCATCTTTGCCAGCGTCGATTTGCCGGAACCGGATTCACCGACGATCGTGAATATCTCGGGCTTGTCGGCGGCAAGGGCGAAGCTGACATCGTTCACCGCCTTCATCTTTTCGCGCGAGAAGAAACCGCCGATCGGAAAGAGCTTGGTCACATGGTCGAGTTCGAGGAGGAAATGGCTGCTCATTGGATCTGGTACTCCCCGGCGCGGAAGCATGCGACCCGCCCGCCTGTGGCGCTCGGCAGCATGGCCGGCACTTCACGGGCGCATTTGTCGATCGCAATCGGACAGCGTGGATGGAACCGGCATCCTGAAGGCGGATCCGAAAGCGCCGGTGGCTTGCCTTTAAGGCTCTTTCGCGTCGAGACGTCGCCGATGCGCGGCAAGCTGCCGATCAGATGGACGGTATAGGGATGCTGGGGATTGTCGAAGATCGCCTGCGTCGGCCCCTCCTCCGCCAGCCGGCCCGCATACATGATGGCCAACCGGTCGGTGATGGCGGCATGCACGGACATATCGTGCGTCACGAAGATGACCGAGGACTGCATGCGCATCTGCACTTCCTTGATCAGCGCCAGCACGTCCTGCTGGACGAGCACGTCGAGCGCCGTCGTCGGCTCGTCGGCGATGATGAATTCCGGCTCGCAGACAGTTGCAAGGGCGATCGTCAGACGCTGGCGCATGCCGCCCGAAAGCTGGTGCGGAAAGGCATCGAGCACATGGGGATCGAGATGCAGCCGGGCAAGATGTGCTTCGACACGGGCGTGGAAGGCAGCGGGATCGAGGTTCATATGGCGGGAGGCGAAATCGGTGAAGGCGTGTTTGACCCTTCTGACCGGGTTCAGCACGTTCATCGAGCCCTGCATGATGTAGGAAAGGTGGCGCCAGCGTGCCGCCTTCATCTTGTCCGGTTCGGCATAGACATCGATAGGCCCGTCGGCAAAATTGAATTTCACCGTTCCGCCGACGACGCGCATCGGCGGGCGGATGGCGCCGGCCAAAGTCTTGATCAGCGATGTCTTGCCGCTCGAGGATTCGCCGGCAATGCCGTAGATCTCGTTTTTGTGGATGGTCAGGCTGATATCGTCGACGGCGCGGATCTCCCGCCGCACGCCGAAATAATCATTGACGTAGTAGCATTTCAGCCCATCGATCGTCAGGGCGTCCATGGCGTTTTCGGCAAGGGTCAACGGCCGCCTTCTCATCAGATTCTGCATCGCCTCAAGCTCCCATCCGGGCCAGGCGCGAACGCGGGTCGATATATTCGTTCACCGACATGGCGAGCATGAACAGGCCGAGGAACAGGATGACGACGAAGAGCATCGGGAAGGCGACCCACCACCATATGCCCGATACCATTGCGGAATGCGCATTGGCCCAGTAGATCATGCCGCCGATCGTCGGCCGGTTGATGTCGGAAAACCCAAGCACCGAGAGCGTCACCTCGAGGCCGATCGCCCAGATCAGGTTGTTCATCGTCGTGAAGAAGACGATCGGCATCACATAGGGCAGATGCTCGCGGATGAGGATCTGCCGTGTGCGCATGCCCGAGAAGACCGCGTGCCGGGTGAATTCCCGGTGGCGGAGAGACAGGGCGACGGAGCGGATCAGACGGCTGTCATGCGTCCATCCAAGCAGCGCTGCGGTGATCGCCAGCATGAACCACGTCATCTGGTCGCGAAGCACGAAAACCAGAAGCAGCAGGATCGGAATATTCGGCAGGGCGCCGAGCGTATCGTTGACCGCCATGATGATCTGGTCTGTCCGGCCGCCGATATAGCCCGAGATCAGCCCCACGGCGATGGCGATGATGCGGCTGACGAAAGCGACGATGATGCCGAAGAACAGCGTGTTGCGCATCGAGGCGGCGATCTGCCAGAAAACCTCCTGGCCGCGCGAGGTGGTGCCGAGCCAGAATTCGGCCGAAGGCGGCATGTCGGGCGCGACGACATAGATGGCGTTCTCGTCATAGGGCGAGAAGAACGATGCCACGATCAACGCCAGGATGAGGCAGATCAGGACGGTTCCGAGCAGGAACTCCTTGTTGTAGCGCAGCAGGTCTCTGAGGACTTTGAACATCACGGATTATCCCAGTTTCACGCGCGGATCGATCAGCGGATAGATGATGTCGATCACGAAAACCGCGGCGGCGACGGCGATGATGGCGATTGTGGTGACGCCGAGCACGAGGCTATAATCGCCGGAATAAATGCCGGAGATCAAAAGCTTGCCGATCCCGGGATAATTGAAGACGAACTCGACGATGACGGCGCCGCCGAAGACGTTGCCGAGACTGAGCGCCAGGCCGGTGACCTGCGGCAGCATGGCGTTGCGCGCGACATATTGTGAAAAGATGCTGCGCGAGCGCACGCCGCCGAGTTCAGCGTAAACGACATGATCGTCGGTGACGATGTTGGATACGAGCGAGCGCATCGAGATGAACCAGCCGCCGATGCCGACGAGCACGAGGGTCAGGGCCGGCAAGATGCCATGCTCGATCACCGAGCTGATGAAGGCCCAGTTGAAGCCGGGCGGGAGATTGACCTGTGCGCCGTCGCTGATCGGCAGGATAGGCCAGATGAAACCGAAGAGGATCACCAGGCTGAGGCCGATGATGTAGGTCGGGATCGGCTGTAGCGCCATGATGACGACACCGGCGACCTTCAGCAACTTACTGCTGTGGAAATAACCGGCAAGCGCGCCGAGGAAATTGCCGATGATCCAGGAAATGATCGTTGCGAGCGTCAGAAGCCCGACCGTCCAGGGAAGAGCCCGGCCGATCACGGTCATGACGGGGGTCGGGAAGGAAGAGAGCGACGGACCGAAATCGCCGGTCAGGACGCGGCCCCAGAAGGTGACGTACTGGTCCAGCAACGGCCCGCCGGTGCCGTAGAGTTCACGCAGCGATTCGCGAAGGATCTCGACGGCCTGCGGATCGGTGGAGCCGAAGCTCGTCAGCAGCGACACGGTCTGCTCGATCGGATCGACCGGCGAAAAATGCGCGATCAGGAAGGCCAGCGTGATGCCGGTGAAGACCACGAAGAGAAATTGCAGAAAACGTTTTGCCGCATAGATCAGAAAGCCATTCATGACATCGACCCTTCAATAGCAGAACGGAAACAGCCGGCGGCCGGCTGTCTCCCTTATGGTGCCCCGATCAAGGCTTCGGCGCATCAGGGTTGGCCTTCAGCCCGACCACCATGTAGCGGATGTTCGACCAGTTCGGACCCGAGGCCGAATAGGGATTGTCCGCGCTTGGATAATTGGTCCAATAGGTCGTATCGAGCGGCGCGAACTTGTTGTAGGCCATCAGCGGGATCATCGGCATTTCCTCGACGGCGAGCTTCAGGAAGTCCTGACCGAGCTTGGCGACATCCGGCGAATCGAAGGCGATCGATCGGTTCTTCTCGATGAGCAGGTCGAGACGCGGATCCTGCCAGCGCTGCAGATTGCGCGGCGGCTGGATCTGCCCGAGCGGCTTGATGAACTCCGAATGATAGCTGTCGAGGAAGAAGGAGAGATCGGGATGACCGCCCCAGGTCTCGATGCTCCAGTAGATCGCCGTCTCGAAATCGCCTGTGCTGAGGCGTTGACCGTTGGTTGGGCCGGCGACATCGACCTTGGTCGCGATGCCCGCCTGCGTCCATTGCTGGGCAATCACCGTGCCGGCGCGGGCCAGTGTCGGAATGGCATCGCCTTCCACCTGCAGACGGATCGTAAAGGGCGTTCCGTCAGGCTTTACCCACTGGCGACCGCTCTTCTTGAAGCCTGCCTTCTGCAGCAGTTCGGTGGCGGCCTGAACGTCCTTCTTCCACCAGCCGAAGCCGAATGTACGCTGTAGTTTGGCCGGATCCGTCGGGATCTGATCGGCCCATTGGCTGCGCACCATATTGGCGATCTGCGCCGAGATGTTCGGATCGTAAGGCTTGATCTTGCGGGAACCGGTGTCGAGCTCGAAATTCGTCAGCCAGTCTTGCATCGGTGCGTAATAGTCGTCAGGGGCAGAACCCGTCGGCGGAGTGGCTAGGGCTGCGATATTGGCCGCACCGCGATAGGAGCCGAGCGCCACTTCGCGGATATCGATCAGCAGCGCGAGAGCCCAGCGAACATCCTTATTGTCGAAGGGCGCCTTCTTCGTATTGAAGAGAACGGAAGGCAGCGTCGGATCCGGATGCGCGAAAGGGAAACCCTTCAGCCACGAGGCCGTACTCTTGCTGTCACGCATGATCGAGAACATGCCCTCGGGCGCCATGTCGTTGATGACATCGAGATTGTGGTTGCGCTGTTCGATAACGCGGGCTTCCGGATTGCCGGCGGCGCGATAGACGACATATTTGACCTCAGGCGGCTGTTTCGCAGCCAGGCCGATCGACGTGCGCTGCCAGTCGTCGCGCAGCCTCCAGATCGTCCAGTTGCCGCCCTTGTCATAGCTTTGCAGCTGATAGGGCCCGAGCGAGACCGGCGGGTTGTTGTTGTACGACAGCGGATCTGCAGCCTTCTCGAAGACATGCTTCGGCATGATCCAGGCGGCATTCCAGCGCACGGTGAAAAGCGTGTGGAAGCGCGAGTTCGGTTTCTTCAGATGGAAGACGACCGTTTGCGGATCCGGATTTTCCATGCTCGCGACATTGACGGTGAAGGGCGCGCTCCAAGCCATGCCGGGATGATCGATCTGCGTCTGCACGGTATAGACCACATCGTCGCTGGTGAATTCGACACCGTCGCTCCAGAAGATGCCCTTGCGCAGCTTCACCGTCATCTCGGTGAAATCGGCGTTGTAGCTCGGGGGCTCGCTGGCAAGGGCGTTCTGCCAGGCGTCCTTGCCGCCTTCGGGATTGATGAACCATAGCGTATCGGTGGTCAGCTGCTGCAGGCCGTTGAGGTTTGCCGCCGCCCCGCCCCCAGGAGCCCAGAGGTTGAACCAGTCGGCATTCTGCTGCGGCGTGCCTTGGATAATCAGCGTTTCGTTGCGCGGTATGCCGGCAATGAAATCCTGCGCAAATGCCGGAAGGGCCATAAGAGACATTAGCGCGATGGCTGCATATCTACGGAACTTCATCGGATGTTCCTCCTCCTCAACTCGCCACGGCGAGCGCTTCCCATAATCAATTGACGATGCGTCCAGCGAACCCCTGCCTGCGCGTGCCGCAGGGACACATGCACTCCTCGACGGCGGGCGAGCTCACGCTACAGTTATCGACAATTTTTCGAGAAACGGCAACCGATAATTTTGATGACTATAAAAAATAGCGCATTTTCAGGCATTTTTGACGCTCAATGATAAAGCATATTTTTATATTATTGACAAAGTGAGCATTTTGCTTAGCTTTTGCGGCGAGCGCGGCACCCTCCCAAGAGGCCGTACTTCATCACCAGACAGGTCGGCCGCTTTCGGGAGGGGCTTTGGCATGATCGTTCAAGAGGACACCACGATGAGCAGCCCTTATGACGTGACGATCTCCGTTCACGCCAACCGGCCGACCGGCAAATACGAACCCTTGTGGAACTGGTTCGGCTATGACGAGCCGAATTACACTTACTCCCCACACGGCAGGAAGCTGCTCAAGGAACTCACAGAACTCAGCCCCGAGCCGCCCCGCATCCGCGCGCACAATCTTCTGACCAGCGGCGACGGCCTGCCTGCCCTCAAATGGGGTTCGACCAATGCCTATACCGAGGATGCTGACGGCAATCCGGTCTACGACTGGACGATCATCGACAAGATCTTCGACACCTATGTCGAAGCCGGCAACATTCCGCTGATCCAGATCGGCTTCACACCGGAAGCTCTCTCCGATTTCAACGGTCCTTACCGTCACCAATGGGAGCCGGCCGATAAATACGCGACGATCACCACCGGCTGGACGGCTCCGCCGAAGGACCTGAAGAAATGGAGCGACCTGATCGAAGCATGGGCGCGCCATCTCGCCGAAAGATATGGCGAGGCCGTCGTTTCAAGCTGGCCGTGGGAAGTCTGGAACGAGCCGGACGGTCACTACTGGACCGGCACCATCCCGCAATTCTGCGAAATGTATGATGTCAGCGCCAAGGCTCTGAAGCGTGCCTTGCCGAATGCCCGTGTCGGCGGACCGCATACCTGTGGCGCCTTTGCCAACGAAAAGGCCCAGACCTTCCTGCGTGCCTTCCTCAAGCATGTCGTCGAGAACAAGTCGCCAATCGATTTCCTCGCTTTCCACGCCAAGGGCAATCCGGTGATCTATGAGGGTCACGTTCGGATGGGCCTGCACAAACAGCTCCGTGACATCGAGACAAACCTTGCCATCATCAATGAATTTCCGGAACTCCGGCACCTGCCCGTGGTAATCGGCGAATCCGATCCGGAAGGCTGCGCGGCCTGTTCCGCACGCGTCCATCCCCAGAACGGCTATCGCAATGGCCCGCTCTACGGCGTCTATATCGTCGAGAGTATGATCCGCACCTATGAGCTTGCAAGACGCGCCAACATCCATATCGAAGGGGCGGTCACCTGGGCCTTCCTCTTCGACGACCAGCCCTATTTCGACGGTTTCCGCGATCTTGCGACCAACGGCGTCGACAAGGCCGTTCTCAATGGCTTCCGCATGCTCGGCAAACTCGGCGGCGAGTGGCTGGAATCGGAAAGCGATTATCGCCGCGACATCGAGGATATCATGAACCACGGCGTGCGCGGCAAGCCCGATGTCAATGTCGTGGCGACCCGCGACGATAAGGGCGTTTCCATTCTGCTCTGGCATTATCACGACGATGATGAAGCCGGGCCGTCCGCAGACATTTCGGTCAATCTCGACGGCTGGGGCGACAAGTCCGCGTCACTCAGGCATTTCAGAATGGACGAGGAACATTCCAACGCCTTCGGCGTCTGGACGGCGATGGGCAAGCCGCAGAATCCGACCGGCGAAGGTTATGCCAGGCTGGAAGCGTCGGGAAAGCTCGCCGAGATCGACGAGGCATCGGTTAAGGTTGATGGCGGCAAGATCGTCCTCAAGGTCTCCCTACCGCGTCAAGGCGTGTCTCTGCTGCGCCTCGATTGGTGAGCCGGCAGGCGAAGGGAGCGCAATCGAACGATGCGCTCCCCTTCAAACGGCTAGCCGCGTCAATGATCGCTGACATAGGCGAGATAACGTTTCTTGCTGGGCTGCAGATGGTCGACGCAGAGCTGGGCAAGAACCCAGTTGTCAGTGCCGCGCAGCATCTCGATCATCAGCCGGTGATGCTCATGCGAGATGCGTAGCGACTCCTTGCTCGACATCGAATTGGCGCGCACCGGCAGGCTGAGACGCATATAGAGCTCGATCGATTGCACGAGATGCGCATTGCCGCAGGCGCCGAAAAGCGTCAGGTGGAATTTGTCGTTGGCCTCGTGCACGCCTCTGAGATAACCGGATTCGACGTGACGGCCATGCTCCTCGTGCAGCGCCAGCAGTTCCTCGATCAACGCTTCAGGTGCCGGCAACTTTATCCACAGCGCAGCCTGCCGTTGCAGCAACTCACGGACATCGTAGATTTCCTGAACCTGGCGAGCAGTCAGCGAGCGGACGGTCGCCCCTTTGTTGCGCTCCCGAACCACGATACCCATCGTCTCGAGCTGCACGATCGCCTGGCGGGCGAAATGGCGCGTGACGTGAAAGCGGGCTAGAAGCGCGTCTTCGGTCAGACGGGTCCCGGGCGCAAGCCGGCCGAAAATAATGTCCTCCTCCAGCGCGCGGGCAATGCTTAGATCATCATGCTCGATGCCGTCTTCGCGGCTTTCGTTGAGCGTCTGCAATGTCATCTCCTCTGACGGGCGCGCGCCATATTACCGTGGATTGCGCTCCGGGTCGAACCGGCTCAAGCGATAGATATCCTCGACAAGAGCAAGCGTCTTCATGTTATCGCCCGGCGATGTTTCCATCGCGACCTTTCCATCGAGACTGTCGAGGAAATGCGCAATGGTCGCGTCATAAGCGCCTTGGTAGGTCTCGTCGAGATCGAAGCTCTCCCGGCGCTGCTCCGCACCCTGCGCTAAGAGCAGATTGCCTTGGAGTTCGAGCGTGGCGCGCGTTCCGAAGATGCGTAAGTGATCACGCGGCACCGGCGGAGCGCCATGCGCGGCGAGATTGGCGTTGACGGTGACAAGAACGCCGTCGCCCAGCCGGCGCAGGACGACGCATGCCACATCCTCCGCGACGATATCGCGATTGCTCCTCTCAAGCCGCGCACCGACCACCTCCATCTCGCCCAGAAGATATCTCAGCGTATCGAGATGATGAATCATGACCTCCATGACCAGCAGCCGCTCCTGCGTCCGGAAGAAGGGTTGGCGCACCAGCGCCGGCCTTCGCCCCTCTGCATCCGCTAGCATGCCGCTGGACAGGAATTCGAACTGCGCCTGACGGACATCGCCTGCAAGTCCTTCGTCGAGCCATGCCTTCAGCCGCCGATAATAGGCGCGGAACCGCCAGTTCTCGTGGACCATCAGCCTGCCCTTGCCGGAGAGCTCTGCCAGCAGGTGAACAGCCTCGTCGTAGGAAGAGGCGAGCGGCTTCTGGCAGATAATATCGAGCCCCCTTGCCGCCGCCAGCCGGACCAGTTCGGCGTGAAACTCCCGCGGCGCGCAGATATCGACGGCATCGAGCTGCTCGGCTTCCAGCATCGCCTCAGCGCCCGCATAGTTGCGCGCGACCTCGAAGGCGGTCAGCCGGGCCTCGATCGCGCTCCGCGACGGGTCGGCGATCGCCACGACCTCGGCGCGATGCAATTGCCGCCTCCATGCCGATAGATGGTGGGCGCTGACCCAGCCGGCGCCGACCATTCCGATACGCCGCCGTCTCGTCCCCGTCATGGCGCTTCCCTCTGCTTCAAATTCATTTTATCAATAATCTATCCGGTTTCTTTATAAAAGCCAATCATCGACTCATCAAAATAAGGCGACGATCGATCGATATTTCCTTGGAAATTTATGGATATCGCTGAAGATATCCAAAAATACGATATGGTGACGCCATCTTATTTATTGACAATCCTCCATATCCCACTACGCTGACAGCACATTGGCCATGGTCAAGTTGGCGAGGGAGGAACAGGTTTGTCGAACGGTCTTCGTCGCAAGCTGACGAGTTATGGCGATCAGGGATTCTCCCTTTTCCTGCGCAAGGCATTCATCAAGGCCATGGGCTATTCTGACGATGCACTCGACCGTCCCATCGTCGGCATCGCCAATACTTACAGCGATTTCAATCCCTGTCACGGCAATGTGCCGCAACTCATCGAGGCCACCAAACGCGGCGTTATGCTGGCGGGCGCGATGCCTATGGTGTTTCCGACCATCTCGATCCACGAGAGCTTTGCCTCGCCGACCTCGATGTATCTGCGCAATCTGATGGCGATGGAAACGGAAGAGATGATCCGCGCCCAGCCGATGGATTCCGTCGTGCTGATTGGTGGCTGCGACAAGACCTTGCCGGCCCAGATCATGGCGGCCGCCAGCAGCGAGATACCGGCGATCTTCCTGCCGACCGGTCCGATGGCCGTCGGCCACCACAGGGGCGAACGGCTTGGTGCCTGCACGGATTGCCGCCGTTTCTGGGGGCGCTTCCGCGCCGGAGAGATCGACGAGGCCGAGATCACCGAGGTCAATAACAAGCTGGCCAGCTCGATCGGCACCTGCACGGTGATGGGCACGGCGAGCACCATGGCGAACCTGACCGAAGTCATGGGTCTCTGCCTTCCCCGCGCCGGTTCGGCACCCGCCGTCGAATCCGAACGCGTCCGCCTTGCCGAGGAGACCGGCCGTGTCGCCGCACGGCTCGCCGTGGATGAGGCCGCCCCGACGGTGCGCGAGATCCTGACGCCACAGGCGATCCGCAACGGCCTCGTGGCGCTGCAGGCGATGGGCGGCTCGACCAATGCCGTCGTGCATCTTGCCGCAATCACCGGCCGCCTCGGCCGTCGCCTCGACATGGCCGAACTCGACCGGCTGGGCCGGAGCATACCCCTGCTCGTCGACTTGCAGCCGTCCGGCCAGCATTATATGGAGCAGTTTCACGAGGCGGGCGGCGTCCCGGCGCTGTTGAAGGCGGTGCGTCATGAAATCGATGGCAGCGCCCCGACGGTCTACGGCAGGACGATCGGCGAGATTATCGACAACGTCGTCGACGAGCCGGGCCAGACGATCATCCGCACCGTCGAGAAACCGTTAAAGCCGATCGGCACGATCGCCGTCCTGCACGGCAATCTTGCGCCGCGCGGCGCCGTCATCAAACAATCCGCCGCCTCCAAGGATCTTCTCCAACATATTGGCCGCGCCGTCGTTTTTGATTCCGTCGAGGATATGACGCTGCGCATCGACAGCGACGATCTCGACGTCAAGGCCGACGATGTTCTGGTCCTGCGCAATGCCGGGCCGAAAGGCGCGCCCGGCATGCCGGAAGCCGGCTATCTACCCATTCCCCGCAAACTCGCCCGGCAGGGCGTGAAGGACATGGTGCGGATTTCCGATGCCCGGATGAGCGGCACGGCTTTCGGTACGATCATCCTCCACATCGCGCCTGAAGCCGCCGATGGCGGCCCGCTGGCGATCGTCCGTACCGGCGATCGCATTCGCCTCGATGTCGAGGGCCGGCGCATCGACATCGATATCGACCAGGCGGAATTCGATCGCCGCATGCTGGAGATCATCGACCGACCCTCCCCTGCCCCGTTGCGCGGCTATGCAAAACTTTATCAGGAACGCGTGCTCCAGGCTGACGAAGGCGCCGATTTCGATTTCCTGCAAAGCGACGAGCTCGACGCATGATGAGTACCGCTGATATAGAGGCCCCGCTTTGCCTGCCCCGCCGGCAACTGGCGCGCTTGCCGCGGCCGGCACTGCCGCAAGGCACGGTCGATACGCATTTCCACGTCTTTCGCGCCGACGCTCCGCTCAACACCCCGCGCAGCTATACGCCTGACATCGCGACGATTGCCGACTGGATCGAATTCTCAGAAAGCCTTGGCATCGCCAAGGGCGTATTGGTACAGCCAAGCGTCTATGGCCTCGACAATAGCGTGCTGCTGGAAGCGCTCGCCGCCTTTCCGGGCCGTTTGCGCGGCATCGTCGTCATTGATCCCGAAACTGGAGAGACCGAGATCGAGCGGCTCCACCGGCACGGCGTGCGCGGAGTGCGGATCAACACACGCAACAAGGGCGGCCTTCCCTTGGCTACCGCCAGGACACTGGCGGAAAGGATTGCGCCTTTCGGCTGGTCGCTGCAACTGCAGATCAATCCCGAACAGCTTCCCGATCTTCCGGCAACATTATCCGGCATCCGCCTGCCCATCGTTGTCGATCATCTCGGCTTCATTCCGCTTGCCACAGAGACGAGACCACGGCATGTCGATGCGCTGAAAAGGCTGATGGACGCGGCTGATGCCTATGTCAAAGTGACCGCGCCCTATCGGTTGACGAAGGAGACGAACGACCAAGGCTTCGCCGAGGTCACCCGCACGCTTGCCGCGAGCCATGGGGAGAGGCTGCTCTGGGGCAGCGATTGGCCGCACACCGAATTATGGGATGGCATGCCCGATGACGCCGAGTTGATCGAGGCCATGCAGGCCGCCATCGACGATCCCACGGCTGCCGAAAAGATTTTTGTTCGAAATGCCGAAGTGCTGTTCTTCGGCCGCTGAATGGGAGACCACGAATGGCCAGACTGACCGAAGATGCCAAGGGCGTCTATGTGATCGCCGTAACCCCCTTCACCGATGATGGCTCTCTCGATCTCGCCAGCATCGACAGCATGGTCGATTTCTACGAAGGCGCCGGCGTCACCGGGCTGACGGTGCTTGGTCAGCTCGGCGAGGCCCCGAAATTGACCGCCGAGGAATCGAGGGCCGTGGTCGAACGGGTGCTGAAGCGCCTTGACGGGCGCCTTCCCGTCGTTGTCGGCGTCTCGGCGCCGGGACTTGCGCCGATGCGCGAACTCGCCGAAGCCGTCATGGGGGCGGGTGCTGCCGGCGTCATGGTCGCGCCGCCCTGGACCGTCAAGACTGACGATCAGGCTTTCGCCTTCTACCAGTCGGTCGGCGAAACCCTTGGCGATACGCCCTTCGTGCTGCAGGATTATCCGCTCACCACCAATGTGACGATCGCGCCCAAGGTCATCGAGCGCATCGTCAACGAGGTGCCGAATTGCGTCATGCTCAAGCACGAGGATTGGCCGGGTCTTTCGAAAATATCAGCGCTTCGCGCTGCCAGCGACAGGGGCGCCATGCGGCGCATATCCATCCTTTGCGGCAATGGCGGGCTTTTCCTGCCCGAAGAGATGGGCCGCGGCGCCGATGGCGCCATGACCGGCTTTTGTTATCCGGAGATGATGGTCGGCGTCGTCGAGGCCTATGCGGCCGGAAATCCCGATCGCGCCCATGCGATCTTCGATGCCTATCTGCCGCTCGCCCGCTATGAACAGCAGCAGGGCATCGGCCTTGCCTCGCGCAAATACGTGCTCGCCAAGCGCGGCGTGATCAGGTCCGCCGCCCTGCGCAAGCCGGGCGCCGGGCTGTCGGCGCTCGATATTGCCGATGTCGAGCGGCTGCTGGCGCGCCAGGCCATCCGCCTCAACGAGATCGGGGCGTGAAGCTCGACCCATGCAGATCGAAACGATGTGTGTGTCCGCACTGCCCGTTGGCCTGAAATCCGAGCGACTCCCAGAATTTCGCCGCGCCATCGTTTCCCGCATGAACGGTGACGATGCAGCAGCACGACCGCGCATGGTCGAGCAGTGCCAGGGCAAGCATCCGGCCGATGCCGCGCCCGCGCATTGCGGGACTGATATAGAAACGCCGCATCCGCAACGCCCCTGACATGGCCGCTTCGACGGTCATGCCCCCGACGCCGGCAAGCACCGCATCGACATAAGCGCCGAGCAGCCTTTCGCCGTTACCCTCGAACCTGACATCGCCGGCCGACCATTCGTCGATAAGGCGGGTGATATGGCGATAACCTTCCTGCCGGGCCTCGCTTTCGAGATCTGCGATCTGCTGCGGCAATCGATCGCGGATCATGCGGATATCGACTGTCATGGTGGTGCGCGAATCTAGGCTGCAGGGACCGGAATCTCGCGGCGCACTGCCGCATCCGGCAGGCCGACCGGAGCGAAGGTCGCATCACCATCGACCGCCATGTCACGCACCGTATGTTTCTCCAGCGCTTTCGTCACCTCGGTGAGGTCGCCGTCCAGATGTTCGGCCGGGATGAGATTGCCGATCACGAAATCGAAGCGATCGCCGCGTTTGTTCAGCAGCTCGTGAAACACCGTCATGTCGCGAAGCTCGGTCGACCATTTCGCCAGCCAGTAGAACAGGCCGGAATTGCGCGCCGTCATATGGACGGGAAGGATCGGCAGATTGTATTTGCGCGCCAGTCCGACGGCCGAGGTCTTCCATGGGCGTTCGTTCAGCCGGCCGTTCGCCCAATAGGCGATGCGGCCTGAGGGAAAGAGCACGGTCGCCTTGCCCTCCTTCACCGCATGGTTCGTCAGTTGCAGCGTCTCGCGCGCCTTCAGCTTGCTCTTGTGCTCCTCCCGCCATTCGACGGGAATGATCATCTCGGCAAAGCGCGGATTGACGCGGATGGCATCGCGATTGGCAAAGAACATCATATCAGGCCGGCGTGCTTTCAGGAGATCGAACACGGCAACACCGTCGGCGATGCCGGTCGGATGGTTGCTGACGAGGATGAAGCCGCCGGTTTCCGGAATGCGTTCGCCATGGCTGATGCCGATGTCGAGTTTCAGCACGTCGCTCAGATATTCGAACGACTGGAAGCCCGGCATTTTCGCAACCGCATTGGCGAATTCGAGCGCCTTGTTGTAGCGCAGCAGCGTGTAGAGGAACGGTCGCATCACCGGCCAGAGTGGATTTTTGACGATCCTCTGGCCGCGTTCGGCAATCAGCGTGTCGACGATATGACCGGGCTTTCCCTGTGAAACGAGAGCGATCGCTTCCGCGAGCTGTCCGAAAGCCGTCATGGAATCGCGCCGTGCCATGAAAGATCCTGTCTATGGGGTATAAGCTATCGCAGTACAATATGATCGAAGGATGACAAAGGCTTGGCCGGCATTAGCAATTCCATAACCGTTCCTGCTTCAAATTGGCGGACTTGAAGGCAAATTCAAGGCTCGCGACGTGAACGAACTGCTTGTTATCGCCGATCCGCGCCTGATGGCGGAGCGGGCCGCATGGCTCGAAAACCTCGCCCGCGAGCGCCGTCTTTCCGAGCACACGCTGGACGCTTACGAACGCGACACCCGCCAGTTTCTGACCTTTCTGACCGGCCACCTCGCCGGACCGGCGACGCTTGGCGACATCAGGGAATTGCGCCCCGCCGATTTCCGCGCCTTCCTGGCCGCCCGACGCAAGCAGGGTTCCGGCGCCCGATCGCTCGGCCGCAATCTCGCCGGCCTTCGCTCGCTGCTGCGCCATCTCGAAAAGAAGGGCCTGGTCAATGCCGCCGGTGCTGCCGCGATACGCTCGCCGAAACAGCCGAAATCATTGCCCAAGCCACTCTCGGATACCCAGGCGATCACCGTCGTCAGCGACGAAGCCCAGCTCCATGACGAACCCTGGATCGCCGCGCGCGATGCGGCTGTGATGACGCTGCTCTACGGCTGCGGCCTGCGCATCTCCGAAGCGCTGGATCTCGTTCCCGCCGACCTGCAGAAGGGCGCGACGACACTGCGCATCACCGGCAAGGGCAACAAGACGCGGCTGGTGCCGCTGCTGCCCGTGGTCTTCGACGCGGTCGAGAAATATCGCGCGCTCTGCCCATATCACCTCGAAAGTAGCGAACCGCTGTTTCGCGGCGCCCGCGGCGGCAGGCTGCAGCCGGCGATCATTCAGCGGACCATGCAGAAGATGCGCAGCGCCTTCGGCCTGCCGGAGACGGCGACACCGCATGCGTTGCGCCATTCCTTTGCCACCCACCTGCTTGCCGGCGGCGGCGATCTGCGCACCATTCAGGAACTGCTCGGCCATGCCAGCCTTTCCACAACGCAGGTCTATACCGGCGTCGATGCGTCGCGGCTGCTCGAGGTGTATGATCGGGCGCATCCGCGCGCGTAACTTTTCGTTCGCAACTTTTCGTTAACGCATTCTCTTAAAGGAATATGCGCAAGCCGGGCGTAGAGCATGAAGCCACCAGAGCATGTGACGGAACACCCATCATGACGACATCAATCGGCCGCCGGACGTCTTACCTCGCAGTGCCGGCTCATCTGTTGCTCTGGCTGATTGCAGCCTTTCACATGCTGCTTCTTGCCGCGCTGTTTGTCGCTTTCCTGGCTGCAAGGCCGGCGGCGGCCGAAGAGGCGGCCTGCGCCGGCCGCAACCTGATGGTCGAGCTGCAGCAGAACGATCCCGCCCGCTACGCCGAGGCGCTGAAGGAAGCCGACGCCACGCCGAATGGCAAGGGCATTTTCTGGAAGATCGAAAAGCCGGGACTGGCACCCTCGTGGCTGCTCGGCAGCATGCATGTCACCGATCCGCGCGTGCTGGCTCTACCGCCCCGCGCCCAGGCCGCCCATGACGCCGCCGGCACGATCATCATCGAATCCGACGAGATCCTCGACGAGCGGAAGGCAACCGCAGCCCTGCTCGCAAAGCCTGAATTGACGATGTTTACCGATGGCACGACGATCGACAAGCTGCTTTCTCCCGAAGATTACAAGCGCCTTGAAGCCGGGCTGAAGCAGCGCGGCATTCCGCTCGGTGCCGTTTCCCGCATGCGGCCCTGGATGATTTCGAGCGCCGTCGCCCTGCCGGCCTGCGAAATCGCCCGCAAGGCGAAAGGCGTGCAGTTCCTCGACCAGAAGATCGCCACCGACGCCGTTGCTCAGGGCAAACAGGTCAAGGGGCTGGAAACCCTTGCCGAGCAGATCCAGGCCATGGCCGATCTGCCGATCGAATTCCATCTGAAGTCGCTGATCGAGACGTTGGAACTCGGCGACAAGATGAGCGATGTCGTCGAGACGATGACCGACCTCTACCTCTCCGGCGACATCGGCCTGACGATGCCGATGTTGAAAACGGTAACACCGGAAGACAAAGGCGAAACCAACGATTATGCGGCCTTCGAGCAGCGCGTCATCCTCGACCGCAACAAGGTGATGGCCGAGCGCGCCGCTCCCATCCTCGACGGCGGCAACGTCTTCATGGCCGTCGGCGCCCTGCACCTGCCCGGCAAGGACGGCGTCATCGAACTGCTGCGCCAGCAAGGCTTTACCGTCACCGCGATAAACTGAACCCGCCGACGGTCAGCCGAGCGTCATGCGGCGCAGCACGTTGCTTTTCCAATAGAACTGATGGACGAGGGCGCCGGCGACATGCGCCACGATCAGCGCCCAGAGAATAACCTTCATGATATCCGCGTGGAACGAACCGGCGGGAACGATGCCGAAGTAGTAGGCGGCGATGCCCGAAAGCGGCATCGCGAAGATCAGGATGTAGAGGCCGGCATGGGCAAGCCTGGCGGCAAGACGGAAGATCGCCGGCTCCTGCGCGACCTCGGCCGGCACGCCCTTGCTAAAACGCAGTCCCAGCCTGAGAACGGCAAGCAGCAGGATGGCGATGCCGACATAGGCGTGGATATTCGCCGACGAAATCTGTTCCGGCGTCGGCACCTCGCCTCTGCGTATCAGCCGACGCCAGGTATTCATGCCATCGGGAAACAGCAGGTTGAAGAAAATCAGCAGCGCGATCGCCCAGTGAAGAAAACGCTGGCTCAGGCTGTAACCCGCAATGGACGGCTGCTCCATTTTTCCTCACCTTCGTCCGATATTTGAATTCTGCAATGCGCAACAATTAAAACAGCCGCCTACCTCACGGCAAGCGGCTGCATGCTTTGTTACGAATATGTAAGATTACATATGGATCGGCTTGAAGAAGGTCGCGAGCGCAGCCTCCTTGACCGCTTCCGACATCGTGGGATGCGCATGGCAGGTCCGGCCGAGATCTTCTGACGAACCGCCGAACTCCATCAGCACGGCAATCTCGTGGATCATCTCGCCGGCGCCGAAGCCGACGATATGGCCGCCGAGCACCCGGTCGGTTTCCTTGTCGGCAAGGATCTTGACGAAGCCGTCGGTTGCCAGCATCGCGCGGGCGCGCCCGTTCGCAGTGAAGGGGAACTTGCCGACCTTATAGGCGACGCCTGCCGCTTTCAGCTCTTCCTCGGTCTTGCCGACGGAAGCGATTTCCGGCTGGGTGTAGACGACGCTCGGAATGACCTCGTAGTTCACATGGCCATGTTGCCCGGCGAGGATTTCGGCAAGCGCCACGCCCTCGTCTTCCGCCTTGTGCGCGAGCATCGGACCCTTGACCACATCGCCGATCGCATAGATGCCGTCGATATTGGTCTTGAAGTGACCGTCGATCTCCACGCGGCCGCGATTGTCGAGCACGACACCGGCCTCTTCCAGCCCGAGACCCGCCGTATAGGGCTTGCGGCCGGTGGCGATCAGCACGACTTCGGCGTCGAGTGTCACCTTGTCGCCGCCCTTGACCGGCTCGAACGTGACCTTGGCGCCCTTGTCGCCCTTTTCGACGCCGGTGACCTTGGCGCTGAGATTGAAATCGATGCCCTGCTTGGCGAGCATGCGCTGGAACTGCTTGGAGACTTCGCCGTCCATGCCGCCGAGGATGTTGTCGAGATATTCGACCACCGTCACCTTGGCGCCGAGGCGCGACCAGACCGAACCGAGCTCGAGGCCGATAACGCCGCCGCCGACGACGATCAGCGTTTCCGGCACCTTCTCCAGCGCGATGCCGCCGGTGGACGAGATGATGGTCTTTTCGTCGATTTCGACCTGCACACCGGGAATGCCGGCGACGTCCGAGCCGGTGGCGATGACGATGTTCTTACCCTCGATCTCCTGCACCTTGCCGTCGTCGGCGGTGACGGAAACCTTGCCGGCCGAAACGACCTTGCCGGTGCCCTGGAAGGCATCAATCTTGTTCTTCTTGAAGAGGAAGGCGACGCCGTCGACATTCGCCTTCACCGTCGCATCCTTGTGGGCCATCATATTGCCGAGGTTGAGCGTCGGCGCCGAGACGTCGATGCCGAGAGCGCCCATCCCGTGGCCGGCTTGATGGAACATTTCGGAGGCATGCAGCAGCGCCTTCGACGGAATGCAGCCGACGTTCAGGCAGGTGCCGCCATAGGTCGCCCGCTTTTCGACGACGGCGACCTTGAGGCCGAGCTGGGCTGCCTTTACAGCGCAGACATAGCCGCCCGGGCCGGTTCCGATAATGATCACATCGTAGGACATTGTTTCTTTCCCTTTGGATTTTTCGTTTAATCGGCCGCGCGCGACGTCAGGCCGAGGAATTCGAGAATATGCTGCATGCTGTTTTCACCCTGTCGCTCTAACGGCCGCCGCTCACATTGAGGATCGCGCCGGTGATATAGGAAGCCGAAGGTGACAGAAGATAGAGGATCGCATCGGCCACCTCCTCGGGCGTGCCCGCCCGCTGCATCGGGATCGACGGCGCCAGCTCGCGCGGGCGATCCGGCAAACCGCCGGAAGCATGGAGGTCGGTTTCGATGACACCCGGCCTTATGGCATTCACGCGGACGCCCTCGGCGGCAACCTCGCGCGCCAGCCCGACGGTGAACGTGTCGATCGCCGCTTTCGAGGCGGCATAATCGACATACTGCGTCGCTGAACCGAGCACCGCCGCCATCGACGAGATATTGACGATCGCGCCGCCCTGGCCGCCATGCCGACTCGACATGCGGCGTATCGCTTCTGCGGCGCAGAGGATGGAGCCGGTCACATTGACGCGCAGCATGCGCTCGATCCGCTCCACCGACATCTCGTCGATCCGCTGGGGATAGTCGACGATGCCGGCATTGTTGACGAGCCCGTCGAGGCGGCCGAAATGCCGGTCGACCGCCGCAAATATCGAGACGATATCCGCGGCCTTGCCGACGTCACCCTGGATCGCCACGGCCTCGCCGCCGGCCCCCGTGATCGAAGCCACGACGGCATCCGCGGCTTGACGGTTGGCGGCGTAATTCACCGCGACACGCCAGCGCTGGCGCGCGGCGAGCCGTGCGGCGGCAGCACCGATACCCCGACTTCCGCCGGTAATGAGAACAACAGGGGCATCGCTCATGTCGCACACTCCTTGAAAATCAGCACGTCCCAGGGGGCCACCATAGCCTTGCCCTCGCCCCAGGCGCTGGATTCGCGAATGGCGGGACCAAGGCCGGGGAGAACGACCTTTTCGGCCGCCGCGGCGCCCTCGGGCTGCAGATTGTCCATCTCGCCCTCGGCATCCATGCCATAGACGGCGCCCTGCCAGACCGTGCAGGCATTAAGATCGGCGCCGGTCGCATCACCCTCTGGGCAGTTGAACATCAGGATGCCGATGGCCCGCACCGGATCCTCCGATGGCATGACATAACCTTCCATCACGACTGACGTCTTGAGCGCGCTGATCTTGAATTGGTTGCTGGCGGCAGCCGACGGAGAATTCAGCGGCGCAAAGCGCAATTCATAGGCGCCGTCGCGATCGACGTAGACGGCTCGTTCCTGCTTGCAGGCGGCAGCAAAGGCGGACACCGGAGCGGCGAAAAACGCTGCGGCTGCGATTGCAGCCACGCCTTTCCCCGCCGTGATCCCGACCTTTCCGCTCATTGCAGCTTCGGCTCCTTCCGCCCGTCGGCATTCTCGACAACGCTGAAATCCGTCAGCAGCACCAGCGCGCGGCCGTCCTTGTCGAGGCCCCAAAAGACCGGATAAAAACCGTCGCCCCAGCCGCTCCAGAACACCGCGACATTGCCCTTCTTGCCGGCAACCGGCCGATGCAGCGCATAGGCGCCCTTGTTGGCATCGAGGTCCGAGGCCAGCACGTCGTCGTAATAATTGACGTCGGCATCGGTTTTTTGCGCCTGCGCCTGCGCTTCGCGCTCTCCGATCAGATCAAGCGTATCGGCATCCATGTAGCAGCCGAGGCCGGCATCGACGGGATAGCCGAAAATCTCTCCGTCCTTCAGCGTCGCCGGATCCTGCCCGGCCAGGACCGCAAGCTCCCAATGATCCGGCTTGCCCTCGGCAAACCGCATGCTGGCGGCAGCGATGCGCCCGAACGCCTGGTAGAGCGTCACCGGATATTCGCCCGGTGCAACCGTTCTGGCGAGCGCCGGACGATCGGGCTGGGCGAGCGGATCGGCCGCGACGATGCGCCCCGACGTCAATTCGACATTGCCCATATGGATCACGCCAATCGATCGGCCGGAGAGTTCGGCATCGGTGAGCGCCACCAGGTCGAAATTGCTGCTTGCCTTGCTGATGTCCCAGCCGGCGGCCGATGCGGAGACCGGGACATGCGCGGCGGCAGCGCAAAGAAGAAGGCGCGCCGCTCGCATGATCCGGTTCCGCATCGAAAGCGCTCCCTTAGAGATCGAGAACCAGACGTTCCGGATCTTCCAGGCTTTCCTTGACGCGCACGAGGAAGGTGACCGCTTCCTTGCCGTCGACGATGCGGTGATCGTAGGACAGCGCCAGATACATCATCGGACGGATGACCACCTGGCCGCCGATCGCGACCGGCCGCTCCTGGATCTTGTGCATGCCGAGAATGCCGGACTGCGGCGCGTTGAGGATCGGCGAAGACATGAGCGAACCGTAGACGCCGCCATTGGTGATGGTGAAGGTGCCGCCCTGCATGTCGGCCATGGAGAGCGAGCCATCACGGGCTGCCTTGGCAAGACGGCCGAGTTCCTTCTCGATTTCGGCGATCGACATCTGGTCGGCGTCGCGGATGACAGGAACGACGAGGCCCTTGTCCGTGCCGACGGCCATGCCGACATGGCAATAGTTCTTGTAGATGACGTCGGTGCCGTCGATCTCGGCATTAACAGCCGGCAGTTCCTTCAGCGCATGCGTCACCGCTTTGGTGAAGAAGCCCATGAAGCCGAGCTTGACGCCGTGCTTCTTCTCGAAAATGTCCTTGTACTTGTTGCGCAGATCCATGACCGCCTTCATGTCCACCTCATTGTAGGTGGTGAGCATGGCGGCAGTGTTCTGCGCGTCCTTGAGGCGCTTGGCGATCGTCTGGCGCAGGCGCGTCATCTTCACGCGTTCTTCGCGCGAGGCATCCTCGACCGTCGACGGGCCGCGTGCAGCAGCAGGGGCGGCGGGTGCGGCCGCCGGAGCGGAAATGCCCTTGGCGACGGCGGCGATGACATCGCCCTTCAGCACCTGGCCGCGCTTGCCGCTGCCGTCGACCTGGTCGGCGGAAAGATTGTTTTCAGCCAGCATCTTCGAAGCCGCCGGGGCCGGCGGCATGGTGGAGACGGAGGCGCTTGCCGACGATGCCGCCGCAGCGGCAACCGGTGCCGGCTGAGCGGGAGCAGCCGGGGCCGGCTGAGCAGGCGCGGCGGCCGGTGCAGCAGCAGCCGGCGCGGCAGCAGCGGCAGCGCCTTCGGCGATCTGGCCGAGCAGTGCGCCGAGACCGACGGTTTCGCCGGCGGCAGCGACGATTTCCGAAAGCGTGCCGGAGGCGGGTGCCGGAACTTCGATGGTCACCTTGTCGGTTTCAAGCTCGAGAATCGGCTCGTCGGCCTTGATGGCGTCGCCGACCTTCTTGAACCAGGTGCCGACGGTTGCCTCGCTGACGGATTCACCGAGAGTTGGAACGCGGATTTCTGTGGCCATTGTTCAAATCCTGATTTCGTGTGTTTTCGTTTATGCGTTTCAGACGGCGGGTGGCCGCGAGATGATCGAGGGCATCGGCAGGATATCGAAACGGAAACCGAAACCGGAAGCGATGATCGGATCGCCGTCGGCGAGGGCCTGTGCCGCCGCCTGATCCTCGACTTCGACGATTGCCATGCCCCAGGCGCCTTCACCCTCGAAGACGGGGCCGACTATAACAGCCGATCCCGCAAGGGCGTGCCGATGCCAGTATTCGACATGGCGTTTCATCGCCGCCATTTCCTCCCCGGTCCCGTCATGCGGGAAAGTGGGGCGCGGCGGCAGCAGTCTCAGAAAGAAATAAGCCATTGCGCCCCCCTAATTTTAGCCGCCCAATGCATCCTCGAGGAATGCGGCGAGCTGCGACAGATGCTTGGACATCAGGCCCGTCGCCGGCGAGGCGGCGGCCGGACGGCCGGTATAACGAACGCGCTGATACTTCGCGTCGATATGGGCGAGCACCCATTCGAGGAAGGGGTCGATGAACGACCATGCGCCCATGTTTTTCGGCTCTTCCTGGCACCAGACCATCTCGGCATTGCGGAAGCGCGACAGCTCGTTGATCAGCGCCTTTGCCGGGAACGGATAGAGCTGCTCGACACGCAGGAGATAGATGTCGTCGATGCCACGCTTCTCACGCTCTTCCAGAAGATCGTAATAGACCTTGCCGGAGCACATGACGACACGACGGATCTTGTTGTCCTTCTGCAGCTTGATCGGGCCGTCTTTGATCACCTCGGCATCATCCCAGAGCAGGCGATGGAAGGCGGATTCGCCGGCCATTTCGGCAAGGGTGGAGACTGCCCGCTTGTGGCGCAGTAGCGACTTCGGCGTCATCAGGATCAGCGGCTTGCGGAAGTCGCGCTTCAGCTGCCGGCGCAGGATGTGGAAGTAGTTCGCCGGCGTCGTGACGTTGGCGACCTGCATGTTGTCTTCGGCGCAAAGCTGTAGGAAACGCTCGAGGCGGGCCGAGGAGTGTTCCGGACCCTGGCCCTCATAGCCGTGCGGCAGCAGGCAGACGAGGCCCGACATGCGCAGCCACTTGCGTTCGCCCGACGAGATGAACTGGTCGAAGACCACCTGCGCGCCGTTGGCGAAATCGCCGAACTGCGCTTCCCAGAGCGTCAGCGCATTCGGGCGGGCGAGCGAATAGCCGTATTCGAAACCGAGCACGGCCTCTTCCGAAAGCATCGAATTGATGACTTCGTAGCGCCCCTGCGTCGGCGAAAGATTGGCGAGCGGGATGTAGCGCTCTTCGGTTTCCTGATCGTAGAGAACCGAGTGGCGCTGCGAGAAGGTGCCGCGTTCGCAATCCTGGCCGGACAGACGGATCTTGCTGCCTTCGACGCAGAGCGCGCCGAAAGACAGCGCTTCGGCCATCGCCCAGTCGATGCCCTCGCCGGTGGCGATCATGTTGGCGCGGTTTTCCATGAAGCGCTGGATCGTCCGGTGCACATTGAAGCCGGCCGGGATCTCGGACAGCTTGCGGCCAATCTCCTTCAGAGTCTTCATCGGCACGGCGGTCTTGCCGCGGCGCTGCTCGTCGGCATTGTCGGCCGTGCGCAGGCCCGACCACTCGCCGTCCAGCCAGTCGGCCTTGTTAGGCTTATACTGCTGGCCAGCCTCGAACTCCTGCTCGAGGTGGAGGCGCCAATCAGCCTTCATCTTCTCGACTTCGCCTTCAGTGAGCAGGCCCTCGGCGACGAGGCGGGCTGCATAGAGCTGCAGCACGGTCTTGTGGGCGCGGATCACCTTGTACATCTTCGGCTGCGTGAAGGACGGTTCGTCGCCTTCATTGTGGCCGTAGCGGCGATAGCAGAACATGTCGAGCACCACAGGCTTGTGGAACTTCATGCGGAATTCGGTGGCGATCTTCGCGGCATAGACCACCGCTTCCGGATCGTCGCCGTTGACGTGCAGGATCGGCGCCTCGATCATCTTGGCGACATCGGACGGATAGGGCGACGAGCGCGAGAAGGCCGGGTTCGTGGTAAAGCCGATCTGGTTGTTGATGATCACATGCATGGTGCCGGCGACGCGGTGGCCGCGCAGACCGGAAAGGCCGAGGATTTCGGCAATGACACCCTGACCGGCAAAAGCCGCGTCGCCGTGGATCAGCAGCGGCAGAACCTTGGCGCGTTCGGAAAGCGGGATGATGTCACCGTCCCAGACCGCGGCATTCATGTCCTGCTTGGCGCGGGCTTTGCCCATGACGACGGGATCGACGATTTCGAGATGCGACGGGTTCGCCGTCAGCGAAACGTGGATCTTGTTGCCGTCGAATTCGCGGTCTGAGGAGGCACCGAGATGGTACTTGACGTCGCCCGAGCCCTCGACCTCGTCGGGAGCGGCCGAGCCGCCCTTGAATTCGTGGAAGATCGCCCGGTGCGGCTTGCCCATGACCTGGGAGAGCACGTTCAGGCGGCCGCGATGGGCCATGCCGAACACGGCTTCCTTGAGGCCGAGATGGCCGCCGCGCTTGAGGATCTGTTCCAGCGCCGGGATCAGCGATTCGCCGCCATCGAGGCCGAAACGCTTCGTGCCCTTGAACTTGACGTCGAGGAACTGCTCGTAGCCTTCGGCTTCGACAAGTTTGGCAAGGATCGCCTTCTTGCCTTCCGGCGTGAAGGCCACGCCCTTGTCCGGTCCTTCGATGCGCTCCTGGATCCAGGCCTTTTCTTCAGGATTGGAGATATGCATGAATTCGACGCCGAGCGTCGAGCAATAGGTGCGCTCGAGGATTTCGATCATCTCACGGATGGTCGCGTATTCCAGGCCGAGCACGTTGTCGATGAAGATCTTGCGGTCGTAATCGGCGGCCGTGAAGCCGTAATTCTCCGCCGACAGCTCGCGATAATCGTCAACCGGAGCGGCGATGCCGAGCGGGTCGAGCTTGGCATGCAGGTGGCCACGCATGCGGTAGGCGCGGATCATCATGATGGCGCGCACGGAATCGCGCGTCGCCTGCAGCACCTCGGTGCTGTCGGCAGGCTTGCCTGCAGCTTCGGCCTTGGCCTTGACCTTTGTCTCGATCACCTTCTCGACGATGCCCCAGTCGCCATCGAGCGCCGAGACGAGATCGCCGCTTGCCTGCAGCGGCCAGTTCTTCTTGCGCCAGGAAGCGCCCTTGGCCGCCTTCTTCACATCGTTCGGATCGTCTTCCAGCGCCTTGAAGAAGGACCGCCACTGATCGTCGACCGAGTTGGGATCGTCTTCATAACGGGCGTAGAGCTGCTCGATATAGGCAGCATTGGCGCCATCCAGAAACGAGGTGATCTGAAATTGCTCGTTGGCTTCTTGCCGTGCCATGGTGATATGCGGACGCTTCCGTCCGCCTCCTGACTTTGATGAATTTGCCGGCTCGATCGCCGGCTGCCGCATTCCGATTGCCGCCTGTCCGCGGCGCATCTGCTGGTCTCGTACCGTCAAGGCCGGGCGGAAGGCGCAGATGCCGTTCCTCCGCCCGGGTCTTTAAGTGGTTTTAGCCCTTGAGGACTTCAACCAGCGTCTTGCCGAGGCGGGCCGGAGACGGCGACACTTTGATGCCTGCCGATTCCATCGCCGCGATCTTCGATTCCGCATCGCCCTTGCCGCCGGAAACCACAGCGCCGGCATGGCCCATGGTGCGGCCCTTCGGCGCCGTACGGCCGGCAATGAAGCCAGCCATCGGCTTCTTGCGGCCCTTCTTGGCTTCGTCCTTGAGGAACTGCGCAGCATCCTCTTCAGCCGAACCGCCGATTTCGCCGATCATGATGATCGATTGGGTAGCTGCGTCGGCCAGGAACATTTCCAGGACGTCGATGAACTCGGTGCCCTTGACCGGGTCGCCGCCGATGCCGACGGCCGTCGTCTGGCCGAGGCCTTCGTTTGACGTCTGGAAGACGGCTTCATAGGTCAGCGTGCCCGAGCGGGAAACGATACCGACCGAACCCTTGCGGAAGATCGAGCCCGGCATGATGCCGATCTTGCACTCTTCCGGCGTCAGGATACCCGGGCAGTTCGGGCCGAGCAGGCGCGACTTGGAGCGGTCGAGGCGCGCCTTGACACGCACCATGTCCATGACCGGGATGCCTTCGGTGATGCAGGTGATGAACGGGATCTCGGCGTCGATCGCCTCGATGATCGCATCGGCTGCGCCAGCCGGCGGAACATAGATGACCGTCGCATCAGCGCCGGTCTTTTCCTTGCCTTCGGCAACGGTTGCGAAGATCGGCAGGCTTTCGCCCTTTGCGCCGGTCCAGGTTTCGCCGCCCTTCTTCGGATGGATGCCGCCGACCATCTGGGTGCCGTAGTAAGCGAGCGCCTGTTCGGTGTGGAACGTGCCGGTCTTGCCGGTTAGGCCCTGAACGAGAACCTTGGTGTCTTTGTTGACGAGAATGGACATGCGAGGCCTTTGTTTAGGAGAGGTTGGAAGACGTGGAGGACGCGCGACGATAGACGCCGCTGACGACCTCCTGCCAAGTATCGCTGCCTGCAGGCGAAAAGCTGACGCCCATCCGGTAGCAGTCTTCATTTTCAAACGTGAATACGGTGCGCTGGCTGCCGCGCGGCGAAGTCTTCATCAGCACAAGCTCACTGCCGTTCCACTCGCCGGACGCCGGTACGGGCGGCGCAAAACCTGCGGTGTCGAACTGGTAGAGTTTGTAGGTCTGGTCCGAAGCATCGAAGCCGAAAATATTTCGCGCCTCGAACGAAACAGCACCATCCCGCGTCTGGCGATAGCGCTGCTCGAGGAAGAATCCGCCGAACAACGCCTCGCCGGAAAACTCAGCACTGGCCTTGCCTTCGCTCGTCCACGCCGACGCCGCGACGCGCTCGTCCCCTTCCCACACGCCGGCGAAGGCGTTGAGGCGGAAATGAGCAGCGGAGGGCGTGGACTGGAAGGCCATGATCGTCCTCAGCCGTTGATCGCCGCGACGATCTTCTTGGCCGCATCGTCCAAGTCGTCAGCCGCCGTGATCGCGAGACCCGACTCGTTCAGGATCTTCTTGCCGAGCTCGACATTGGTGCCCTCAAGGCGCACGACGAGCGGAACCTTGAGACCGACTTCCTTGACCGCGGCAATCACGCCCTCGGCGATGACATCGCATTTCATGATGCCGCCGAAGATGTTGACGAGAATACCTTCGACCTTGGGGTCCGCGGTGATGATCTTGAAAGCCGCTGCCACCTTCTCCTTGCCGGCGCCGCCGCCGACGTCGCAGAAGTTGGCCGGCTCCTTGCCGTAAAGCTTGATGATATCCATGGTCGCCATGGCAAGGCCGGCGCCGTTGACCATGCAGCCGATATTGCCGTCGAGCGCGACATAGGCGAGGTCCCACTTCGAGGCCTCGATTTCCTTGGCATCTTCTTCGGTCTCGTCGCGCAGCGTCTTGACGTCGTCGTGACGGAAAAGCGCGTTGCCATCGAAAGACATCTTGGCATCGAGGACGCGCAGATGGCCATCCTTCATGACGATCAGCGGATTGACTTCCAGGAGAGCCATGTCCTTTTCGCCGAAAGCCTTGTAGAGCGCCGGGAAGAGCGCCTTCGCATCTTCGGCGGCAGCGCCGTCAAGCTGAAGCGCCTTGGAGATCGCGGCAACGTCGGCAGCCGTCACGCCGGCTTCCGGATCGATGGCGATCGTCTGGATCTTTTCGGGTGTGTCGTGGGCGACGGCTTCGATGTCCATGCCGCCTTCGGTCGATACGACGAAGGCAACCCGGCCGACCGAGCGGTCGACCAGCAGCGAGCAATAGAGCTCGCGGGCGATGTCGGCGCCGTCTTCGATGTAAAGGCGGTTGACCTGCTTGCCGGCTTCGCCGGTCTGCGCGGTCACCAGCGTGTTTCCGAGCATTTCCTTGGCGTGGGAAACGACTTCCTCGATCGACTTGGCGAGGCGAACGCCGCCCTTGGCATCCGGACCGAGTTCCTTGAACTTGCCCTTGCCGCGGCCGCCGGCATGGATCTGGCTCTTGACCACGTAAAGCGGACCGGGAAGCGACTTGGCGGCAGCCTCGGCTTCTTCGACCTTGAGAATGGCCACACCCTCGGCAACCGGCGCGCCATAGCCCTTCAGCAGAGCCTTGGCCTGATATTCATGAATGTTCATGGGTCTATCCCTGTTTCGATTACTTCAGCGCCGATTACTTGAGGGCAGGCGCGATGTTGATGCAGGCCTCGCAGAGACCGGCGACGGCGCCGACGGACTTGTCGAAGGCTTCCTTCTCGGTCTTGTTGAGGTCGATCTCGATGATGCGCTCGACGCCGCCGGCGCCGATGACGGTGGGAACGCCGACATACATGTCCTTGACGCCGTACTGGCCGGTGAGATGGGCCGCGCAGGGCAGAACGCGCTTCTTGTCCTTGAGGTAGGATTCGGCCATCTCGATCGCCGAGGCGGCCGGCGCATAATAGGCCGAGCCGGTCTTCAGCAGGCCGACGATTTCGGCGCCGCCGTCACGGGTGCGCTGGATGATTTCTTCGAGGCGTTCCTTGGTGACCCAGCCCATGGTGACGAGATCGGTGAGCGGAATGCCACCGACCGTCGAGTAGCGGGCGAGCGGCACCATCGTGTCGCCATGACCACCGAGCACGAAGGCCGTGACATCCTGGACGGAGACGTTGAATTCCTTGGCTAGGAAAAGACGGAAACGCGAGGAGTCGAGAACGCCGGCCATGCCGACGACCTTGTTGGCCGGAAGGCCGGAGAATTTCTGCAGCGCCCAGACCATGGCGTCGAGCGGGTTGGTGATGCAGATCACGAAGGCGTTCGGCGCATACTTCTTGATGCCGGCACCGACCTGCTCCATGACCTTGAGGTTGATGCCGAGAAGGTCGTCGCGGCTCATGCCAGGCTTGCGCGGAACACCGGCAGTGACGATGCAGACGTCAGCGCCCTCAATCGCCGAATAGTCGCTGGCGCCGGTCAGATTGGCATCGAAGCCTTCGACCGGAGAGGACTGTGCGATGTCGAGGCCCTTGCCCTGGGGAATACCGTCCGCGATGTCGAACAGGACGATGTCGCCCAGTTCCTTCAGGCCGGCGAGGTGCGCCAGCGTGCCACCAATCATGCCAGAACCAATGAGTGCGATCTTGTTACGCGCCATTTCGCTGTTTCCTTTGCGATCAAATTCGTCGGACGGACGCAACAAGGCACCGCCCAATGACGCAATCGCATAGACCCAAAGCCAAAAAATGGCAATCCATTAATTTTGATGCAGCGTTTTCAATCGTTTAGATACAAAAATTCTTACGTAAACGTAAGACGTTTCGTCACCGGATTGTTACTCGGCGGCGCGTTTCTCATGGTGCAGCGCAAGATATTCTGCACTGCGCATCTCGAAAAGCCGCGACGTCGTGCGGTCGAATTCGAAACCTTCGGTACCCTTGCGGTGCACCAATAGTTCCTCCGGCATCGCCGCCGCGGAGATGTAAAGCCGCACGGCATGATCGTAGAGCGTATCGACCAGAATGATGAACCGTTTGATCTGGTTCCGCTTTTCCGGCCCGAGCAACGGAATGTGATCGACGAAGACCATATCGAAGCGTTCGGCGATTGCCAGAAAGTCGGCTGCTCCGAGCGGCTTGTCACAAAGATCGGTGAAGGAAAACCGCGCCATCCGGTCGACGGCGAACGGCACATGGATGTGGCGCCCCTTCATCGGGATATCCAGCGGCTGCGCCTTGCGCCCATGCAGCGCCTGCGTCCAGGACGCATCCATCGCCATGTCATTATGCTCGTTGATCGGCACCAGATAGACCGGCTGGCTGTTCAGCTTCTCCATCCGGTAATCGGTGGGCGAATCCAGCGTTACGACATCGACATGCTGCTTGAGTAAGGTGACGAAAGGCAGGAAGAGGCCGCGATTGAGGCCATCCTTATAGAGATTGTCGGGCTCGACGTTCGAGGTCGCGACCAGCACGCATCCGCGTGCGAAAAGCTCGGAGAACAGCCGCGACAGGATCATCGCATCGGCGATATCCGTGACCGTGAACTCGTCGAAGCAGAGAAGCTCGGCTTCCTCGTAAAGCGCGGCGGCGACGGGCGGCATCGGATCGGCCTGCTTCGTCTCGCCATTCTTGAGCTTCAGCCGGTGCGCGGCGATGCGGTTATGCACATCCGCCATGAATTCGTGGAAATGCGCCCGGCGCTTCTTCCTGCACGGCGCCATCGAGAAGAACATGTCCATCAGCATGGTCTTGCCGCGCCCGACGCTGCCGTGGATGTAAAGCCCCTTGTGGCCGTCGACGGATTTCTTCTTGGCGGCAAACAGCCAGCCAAGCGCGCTCGATTTTGCCGCCGGCCGCCGTTGCTTGAGCCCGGCAAGCACCCGGTCGAGGCTCTTTGCCACGTCCATCTGTGCGGAATCGACCTGAAGTGCCCCCGATGCTGTCAGCGCTTTAAGCTGTTCGCAGACGCTGAGCGCATAATCCGGCATTGGTTGCATGAGGGCATATCCGCCTGTCAGTCGTCGCAGCAGAGCTGCCGGAACATTTACCGGCTGAGGCTGATCGGCTGACCCGTGTTCGTCTGTCCGTCAAAGCGGTTGTCGGCCGTCTTGTAGACGCTGCCGATCTGGTTGCCCGAACGGTCCTTGAGCAGCACCTGCTTGCCGGAAACTTCCCAGGACCCCATTGCCGTCAGCTCGCCGACGCAGCCGCGGGTACCGCCGCGCGAACCGCTGCCGAGATTGGTCAGCGTCAGGAACATGTCGCAGCCGCCGTTGACGCGCCAGCTTCCGACCATCGATTCCTTGGTGACATCAAGCGCATTCGCCGCCATTGCGCCAGGCTGAGCGCCCGGCATCGGCGCCGTCGCCGTCGGCGCGGCCGGAAACTGCGAACTTCCGGTCGGTGGCGGAAGCTGCCCGCCCTGTACCGAGGGCACCGGCTGCGCCGTCAGCGGCGCCGGCGCGGCACTGGCGTTGTTGGAGCTGTAATCATATGCCGTACGCTGACAACCGGCTAGCGCGAGAGCCACCACCAGACCTGTCATCGCATATCGCAACTGCATCATCATACTCCTGAATTCGGCTATCGCCGTAGAGAAACGGGCGTGAGACAAGTCCGATTATCGTAATTCGCTTTGGTTAATCAAGTCGGGCTGCACAAATTGCCCGTGACAACAACTAACCGAAAAACGATACAGTTCAACTGTCCCGCTGCAAAACTTCCTGCACATAGAATTTGTCAGCAAGGTGTTGCGCGCGTTCATCTCTGTCAGGATGCCTGTCGAACTCGCGCAATGTCTCGGAAGAGCGCTCCAGCGAACTCAAGAGAATTGCACCATCACCATGATGCGAATGCCCTGTTCGTGCACAGATGCAAAGCCGCGACCTGATCTCTGTGACGGCTTCGGGATCGAAGCCGTCTATTCCGTCGTGGCATGCACGCTGATCAAACCCGGCGCTCGACCATCATCTTCTTGATTTCGGCGATCGCCTTGGCCGGGTTGAGGCCCTTCGGGCAGGTCTGCGCACAGTTCATGATCGTGTGGCAGCGATAGAGACGGAACGGATCCTCGAGATTGTCGAGGCGTTCGCCGGTCGCCTCGTCTCTGGAATCGATCAGCCAGCGATAGGCCTGCAACAAAACGGCCGGACCGAGATAACGGTCGCCATTCCACCAGTAGCTCGGACAGGAGGTCGAGCAGCAGGCGCAGAGGATGCATTCATACAGGCCGTCGAGCTTCTGCCGGTCCTCGTGGCTCTGCTTCCATTCCTTGGCCGGCGCCGGCGACACCGTCTTCAGCCACGGCTCGATCGAACGATGCTGGGCATAGAAGTTGGTGAGGTCGGGAACCAGATCCTTGACGACGGGTAGATGCGGCAGCGGATAGATCTTCACCGCACCCTTGATATCGTCGAGGCCCTTGGTGCAGGCGAGCGTGTTGGTGCCGTCGATATTCATCGCGCAGGATCCGCAGATGCCCTCGCGACAGGAACGGCGCAGCGTCAGCGTCGGGTCGATCTTGTTCTTGATGTAGAGCAGACCGTCGAGCACCATCGGCCCGCAATCGTCGACATCGATGTAGAACGTATCGATCGACGGGTTCTGGCCGTCATCCGGGCTCCAGCGATAGACGCGAAACTCGCGGGTGTTCTTGGCACCCGCCGGCTTCGGCCAGACCTTGCCTTCGCGCATCTGAGAATTCTTGGGGAGAGCGAGTTCAACCATAGCAGGTTCCTCTTGAGATCAGTACACGCGAGCCTTCGGCGCGATCTTCTGCGGATCGATGCCTTCGGCGATGAGCTCGGTGTGAACCGGCCGGTAGTCGAGTTTCACGTCGCCTGCCTCGTTGACCCAGGCGAGCGTGTGCTTGCGCCAGTTGACGTCGTCGCGGCCGGCGAATGCACCCTCGGTATAGTCCTCGCGCGCATGCGAACCACGGCTCTCCTTGCGGGCCTCGGCGCCGTAGATCGTCGTGATGGCGTTGGCCATCAGGTTCTGCAGCTCGAGTGTTTCCACGAGATCGGAGTTCCAGATCATCGAACGGTCGGTGACCTTCAGATCGCCCATTTCCTGCCAGATCGCCGAAATGCGCCGGCAACCGGATTCCAGCGATTCCTGCGTGCGGAAGACGGCGGCGTCTTCCTGCATGGCGCGCTGCATCTTCTCGCGCAGTTCCGCCGTCGGCGTGGCGCCGCTGGCGTGGCGCAGACCGTCGAAGCGGTCCATGATCCTGTCGCAGGCTGCGACGTTGAGATGCGGGACCGGCGCTGCGCGGTCGATCACCTCGCCGGCGCGGATCGCAGCGGCGCGGCCGAAGACCACGAGGTCGATCAGCGAGTTGGAGCCGAGGCGGTTGGCGCCGTGCACCGAAGCGCAGCCGGCTTCACCCACGGCCATCAGGCCGGGGATGATCCGTTCCGGATTGGCGCTGTCGGCGTTCAGCACTTCGCCCCAATAATTCGTCGGAATGCCGCCCATATTGTAATGAACGGTCGGCAGAACCGGGATCGGCTCGCGCGTGACGTCGACGCCAGCGAAGATCTTGGCGCTCTCGGAAATCCCCGGCAGGCGTTCATGCAGAACGGCCGGATCGAGATGGTCGAGATGCAGGAAGATGTGGTCCTTGTTCTTGCCGACGCCCCGGCCCTCGCGGATCTCAAGCGTCATGCAGCGCGAAACGACGTCGCGCGAGGCAAGGTCCTTGGCCGAAGGCGCGTAACGCTCCATGAAGCGCTCACCCTCGGAGTTGACGAGGTAACCGCCTTCGCCGCGGGCGCCTTCGGTGATCAGACAGCCCGAACCATAGATGCCGGTCGGGTGGAACTGCACGAATTCCATATCCTGCAGCGGCAGGCCGGCACGCGCCACCATGCCGCCGCCGTCGCCGGTGCAGGTGTGGGCCGACGTTGCCGAGAAATAGGCGCGGCCGTAACCGCCGGTCGCCAGCACCACCATCTTGGCGGCGAAGCGATGGATCGTGCCGTCGTCGAGGCACCAGGCGACGACGCCGGTGCAGCGGCTGCCGTCTTCCGACATGATCAGGTCGAGCGCGAAATACTCGATGAAGAATTCGGCATTGTTGCGCAGCGACTGACCGTAGAGCGTATGCAGGATGGCGTGGCCGGTACGGTCGGCAACGGCGCAGGTGCGCTGGACCGGCGGGCCTTCGCCGTAATTCTGCATGTGGCCGCCGAACGGGCGCTGGTAGATCTTGCCTTCCTCGTTGCGCGAGAACGGCACGCCGTAATGCTCGAGCTCATAGACCGCCTTCGGCGCTTCCATGGTGAGATACTGCATGGCGTCGACGTCGCCGAGCCAGTCGGAACCCTTGACGGTGTCGTAGAGGTGCCACTGCCAGCTGTCCGGCGTCATGTTGCGCAGCGAGGCGGCGATGCCGCCCTGGGCCGCGACCGTGTGCGAACGGGTCGGGAATACTTTGGTGATGCACGCCGTGCGAAAACCCTGCTCGGCCATCCCCAGCGTGGCGCGCAAGCCGGCGCCGCCGGCGCCGACGACGATCACGTCGTAGGAGTGATCGACATACTTGTAGGCCTTGCCATTCTGGGCGGGTGAAGTCGGTGCCATATCAAGCTTATCCTACGAATGCGATTTTCAGAATGGCGAAGAGACAGAGGCCGGCGATCAGGATTGCAAAGAACGTGTTCAGCATCAGCAGCGCGATCTTGCCGAACTCACCGTGCACGTAATCCTCGATGATGACCTGCATGCCGAGTTTCATGTGGATGACGCCGGAGATCACCATCAGCCCCATGACAACAGCGACGAAGGGGTTCGACAGCGCGCGAACCACATCCGCATAAGGCGCGCCGGCATAGACGAGCATGAAGATGAGAAAGAAGAGGATGAGCGGAACATTGGCGACGGCCGTCAGCCGCTGGCGCCAGAAATGGTCCGTGCCGTCCTTGGCGGAGCCGAGCCCGCGAACCTTGCCGAGGGGGGTGCGCATATCCATGAGAGGACCTTCAGAAGCGAATGAGGAAGCCGATCACCCAGACCAGCACGGTCAGACAGAGCGACCCGATGATGTTGGCGATGGCGAGCTTGGTCGAGAATTCCTTCCCGAAACCGTAACCGAGATCCCACATGAAGTGGCGAAAGCCGCCGAGCATGTGGTGCAGCAGCGCCCAGGTGTAACCGAGAAGCACGAGCTTGCCGAGAAGGCTGCCAAGCACCCAGTTGGCCCAGTCATAGGAGCCCTGGCCGCTTGCCGCCGCGATCAGCCACCAGGCGACGAGCAGCGTGCCGACGTAGAGCGCGCCACCGGTAATGCGGTGGACGATGGACATGATCATGGTGGGAATAGGTTTGTAAATCTGCAGATGCGGCGATAGGGGCCGGTTATTTGTCACGTTCGCCATCAGAACCTCGCGGCGGCTTCTCTGCGCTCCCGGATTTCGGAGCATGCTCAGTCAACCACACGAATGACAAAATTCTCTGTGTGCGTTGCATCAATTGCGACGTTTAATCACCGGAAACGCCGACGACAAGCACAATCGCTGTCTGCTTTTAATTTAATCGATTCGCGTTACCGGGAAGTTTGCAGGCTAAAGAAACTGGTCTCCTCCGCTCAAATTTGATGCCGATGCTCGGACCTGAATGGACAAGCTTCGGCTTTTGGCGCAATCTGGCGTTAACGATTTGTTAAGGATCGGAATTCCGGAGGCCGGCCACCCATGTTTCGCAGTTTGTCCGCAGTCACCCTGCTTGCCCTGTCCGCACTTGCCGCTTTGCCCGCCGAAGCCGGCGACCGCCGCAGCGATCATCGCTTTCCCGGCCATCGCCACGCTGTCCACGGCGGATTGTTCCTCGGCGAACGTGTCGGCTGGCGCGATCGCGGCATCCGTTTCGACAATGCCTATCGGTATCGCAACCGCAAAGAGCGGATGCCGTTCCTGAAACAGTTTTCATCGCCGGCGACAAATCGCATCGCCCGCAGCAATCTCATCTTCGTCCTGCCCCAAGCGCAGGGTGGCGACAGCGGCGGCACCTATGCCGGCTCTTCCTATGCCTATCAGGTCGATGGCGGAACCTATGTCGGCGGCGACGGCTATGGTTTCTATCCGGCCCCGCGGCCTGAACAGCTGGCGCCGAAGGCGAAGGTCATCGACGTCGCCGTGCAGGACGATCCCTGCGCCTACGAGGCCAATGTCTGCATCATCCGGCCTTAATGCATGTCGCCCAAAAGTGTACAGCGGTTTTGGGACAACGACATGCATAAAACAATGACTTAAAGCGCGTCGCATGATTCCGATTTGACGCGACGCGCTTTAGAGCCTTTCCCTGGTCAGCTTTGCTGACAGGAATATGAAGATGACGAACGCCGGCGGCTCAAATTTGCCCGGCCCCACTCTTTCGCGACGCGGCTACGTCAATACGGATGGCGCACATCGGCGGGAGATTCTTGTCCTCAAACGTCGCCCGCCGTGGCGTTCCGCTATCCGGCATCCAAGCATCCCAGGCTCTGTTCATTTCCTCGAATGAGGCAAGGTCGCTGAGCCAAATGTTGGCGAGAATGATCTCCGCCTTATCGGTCCCTTCGCGCAGCAGCATGTCATCGATGCGCTCCAGTATTTCGTTGGTTTGCGCCATCACGCTCGCTCCTCTCGTCAGGTTTGCGACCTGACCGGGCAGATAGGCGGCATCTGCGAGGAGAGTTTCGTCAACTTTGGCTTGCCCCATCATCGTATTCGCGACTTCCATGAATGCTTGAGATTGGGCCGTTCGACCCTTCATTGGAATCACTGTGGGGCTTGGCTGGCCATTCCGGTAGAGGGAATTAAGTTGAGCCGATATAATAGAAGCTGAACGCTCCTAAAGCCTTCCTGGTCAGATTGAAGCATTCTGTTGGCTCAAGGCTTTAGCTGGACAAAATGGCCGTATGCCGCGAAATGAAGTCCACAAGATAGCGCGCGCCCTCGGCCGTCTCGGACTGAGCATAGAGACCGATCTCGATGCGCACCGGCCCGGGCAGATCCGCCGATTTGTCAAGCGTCCGGCAGCCCTCCGGTTTCGTGTTGAGCATCATCGGTGCGATACCGATACCGACGCGAACCGCGGTCGCCATGGCCACCAGCGTCGATGCGACGCACGCCGTCTTCCACTTGATGTTCCGCTGAGACAGAGCGGCAATCGTCGGGAGCGTCCAGGGACACTCCTCCTCGAACATAATGATGGGAAGCGGTTTTTCCGCATCCGCCACAAAGTCGGATCTGACCGTCCACATCAAATATTCGGTCCAGATCAGGGTCGGTTTTCGCGAGAGGCAGGTGATGTCGCAAACCACGAGATCCAGCTTCCTGTCTTCAAACAGGCTGGCGAGGCGGCGATTCGGCTCGACGATGATATCGATCTCGACCTTCGGGTTCTGGGCTCTGAAGTCGCTAAGAATGTCGATCAGGTGGCCGGCTGCGAAGTCCTCAACGACGCCGAGGCGGATGCGGTCCTCGATCATCTTGCCTGTCAGCCTTTTCTCGACCTCGTCGCTGAGGGCGACCATTTCGCGGGCATAAGCCAGCATGATCTGCCCATGGCTCGTGAGCTCGAGGCCTTTTGACGAACGCGAAAACAGCGTAACGCCGACAAGCTCCTCCAGCTTGCGGATCTGCATGCTCACCGCCGCCTGCGTTCTGTTCAGCTTGGCGGCTGCTCCATTGACGGTGCCGATCTCCGCGACGGTCAGAAATGCACGAAGCAGATAGGAATCAAGATCAAGCATCTGGAGCCGCATTCCATACTTTGTGGCGCTCGAGAGCCGAGGGCCTCTCTGCCGATAAGCGGATATTGGACGAACCATGTTCTTCCGGCAACCGGCGATCCTTTGCCCGGGGCGCAGCGCAAGCTGCGTCCCGTCAATGCCAGCTTATCGCGCGAAGAGGACGCATGCCTCCGGCGGAATGGAAACGCTGATCTCCTGCCCGCGAGCGAAGGCTATGTCTGGACGGTTAGGGCAAGCCGAGATTATGCGGTCACCGCTGACGAGGTCCAGAACGATATGCCTGAACGCACCGAGTGTCACAACGTCGGCAACGCGTCCGGGCATGGCCGCGGCTCCCGGAGCGCCGGACGATATCTCGACGCTTTCCGGCCTCACGCAAATCTCGGCGGCACCGGAAAGGCTTCCCGTGGACGCGACCGGAAACTCCCAGCCGGATTCGGAGCGAAATTTGCGCGCCGATCCGCCCGCTGCCAAAATCGAGCCGTGAATCCAATTCGTCCGTCCCATGAAATCCGCGACGAAACGCGAGTCTGGACGCCAATACACATCATCCGGCCTGCCGGATTGCATGATTGCTCCACGGTTCATCACGAATATGCGCTCTCCCAGGCTCATCGCCTCTTCCTGGTCGTGGGTTACCACGATTGCGGTCGAGCCGACCGCGGCGAGCACATCCTTTAATTCAGTGCGCAACTCATGCCGAAGCTTGGCGTCGAGGGCCGACAAGGGCTCATCCAGAAGAACAAGGCTCGGATGGGTGGCAAGCGCCCGCGCCAGCGCAACACGCTGCTGCTGGCCGCCGCTCAACTGGTGCGGCCGCCGCTGTCCGAAACCGACGAGCCGGACGAGCTCAAGCATCTCGGCAATGCGGCGAGGTATTTGCTCCGGCGGATGGTTGCGATGGCGAAGTCCGTAGCCGATGTTCTGTTCGACGGTCATATGCGGGAAAAGAGCGTAATGCTGGAACAGCAGCCCGACATTGCGCTCATAGGGTTTCAATCCGGCCATCGGCTCGCCGTCGATCAAGATCGAGCCTTTGTCGGGCCGCTCGAATCCGGCAATGAGCCGAAGAATGGTGGTCTTGCCGCAGCCGCTTGGTCCGAGCAGTGCGATTGTTTCACCTGGATTCACCGAGAAGGAGATATTACCGAGGGCGACGGTTTCGCCGAAGCGCTTGCTGACCCCTTGAAATTCCACGGCAGAAATCATCGTATTGTCCTCAAGAACGAAACAAACCCTGGCCGACGACAGTGTCGAAGCCGACGACCCGGTCCAGCACGACGATCAGCAACGCGGTGACGGCAATCAGGACCACGGCCGCCGCAGCGATCGTCAGGTCGAAAGCCGCCCGCATGTTGCTGACCAGCGTAACAGGCAAGGTCGTTGCGGACGGATCGCTCAGAAAGAGACTGATCGATACGTCATCTATCGAAATGGCGAAGGCGAAGATCGCCCCGGTGACGACGCCCGTCCGCATAAGCGGCAGGGTAATGGTCCAGAAGGCCTGGCGCTCGGTGGCGCCGAGAACCATTGCGGCTTCCGTCAATCGTTGATCGCTGCCGAGAAGGCTGGCGAGACTGGTCCTTATGCAATAGGGCAACGTCACGATCACGTGGCCGAGGAGCAGGCGCGCCATACCATTCGTGATGCCGGCCTTGGAAAGAAAAAGCAGCAGGCCGAATCCAATGACGACGGGCGGGACGATGAGTGGCGAGAGAAAGGCCGAAGTCAGGGCCGCCTTTCCTGGAAAATTGCCACGGGCAAGCCCAACAGCCGCCGCAGTTCCAATCGTGACGGACAGAACCGTCGTGAGCACCGCCAAGATGAGGCTGGTGCGTAGGCTGGTAAGGATATCCGCCTGGGAAACCAGCCGTTCGAACCAGTGAAGCGACAAGGCAGGTGGCGGCATTGGACCAAGGTAGGTCCTGGCGTCAAAAGCCATGATGCATGTTATCACCAACGGGATGGCGAGGAACGCCAATCCAAGGCCGATGACACCGTAGGCAAGGGAAACGGCGATCCGGTCTCCGGTTCGCGCTGCAAGAGACTGTCTGCTCATCGGGAAACCTTCCAGGCCTGCGCAAACGTTATGACAGCGACCACCGCCAACGCCGCCGCAAGCATGACGAGTGAGATCGCCGCGCCGCTCGGATAGTTGGCGATATCGCTGAACCGGGTGTAGATGACGTTCGATATGAAAAGCACCCGGCCCCTCCCGAGCACCTTGGGAATGACGAAGGCGCTGATCGCGAAAGTCAGCGAGACAAGCGTGCTTGAGATCAGAGCCGGGAAGCTCAGGGGAAGCGTGATCGACAGATGGGCTTTCCATCCCGGCGCGCCGAGCGACTGGGCTGCATCGAGCAGACGCGGATCGATCGATTGCATCGCGCCAATCAGCGTCAGCGTTGCGACCGGTATGATCGAGTGAACCAGACCCGCAGTCACGACGATATTGATATATTCGCGGCTGTTTGGCGAAAGGCCAAGTGTCAAGAGGAAGGGGCGGAAGATGCCGACCGACCCGAAGGTCAGTTCGATCGCATAGGTCTTGATCAGGACGCTGGAGAGAACAAGCGTAATCAAAAAGCCGAGAGTGAGCGCCCGCATCCGCGGGGGAATGCGCCGTACGATGAAGTAGGCCAGCGGGAATGCCACGAGCTGGCCGATGATCGCGGCAGCTCCACCGATCCAGAAAGTCGTCAGCAGGACGCTCGCAAACGCCTGGTTTGCAAGCTCGTAGTAGTTTTGAACTGTCGCCGCGGCATTTTCAACGGAACCGACGCGCCCCGGCGTAAACTCCTTGAAGCTTTCGATTGCCAGATTGACTAATGGCGACAGAAAACCGAAGGCGAATACTAGGACGGCTGGTCCGAGCGTCAGGGCGACATCTCGGCGATCAGGAATAGAAATGGCAACGGGTTGCCGCATTGCTTTGGTCATGGTGGAACAGCCTTTTCCTCGCCCTTGCGGGGCATGAGAAAGGGAGGTTATCGAAGCCCGCGCCGCGCCTTCGATAACCTGCCCGGAGGTGCTTTAGAGCAACGGGGCGATGTCCTGTTCCCAGCGTTTCGACCAGGCATCCTGCTGTTCGAGAACGACATTGTAGTCTGGCACATAGACGAAGCTCGAAAACTCGTCCGACGTGAAGGACAGATGCTTGAGATTGTCGGGCGTGACCGCCTTGCTGTTCAACGGCGCTTCGCCCGCCACCTTGGCGTAGAGCGAGTTCATGTCCGGGCTGATCGCGAAGTTGACGAAATCGAGCGTTGCCTTGGTGTTCGGCCTATTCTTCAGCACGCCGAAACCGCTCTGGTAGAGGAAGGCCTTGAAGTTACTGTCCTTGGTGAAACGCGTAACCGGGAAGTTCTTCGCCACGGCCGCCCAGCCGGGCTCAGCGAAGAAGCCGACGGAGGTCTCGCCCGACGTCAACGAATTGGTGAAATCGATATCGGTGATGGCGACGCGGCCGATATTGCCGGATTTCGCCAGTTCCGTCATGAGCTTCCACCCGGGTTCCATATTCGTTTCACTGCCGCCGGCGTGAAGGGCGAGCGCGACGATCTGGAGCATCATGCTCTGTGTCGGGCCTGGCCAGCAGATCGCCCCCTTAAGATCGGGGCTCAGCAGATCATCGATGGTCTTCACAGCGATCGGAGCCGTGTCGGTTCGGGCGCCGAAATACATGCCGCCAACGGCGCGTGGGACCGCTTTGATATTCCCCCTGCCGTCCCGAATGATGATTTTCTCGGGAATATTCGCAAGGTTGGGAACATCGGCAGGATTGATGGTCTCGAGCCAATCCTCCTTCACCATGCTGTTGAATGAGCCCTCCCAGCCGGCGACGTAGTCGTAGTCGACATTCGGCCAGACGGCCTTGATCTTTGGCAGGATCGCGCCCGCGCCGCCCTGATGGAGAACCCAGTTGAACGTCGCCGCATTCTGGTCGGCGGCAATCTGCTTCATGGCCTCGACGACATCGCCGCCCCATTCAACGGCGGTCAGATTGCCGCTGCCGGCTGCGGCGGATCTCGCAAACCCGGTCATCGTGCCGGCAATCCCCGCGGCAGCGGCGGATCCGAGGAAGCGGCGGCGTGTCATATCGTGCAACATGGTAGGTTCCCTTTGTTGTCGGCCCTCTGCCGGACCGTTCGTATCGGAGACTGCTGGGAGGTTGCCGACCGCGGTAGTGGGAAAATTCTCGCCGGGTTATAAAGTTTTCTGAACGTACCGATGAACGCACGACCCGCATCGCGGCGCCTCGGCGGATCCGAGCTATCAGCAATCGTTATATCCCCTCTCGAATTTTCGCGGTTCCAAGAGAAGCGTGCGGCGCTGATGATGATGGCAGCATCAATACGTGGGAGCCTGCCTTGACCATTGATCGGGATTTTCTGGAAAACTTGAGAAAGCGCTTCGGCAGCGCCGCAGGCGGGGAGATGGAAGATCCGCACTTCCGCGCCGTGGCGGCGAGCGTATTCAAGGACGGCGACAGCCGCAAATGGCCCTTTGCCGATCCTGCGACCTTTCTGGACGCCCGTTTCATCGAGAATGGCTTGCGGCCCGAGGTGCTTGAGGCGCTTGACGTGGCTCTGATCGGTGTGCCGATGGACCTCGGCGTCACCAATCGCGCCGGCGCGCGGCTGGGGCCGCGGGCCGTCCGGGCGATCGAGCGTGTCGGCCCCTACGAGCATGTTCTGCGTGTCGCGCCGATGGGAGGGTTAAAAGTCGCCGATGTCGGCGACGTGCCGATGCGCAGCCGGTTCGACCTGGCCGAATGCCATGCCGACATCGAGGCCTGCTACCGGATGATCGCGGCAACCGGGGTCATCCCGCTGTCGGTCGGCGGCGACCATTCGATCTCCGGCGCCATTCTCAAGGGCCTGGCGGCCAGCGAGCCCGTAGGCATGATCCACATCGACGCTCATTGCGACACCGCAGGTCCCTATGAGGGCTCCAAGTTCCATCACGGCGCGCCGTTCCGCGAGGCGGTTCTGGCCGGTGTGCTCGATCCGAAGCGGACGATCCAGATCGGCATCCGCGGCGGCGGCGAATATCTCTGGGAGTTCTCCTTTGCCTCCGGCATGACCGTCATCCACGCGGAAGAGGTGGCGGAGATGGGCCTCAAGGCCGTGATCGCAAAGGCTCTGGAGGTTGTCGGCGCCGGTCCGACCTATCTCAGTTTCGACGTGGACAGCCTCGATCCGGCCTTCGCTCCGGGAACCGGCACGCCGGAAGTGGGCGGGCTTCAGCCGAGGGAGGCCTTGACCCTGCTGCGCGGCTTCAAAGGCATCAACCTCGTCGGCGGCGACGTCGTGGAAATCGCGCCGCAATACGACAACACCACCAACACCGCGCAGATCGCCGCGCAGGTCCTGTTCGAACTCCTGTGCCTCGCGTTGTTCAGTCCCGCGGTCAGGACAAACATGACCTGAGAACCAGCTTCACACCGGCAGCGTGCCTCGTGTCCGCTGCCATCCATCACCTGTCGCACAACACGTCTCAAAAAAGGGGAACGACATGACTGCTCTTATGAAATTGCGCTACGCCGCCACCGCGGCAATTGCCGTATTCGGCATCCTGGCAGGGGCCGCACAGGCTGACGAACTTGCCGATATCAAAGCCGCAGGCGAGATCAACATCGGCATCTTCTCCGATTTCCCGCCCTTCTCTTCGGCAAGCGCCGATATGAGCATCAAAGGCTATGACGTCGACGTCGCCCAGAAGATCGCCGACGGGCTCGGCGTGAAACTCAATCTCGTGAGCGTGACTGGTCAGAACAGGATCGCCTACCTGAACGACGACCGCGTCGATCTGCTGATGAGCGTCGGCTATTCGAAGGAGCGTGCCAAGGTTATCGATTTTGCAGCCCCGTACGCCCCCTACTATATCGCCGTCATCGGTCCGGCTGCGCTGAAGGTGAGCGGCAAGGAAGACCTTGCCGACAAGACCGTTGCCGTCAATCGTGGGACGCTCGAAGACACCTCGCTGACGGCCGCCGCCCCCGGCTCGGCTGCGATCCAGCGTTTCGAGAACTACAATTCGGTCATCCAGGCTTTCATATCCGGCCAGACCCAGTTGATGGTCGTCGGCAACGATGTCGGTGCGCAGGTTCTGGCACGACAGGACGAACTGAAGCCGGAGCAGAAATTCCAGCTCCTCAGCTCGCCCTCGCATATCGCGCTCCGCAAGGGCGAGGAGGGCCTGAAGAAGGCCGTCAATGACAGCGTCGCCGCAATGATCGCCGATGGTTCACTCGACGCAAGCTCGAAAAGCTGGCTGAAAGCACCGCTCAACCCTGAAAACCTGAAGGACTGACGAGGCGGTCTCCCACCCACCAGAGCATGATGTCGAAAACCGCAAGCGATTCCGGCGGCATCATGCTCCAATTCTTTGGTTGAGAGGCGGATCCAGATTTCGGGCCGACCCAACCCAGATCATCCGGCTCCAAAGGACAAGCGATGAGATACAGCCTCGATTTCAATTGGCTATGGGACGGAATGGGCGCTCTGGCTTATGGCGCGGGCACGACGCTTGCACTGACGGCCTCCACATCGGTCCTCGGGATCGTTCTCAGCGTTCTCGGCGCGGCCGCGCGCCGGGGACCTTATCCATGGTTGCGCAAGGCCGTCGGCCTGTATGTGGAAGTCATGCGCAATACGCCATTCCTGGTGCAGCTGTTCTTCATCTTCTTTGGCTTGCCCAGCCTCGGCATTCGCCTTGATCCGATCTCTGCCGCAGTTCTTGCCATGACCCTCAACATGGCGGCCTACACGATCGAGGTGGTCGGGGCCGGGCTCGATGCCATACCGAGAGGCCAGAAGGAGGCGGCACAGGCACTCGGCCTCAGACCTCGGCTGGTGTTCTTCAAGATCATTCTGCCGCAAGCGCTCGCCATCATTTTTCCGGCGCTGACGAGCCAGATCATCATCATGATGCTGGAATCGGCGGTGGTTTCGCAAATATCCGTCCGCGAGCTGGCGCAGGAGGCCGATCTGCTTCAGTCGCGCACCTTCCGCTCCTTCGAGACCTATCTGGTGGCGACGTTGATCTACCTTTCGATGTCCGCCGCACTTCGCCGGCTTCTTTTCGCCGGGAAACGCCGTTTTCTGGGAGCCGGTCTGGCATGATTGAGTTCACCTTCTGGGACATTCTGCGCAATCTTGTCTTCGCAACACGCTGGACCCTGCTGCTTTCGCTCGCAGCCTTTGCCGGCGGCGCCATCGTTGGCCTGGCGATCCTCTCTGCACGGATATCGAAAACGCGCTGGTCGCGCAGCTTCGCGTCCGGCTACATTGCCCTGTTTCAGGGAACGCCGCTCCTGATGCAGCTCTTTCTGATGTTCTTCGGCCTGCCGATGCTGGGTTTCCGCATCGAGTCATGGACTGCCGCCGTCTGCGGCCTGACGTTCTATGCCAGCGCCTATCTTGCCGAAATCTGGCGGAGCGGCGTCGAGGCGGTGCCGCGCGGACAATGGGACGCAGCAGCCAGCCTGGGCCTGCACCGTCTCCTCGAACTTCGCCTTGTCATCCTGCCGCAGGCTTTCCGGATCACGCGCGCGCCGACCGTCGGGTTCTTGGTCCAGTTGATCAAGAGCACCGCACTGGCCTCGATCCTCGGCTTCGAAGAACTGCTGAAGACCGCAAACGCCATCAACAACGCGACCTTCGAACCTTTCAAGGTCTACGGTCTCGTCGCCGTGATCTTCTTCGCCCTGTGCTATCCGCTGACGCAATACGCCAGAATTCTGGAGAAAAAGGCGGCGTTTGGCTGAGCGGTGCCGAGTTGCCCCGCATTCCGATCGCAACGGAGTGTCCAAAGGGCCGATGCCGGTTGAAAAGCTGGTGCGCCGCGCAGCGGCGACGCGGCCTCGTTCAATCACACAGAACTCGCTTTATCCAGCAGTCAGAACTCACTGAGAGATCGCTTCAATGACCGACACACAAATCCGTATTCTCGATGCCCGGACAACGGGCGAGCTTCTGCCTTTCGACGCGCTGGTTGCGACTTTGCGGCAAGCATTTGCCGAAGGCTGTGTTGTGCCGGTACGGCATCACCACACGATAGCCAATAGCGGCGAGCCGGATGCGACGCTGCTTCTGATGCCGGCCTGGCATGAAACGCACCGGTCGGAGCGCTACCTTGGCATCAAGATCGTTACCGTCTTTCCCGGAAACACGGCGCGCGGCATTCCCGGTTTGACCTCGACCTATATGCTCTATGATGGCCGGACCGGGATGCAGCTTGCGCTCCTTGACGGCAACACGATCACGGCGCGCCGTACGGTGGCGGCATCGGCCCTTGCCGCGGATTATCTCGCTCGAAAGGACGCGCACCGTCTGCTGGTGATCGGCGCAGGCCGCGTCGCGAGCCTCATACCCGATGCCTACCGCGCCGTCCGGCCGATCGCGCATGTCGATATCTGGGATATCGATCCCGCCAGCGCGGAACGGCTGGCGCAGAGCCTCCGGCAACGCGGCCTCCAGGCCACCGCCGTCACGGATCTGGAAGCCGCGACGCGGCAAGCCGATATCGTCAGCGCAGCGACGCTGGCGACCGCACCGCTTATCCGAGGCGAATGGCTGAAGCCGGGCACCCATGTCGATCTGATCGGCGGCTTCACGCCGGCGATGCGCGAGGCCGATGACGAAGCGCTTCGGCGCTCCTCGGTCTATATCGACACGCACGAAGCCCTTCACGAAGCAGGCGATCTGGTTCAGCCGATCAGGGCTGGCGTCATGTCTACAGATGCAGTGCGTGCGACACTTGACGAGCTGTGCCGCCGGGATATTCCGGTGCGGACGTCCAACGACGAGATCACTCTCTACAAGGCAGTCGGAACGGCGTTGGCTGATCTTGCCGCCGCGACGATGGTCTATGAAGCCGCCTTGATCGCCGGCTGACGTCTTTTGGTCCGGGCGATGCCCAGCGAAAAGAAGATGGCTGATCGAGGCATCGAGGACTTTGACTCGAACAAAAGCCTCTGATTGAGGCTCCATCATCGTTTCACCGGGCTGCTCCTACGGTCCACTCGATCGCTAGAGGTCAGCGACGTGTAGATGCATCCGGGTAAATGCGATTAAGCTTTCGATGTGGTGGGCGACAGCTCGGCGAGTTTCCTCGACGTCGCCCCGGTCGATCGCCTCGATGATAACGAGGTGTTCCGTGGAGTCCGGCTTCAGGCGATCTTTCAGGCGGTCGATTTCGAAGAGACGCGTGGTCGCCCGAAGCTCCCGTAGTACCTTGGCCATTACCGCGTTGCCGCAATGATCGATGATCATATTATGGAGATTGTCGTCCGAGAACCAATGGGCGTCTGTGTGATACGCCGTGGCGTCCAGAAGGTCGTGGATTTCCTGCCGGACGCTCATCAAAAGTCGTCGCGGAATAGCGTTTATCGACAGTACTGCTGCTTCAGGTTCGATCAACAACCTCAGTTTCAAGCTTTGAAGATACTCGCCGACATCCACCTGTCGCACGACGTAGTTTCGGCCGTCGCCCTTGCGAACCAGGCCTTCGCCCTCCAACCTCTGCAGCGCTTCCCGCAGCGGCGTCCTCGAAATCCCAAGTGTCTCGGCAAGCCTTGCCTCAACGATGACATGCCCGCCTTTCAGCCGGCGATGCCGGATCATGTCGGACACGGCCTTGTAGGTCAGCGATGCAAGATTATGCTGCCCTTTCTCCGCAATTTTCCGACCCGAGGCCTCTAAGGCGTCTGTCACCGTTTGCCATTTCCTTGTTCTTTAGGTCGTTGGCCGCTCGACGCGGCATCGTGCTTTCCTTACGCGATCACTTGTTACATATGATAGCCGATTTGGAAAAGGACTGGAACGAGTGCAGATGGACGATGGTCTGAATGAAGTTGGCGACTCCAGCCTTGCTGACGAAACCTACCGTTCCCTGCTGGCCGATATTCTATCAGCCAGGCTCGCGGGGGGATCGGTCGTCCAGCAACGTCGCCTGGCGACCAAACATGCTGTTTCGCGTTCTCCTATGCGTCACGCGCTGGGACGTCTCGAAGGGGAAGGACTTCTTGTCAGAAACGAAAAAGGCGTTCTCTCGGTCAGGGTCATCAGTCTCAAGGACTACCTTGACAGCCTCACCATGAGGATGCTGCTCGAACCAACTGCGGCCGCGCTCGCCAGTCCCCACGTTTCGCGACTTGAACTGGACGCTTTGACAGGGATGCTTGACGAGATCGAGGACGACCCCGAACCTGACCCTGAGGTAGTCTGGGCGTTTGACGATGCGCTTCACAACTATATCGCAAGCGAGAGCCGCAACCCCTTTATGGCAACCACGATCGCGGAGATGCGGCGCTACACAACGATCTTCGAGCGACAGCTGCCTGTCGTACGCGCGAAGCCGGGCGTGCGAGAACATCGAGCGATCCTGCTTGCCTTGGCCTCCAGCGATGCCGAGGCGGCTCGCCAAGCCATGACCGATCATCTCGAAGTCGTACGTCAGGGCGTCCTAGCAAACTACTGAATCGATGAATTGAGAATGCACTTGCATCAACGGTGAACTTTTGTATAAAAGTGGGATCCCACTTGAATGCAAGGTTGGGATCCAACGATAAAGAACCGAACTCCAGAGGCTCTCCATGCTCCGTTCACACTTCTCTCGCAGCATTCTTTCCGCGTCCTTCCTGTCGATCACAGCGTCTTTTGCCTTCGCTCAATCCTGCGAACCAAAAGTGGCGGCAGGCGAGTTGATCAAGCCCGGCACGCTCGTCATGTCGACCAATCCAACGCTTCCGCCGCTCCAATTCATCGACTCCACGGGTGATCTGAAGGGCATGCGCATCGACCTCGGCAAAGAGATCGCCAAGCGCCTTTGCCTTGAGCCCGAATATGTCCGCATCGAATTCTCCGCGATGGTTCCGGGCCTGCAGGCTGGCCGCTGGGACATGATCAATACGGGCATTTTCTTCACCGAAGAACGCGCCAAGATCATGCAGATGATCCCCTATGAAGATCAGGCCATCAGCATCTCCGTGGCACCAGATTCGAAGAAAAACGTCGCCGCAAAAGATGATCTGGCCGGCATGACGATCGGTGTCGAAATTGGTGGTTTCGAGGAAACAAAGACACGCCTTCTCGACAAGGAACTGCGTGACGCTGGCAAAGAAGGCTTGACCATCCAGACGTTCGATAATTTCGCCCTGGCCTACCAGGCTCTGCGGGCGGGCCAGGTGCAGGGTGTCGTGTCGATCGACGCCGTCGCCAAGGAGTACGATTCTCGCGGGGACTTCAAACGGGCAATCAGTGGCCTCTACCCCGCTCCGGTTTCTGTCGCATTCAAAAGCCCGGCTTTGGCTGATGCCGTGTCTGCGACGTTGAAAGACATGAAGGCGGATGGATCTCTGAAGGCGCTCTTTGACAAATACGGTCTGCCGATGGTCGCGGGTGACTATTCGGTCAAAGGCCCCGGTCGCTGAACTGATTTCAAAGATCGTTTAGAGATGAGGCGGGACGCGACCACGTCGCGCCAAACCTCTCGCAGAAAGTCGTCTTCATGTCGCTTTGGAACTGGTCTGGTTTTTTCGGTTATCTGTTCAACCCCTTTATACTTGGCGGGGTGTTCACGACCGTTTGGCTCACCATCGTCTCGTTGGTTGCGGGGCTTATTCTGGGCTTTGCTCTTGCATTGATGCGGCGATCGTCGCGGCGGGTGCCATACTACATTGCCAAGGCGTATATCTGGCTTTTTCGCGGCACGCCGCTTCTCGTACAGTTGATTGCGATCTATACGGCGCTTCCGCTGTTCGGCATCAAGTTCACCGTCATAGAAGCGGCGTTGCTCGGATTGGCTCTCAACGAGGCAGCTTATCTCGCGGAGATCATTCGCGCCGGTATCGAAGCCGTGCCGGAAGGCCAGACCAGGGCAGCGCGCGCGCTCGGCATGACGGAGCGTCAGATCATGCGCTACATCGTGATGCCGCAAGCCTTCAAAGTGATTGTTCCGCCTCTCGGCAATTCGGTGAACGGTCTCTTGAAAACGACTTCTGTCACCTCCGTCATCTCGGTCGAAGAACTCCTTCGCCGGACTCAGGTTCTCATCCAGGAGCGGTTCATGGTGCTCGAACTGTTTGCTGTCGCGGCGATTTATTACCTCCTCCTCACAACACTCTGGGACTTCTTCCAGAGCCACATCGAAAAGCGTCTCGGTCAAGCCGGATCTCGGCTTTCCATTAACGAGAAGCGCTAGAACCAGGATTTTCAAATGCAGAAGACGTTCCGCGGTGTCTACACCGTGATGATTACGCCCTTGGATCCCAGCGGCGCGGTAGATCTGAAGGGGCTGGCTGCCTTTACCGACTGGCAGGTCAAGGAAGGTATCCATGGCCTGATCCCTCTTGGATCGACGGGTGAGTTTCTATCGCTCAGCGAGGATGAGCGCGATAGTGTGGCGAGGATCGTCATAGAAACTGTCGCGGGACGAGTGCCTGTTCTGATCGGCACGGGAGCGGAAGATACGCGGGAGTCCATTCGCCTTAGCGTCAAGGCCGAGGCAATGGGAGCTGACGGTGTCATGATTATTCCGCCGTTCTATTCCACCCCAACGGATGACGAACTCGTTCATCACTACAAGAGCATTGCGTCTGCCGTGGCCATCCCGATTATGGTCTACAACAATCCCGCGACCGCAAACGTCGACCTGACGCCGGAGTTGGTCAAGCGCATCGCCGAAATCGACGGCTGCGACTATATCAAGGAGTCCACCCTCGAAGTGACACGCGTGCGCGATATCATCCGGCTGGCTGGCGACGATATGACTGTGTTTGGCGGTATTCTCGGGTTTGAGTCTTTCGTTATGGGTGCGCAGGGCTGGGTGGCAGTGGCTTCAAATGTTGCGCCAGGACCGATGGCGCGGATCTTCGAACTTGTTGCAAATGAGAAAAAGTTCGATGAGGCAAGAGAGCTTTACCTCAAATGGTTGCCCGTCATTCAGGCGGTCGGCGGCCAGGCCTATGTCGCAGGAACGAAGTCACTGCTGACCCACATGGGATTTGGCGCAGGCCTGCCGCGGCCGCCGCGCCTACCGTTGCCGCCCGCGCAGGACGCCGCCATGAAGACGCTGGTGGCCGATTTCGGTCTGACGTTCGGCGCCTGAGGAATTCCATGATGCCCGTCGCTTCCATAAACCAGAGCTTGAGACCCGACGATGCGCGGGTCAGGCTCTCGGTCGACGGTCTGCAGATATTTGCCGAAAAGGGCATGTCTGTTGCCGCTGCCATCGAGGCGACGGGGCGGCATGAATTTTCCCGAGGCATCAAAGGCGAAGGCCGTGGCCTCTTCTGCGGAATGGGTGTCTGTCACGATTGCCTCGTGACGATCGACGGGAAAGTCAGCCAGCGGGCCTGCATGACCATCGTCGGTGAGGACATGCAGGTCCTGCGTCCTGCTGCGCGGCCCGACCTTGCCACTGGTCAGATTGCCGATCTCTGCAGTGTGCCGCATTCCTTAGCGACAAGGACGATGGACGTTCTCATTGTCGGAGCGGGGCCTGCGGGACTGGCCGCAGCTAAGGTCCTTGCTGCGGCCGGCGCCAAGGTGACTGTCATTGATGAACGGCCGTCTGCCGGCGGGCAGTATTTCAAGCAACCCTCGACACGCAGCGCCGCCGAGCGATTGAGTGGCGACGAGCAGGCTTTATCCGGCGCAGCGCTTATAGGGGAAGTGCGCGACCATGGCGTGACATTTCTAACCGCTACAGTGGTGTGGGGTGCCGCACGTGACGACGACGGTTCGCCTATTATCGCCTGCTATGGGTCCGGCCATGCGTTTTACTGCAAGCCGAAAATACTCATCATCGCGACGGGGGCCTACGAACGCCCAACGCCAGTGAGGGGTTGGACACTTCCTGGTGCGATGACAACAGGGGCCGCCCAGACGTTGCTGAGGAGCTATGGAACCGTTCCCGGCCGAAGGATCATCATCGCCGGAAACGGTCCTTTGAATATGCAGGTCGCAAACGAACTTCGAAAGGCGGGAGCCTCCATAGTCGCTTTGCTGGAAGCAGCACCGCCACCGTGGTCTCGGCCTGTCGCAGCCCTCGGCCTTCTGACAACGGATCCCGCTCTCGCCCGTCACGGATTGCGCCAGATATCAACGCTCAGGTCCGCGGGCGTCAAGATAGGCTGGAATAGCGTGCTTACCTCGATCAACGGTTCTCAGTGTGTGGAGAGCGTCACCTTCGCCGGACCAAGCGGTGAGACCAATCTCGAAGCTGACACGGTCCTTATCGGCGGCAATTTCGCATCCTCCAATGAGCTGTCCCGGCTGCTCGGCTGCGGCCATGAGGTCGTCGGCGGCGATCTGCGGGCAGTGCGAGATCTCGACGGTCAGACAACGCTTGCAAACGTGCATGTTGTCGGTGAAGCGGCGCATTTCGGCGGCGCGCATGTTGCGATGGCAGAAGGGCAGATCGCCGCCGCGGCGATTGCGCGAAAACTGGGCCTCCTTGTCCAAACTGACGAAAGCGTGGTGAAAAGGCTTGCCCGCCATCGACGGTTTCAAGAAGCCCTTTGGCAGGTCTTTGCGCCGAAGGACGATGCAGGGACAAAGACGGCAATTCTGCCAGACGATGCATTGATCTGCCGTTGCGAAGGGGTGACTTACGGTGTCTTGAGGACGCTCAGCGCAAATAGTGCGCAGGACATTTCGACATTAAAGCGCCTGTCGCGTGCGGGCATGGGGCGATGTCAGAGCCGCTACTGCGGCAAAGCGATCGCTGACGTCACGAAAGAACGGCACCTCACTGGCGAAACAAGCGGTTTTCTGGCTCCGCAAATGCCACTTCGACCTATTCCGCTGGCGGCGCTTGCGGTCGAAAAGCCGGAATGGGGCGGCCACAAGCGCGCACTTTTGCCGGAAAAACCCCCAGTGGCGAATTCTCAAGCTTTGCCGGTGACGGAAACGTCCACGCTGGTAATCGGCGCAGGCATTGCGGGCCTTTCGACGGCGCTCTTCCTTGCCAGGGAAGGCGAGGACGTTGTGGTGGTGGAGCGCGCTTTTACGAACTCGCTGGCATCTGGAGGTAATGCAGGAAGCCTTCATGCCCAGTTGCTTTCCTTCGACCACGGTGCCCGTGCCGAAGGTGGCGGCGGAGCGGCCGCTCAAACGCTTCCCCTCCAGCGTGATTCAATCGCTCTTTGGGCCGCACTGCAAAGCGAGATCGGACAGGATTTCGAGATGAAGGTTACAGGCGGCCTCATGGTGGCCGAAACCAATGACCACATGCGTTTTCTGGCGGAAAAGGTCAGGGTGGAGTGCGCGGCCGGGATCGATTGCCGCTTGATCGGGCAAGAGGAACTGCGCTGCCTGGAGCCTGCTCTGTCTTCTCATTTCGTCGGCGCTGCCTACTGCTCCCAGGAGGGCAAGATCAATCCTCTCGTCGCTACGCAATATATATTGGAGGCGGCACGGCGAGACAGCGCGCAAGTCTTCGAAAATTGCGAGGTCACCGGAATAAGAACCTCGGACGACGGGTTCGAGGTCAAGACATCGAGGGGCATCTTGCGGACAAGACGCATCGTCAATGCAGCCGGAGCCTTCGCTTCAAGGATCGGCGCGATGCTCGGTGTCGACGTGCCGGTCTTTGGTGCTCCGCTGCAGATGGTGGTTACCGAGGCCGCAGCACCTTTGATCTCGTGTCTCGTCGCCCATGCCGACCGCCATTTGACCCTGAAGCAGGCGGCAAACGGGAACTTCATCATCGGCGGTGGCTGGACCGCAGGCCTCGATCCCGTCCATCAACATCCACGCCCGCTGCTGTCGAGCCTTGAGGGGAACCTTTGGGTTGCCCAGCACGTCGTTCCTGCTCTGCGCAAACTTCACGTCATCCGAAGCTGGGCGGCGATGAACATCAACATCGACGGTGCGCCGATCCTCGGCGAACATCCGTCAATGCCGGGGTTCTTCAACGCCGTCACTTCAAACGGCTATACGCTCGGCCCGATCGTCGGCCAGTTAACATCTCGGCTCGTTCTCGGTCGCGAGACCGATAGAGCCTTGCAACCCTTTTCCATCGCGCGTTTCCAGAAAGGCCGGGCATGATTGAGATCACTGGCGTTACCAAATATTATGGACAGTTCGCTGTCCTTAAGAACTGCTCGGTGAACGTCGAACGCGGTGAGGTCGTGGTTGTCTGCGGTCCCTCGGGGTCGGGCAAATCGACATTGATCAAATGCGTCAATGGGCTCGAGCAGTTTCAGGAAGGTTCGATCCGGGTGCATGGTATCGAAGTCGGCGACCCGAAGACCGACCTGCCGAACCTTCGCACGCGGGTAGGTATGGTCTTCCAGAACTTCGAGTTGTTTCCTCATCTGACGATCATCGACAATATCATGCTGGCGCAGAAGATTGTCATTGGCCGCAGCGAAACGGCAGCTCACACCAAGGCCATGGCGCTTCTTGATCGGGTCGGGCTGACGGACCACGCGAAAAAATATCCAAGCCAACTCTCCGGCGGGCAGCAGCAGCGCGTGGCGATCGCGCGGGCGCTCGCGATGGATCCGCTCGCCATGCTCTTCGACGAGCCGACCTCCGCGCTTGATCCAGAGATGATTTCCGAAGTGCTCGACGTCATGACCGGACTGGCAAAGGACGGCATGACGATGATGGTCGTCACCCATGAGATGGGATTTGCCCGCCGGGTGGCGACACGCGTGATTTTCATCGATCAGGGCGAGATCGTCGAGGATCGTCCGAGCGAGGAGTTTTTCGCGGGAAAACACAACCCACGAACCGAAGCCTTCCTTGGCAAAATCCTGCAACACTGAAGGTCAGGCTTGTGAGCAACTACGATCTCATCATTCAGAACGGCACGGTGGCGACTGCTGCGGATGTTTTCCAGGCGGATATCGGCATTAAAGACGGCAAGATTGTCCAGATCGGGCAAAGCCTGTCGGGCGCTGCGCACACGATCGACGCCTCGGGCAAATATGTCCTTCCAGGCGGCATCGACAGCCATGTCCATATCTCCCAGCCTTCGGGCGACGGGATCGAGATGGCGGACGACTTCGAGAGCGGAACGCTGTCGGCGGTGTTCGGCGGCAATACGACCGTCATGCCGTTCTGCCTTCAGGAAAAGGGCAAGTCGCTGCGAGAGGTGCTAACGGCCTATCATGCGCTCGCAGAGGGCCAGTGTTATACCGACGTCAGTTTTCATCTGATCATATCCGACCCGAGCGACGCCGTGCTGGGGCAGGAGTTGCCAGCGCTTGTGGCCGACGGCTATCCGTCGCTGAAGGTTTTCATGACCTATGAGAGCCTGCGCCTTGATGACGCACAGATCCTGAAGACGCTCGATGTCGCGCGACGGACGGGCGCCACCGTCATGGTCCATTGTGAAAACGAGGACGCAATCAGGTTCCTGATCGAAAAACACGAGCTGGCGGGCGACGTTGCCCCACGCGCTCATGCCTCCACCCGTCCGGTCGCCGTCGAACGCGAAGCTACGCACCGCGCCCTGACGCTGGCCGAAATCGTGGACGTTCCCGTTGTCATTGTGCATGTCTCGAACGGCGAGGCCATGGAAGAGATCGCTCGCGCAAGGATGAGAGGCGTCAAAGTCGTCGGGGAAACCTGCCCGCAATATCTGACGCTCACCGCCAAGGACCTCGACGGCATGGATTGGGAGGGCGCCAAACTTGTCTGCTCTCCGCCGCCGCGCGATGAAGATGCCCAGAAGGAATGCTGGCGCGGGATCGAGACCGGGGCATTCGAACTCTTTTCATCCGATCATTGTCCATTCCGTTACGACGACCAGCACGGGAAGCTTAATCCCAAAGGTCGCATGAATTTCAGGCACATCCCCAATGGCATTCCAGGCGTCGAAACCCGCCTTCCCATCCTATTTTCGCAAGGGTTCATGGCCGGGCGCATCGATCTGCCGCGCTTTGTCGCCCTGACATCAACGAACCATGCAAAGACCTATGGCCTCTATCCACAAAAGGGAACGATTGCCGTAGGGGCGGATGCAGACATCGCGATCTGGGATCCAACCATCGAGCGGACCATCCGTCATGCGGAACTGCATGATGGCGCAGACTATTCGCCCTACGAGGGGATCGAGATCACCGGCTGGCCGATAACGACAATTGTCGCCGGAAAGCCTGTGGTCGAAAACGGCGTCCTAGTGGGTACTAAGGGCCACGGGCAATATCGGAAAGCCGCGGCGAGACAAATCAACAAACGGTCAAATCTAACAAGAGCGACATCATGAAACTGAAAATTACAGCAGGGCCATTCATCTTCGACGCTCTCCTGGAAACTGCCAGAGCGCCCAAAACCTGTGACGCATTCATCAAGCAGATGCCGTTCGATGGTAAAATCGTGCACGTTCGCTGGTCTGGCGAGGGCGTTTGGATTCCGCTTGGCGACCATGATTTCGGCGTCGGTTATGAGAACCATACGAGCCATCCGGCCCCCGGTCATATCATCCTTTACCCAGGAGGCATTAGCGAAACGGAAATCCTGCTTGCCTATGGAGGTGTCGATTTTTCATCGAAAATGGGCCAACTGGCTGGCAATCATTTCATCACAATCACATCCAATCTCGACCAACTCGCCGAAATAGGGCGCCTCACGCTGTGGGAAGGCGCGCAATCCATTCGATTTGAGGCCGTATCCTAGAGCATGATGCCGAAAAGTGTGGGCGGTTTTCGGATGACATCATGCTCTAACTATCTAATTTAGAACAGGATTCAGATTTTAGGCCGACGCGGCCTAAAATCATTCTGTTCTAGGCGCAATAGCGCGAGACGACAGGGTTGACGCCGGCGTGCCAGCACCGCCTAACGTAGCGGTTGGCACGTTTCCTGCATTCTAGTCTTCGAGATTTCCAAATGGTGGACGAGGCCCGAAATGTCTTTTGATTTTGACTTCGAACTTGCGAAAAGAGCGGCGCAAGAACTGCCTCCGCCGCAGAAGCAGCCAAAACCGCGTAAGATGTCTCTTCTACAGAGACTCATGGCTTCGCCGCCAAGTCCTCCTCGTCCGTCTCTCAGCATTCCGCGCCCATATAGAGGTGGTGATGCGCGATGACGCTGTGATACCCCTGTTGAGCAGATAAGGCGGTGCTGTGCACACGGTTCTATTCCCGTCAAGGCGGTGTCCTTTCCACAGATGTGGTGCGTGCAACACTTGACGAGCTGTGTCGCCGGGATGTTCCAGCGCGGACGTCCAACGACGAGATCACTCTCTACAAGGCAGTCGGAACGGCGTTGGCTGATCTTGCCGCCGCGACGATGGTCTATGAAGCCGCCTTGATTGCCGGCTGACGCCTTCTGGCCCGGGCGATCGCGCATGATCGGAACGCGGCTGTTGCCCGGTTCCAGCAGCCAGGGACCCGCGCCAGAAGCAAGAACTATTCGTGCTTCCCTCCCCCGACGGCGTTCCCTACACTCTGGCCTGTCCTCCCCGAGTCCTGGAAATGAGGTTTTCATGAGCACGCTTACCCGCTTCTCCGTTCAGCCGCTCTCGACCATGACCCGCCGTCTTGCGGATGTCGCCTCAGCTCGTCGCGAACCCGACCTGGTCATCCAGGGCGCGCGCGTCCTGTCTACCTATTCGGAGCGCTTTCTCGACGGACGCGAAATCTGGATTTCGGGGGGCCGCATTGCAGCCGTCAAGCCGGCCGGCAGCTACAGAGGCGGGAGCGCCAAGCTCTACGACGCCAGAGGCGGCATCATCGCCCCCGGCCTGGTCGATCCGCATATCCATATCGAATCCTCGATGGTCACGGCCTGCGCCTATGCGGAAGCGGCACTCCTCAACGGCACGACGACGATCTTCTGCGACAGCCACGAGATCGGCAACGTCATGGACGTCGCCGGCGTCGAGGCCATGCTCGAGGATGCGCGGCAGGCGCCGCTGTCGATCTTCCTGACCGTGCCGAGCACCGTGCCGGCGACGACGCCGGACCTGGAAACAGCCGGCGGCGACCTGACGCCGGACAAGATCGCCGCCCTGTTCGACAAATGGCCGGAAGCCGTGGCTCTCGGTGAGAAGATGGATTTCGTCCCCGTTGCGATGGGCGACGAGCGCAGCCATGCGATCCTGGCTGCAGCACTCGAGCGCGGCAGGCCGGTGTCGGGCCATGTCTACGGACGAGAGTTCGTTGCCGCCTATGCCGCATCCGGCGTTACCGACACGCATGAAGCCATCGACCGCGATATTGCCGACGACCTGCTGGAAGCCGGCGTGTGGATCTTCCTGCGCGGCGGCCCGCCGACGACTCCCTGGCATTCGCTGCCGCAGGCGATCAAGACGATCACCGAGCTCGGCGCCTCCCACAAGCGCGTCGCCGTCTGCACCGACGACCGTGATGCGGAAGATCTGCTCGCCTTCGGCCTGGACTGGGTGACGCGCGAAGCCGTGAAATACGGCATGAGGCCGGAAGAGGCCTGGGCGATGGGTTCGCTGCACGGCGCGACGCGGTTCGGCATGGAAGGCGAAATCGGCGGTCTGGGCGGCGGGCGCCGGGCCGATCTGGTGCTTCTCAGCGACGACCTTACGCCGGTCAGCACCTGGTATGGTGGCGAACTCGTCGTCGACGGCAAGAAGATCACGCCGATCCTCGACGAAGCTCTGTCGAAACCGTACCGCTATCCGGATGCCGCCTACCACACGGTCAAGCTGCCCAAAAATCTCAAGCTGACACCGGACCTGCCGACGGAGACGGTCGTCGCTCATACGATCAAGACGGAGCTGCCCGGCATTACCCTCGGCCACGTCACCGTCACGCTGGAGCCGGCCAATGACTGGCAGGCGCATTTCGACAGGCACGACCTCTGCTTCGTGACGGTGGTGGAGCGCCACGGCAAGTCAGCCGGCAATGTCGCCCACGGACTGCTCAACGGCTTCGGGCTCAGACAAGGCGCGGTCGCATCCTCGGTCGGCCACGACAGCCACAACATCATCGTCGCCGGCACCAATGCCGCCGACATGCAGGTGGCGCTGGACGCGATCGAAGAAAGGCAGGGTGGCGTCTGTGTCGTCATGGACGGCAAGGTGACGGCCATGGTGCCGCTGCCGATCGCCGGGCTCTTGTCCGACCAGCGCGTGCACCAGGTCGCGGACGAAGTAAAGGCCTTGAAGCTCGAATGGGAAAAGGCAGGCTGCACCATCGCCTATATGGGCTTCAACCTCATCCCGTTGTCGGTCATCCCGGAAATCCGGATAACCGACAAGGGCCTGGTGCTGGTGCCGGACATGGTGATCTCGCCGCTCTTCGAAAAGGCTTGACCGGCAAAAACCAGCCGGCGAGTGCTTGCTGGAATGCCAACATAGAATAGCCCGCGTGATCGAAACCTGAATGTCGGCCCGACCTAGGGAGCGAAGCGCCACACCGTCGTCCTCTTGATTTCGCTGTCCTCCAGCGCCCGCGTCACCGGCACCTCGTAAACCGCGCAAAATTCCAGCCGATCCCGCGGCAGGTAACTGCGTCCGGGATCGCCGACCAGCACCGCCTTGCCCTCGGCCGCCAGCATCGCGAACCAGGGAACGAGCGCGTCGGCGAAAGCGCGGTCGTAGAAGACGTCGCCGGCAAGCACGATATCCGCATCGACGGCCTGGCCGATCAGATCGGCGCCGGTAAATCCGAGCAAAACGCGATTGGCCTCGGCATTCATCCGGACTGCGGCTTGCGCCCAGGGATCGATATCGCAGGCGGTGACCTTGCGGGCACCGGCCATCACAGCCGCAATGCCGACAAGGCCGGAACCGCTGGCGAAATCGAGCACGCGCTTGCCGCGCACCGTTTCCGGTTGGTCGAGGATGTAGCGCGCCAGTCCCTGACCGCCCGCCCAGGCAAAAGCCCAGAAGGGTGGCGGCAGACCGATCGCCTCCAGCTCCTCCTCCGTCTTCAGCCAGAGTTCATGCGCCTCGCTCGCCAGATAGAGCGAAATCTCCGGCACATGCGGCGGCGGCATCAGGCTGGTATTGGCGCGGATGAAGGCTTCGGGATCGGTCTTCAATGCGGCGGATTGTCCAGCCCGCCCATGCGGCAGACTTCGAGATATTCTTCTTCCGTCACCGGCTGCACCGACAGCCGCATCGAGGTGACGAGCGCCATCTTGGCAAGCTTCTCGCTCGCCTTGACATCCTTCAGCGTCACCGGCTTCGGCATGTCCATGACGGCGCGGATATCGACGCAATCCCACTTCGGATCGCCCTTGGCGGAAGAATCGGGATGGGAGAGGGCGCAGACTTCGACGATGCCGACAATCTCCAGCCCGTCATTGGAATGATAGAAGAAGCCTTTGTCGCCGATCTGCATCGCTCGCATATTGTTGCGCGCCAGATAGTTGCGGACGCCGGTCCATTCCGTGCCCTTTTCGCCGGCAGCCTTCTGCTGCTCCCAGGACCAGGAGGCGGGTTCGGATTTATAGAGCCAGTGCGCCATGCTCACGCCTCCGGTTTGTTGAAGACCCAGTTGTAGGCCTGGACCTCGACGCTTTCGAACAGTCCGGCCTTGGCGTAAGGGTCGGCATCGGCAAGCGCCCGCGCCGCCTCTTTCGATTCCGCCTCGACGATGATCAGGCTGCCGCAGGGCTTGCCGTCATCGTCGAGAAACGGGCCGGCGATCTTCAGCGTGCCCTCGGCATTCAGCTTGTTCAGATGCTCGATATGCGTCGGACGCGTATCCATGCGCACGTTCAGATGTCCCGGTTTGTCCTTGCAGAGAAGGGCGAAAAGCATGTCTGTCTCCTATTCGGTGGTGATCGGACGCGTCATCAGCTGCTCGATCGCCTCTGATATATCGAGCCTGCCGTCGATGATGGCGGAAACGGCATCGGTGATCGGCATGCTGACCTTCAATTCCGCCGCAAGCCGCGAGGCGACGGAGGCGGCAAACGCGCCTTCCACCAGCGCACCATGCAGGGGATCGGTTTTGTCGCCGCGCCCGAGTGCGATGCCGAAGCGCAGGTTGCGCGATTGATGGCTGGTCGCCGTCAGCACCAGATCGCCGAGGCCGGAAAGCCCGCGCACCGTATCCGCCTGCCCGCCCTTGGCGACGACGAAACGCGACATTTCCGCAAGCCCGCGCGCAATCAGCGCCGCACGCGCGGAATCGCCGATGCCGCGGCCTTCGACGATGCCGCAGGCGATCGCCAGCACGTTCTTGAGCGCGCCGCCGAGCTGCACGCCGATCCGGTCGCTGGAGGCATAGAGCCGGAAGGTCCGGCCTGATATCGCCTGCGCCAGCCGCTCCGCCGTCTCCATGTCGGCTGCCGCAATCGCCATCGCCGTCGGCAGGCCCTTGGCGATATCGGCGGCAAAACCCGGGCCTGAGAGCACGGCGACGGAATGGTCCGGCAGTTCCCGTTCCAGCATGTCGGTCAGAAGATTGCCCGTCGCCCGCTCGATGCCCTTGGCGCAGGTGACGACGACGGCATCTTTGGCAAGATAGGGGCCATATTGCCGCGCCGCATCGGCCTGCGCCTGCGATGGCATCGCAAAAAGCACAATGGAGGCGCCGGTGATTGCATCCGCCTCGGCGGAAAATTCCAGCGTGTCAGGCAGAGAAATGCCGGGCAGCACCGCATCATGCAGCCGCTCGCTCTTCAGATCTTCCATCAGCGCCGGATTGCGCCCGACAAGCGTCACCGCACTGCGCCCGGCAAGGGCGATGACGGCGGCAAGCGCCGTGCCGAAAGCCCCCGATCCAACGACGGCGATGGTCTCGCTCATGCCTTGGCTCCTCTTTTTCCGAAACCGACCAGCCTTTCCGCGTTGGAATCGAGCGGCCAGCGCGACCGCGGCTGTACGTCGAGCGCATCCGGCGCGGCACCCGCTGCCATCCGCTCCAGTCCCGCCCAGGCGATCATCACGGCATTGTCGGTGCAGAGGTGCAGCGGCGGTGCAATAAAACGGAAGCCATTCTTGTCGCACAGCGCCTGCAGCGTGCCGCGCAGTTCGAGATTGGCGGCGACGCCGCCGGCAACGACGAGCGCCGGCTTTTCGCTTGCAGCAGGGAATTCCGTCTTGAACCGCTGCAGGCCGCGGCCGATGCGATCCTTCAGCGTCCGCGAAATCGCCTTCTGGAACGAGGCGCAGATATCCGCCACGTCCTGATCGCTGAGCGGCGCGATATCCTGTGCCGCCTGCCGCACGGCCGTCTTCAAACCGGAGAAGGAGAAATCGAGCCTTGCCTCACCGACCAGCGGCCGCGGAAAATTGAAACGATCGGGATTGCCGTCCCGCGCCATGCGCTCCACCGCCGGTCCGCCGGGATAGGACAGGCCGAGCAGCTTTGCCGTCTTGTCGAAGGCTTCGCCGAGCGCATCGTCGATCGTCGTGCCCCAGCGCTCGTATTGCCCGACGCCGCGCACCAGGATGAGCTGGGTATGGCCGCCGGAGACGAGCAGCATCAGATAGGGAAAGGTGAGCCCGTCCGTCAGCCGCGCCGTCAGCGCATGGCCTTCGAGATGGTTGACCGCATAGAGCGGCTTGCCGGCGGCTCTGGCGATCGCCTTGCCGGTCATCAGCCCCACAAGCAGCCCGCCGATCAGCCCCGGCCCCGAGGTGGCGGCAATGGCGTCGACATCGCCCAGCGACACATTGGCGCGCTTCAGCGCCTCTTCGATCAGCTCGTCCAGCGCCTCGACATGGGCGCGCGCGGCGATCTCCGGCACCACGCCGCCATAGGCGCTGTGCTCGTCGAGCTGCGACAGCACCACGTCCGACAGCACGTTGGAATGCCCCTCCGCATCGCGCTCGACGACGGCGGCGGCGGTCTCGTCGCAGCTTGTTTCGATGCCAAGGATGCGTAGAAAGGGAACCATGAAGCCTGTTCGTTGATTGCGATGGGATGGAAACCCGTTTACGAGAACTCCGGTAACAACGGAATTGAGCGGATGCAAACAAAACCTTTCCGGATCGGCACGCGGGGTAGCCCGCTGGCGCTTGCCCAAGCGCATGAGGCCCGCGACAGGCTGATGGCGGCGCATCATCTGCCCGAAGAAATGTTCGAGATCGTCGTGCTGACGACCAAGGGCGACCGCATCACCGACCGGTCGCTTTCCGAGATTGGCGGCAAGGGCCTCTTCACCGAAGAGCTCGAACAGAAGCTTGCCGCTGGCGAGCTGGATTTCGCCGTGCACTCCGCCAAGGACATGCCGACGCACCTGCCCGAGGGCCTTCATCTTTCCGCCTATCTGCCGCGCGAGGATATCCGCGACGCCGTCATCGGTCGCACCGCGCGCAAACTGATCGACCTGCCGCATGGCGCCACCGTTGGTTCCTCGTCGCTGCGCCGCCAGGCGCTGATCCGCCGCATGCGGCCTGATATCAACGTCATCACCTTCCGCGGCTTGGTGGAAACGCGCCTGCGCAAGCTCGAGGAGGGCCAGGTGGACGCGACCCTGCTGGCGCTGGCCGGCCTGAAGCGTCTCGGCAAGGTCGATGTGCTGACCGATATCCTCGATCCCGACACCTTCCCGCCGGCGCCGGCGCAGGGGGCGATCTGCATCGAAAGCCGCATCGGCGATGCCAGGGTCGACGATCTGCTGGCACCGGTCAACGATATCACGACTTTCGACACTGTCTCCTGCGAACGCGCCTTCCTCGCCGCACTCGACGGCTCCTGCCGCACGCCGATCGGCGGTTATGCCGTCTGCGAAGGCGACCTGATCCGCTTCTCCGGCCTCATCATCACCCCCGACGGCCGCAGCCAGCATGCCGTGACGACCGACGGCCACCGCCGCGACGCGGCAGCACTCGGCACCCGCGCCGGCCAGGACGTGCGCGCAAGGGCAGGCAGCGCCTTTTTCGACGATTGGCACTGAGGCGGCTGATGCGCGTGCTCGTCACCCGCCCCGCCCATTCGGCGACGAGAACCGCACAACGTTTGCGCGATATGGGCCACGAGCCCTTGCTGCTGCCGCTGCGTCAGCCGCTGCACGACAGCGCCGCCGCCGCAGCGGCCCTGGCGACCACCAGCGGCGCAATCGCGGTGACCAGCGCCGAAGCGATCAGGGTCGTTTCCGCCCTCGGTGAGCAGCTTCGTCCGCATCTTACCCGCCCGTTTTTCGCGGTCGGAGAGACGACGGCGGGAGAGGCGCGCAGCCTTGGCTTCCGATATGTCGCCGCATCCGCGGGCAACGGCCGCGATCTTGCCGATCTCATCGCGGCGCAGGGAGCCGACGGGTTGCTCTATCTTGCCGGCACCCCGCGTGCCGAAACTTTCGAAGGAAGATTGCGCGAACTTGGCATCCAATTTTCCGTCGCCGAATGTTATCGCATGCAATCGGCCGTCCCCGATTCTGCCGAGGTCGACGCGATCTTCGCTGACGGTGGCCCGGACGTCATCCTCTTCTATTCCCGCCAGACGGCTGAGGATTTCTTTCGTCTGCCGGAGCCGCGGTCCGCCCTACCGAAGCGCAGCACAATTCGCCTCCTTTGCCTGAGCGAGGCGGTGGCGGGGGCCGTTCCGGCAGTACTTCGAAAAAACGTGACGATTGCGCCGATGCCGGATGAGAGAAGCCTTTTGTCGCTGCTTTGAAGGCTCTAACTGCCCAAATTTGATCTAACCTCTTCCCTTAACTGGGATCACTGTCTAGTTTCGTTGCAATGCAGGATAAAGAGGACCTCATGGTATCGGGAAACCCGCCACGCCATTCGAAGAGCGCCGACGAGCCGGTCACGATCGACCTCGATGCACAGGAATTCGCCTCCGCAGCCGATACCGAAAAGCCGGTAGAGAGCCCAGCCGGTGATGCCGACACTACCGCCGCCACGGACGACGGCCTGACGCCCGAAACCGAAGCTGCCTCGCATGCCGAATATGAAGAAAAGCCTGCGGCGGAGGCGCTTGAGGAGGAACCGGTAGCTTCGGAACCGTCCTACACCCCTCCTCCCGAACAGCCCGCGCCGAAGAGCGCCGGCACCTCCGGTCTCATTGCCGCCGGCATCTTCGGCGGCCTCGTGGCGCTGCTCGGCGCCGGCGCCATCCAGTATGCCGGTTACCTCCCGAGCTCGTCTGCGCCACAGGCGACCTCGCCGGAGACCGCCGAGCTTTCCGGCGAGATCGACGGCCTGAAACAGGCCGTCGCCAACCTTGCCGCCAACCCGGCGAGCACGGATGACGGCGCGCTCGAGAAGCGCGTCGCTGCGCTGGAATCGGCGGCGAAGGCTCCCGCAGCCGGTGCACCGGCCGATTCGGCAAATGTCGAGGCGCTCAACCAGAAGATTGCGGAACTGACCGGCCAGGTCGATCAGCTGCGCGCCACACTTGCCCAGTCTTCCGAACAGCAGACGACGAACGGCGCCGATATATCCAAGCGCCTCGAAGAGGCCGAAAAGAAGCTGAACGAGCCGCGCGAGGACGTCGCCGTCGCCCGGGCGATCGCGGCCGCCGCCCTTAAGGCGGCGATCGATCGCGGCGGTCCGTTTGTGGCCGAACTCGACACTTTCGCCGGCGTCGCGCCCGACGATCCTGCTGTCGCCGACCTCCGCGCCTTTGCCGAGACCGGCATTCCCTCACGCGCCGAACTGGTGGCAGCGGTTCCCGATGTCGCCACCGCGATCGTCGAAGCCGTCAACCAGCCGGATCCGAACCAGAGCTGGTCGGACCGGCTGATGTCGAGCGCCAAGTCGCTGGTGAGCGTTCGCCCCGTCGGCAATATAGAGGGTGAAAGCGTCGAAGCCATTGCTGCCCGCATGGAGGACAAAGTGAAGAGCGGTGACCTGCCCGGCGCTTCCGCCGAATGGAACAATCTGCCCGCCCTCGGCAAGCAGGCGTCGACCGCCTTCAAGCAATCACTCGAAGCGCGCATCCGCGTCGAGGAACTGGTCGGGGGCGCGCTGTCGAAAGCCGTTTCCGGCACCGGCAAGGAAGGATAAGACCATGCTGATCCGCCTTGTCGCCTTCGCCCTCTTCGTGCTGCTTCTCGCCTATGGCTTCTCCTGGCTTGCCGATCGCCCCGGCGATCTCTCGCTGATCTGGGAGGGCCAGATCTACCAGACGAAGCTGATCGTTGCCGCCAGCGCCATCATCGCTCTCATCGCCGCCGTGATGATCGCATGGTGGTTCGTCCGCCTGGTCTGGACTTCGCCGCATTCGGTGACGCGATATTTCCGCGCCCGCAAGCGCGACCGCGGTTATCAGGCGCTGTCCACCGGCCTGATCGCCGCCGGCGCCGGCAATGCCCTGCTTGCCCGCAAGATGGCCGCCCGCTCGCGCGGCCTCATCCGCGCCGATCAGGAACCGCTGATCAACCTGCTCGAAGCTCAGGCCGCCCTGATCGAGGGCCGCCATGACGAGGCGCGCGCCAAGTTCGAGGCCATGGCCAACGATCCCGAGACGCGCGAACTCGGCCTGCGCGGCCTTTATCTCGAAGCCCGCCGTCTCGGGGCCAACGAGGCGGCCCGCCAATATGCTGAAAAGGCGGCCGACAACGCGCCCTATCTGCCTTGGGCCGCCCAGGCGACGCTCGAATATCGCAGCCAGGCCGGCCGCTGGGACGATGCGATCCGCCTGCTCGAACAGCAGAAGGCTGCCCGCGTCGTCGAAAAGGCCGAAGCCAACCGTTTGCACGCCGTCCTGCTGACGGCGCGCGCCGGCGAGAAGCTGGAAAGCAACCCGGCCGGTGCCCGCGACGACGCCCAGCAGGCGCTGAAGCTCGCCGCCGATTTCATTCCGGCAGCTCTCGTCGCTGCAAAGGCGCTGTTCCGCGAAGGCGGCGTGCGCAAAGCCGCCTCGATCCTCGAACAGGCATGGAAATCGGCACCGCATCCGGAGATCGGCCAGGCCTATGTCAGGGCCCGCAGCGGCGATTCCACGCTCGACCGGCTGAAGCGTGCCGAACGGCTGGAAGGGCTGCGCCCGAACAATGTCGAATCCCTTCTCGTCGTCGCGCAGGCGGCACTCGACGCGCAGGAATTCGCCAAGGCGCGCACCAAGGCGGAAGCGGCGGCACGCATGCAGCCGCGTGAAGCCGCCTTCCTGCTCTTGGCCGACATCGAAGAGGCCGAGACCGGCGACCAGGGCCGCGTGCGCCACTGGCTGGCCCAGGCGCTCAAGGCGCCGCGCGATCCGGCCTGGGTGGCGGATGGTTTCGTCTCCGACAAATGGCTGCCGATATCGCCGGTGACCGGCCGTCTCGACGCCTTCGAATGGAAGGCGCCTTTCGGCCAGATCGAAGGTCCGCTCGAAGACGGTTCGACGCCGGCCTCGATCGAAACAGCTCTGAAGACGCTGCCGCCGCTGCGTGACGTCAGGCCGGAAAGCCCCGTCAACGACCATCGCATCATCGAGCTGGAACGCGCTGCGACGATTGCCGAGGCTGTGCGCCCCACGCCGGCACCAGCGCCGGCAAAATCGAAACCCGTCGAACCGGCCGTGAGCGATAAAGCGCCGGCGCCGAATGAGGCAAAACCTTTCTTTGGCGGGTTGCCGGATGATCCCGGCGTTCGCGATCCCAGGGTGGAACCGGAACCCAAGACACGGCTCCGCCTTTTCTGAAATGGAACGAAAACCGCATGTTCGAACGCTTTCAGGCATTCTTCCAAAAGCTCACCGCCGACCACCCGAAGAAAGGATTTGCCCCTGATGATCCGCGCATCGCAGTGGCAGCGCTCTGCATGCAGGTCATGGAGGCCGACGGTCAGATCAAAGCCAGCGAGAAGAAGCGGCTGCGCAAGCTCCTGAAGGAGCAGTATGCCCTCGACGGCAAGCAGCTCGATGCTCTGATGGCCGCTGGTCTGGAGGCGGAAAGCACCGCCGTCGACTATTATCGCTTCACCGCCGACCTGAAACGCCATCTCAATACCGAGCAACGGCTGGAGCTGATCGGCATCCTCTGGGACATCGTCTATGCCGATGGCGAACGCAGCGAGATGGAAGACCATGTGATCTGGCGTATCGCCGATCTGCTCGGCGTCTCCTCGCGCGAGCGCATCCAGAAGCGGCAAGAGGCCGCCGCCAGGGTGACGGATGTCCAGGTTGCGCAAGATGATGCCGACTGAGCAGAACCCGAACCGCGACGGGCGCCCGATCCTCATCGTCCTGCATCAGGAGCGATCGAGCCCCGGCCGTGTCGGCCAATTGCTCGTCGAAAAGGGCTACCGCCTCGATATTCGTCGCCCGGTTCTCGGCGAGCCGCTTCCGACGACGCTCGAAGACCATGCCGGCGCCGTGGTCTTCGGCGGGCCGATGAGCGCCAATGATCCCGATGACTTCATCAAGAAGGAGATCGACTGGATCGATATTCCGCTGCGGGAAAAACGCCCCTATCTCGGCATCTGCCTCGGCGCGCAGATGCTGGTGCATCATCTCGGCGGCAAGGTGCAGCCGAATGCCGACGGCTCGACGGAGATCGGCTGGTATCCGCTGCACCCGACCGAGAAGGGCCGGTTGCTGATGCACTGGCCGAAGATGGTCTATCATTTCCATCGCGAGGGTTTCGAACTGCCGCGCGGCGCCGACCTGCTGGCCGAAGGCGATGCCTATCCGAACCAGGCCTTCCGCTACGACGGCAACGCCTGGGGCCTGCAGTTCCATGCCGAGCTCACTCGGGTGATGATGCATCGCTGGGTCGTGCATGGCGCCCATCGCTTCATCCTGCCGAACGCCCAGCAGGGCCGCGAACATCTCGAAGGCCGCATGCTGTTCGACGCGCCGCTGAGAGCCTGGCTGACCGAATTCCTCGACATCGTCTTCGAGGGAAAGGCGGCGAAGGCGACGTCTTCTATCGCTCTTCGCGCATAATCGGTTTCGAAATCGATCCCGACTATGCGGTGGGCGCGTCGAGCGTATCGATCTGCCGCAATTTCGGGAAACTCGAAGCCCAGATCGCCGCCACAGCAAGCGTTCCGATCCCGCCGATAACAACCGCCGGCACCGCACCGAAGATCGATGCCATCGTTCCTGCCCTGAATTCCCCGAGTTCGTTTGAAGCACCGACGAAGACCATGTTGACGGCGTTGACCCGGCCGCGCAGATGATCCGGCGTCCAGAGCGCAATCAGGCTCTCGCGCACATAGACCGACACCATGTCGGCCGCCCCCATCAGCGCCAGCGCCGCGATCGAGACCTCGGTGTTGGTCGACACGCCGAAAATGATCGTTCCAAGGCCGAACAGGGCGACGCCGATGAACATGTAGATGCCGGCGCGGTGTTTGAGCGGGTAGGCGGCCAGGAAGATCGCCATGACGATGGCGCCAAGGCCGGGTGCGGCACGCAACAGCCCGAGCCCCCAGGGACCGAGTGTCAGAATATCACGCGCAAAAATCGGCATCAGCGCCGTCGCGCCGCCGAGCAATACGGCGAAGAGATCGAGTGAGATCGCCCCGAGCACCACCCTTTCGGCGCGGATGAAGCTGAAGCCACCGAGGATCATCGCCCAGCTCTTGGTTTCGCCCGTCGTCTTCTGTTCCGGCTTCGGGATCATGTAGAGAAGGGCTGCACCGAGCACGGAAAAGATCACCGCCACACTATAGGCGGTCGTCGCGCTGACGCCGTAGAGCAGGCCGCCGAGCACCGGCCCGGTGATCGCCGCAAGCTGCCAGGACGACGAATTCCAGGCGATCGCATTGGAAAGAGCCTGCTCCGGCACGAGATTGGGCGCCAGCGACTGCACCGCCGGCGACATGAAGGCACGTTCGATGCCGAAGATCAAAAGGACGGCGAAAACAGGCAGAGGTGTAAAGGTGCCCATGATAGTCATGACCAGCAGCGCCAGTGTGCAGAGCGCGCTCACCAGCGAGCAGAGCGCGGCGATCGCCCGGCGATTGTACCGGTCGGCCACCGAGCCGGTGACGAGCATGAGCAGCAGCGACGGCAGGAATTGCACGAGACCGATCAGGCCGAGATAGATCGCCTTGCCCGTCTGGTCGTACATCTGCCAGCCGACGGCAACGCTGACGATCTGCTGCGAGAAGGAAAGCAGGAAGCGCGCGAAGAAGAACCGCGTGTAGGACGAATGCCGAAACGCGGCAAAACGGTCTCCGGTGGGCGCAAACGACATGGATGTTTTCCGAGGAGACGGGCGCCGCAATAGCTGCAGAGCCGCCCGTTAAACATGATTCACCGCGCGTCTCCACACGGCACTTGCTCGTTTAGTCGCCAATGTCTACATGTCTGTCAACAACGAATTTGGAGATGACGATGTTTGCGCTGTTTCAAACCATTGATTTGGCTTTGAATATTTACACCTGGATCCTGATTGGCAGTGCCATTTTTTCCTGGCTCTATGCCTTTAACGTCATCAACTCCAGCAATCAGTTCGTCAATTCGGTCGGCACTTTTCTCTATAACGTCACCGAACCGGCGCTGAAGCCGATCCGCCGCTTTCTGCCGAACCTTGGCGGCATCGACATTTCGCCGATCATCCTGCTGCTGATCATCTTCTTCCTGCGCACCTTGCTGTGGACCACGCTGTACCCGCTGGTCGCTTGAGCCGTCCCTGGCGCCTTTTCGATGACCATCTGCGCCTCGCCGTCCGGCTGACGCCGAATGGCGGGCGTGACGCAATCGATGGCATCGAGGCCGACGGCGAGGGTGAAGCCCTCCTGAAGGCGCGCGTCACATCGGTCCCGGAAAAGGGCAAGGCAAACAAGGCCCTCATCCTGCTGATCGCGCAATCGCTGCGCATTCCCAAATCCAGCGTCAGCTTTGTCTCCGGCGAGACCGCACGCAAAAAAATCCTCCGGATCGACGGCGACCCGGAGGATTTGGCAAGAAAGCTCGAAGCGTTTCTTCGCTGAACGATCAGCCCTTCGTCGTCTTGGCGCGCTCGACGGCTTCGAGGATCAGTTCACCGGCTTCCTTGGAGTCGCCCCAGCCGAAGATTTTCACCCACTTGCCGGGCTCCAGATCCTTGTAGTGCTCGAAGAAGTGCTCGATCTGCTTCAGCGTGATCTCGGGAAGATCGGTGTAGTCCTTCACCTTCTCGTAGCGCAGCGTCAGCTTCGGCGACGGCACGGCGATGATCTTCTCGTCCTTGCCGGAATTGTCTTCCATCTTCAGGACGCCGATCGGGCGGACATTGATGACGCAGCCGGGAACCAGCGGGCGGGTGCTGGCGATCAGCACATCGATCGGGTCGCCGTCTTCCGACAGTGTGTGCGGCACGAAACCATAATTGCCGGGATAGGTCATCGGCGTATAGAGGAAACGATCGACCACCAGCGTGCCGGCTTCCTTGTCCATCTCATACTTGATGGGATGACCGCCGACCGGAACCTCGACGATAACGTTGACGTCCTCAGGTGGATTATTACCGATGGAAATAGCGTCGATGCGCATAAGAAACTCCCGCGAGGTTGAATTTGCTCGCAGCCAGATAATCAGTTTCATGTGGCAACGCAACATCGCACAGCGCCAATGCTTGACTGCAGCGGCGCACATTCACATCAAAAACTTCCGGTAAGAGATAGACGAAGGCACGACTCTCGCGCCGTGCGTCTTTTCAGACGCTAGGGATTGATCAGCTCCAGATGAAGCCGATCTTCTTCAATTGCCTGTGGTCGAAGCTTTCCATGCCTTCGCAGAAATCGACACCGCCATGATGGCGGTAGAAGCGGCTGGCGGTCTCGTTTTCCTCAAGGCACCAGACGACCAGCCCGTTGCAGCCAAGCGACTTCAACAGCCGGCGCGCCTCGCCGAACAGCATTCTGCCGAGGCCGATGCCCTGATATTCGGGCCGAAGGTAAAGCTCGTAGATTTCGCCTTCCTGCGGCAGAGCGCGGGCGCGGTTCAGGCCAAGCGTCGCATAGCCGGCGACAGTGCCGGCGACATCGAGAACCAGCAGCGTTGCCGGACCGCGCGTCGCCTTGCGCCACCAGCTTTCGCCGCGCCGCTCGATCATCTGCGTCAGCGCACGATGCGGAATGATGCCCGCATAGGTGTGCTGCCAGGCGAGCCTGTGTGTTTCCGATATGGCGCGGGCATCATGCGGCTCGGCCCGCCGGACATCGATCGACAACGTCTTCATAACGTTTACTCTGGTCCCGCCAGAGGCAATTAACCATATGCGATACCGCATTCCGGTCCATTGCCCACAGACTTAACATGTGGACGATGGTCAAAAGTTAACGCTTTTTTAACGATTGTCACAAGATGGAATCGACGCGGCGCACAACAAAAACCCCGGCGCGAGGGCCGGGGTTTTAAGGACTTCTCTAAACTGCGCCAGGCTCTCAGAGGGCCGCCTTCGACTTTTCGAAACGCTTGCGATCGTTTGCGTCGAGATACATCTTGCGCAGACGAATATTCTTCGGCGTCACTTCCATCAGCTCGTCGTCCTGGATCCAGGAGAGTGCGCGATCAAGCGTCATGCGGATCGGCGGCGTCAGCTTCACCGCTTCGTCCTTGCCGGCGGCGCGGATGTTGGTGAGCTGCTTGCCCTTCAGGACGTTGACTTCAAGGTCGTTGTCGCGCGAATGGATGCCGATGATCATGCCGGCATAGACCTTTTCGCCCGGCTCGATGATCATCGGGCCGCGATCTTCCAGGTTGAACATCGCATAGGCGACGGCTTCGCCGGGAGCGTTGGCGAGCAGCACGCCGTTGACGCGGCCACCGATCACACCCTTGTAGGGCTGGTAGTCGTGGAACAGGCGGTTCATGATCGCCGTGCCGCGCGTATCCGTCAGCAGCTCCGACTGGTAGCCGATCAGGCCGCGGGTCGGTGCGTAGAAACGCAGGCGGAGACGGTTGCCGCCCGACGGACGCAGCTCGACCATTTCGGCCTTGCGCTCGGACATCTTCTGCACGACGACACCGGAATGTTCTTCGTCGACGTCGATGACGACCTCTTCGACCGGCTCCAGAAGCTGGCCGCTTTCATCCTTGTGCATCACGACACGCGGACGCGACACGGCAAGCTCGAAGCCTTCGCGACGCATGGTTTCGATGAGGACGGCGAGCTGAAGTTCGCCGCGGCCGGACACGTAGAACGAATCCTTGCCTTCGGCTTCTTCGATCTTCAGGGCGACGTTGCCCTCCGCTTCCTTGAAGAGGCGGTCGCGGATGACGCGGCTCGTGACCTTGTCGCCTTCGGTGCCCGCCAGCGGGCTATCGTTGACGATGAAGGACATGGTGACGGTCGGCGGATCGATCGGCTGCGCCGGCAGCGGTGCTGTGATCGAAGGATCGCAGAAGGTGTCGGCGACCGTGCCCTTGGAAAGGCCGGCGATCGCAATGATGTCACCTTGATGCGCTTCTTCGATCGGCTGGCGTTCGATGCCGCGGAAGGCGAGGATCTTGGAAATGCGGCCGGTTTCAATCGTCTTGCCGTCGGCGTGGAGAACCTTCACCGCCTGGTTCGGCTTGATGGAACCGGAATTGATGCGGCCGGTGATGATGCGACCGAGGAAGGGGTTGGCTTCGAGGATCGTGCCGATCATCGTAAACGGACCTTCGTGGACGGTCGGCTCCGGAACATGCTTGAGCACCAGGTCGAGAAGCGGGGTAAGACCCTGATCCTTCGGACCTTCTGGATTGACGTTCATCCAGCCATCGCGGCCCGAACCGTAGAGGATCGGAAAGTCGAGCTGCTCGTCGGTCGCGTCGAGGTTTGCAAAGAGGTCGAAGACTTCGTTGATGACTTCTTCGTGGCGGCCGTCGGGACGGTCGATCTTGTTGATCGCGACGATCGGGCGAAGGCCGACCTTCAGCGCCTTGCCGACGACGAATTTCGTTTGCGGCATCGGGCCTTCCGAGGCATCAACGAGAACGATCGCGCCATCCACCATCGAGAGAATGCGCTCGACTTCACCGCCGAAGTCGGCGTGGCCGGGGGTGTCGACGATGTTGATGCGGACACCCTTCCATTCCACCGAGGTCGCCTTGGCGAGAATGGTGATGCCGCGTTCCTTTTCGAGATCGTTCGAGTCCATCACGCGTTCAGCGACACGCTGATTTTCGCGGAACGAGCCGGACTGCTTGAGAAGCTCATCCACCAGGGTCGTTTTGCCATGGTCAACGTGCGCGATGATCGCGATATTGCGAAGTGCCATATGTGAAATCTCTGAGGCTGGGGCGCACGCTCTAGAGGACGCGCCTATTAGTTTGGGGCGTCCATACAGTTTTTTTTGCGTTTGCGAAAGGGGGGAACGCGCAAAAGCTGCGGCAAGGCTTTCGCCCCGCCGCATCACAGCGTGTCATCAAATTGTCTTAGGCGTCGCTGCCTGTCAATTCCTCGAAGGTCGAAAGTCCTTTTTTGACGAGCATCGCATCCGGGCTCGGCAGCTTGCCGCGGAAGGCCTTATAGGCATCCTCTGGATCGACCGAGCCGCCGACGGAATAGATATTCTCCTTGAGCTTGCGCGCCATCTCGCCGTTGAAGGCGTCGCCCGTCTCCTCGAAGGCGGCGAAGGCGTCGGCGTCGAGCACCTCCGACCACATGTAGGAGTAATAGCCGGCCGAATACCCGCCGGAGAAGATGTGCTGGAAGTGCGGCGTTGCGTGGCGCATGACGATAGACTTCGGCATGCCGATCTCGGCCAGCACCTCCGCCTGCACCGCCATCGGGTCCTCGACGGTCGTTCTCGTGTGAAACGCCATATCGACCAACGCCGACGAGGTGAATTCCACGGTATTGAAACCGGCATTGAAGGTTCGCGCGGCCAGCACCTTGTCGAGCAAGGCCTGCGGCATCGGCTCGCCGGTCTCGAAATGCACGGCATAGCGCTTCAGGATAGCGGGCACCGTCAGCCAGTGCTCATAAAGCTGCGACGGCAGCTCGACGAAATCGCGCGAAACACTGGTGCCGGAAACGGAAGGGTAGGTAACATTCGACAGCATGCCGTGCAGCGCGTGGCCGAATTCGTGGAACAGCGTGCGCGCGTCGTCGAGCGACAACAGCGCCGGCTTGCCTTCCGCCGGCTTGGCGAAGTTGCAGACATTATAGATGATTGGCAATTCGCCGTGGCGGCCGTTCTTCAGCTCAAGCCGGTGCTGCGACTGCAATGAGCTCATCCAGGCGCCGGAACGTTTCGAGCTGCGGGCGAAATAATCGCCGAGGAACAGGGCGACCAGCCGGTCCTCGCGGTCCCTGATTTCGAATACCCTGACGTCAGGATGATAGGCGGCCACACCCTTCTTCTCGACGGCGCGGATGCCGAACAGCCGCCCGGCCACATCGAAGCAGGCCTCGATGATCTTCTCGAGCTGCAGATAGGGCTTGAGTTCGGCCTCGGAGAAATCGAACTTTTGTGTCCGGATCTTTTCGGCATAGTGGCGCCAGTCCCAGGGCATCACCTCATGGTTCCGGCCCTCGTCTGATATCAGCGCCGCAATATCGGCCTCCTCCTCGCCGGCGCGTTTCACCGCCCGCGCCCAGACGGCTTTGAGCAGGCCGTTCACCGCCTCCGCCGTCTTCGCCATCGTGTTGTCGAGCTTCAGCTCGGCGAAATTGCCGTAGCCGAGCAGCGTCGCCACCTGATGGCGCAGCGCCAGCGTTTCCTTGATGACGGCGCGGTTGTCCGTCTCCCCGTCATTTTCGCCGCGCGCCACCCACGCCTTGAAAGCCTGCTCGCGCAGATCGCGGCGCTCCGAAAAGGTGAGGAACGGCTCGATGATCGAGCGTGACAGCGTCACCGCATATTTGCCCTCTTCGCCGCGTTCGCGCGCGGCCGCCGCCATCGCGTCGCGAAGGAATTCCGGCAGCCCGGCGAGCTCGGCGCCGTCGGAAAGCAGCAGTGCCCAGGCCTTCTCGTCGGCCAGCACGTTCTGGCCGAATTGCGTCCCGAGGCCGGCAAGCTTTTCGTTGATCGCGGCGAGCTTCTCCTGCTCGGCCTTGTCAAGCTTGGCGCCCGACTTGACGAAGCCTTTCCAATGGCGTTCCAGCACGCGCGTCTGTTCGAGCGTCAGGCCAAGGCTCTCGCGTCTCTCCCAGAGCGTATCGATGCGGGCAAAAAGCGCAGCATTCATCCCGATCTTGGAATAGTGGCGCGACATTTTCGGCGAGATCTCCCGCTCCAGCGCCTGAATCACATCATTGGTATGGGCGCCCGCCTTGTTCCAGAACAACGCCGAAACGCGCGACAGTGCGTCGCCGGCAATCTCCAGCGCCACGACTGTATTGTCGAATGTCGGCGCATCGCCGTTTCCGGCGATCTCGTCGATCTCCCTTTCATGCGCAGCAAGGGCGGCTTCGAAGGCGGCGGCAAAGTCGCCGTCATCAACGGCATCGAAGCGCGGCAGGCCGTGAAGACCGTCCCAGCTTACCAGCGCCGGATTGAAATCATGTGGAGAAGGCATTGGAAAATTCCTTTTTGGCATGCAGGTGGATCGTCAATATAGGAGAGCAGCCATGGAATTGGTATGTTGGCGGGGAAGACCTTTTGCCTCGTCCACCAAATCTGGCGAACGCCTGCCAAATCCGGTGGACAAAAGTTGACGCGTGACAATTAACCAATCGTTAACGATTGACGCGAATCACGCGCAAGCGCTAGTTTTCAGGTGTTCTTCTTGTAAGGGGACATGCGCCATGGAAATTTTTTCTGTGCGGTCTTCTCAGAGTTTGCTATTTAAAAACAATCCTAATAACGCAAAAAGTTCGAAGACCTCTGATATTCAAATCGAGACCAAAGCTCCGGCCCCGGCCTCGTTCCAGATCGAAGACAATGTTGACGAAGGGCCTGATTTTACCGCGGTCAGCCCTGGAGAGCTGCGCAATTACGCGCGCCAGAGTTTCGACAGCGGCCTGATCGATCAGAACACCTATGCCGCGATCTCCGAGCCGCTGCCGATGCATGCGATCGATCCGCATGGCAACGTCATCGATCTCTCCAGCGTCACCGACGGCACCAGCTTCAATTTCCTCGATTATTACAAGAACCAGCTCCAGATCGCCATGTCGATCGGTGACCCCGACGAGGTCCAGACACTGAAATCGATCGTCAACTTCCTGGACGGCTGATCAGAACAGGATGCGCCCTCTTCTGATCAAGCCTTGCGCCAGCCGAGCAGGCCGGGTGTGGCATGCCAGAGCGCCTGGGCGGCAAACCCCATGAAGAGTACGCCGGAGCAGCGCACGATCAGCCGCTCATGGGCGCGGTAGAAGCGGCGGACCGCGCCCGCGCCGATGACGCCGATCAGGATGATATCGGCAGTGACGAAACCGACGAACGACACGCCGAGAAGCACCGGCAACGCCTCGAAATCGAGCGCGCCGGCCGAGCCCGCGACCAGCGCCGTGAAGGTCGCGAGCGCCACCGGATAACCCTTCGGATTGGTGACGCCGAAAATCAGGCCGCGACGAAACGGCCGCTCGACCACGACAAGCGCCTGCCCTTCGGCTTTCGGCTTGGCATTGACGGCACTCCAGCCGATCCAGGCGAGATAGAAACCGCAGGCAAGGCCGAGCAGATCGAAGACGAAGGTTCCGATCGTCTTCGCGCCGACGATCGCGATCAGCGCTAGCGACGACCAGATGATATCTCCGACCAGATGCCCCATCATGAAGAAGGCGCCGGCCTTGCGGCCCTGCCCGGCGCCGATGCCGAGCAGTTGCAGGAAGGCGGGGCCTGGAATGAGCACATAGAAGAGCGCCGCCAGAAAGGCGCCGAAGAGCAAGGAGTGCGTCATAAAAATGCTCCGGAGGATGATCGCATGAGACTAAGCGATCACAGCCATCCGTCAAGGGTGGTGCACTGCCATGAAAAGCGGGATCAGGTGGCAAACGCTACCGGAGGCGGCTTTCGGCCCGAGGCGGACATCTGTTCGTTGAAGGATGCGAATGCTTTGCGCCCCTTTAGCAATCATTCAGCAAGCTGCTTTGCGGCCCTTTAGCAATCATTCAGCAACGGGATTCTCGCGCTAATAGCGAACGCTGTTCAGCGATCCGCAGCTCTGGCTGGCAATTGATCCTTTTGACCACGGGCCGGGCTGAAGGATTGCAGTTAGTGGGCGAAGCGGGCTCCCACCGTGCGACCTACGCGGATCACACTAGTCAAACCAACCAAGCGGCACCTCGGAGTCCCCCCGAGGCGAAGGCCAGTGTGTTTTCAGGGGTTCCCGCTGTGTCATATTTTCTTGAGAAGCGTTAACAAGGTTCCGCTGGATTGCTCGGTGTGACGGCGATACGCGCGACCCGAATGGCCGTGTTACGGTCCATTCTTGATCGAGAGAGGATGGCAAGCCATGGAAGCCGCAGAACTACGATATAATTGGGCTGATCCCAACGTCTACGAGACATTCATCGGGCGCTGGAGCGAACATCTGGCAAGTCCATTTCTCACACGGGCCAATATTGCTCCGGGCAGTCGCGTGCTCGATGTAGCATGTGGGACAGGTGTGTTGTCGAAAGCACTGGCCGAGGCGGGAGCGCATGTGATCGGTGTTGACGCGTCGGAGGGATACCTGGAAGGAGCCCGCCGTCGACGATCCCACCCCAATATCGCATATGAACACGGCGATGTCCGGCAGATGCGGTTCGACACTAACTTTTTCGATGCGGCCGTTTCCACGCTGGCTCTGGACGTTATCCCGGAAATTGAACATGTAGTTGCCGAGATGAAGCGCGTGACCCGTCCAGGCGGCGTGGTCGCGTCCGCCGTTACTCAGTTCTTGGGCGGCATGCCCGCCTTCGATCTCGTCATTAACACCGGCGCCGTGCTTGAGACCGACTTCGCCAGGCTGAGATCCATGCGGGCGGGGCGCCAGCTCTTCTGGCCTAATGGTCAGGCGACGTTGTGGCGGAAGATCGGCCTCGTCGACGTAACGGAGATTCCCGTTGTCGTGGATTGCGAGTATGCGTCCTTCGCGGATTATTGGGCTACGTTCACCGACGGCCCAGGCAGCACCACAAGCACATTGATGGCACTTTCGGACGACGCCCGTGGTTCGATCGAACAGCATGTTCGTGCCGGGTATCTGGTTGACTTGCCCGATGGACCCCGGTCATTTCCCATGATGTTCCGTGTGGTGCGTGGCTTGGTCCCAGCCTGATTCTGCAGAGCATGCAATGGGCCTGCGAGGGGCCGGTGTGGGCCGTCCTCAGACCTTAACCCCGCGGGTTGATCATCAGCTGTCGTTCCTCGGCAGCCAAAAAGCTACCAGGCCGCTAACGACCCCGAAGCAGTCATTCGAATGCTGGCGGCAAAGAATATCGAGCATTCCGTTTTTCGTAATCTGTAAGCGGAGCGCGGCTTAGTACCCCCCGATATTTCTGAAGAACCCAGTCACCGAGATCGGGCGAGATTCGGCTCATTGTTTCGACTGTTGGTGCCATCCAGTTCCAACGGGAATAGCCATCATCTTTGATGCCGTTCGGAAGCGGGGCTACCTCGTCGTAAGAAAAAGCCCGCGCGGCAAGGCCGGCGGGCTCTTATCCAATTCAAAACAGAACCGTGATTACTTCACGAGATTGCGCTTGCCGAGCGTGCGCAGGCGCAGCGCATTGAGCTTGATGAAACCGGCAGCATCCTTCTGGTCGTAGGCACCCTGATCGTCCTCGAACGTGACAAGCTTGTCGGAATAGAGCGACTTTTCGCTCTCGCGGCCGATGACCATGACATTGCCCTTGTAGAGCTTCAGCGTCACTTCGCCTTCGACATGCTCCTGGCTCTTGTCGATCAGCGCCTGCAGCATTTCGCGCTCCGGCGAGAACCAGAAGCCGTAATAGATCAGCTCGGCGTAGCGCGGCATGATCTCGTCCTTGAGATGGGCAGCACCGCGGTCGAGCGTGATCGATTCGATGGCGCGATGCGCCGAGAGCAGGATCGTGCCACCTGGCGTTTCGTAGACGCCGCGCGACTTCATGCCGACGAAGCGGTTCTCGACGAGGTCGAGACGGCCGATGCCGTTGTCGCGGCCGTAATTGTTGAGCGTCGCGAGCAGCGTCGCCGGCGACATCTCGACACCGTTGATCGAGACCGCATCGCCCTTGCGGAATCCGACCTTGATGGTGGTCGCCTTGTCGGGCGCAGCCTCAGGCGAGATCGTGCGCATATGCACATATTCCGGCGCCTCCTGGGCGGGGTCCTCGAGAACCTTGCCCTCGGAAGAGGAATGCAGAAGGTTGGCGTCGACGGAGAACGGCGCTTCGCCCTTCTTGTCCTTGGCAACCGGGATCTGATGCTGTTCGGCAAAGGCCAGCAGGTCGGTGCGGCTCTTGAAGGCCCAGTCGCGCCACGGCGCGATGATCTTGATGTCGGGGTTCAGGGCATAGGCGGACAGTTCGAAACGAACCTGGTCGTTGCCCTTGCCGGTGGCGCCGTGGGCGATCGCATCCGCGCCCGTCTTGCGGGCGATGTCGATCAGATGCTTGGAAATCAAAGGACGGGCGATCGAGGTGCCGAGCAGATAGACGCCCTCATAGACGGCATTGGCGCGGAACATCGGGAAGACGAAATCGCGCACGAATTCCTCGCGCACGTCCTCGATGTAGATCTCCTTGATGCCGAGCATCTCGGCCTTCTTGCGCGCCGGCTCCAGCTCTTCGCCCTGGCCGAGATCGGCGGTGAAGGTGACGACTTCGGCGCCGAGTTCCGTCTGCAGCCACTTCAGGATGATCGAGGTGTCGAGGCCGCCGGAATAGGCGAGCACGACTTTCTTCACGTCTTTGTATGATGCCATGATGATGAGGTCCGTTGCATAATAGGCCGGCGAAAACCCGGTGTCGCGGCACTTTTAGCGAGATTGGCGCGTGACGCAAGGCCAAGTGCGACAGCGACCGTGCCGATACCGTTTGACAGCGCGAAAGCGGAGCCCATATTCGCCAGCGTCCGCAAATGCTCGAGGAGAGGCTGCCCCGTGACGAATATTCAAGACATTTTCAAGAAGTCGAATGTTGCCGTCATCACCGGCGGCGCTTCCGGCATCGGCCTTGCCGCGGCGAAATATTTCGCCGCACGCGGCATGAGCGTCGCCATCGCCGATCTCGGCGGCGACCGGCTGGCCGCGGCCGCCGACGAACTCAAGGCCATTGCCGGCGAGGAAAATGTGATGGCGGTCGAGACCGACGTCGCCGTCAAGGAATCCCTGGAAGCGCTCGAACGCGCCGTGCTCCAGCGTTTCGGCCGTGTGCACGTGCTGATGAACAATGCCGGCATCGGCCCGGAAACCTCAATCTTCAGCCCGCAGGCGAACTGGGACCATATCTTCGCCGTCAACCTGATGGGCGTGATCAACGGTACGCGCACCTTCGGCCCGAAGATGCTGTCGCATGGCGAGCCCGGCCTCATCATCAACACCGGCTCCAAGCAGGGCATCACCACGCCGCCCGGCAACCCCGCCTACAATATCTCCAAGGCGGGTGTGAAGGTCTTCACCGAAGCCTTGCAGCATGAGCTTCGCAATACCGAAGGCGGAAAGATCTCCGCCCATCTTCTGATCCCCGGCTTCGTCTTCACCGGCCTCACCAAGGGCGACCGCGCGGAAAAACCGGCCGCCGCCTGGACACCAGAGCAGACGGTCGATTTCATGGTCGAAAGCCTCGAACGCGGTGATTTCTATATTCTCTGCCCCGACAATGACGTGGCGCGTCCGGTCGACGAACGCCGGATGGCCTGGGCCGCCGGCGACATCATCGAGAACCGTCCGCCGCTGTCGCGCTGGCACAAGGACTACGCCGACAAATTCAAAGCCTTCCTCGAACAGAAGTGATCGGCGCCATCATCAGGTTTGATTGGTAATTTTCCGAAAGCCGGGTAAGAGATCGTCAGGTCTTTCCCGGCTTTCAGAGAGTGCCATGGATTTCCTGCCCAGCCTACCGACCCTTCTCGCCTTTGCCGCCGCGACGCTGCTGCTCGCGGCGACCCCAGGCCCCGACATGACGCTGTCGATCAGCCGTGCGCTCGCCCAGGGCAAGAAGGCAGCCCTCTTCGTCGTCGTCGGCACCAGCCTCGGCATCGTCGTCCACACCATGCTGGTCGCTTTCGGCATTTCGGCGCTGATCACCGCCTCGCCGACCGCTTTCCTGATCCTGAAGACCGGCGGCGCCGCCTATCTGTTCTGGCTGGCGGTGCAGGCGATCCGCTTCGGCTCCAAGCTTACGGTCGCCAAGGTCGAGGAGCAGAAGGGCACGGCACTTTCCAACATCTCGTCGGGCTTCTGGGTCAATCTCCTGAACCCCAAGGTCATCATCTTCTTCATGACCTTCCTGCCGCAATTCGTCAGCGCCGGCGATCCGGCCGTCACGCACAAGCTGCTTTTCCTCGGGCTTTGCTTCATCCTGATCGGCATGCCGGTCAATGCCAGCGTGGTCTTTGCCGCCGACTGGCTGGCCTCATGGCTGCAGAGCAACAAGAAAGTGCTGCGTGGCATGGACTATACCTTCGCGGGCGTCTTCTCGATCTTCGCCGCGAAGATCCTGCTCACCCAGGCGAAATAATCAGCGGTCGGGTACCGAACCGCCGCTGTCGCCTCAGCCGATCAGCAGCGCATCGTCATCCAACGTCTGGCCGCGCATCTTGCGGAACATGGCGATCAGGTCCTCGACCTGCAGGTTCTTCCTGTTGTCGCCCGCGACATCGAGAACGATCTCGCCGCCATGCAGCATGATCGTGCGGTGGCCGTAATCCAGCGCCTGGCGCATGGAATGCGTCACCATCATCGTCGTCAGCTTGCGTTCGGCGACGATCTTCTGCGTGAGGTTCATCACGAACTCAGCCATGCCGGGGTCGAGTGCCGCCGTATGTTCGTCGAGCAGCAGCACTTCCGATCCCGCAAGCGTCGCCATGACGAGCGAAACGGCCTGCCGTTGGCCACCGGAGAGAAGATCCATGCGGTCCTTCAGCCGGTTCTCCAGCCCAAGATTGAGCTCGGCGATCCGTTCCTTGAAATAGTCGCGCCTGTTTCCGCCGAGCGCCGATGCCAGCCCGCGCTTCTCGCCGCGCCGGGCAGCCAGAGCAAGGTTCTCCTCGATCGACAATGCGCCGCAGCTTCCCGTCAGCGGATCCTGGAAGACACGCGCCACAAGGCCGGCGCGCGCCGCCGTCGACTTGCGCGTCACGTCGCTCTTGCCGATCAGCACCTGCCCTTCGCTCGGAATGACGTCGCCGGCGAGCACGCCGAGCAGCGTCGATTTGCCGGCGCCGTTCGAACCGATGACGGTGACGAAGGAGCCTTGCTCGATGGTCAGGCTGACGCCGTTCAGCGCCTGTTTCTGCAGCGGCGTGCCGCGTCCGAAAACGACTTTGATGTCCTTGACGCTGATCACGATGCGGTACCTCCGCGAAGACGGGGAAGGATGAGCGCCACGGTCACCAGCACGGCGGTCACGAAATTGAGGTCGGACGCCTGCAGACCGATGACGTCACTGGAAAGCGCCAGCTGGATCGCGATGCGATAGAGGATCGACCCGAGCACGCAGCCGATCAACGCGATCAACAGACCACGCCGCCCGAGCAGGGTCTCGCCGATGATGACCGCGGCAAGCCCGACGACGATCGTGCCGACGCCCGAGGTGACGTCGGCAAAGCCGTTCGTCTGGGCAAACAGCGCGCCGCCGAGCGCCACCAGCGCATTGGAGATCGCCATGCCGAGATAGATCTGTCGGCTGGTATCGACGCCCTGGGCGCGGGCCATCCGCGCATTGGCGCCGGTCGCCCGCATGGCAAGCCCGGCATCGCTTTCCAGGAAACGCCAGACCAGGATAAGAGCGACGACGACCAAAACCCCGACAAAGAGCGGCCGCACGTAGAAATCGCGAAGGCCATGGCCGAAGAACGGGCTGATCATCGTATCGGCATTGATGAGCGCGACATTGGGTTTGCCCATCACCCTCAGATTGACGGAAAACAGCGCGATCATCGTCAGGATCGAGGCCAGCAGGTTGAGGATCTTGAAGCGCACATTGAGCAGCGCCGTCACCATGCCCGCCGCGGCCCCGGCCGCCATGGCGATCAGCGCCGCAAGCCAGGCATTGACGCCGGCAATGATCAGCACGGCCGTGACCGCCGCGCCAAGCGGAAAGGAGCCATCGACCGTCAGGTCGGGAAAGTCGAGAACGCGAAAGGCGAGATAGACGCCGAGAGCGACGAAAGAATAGACCAGGCCGAGCTCGACGGCCCCCCAGAATGCGATTTGGCTCAAGGCTTTCAGCCCCTTTTGATTTCTGTTTCGCCCGTCGCGAAACCGCAGCTTTTAATACGAAGAGCCGCCCCCGTGCAAACAGGAGCGGCTGTATCCAACTAAACGTTGAAGGGACGGCCGATTATTCAATGACCTTGTTGGCGCGGGAAAGTACGCTCTCAGGCAGGGTGACGCCCATCTTCTGAGCCGCGGCCTTGTTGACGACGAGATCACTGCCGGCAGCCGTCTTGACGGCGATATCGCCAGGGTTTTCGCCCTTCAGCACGCGCACGACGATCTCGCCGGTCTGCTTGCCGACATCGTAATAGTTGAAGCCGAGAGCAGCGATCGAGCCGCGCGAAACCGAATCCGTATCGGCGGTGAAGAGCGGCAGCTTACTCTCTTCGGCCACCGCGACGGCGCCTTCTAGCGCGGAGATGATAGTGTTGTCGGTCGGAATATAGATCGCATCGGCGCGGCCGACGAGGGCGCGCGCCGCACCCTGAACCTCGGCCGACTTGGTGGCGGCTGATTCCACCACCTTCAGGCCGGCCTTTTCGGCCTCGGCCTGCAGGACGGCGAGCAGCGAAACGGAATTCGCCTCGCCGGAATTGTAGAGATAGCCGATGGTTTTCACATCAGGCAGGATTTCCTTGATCAGCGCCAGATGCTCGGCGACCGGCGACATGTCGGAAAGACCGGTGACATTGCCGCCGGGCTTGTCCATGTTCTTGACGAGTTGGGCGCCAAGCGGATCGGAGACAGCCGTGAAGACGACGGGAATGTCACGCGTCGAAGAGACGACCGCCTGGGCCGAGGGCGTCGAAATCGGAACGATGACATTGGGCTCGTCGCCGGCAAACTGGCGGGCGATCTGGGCTGCCGTCGCCGGATTGCCCTGCGCCGATTCGAACACGAATTTCAGGTTCTCGCCCTCTTTATAGCCCGCGGCCGTCAGCGCATCGAGAACGCCCTTGCGCGCTGCATCCAGCGCCGGATGTTCGACGATCGCCGTCACGGCGACGGTCACGTCATCAGCCTTTGCGGGCAGGGAAAGCGCCAAACTGGCGGCGAGAGCGAGCAGAACCGAACGCATGGGTATCCTCCTGAATGATTTTGGCGGCACTATTAGGAAAAGCGCATGCTTAAATCAATGCAGGAGAATTGTAGCGAGGATCAAACTTGCTGATCAGTCGTCGGCGCCGTGATTGGCGATCATCATCGCTTCGAAGGCTAGGCGTTCGGTCTTGCGCATGCGTTCGGATTCCGATTTCAGCTGGCCGCAGGCGGCAAGAATGTCGCGGCCGCGCGGCGTGCGGATCGGCGAAGCATAACCTGCCGAGTTGATGAAATCGGCGAATTTCTCGATCTGCTCCCAGTCCGAACACTGGTAATTGGTGCCGGGCCAGGGATTGAACGGGATGAGGTTGATCTTTGCCGGCACGCCCTTCAAGAGCTTGATCAGCCCCTTGGCGTCTTCCAGGCTATCGTTGACGTCCTTCAGCATCACATATTCGAAGGTGATGCGCCGTGCGTTCGAAAGACCGGGATAGGCCCGGCAGGCTTCGATCAGTTCCTTCAGCGGGTACTTCTTGTTGATCGGCACCAGAATGTCGCGCAGGTCGTCGCGCACCGCATGCAGCGAGATTGCCAGCATGACGCCAATTTCTTCGCCGGTGCGGAAGATCTCCGGCACGACGCCGGAGGTGGACAAGGTCACGCGGCGCCTGGACAGCGACAGGCCGTCGCCATCCGTGGCGATCAGCAATGCCTGCTTGACGGCATCGAAGTTATAGAGCGGCTCGCCCATGCCCATCATGACGATGTTGCTGACCTTGCGGCCCTCGGCAGGCATGATCGTACCCTGCGGCGCTTCACGATCCGGGAAGTCTCCAAGCCGGTCGCGGGCAAGCAGCAGCTGGGAAAGAATTTCCTCCGCCGTCAGGTTGCGCACCAGACGCTGCGTGCCGGTATGACAGAAGGAACAGGTGAGCGTGCAGCCGACCTGGCTGGAGATACAGAGCGTGCCGCGGCCCTCTTCCGGAATGTAGACGGCCTCGATCTCGACGGGACGTCCGGCGCCGCGGGCGGGAAAGCGCAGCAGCCATTTGCGCGTGCCGTCGTTGGAGACCTGCTCCTCGACGATCTCGGGACGTGCGATGGTGAAATGCTGCTTCAGCATCTCGCGCATGTCCTTGGCGACATTGGTCATATGGTCGAAATCGGAGACGCCGCGCACATAGATCCAGTTCCAGAGCTGCGAGACGCGCATCTTGATCTGCTTCTCGGCCACCCCTTTTTCCCGCAGTGCCGCCGCCATCTCTTCGCGCGACAGCCCGATCAAGGACGGCTTCTCGAGGCTGGCGGAGGTGCGCGCCTGCGGCTTGGTCACATCTATCGCATCCATGACGGACATAGGCATTCATCCCGAATTCGAACACGTAACCGCCCCGCAAGCCCTGCGAACTTCAGGGCAAAGCCGGAAGACTGGCGGGTGCATGACGGCACATTGGCAGAAATTGAATGGCGGAACGGCGACTGAAATCGCGATCTGTCCGCTGTTGCGCGGCCTTTAGCATCATTTTGCCCGCGCGTCACTATCAAGCATGTCGCGCAAAACTGTGCAGCGGTTTTGCGACGACGACATGCTGAAATCAAAGACCTAAAGCGCGGCAGGCAGATCTGAAAGATCGCCGCGCTTTGGATGGAAACGACGAAGGCCGGCGCAAGGCCGGCCCTGGAAGCTCTGCGAACAAAAAAGCGCTTATTTGCAGGTTTCGATCTGCTTCAGCGCAGCCGAGATACCCGAGAGCGAATAGCTGTAGGAGGTGCCGGTGCCCTTGCGCGAAACGGCATTCACCGTCATCGAATGACCCGTTTTCATCGCCGCGACGAGGGCTGGCTCCTGGGCAGCATTCTCGACCCAGCCGGCCTTGTCCTTGGTGAACATCACGAAGGTCTTGTTGTCGATGACCACGTTGATCTTTGAATTTTCCTTCACCGTATAGCCCATCATGGCCTGCGGCTCATAGGAGATGTTCTGGCCGGGGCGCTGCGAGACGATGAAGAAATTGTCACCGTGATCGACGCTTGCCGGCTGCTTTGCCGTCGGAACGGACAACACGTAGCACACGGTGCTCTTGCCCGACTTGTAGGAATAGGCGCCCCATGCCTGGAACTGCTGGATGCGGTTCGGCGCGGCCTGCTGCGCTTCCGCAACTCCGGCCATGGTCAGGGTGAGTGCGAGAGCGGATACGATACTTTTTACAAACATGGATTCCTGCCGGTTCTTGCGATTCAAGGCCCGAAGCGATCATAGCGGGCGCCGCATAATCACGATCTGCTTTATTTTGACTTAATTCAGGTTACCAAATGGTCAACAATAGCTGCGATTTGTATCTGCCTGTGTCATTTCAGCTCGAGTGTCAATTTTCGCACCTTTGACGGTATAGGCCGCGACATCGTGCCCCGATGGCACTGGCCGTCCGTTCGGGTGAATTTAAGACACAAAGATTCAGGCAAGAGTTTGACCTTTCCCAAATCCGTTGTACCTCATTAAGACTTGGAAATCCGGGACGAAATTATTGCCGCAGGGGGCTTGTGAGGAGACATGGATGCCGAGGAAAGACAGCGTTTCGCTGCCCTCGCCAAGGCCGTCGCGGATGATCGCGACCAGCAGGCCTTTTCCATCCTGTTCGACTATTTCGCACCCCGCCTGAAGGCCTGGCTGATGCGCCAGAAGATGACACCAGGCGAGGCCGAGGAACTGGTCCAGGAGATCATGATCGTGCTCTGGCACAAGGCGGATCTCTATGATGCCACGCGATCTTCGCTCTCAACCTGGCTTTTCCGCATTGCCCGCAACCGCCGCATCGACATGCAACGCCGCGCCAATACCCGCATCTTCGACGAGACCGACCCGGCCCTGCAGCCGCCCGCGGATATCGGCGCGGAGGAAATTATCGCCAATGACGATCGCGACGCCAGGATACGCGCCGCCGTCGGGCAGTTGCCGGAGGAACAGCGCGACATGCTGCGCGCCGCCTTCTTCCTCGGCCAATCGCATTCGGAGATCGCCGAATCAACCGGGCTGCCGCTCGGTACGGTGAAGTCGCGCATCCGGCTTGCCTTTGGCAAGCTCCGCAAGGTGCTGGAACGCGAAATCGCCTGACTCTTCAATTTAGAACGGGATTCAGATCGTCTTCATCGCTTCTTCCGGCCGGTCGGCAAGAACGCGGTCGGCCGCTTCGTAATGGCCCAGCCTTATATGGCCACGCACCATAGCGAAGGCGGCCGAAAGCACGGCGATGTCGTCGGAAAAGCCGATGACGGCGAAAACATCCGGGATCATGTCGATCGGCATGACAAAATAGGCGAGCGCCGCGAGCAGCACGCCGCGCACCTTCGTCGGCGTCTGCGGATCGAGCGCGCAATAGAAACCGGCAACCACATCGCGCGAGAACGGGATCTGCCGCACGGCCCGCCGGAAGGTCGGCCAGAATTTCTGCCTTACGGTCTTCTCGCGCCGGCTCTGGGTGTCCTCGTCGCCCGGCAACAGGATTTCCCCGAATTTAACCTCGTCCATCCCTGCATCCCTTTCATCCAAGCGAACATATGGTGATGGCGGACCGGCTTTCAATCGGCCCCGCTGTCAAACGATACGGCGCGCCGCAGCCTTCTCCATGGCTTTGGCGAGCTTGAAATCCAGCTCCGTCAGTCCGCCGGCATCATGTGTGTTCAGCGTCACCTCCACCCTAGAATAGACGTTGAACCATTCGGGATGATGATTGAGCTTCTCGGCCGCAAGTGCTGCCTCCGTCATGAACCCGAAAGCCTCGATGAAATTTGCGAACTTGTACGTCTTCGAGATCGAAGAACCCGCATCATTGAGCGCCCAGCCTGCAAGTCCGGCCAGTTGCGCCTCGGCCGCCGTCCGTTCCAGTCTTTCCATTTTCATGCCATGGTCCTCTTCTCTGTCCGACAGGTTTACCGATGAAACGCATCAGCATCCTCTTCGTTTGCATGGGCAATATATGCCGTTCTCCGCTCGCGGAAGGAATTTTTGGCCATCTCGTCGCCGAAGCGGGTTTGACCGGCGATTTTACCATCGATTCCGCCGGCACCGGCGGCTGGCATGAAGGCGAGCCACCCGACCGGCGTTCGATCGCCGCTGCGAAAAACCACGGCATCGACATATCGGGGCAACGCGCCCGCCGCATCCAATCGAGGGATTTCAGGGATTTCGATCTGATCCTCGCCATGGACCGCGACAATGTGGCGGCGCTCGAAAAAAGCGCGCCGCATGGGGCGAATATCCGCCTTTTCGGGGATGCCGCGCTCGGAACCGGAGAGGATATCCCCGATCCCTATTATGGCGGCCCGGGCGGCTTCGAGCTGGTCTACACCAGGCTCTTGGCCGGCTGCAGCAGCCTGCTCGATACGCTGGGCGTCGAACGGGCCTCATGCAGCGGGAACACTTCCTCGGTGAGGTAGGGCCCGCCGCCGACCGATTCGCGCGACGAAAGCAGCACGAAGCGCGGCGCGGTGAAAGTTGCGGTGTGGAAGTTGCCGCGTCCCGCCAGATATTGCACGACATCGTCGAGCCGCGAGGATTTGAGCCGCGCCAGCGTCACATGCGGCATGAACTTGCGGGGATCGGGCGGCAGGCCGATGCGCTGGCAGATGCGCTCGATCTCGCCCTGCAGGGCATACATTTCAGGCGATTGCGAAACGCCGGCCCAGACCGAATGCGGTTTCTTCGAGCCGAAGGAACCGATTCCTTCGAGCCGGAACTGGAATTCCGGCCGATCGATCCGGTCGAGGCGTTCAACGATTTCATCGGCCGTGCGGCCGTCGACATCACCGATGAAACGCAGGGTGATGTGGTAATTCTCCACATCGATCCATCGTGCTCCGGGGAGGCCACCGCGCAGCAATGAAAGGCTCATCGCCGCATTGCGCGGAATTTCGAGGGCGGTAAACAGTCTCGGCATCACGAGCACTCCCCGAATCTTTTGCAGGTGCTCACACGGAATCACGCAATCAACAACCGCGCAAGCCCCTATTTCTTCACAGAAGAAATCGTTTCGACGAAATTTGTGACAGCAGGCGCCATCTTTTCGACCATGACGTCGATGCCTTTCGCATTTGGATGCATGCCGTCTTCAAGCTTCAACCCGGGCTCCAGCGCGACGCCGTCGAGAAAGAAGGCATAGAGCGGAAGCCCATGTTTTTCCGAAAGTTTCTGATAGATCGGGTTGAATCGTGCGGCATAGTCCGCCCCCATGTTCGGCGGCGCCATCATGCCGGCGAGCAGCACGGCAATCCCGCGCTCCTTTAGCCGGATAATCATCTGATCGAGATTCTTCTCGCTCTCCTCGGGCGGGATGCCGCGCAGCGCATCATTGGCGCCGAGCTCCAGAATGACGCCGTCGGTGCCGTCGGGCACCGACCAGTCGATGCGCGCAAGGCCCGCTGCCGTCGTATCGCCGGAGACCCCGGCATTGGCGACGGTGACGTCGAGCCCCTTCGCCTTCAGGGCTGCCTGCAGCTTTTCCGGAAAGCCGTTGCCGGCCGGCAACTGATAGCCCGCCATCAAACTGTCCCCAAAACCGACCAGATTGATCGTCCGGGCACTGGCCGCAGCGGCAAAGATCAGCGAGACGGCAATGACGGTGAATTGAAGGGCGGCAACTTTAAATCTCATTCTGGCTTCCCTAGATTGGCGAAGTGCCGTTATGCGGCCATTCTGTTGGGGATTTATATAGGGCGATTTCTGTTGGCAAAAACCATTATCGAGTTGAAGAGCGCCGATCTGACCCTTGGCAGCGCAGCCGCCTCCGTCCACGTGCTGAAGGGCATCGATCTCGATGTCGCGGCCGGCGAATCCGTCGGCATCGTCGGCCCTTCCGGCTCCGGCAAATCCACCCTGCTGATGGTGCTTGCCGGGCTGGAGAAACTCGACAGCGGCGAGATCAATATCAACGACACGCCGCTCCATAGCCTCAGCGAGGATGAGGTCGCCGATTTCCGCGGCCGCAACATCGGCATCGTCTTCCAGTCCTTCCACCTGATCGCCAACATGACGGCGCTGGAAAACGTCGCCGTGCCGCTCGAGCTCGCCAATGTCCGCAACGCCTTCGAGATCGCCCATCGCGAGCTGAAATCGGTCGGCCTCGGTGAACGGCTGAACCACTATCCCGGCCAGCTTTCCGGCGGCGAGCAGCAGCGCGTGGCGATCGCCAGGGCGCTCGCCCCCTCGCCCGCCCTGCTGATCGCCGACGAACCCACAGGCAATCTCGACACCGAGACCGGCCGCCAGATCGCCGACCTTCTGTTCTCCAAGCAGACCGAACGCGGCATGACCCTGCTTCTCGTCACCCACGACGTCGCGCTGGCAAACCGCTGCTCACGCCAGATCCGCGTCCGCTCCGGCAGGATCGAGGGCGACAGCGCCGCCCGCCACAGCGAGGCGGCGATCGCATGAGAATGATCACGCCGCGCGTCTCGCTTGCTTTTCGCCTGGCGCTCCGCGAGTTGCGCGGCGGCATCCGCGGCTTCTACATTTTCCTTGCCTGCATCGCTCTCGGCACCGGCGCGATTGCCGCCGTCAATTCCGTCTCGCAGTCGATCACCGACACGATCGCCTCGCAGGGGCAGGAGCTGCTGGCCGGCGACGTCCGCTTCGAACTCAACAACCGCGAAGCCACGCCTCAGGAGTTGGGCTTCCTCGAAAGCCTCGGCACCGTTTCGGTTTCAACTGGCCTGCGCTCGATGGCCCGCAAGCCTGACGGCTCCGATCAGGCGCTGGTCGAGGTCAAGGCCGTCGACGACGGCTACCCGCTCTACGGCAGATTCGTGGCCGAACCGGACTATCCGCTTGCAGCGCTGCTTTCCGGCCAAGGCGGCACCTATGGTGCAGTGGCAGCGCCCCTGCTTCTCGATCGTCTCGGGCTTGCCGTCGGCGACGAATTGCTGCTCGGCAACGTCAAGCTCAGCATCACCGGCACGGTGAAAACCGAGCCGGATGCGCTGTCGGAAGGCTTCGGTTTCGCGCCGCGCCTGCTGGTCAGCCGCCAGGCGCTCCAGGCCTCCGGGCTGATCCAGACGGGAAGCCTTGTCGAACATGCCTACAAGATCCGGCTGGAAGACAAGGGCGCGATGTCGGGCATCCAGGCGCGCGCCTCCAAGGAATTCCCCTCCGCCGGCTGGGCGATCCGCACCAGCGATCGCGCAGCGCCCTCGCTCACCGAAAACATTACCCGCTTCTCGCAGTTCCTGACGCTGGTCGGTCTCACCGCGCTGATCGTCGGCGGCGTCGGCGTGGCCAATGCCGTGCGCGCCTTCCTCGATGCCAAGCGCACGACCATCGCCACCTTCAAATGTCTCGGCGCCCCGGCCCAGGTCGTCGTCCTGATCTATCTTTTCCAGATCGCCATTATCGCCCTCGGCGGCATCCTCATCGGCCTCGTCATCGGCGCGTTGTCGCCGATCTTCGCCGCGCAGTTCCTGGCGCAATTCCTGCCGGTCTCCACGACGCCGACCCTCTATCCCGGCGCCCTGCTGCTCGCCACGCTCTTCGGTATCCTGACGACGCTGGCCTTCGCCATCCTGCCGCTCGGCCATGCCCGCGAAGTGCCGGCGACCGCCCTCTTCCGCGAGCAGGGCTTCGAGGCCCGCCGCCTGCCCTCCTGGCCCTATATCCTACTTGCCACGCTCTTCATGGCCGCCCTTGCCGGCCTTGCCATCCTGACCGCCTATGACCGTTTCATCGCCGTCGTCTTCGTCGGTGCGATCGTCTTCGCCTTCGTCGTCCTGCGCCTCGTCGCAGCAGCGATCGCCTGGCTCGCGCGCCGCAGCCCGCGCGTCAATTCACCGGCCTTGCGGCTGGCGATCGGCAATATCCACCGCCCCGGCGCACTGACGCCCTCGGTCGTGCTGTCGCTTGGCCTCGGACTGGCATTGCTGGTGACGCTGACCCTGATCGACGGCAACCTGCGCCAGCAGCTGACCGGCCGCATGAACGAGGGCGCACCGAACTTTTTCTTCGTCGATATCCAGAGCGCCGAGGTCGGCGCATTCCGCGATCTCGTCCAGGCGCAGGCGCCTCAGGGAAAGCTCGTCGAAGTGCCGATGTTGCGCGGCCGGATCGTCGCCTTCAACGGCGAGGACGTCAGCAAACTGACCGTGCCGGCGGCCGGTCGCTGGGTGCTGAACGGCGATCGCGGCATCACCTATGCCGAGACCCTGCCGGAGAACGCCGCCCTCACCGAAGGCAGCTGGTGGGACAAGGATTACGGCGGCCAGCCGCTCGTTTCCTTCTCCTCGGAAGAGGCGCATGAGCTCGGCCTGAAGATCGGCGATACCGTCACCGTCAACGTGCTCGGCCGCAACATCACGGCGAAGATCGCCAATCTGCGCCGCGTCGAGTGGGAATCGCTGTCGATCAATTTCGTCATGGTCTTCTCGCCGAACACATTTCGCGGCGCTCCGCATGCCTGGCTGGCGACGCTGACCGATCCCTCGTCGACGCCCGCCGAAGATGCGGCAATCCTAAAATCCGTCACCAACACCTATCCGACGATCACCAGCGTGCGGGTCAAGGACGCGATCGATATCGTCAACCAGCTGGTCGCGCAGCTGGCGACCGCGATCCGCGCCGCCGCCTCTGTCGCCCTCATCGCCTCGATCCTCGTCCTTGCCGGGGCGCTTGCTGCCGGAAACCGGGCGCGCACCCACGACGCGGTGGTGCTGAAGACGCTCGGCGCCACGCGCGCCATGCTGATCCGCGCCTTCAGCTACGAATATCTGATCCTTGGGCTTGCGACCGCGATCTTCGCGCTGATCGCCGGCAGCGTCGCCGCCTGGTTCATCGTCGCCCGCATCATGCGTCTGCCGTCGACCTTTCTGCCCGACGTGGCGGGGCTGACGCTTGTGACCGCGCTCGTCCTGACCGTCGGCATCGGCCTGATCGGCACCTGGCGCATCCTTGGGCAAAAGGCGGCCCCCGTTTTGCGCGAGCTTTGACCGGGCAGCGGCACTCAAACCCTTCACCTTACGGCGATTTAACCGGCCGAGCCTTTGCAAGCCTCTTGTTTGCAATGGGCGAAAGCCTCATATTATCCGCAGGCATGCTGGAGCTCCGCAGCGGCGCCCGGGTCGAAAACCCCGACACCGTATTTCCATCGGAGCTTGTAAGAGGAAACTATGGCTGATCTTCGTAACTATCAAAGCCGCGCTCAGACCGGCGAGATGATTGATCAAGGCCTGCGCGCTTATATGCTCAAGGTCTACAACCTGATGGCGCTGGGTCTGGCGATCACCGGTGTGGCCGCATATCTGTCGTTCCAATTCGCCTTCGCCAATGGCGAGCTGACCGCTTTCGGTCAGGCGATCTATGTGAGCCCGCTGAAGTGGGTGGTCATTCTGGCGCCGCTGGCTCTGGTGTTCTTCCTGAGCTTCCGGATTCACACCATGACGGTGGCCGCCGCCCAGACGACCTTTGCGGTCTACGCCGCGCTCGTCGGCCTGTCGCTCTCGTCGATCTTCCTGATCTACACCGGCCAGAGCGTGGTTCAGACCTTCTTCGTCACCGCCGCCTCCTTCGGCGCGCTGTCGCTTTACGGCTACACGACGAAGCGTGACCTGTCGGCGATGGGCTCGTTCCTGATCATGGGTCTGTTCGGCCTGATCATCGCTTCGCTTGTTAACATCTTCCTGGCTTCGTCGGCTGTGCAGTTCGCGATCTCCGTGGTCGGCGTTCTGATCTTCGCAGGCCTCACCGCCTACGATACGCAGCGGATCAAGGAACTGTACCTGGAAGCCGATGACGTTGCCGTGGCCGGCCGCAAGGCGATCATGGGTGCGCTGACGCTCTATCTCGACTTCATCAACCTCTTCATGTTCCTGCTGCAGTTCATGGGCAATCGTAAATAAGCAGGGCAGACTGAGATCGAAAAGGCGGCTTCGGCCGCCTTTTTTGTTGCGCAGGCTTTCGCGGAGTGGTTTTAGGAAACCTTCCTTTTCCCCGATGGATGCCGCCGAAATGTCATTCCGCCTGCGCGATGCCTCCCAAGCCGATATCCCCTCCATTGCCGATATCTATCGCGAATCCGTCCTGAACGGCGTCGCGAGCTACGAGATCGTGCCGCCTTCCGAGGCCGAGATGGCGCGGCGTTTTTCGACGATCGTCAGCCAGCAATATCCCTACATCGCGGCCATCGGCACGGACGGAACCCTGCTCGGCTACGCCTATGCTTCGGCTTTTCGCACGCGTCCGGCCTATCGCTGGATGGTCGAGGACTCGATCTATCTCGCGCCTGAGGCCCGCGGCCGGGGCATCGGCAAGGCGTTGCTTGCCGAGCTGATCGAGCGCTGCACCGGCCTCGGCTTTCGGCAGATGACGGCCGTCATCGGCGGCGCCAGCCCCGCCTCGATCGCGCTTCACAGGAAGGCCGGCTTCGAGGAGGTCGGTCTGATGCGGGGCACCGGCTATAAGCACGGCCGCTGGCTGGATACGATGTTGATGCAGCGTGGCCTCGGCGAGGGGATGACGACCGATCCGGATCCGTCCGCCTATCCCGGCACGCTGTTTACCGGTTGATGCGGCTTATTTGTCGACCAGCTTCAGGGCCTTGTCGAACACCTTCAGCACCTGGTTCAGCTCGTGACCGCGCTTCAGGATCGTGCCGTGGACGTTGATGACGGAATAGGCGCCCTGCTTGGCGGCGAGCTTCGGGTTTTTCTCGATGCGGAAGAGCGGCATTTCGCCGGAACGCTTGAAGACGGAAAAGACCGCCCTGTCCTTCAGGTGATCAATGGCGTAGTCGCGCCATTCACCGTCACCGACCATGCGGCCGTAGATCCAGAGGATCGCGTCCAGTTCGCGCCGGTGGAAGGTCACCGGAAGCGGGTCCTTGCTTTGCTTGTATTCCCTGAGATCGACGACGACTGAGGAACTATTGTCGACGGAGCGGCTTTCGCCGTGTCGCAAATCCGGCTGATCTGTCATCAGTCTCCCAAGGCCTCCGCATGTGACAGGAGAGTGACAGTTTGCCCGAGCCGCCGCAAATTGCAAGAGCGCCAGCCGTCACATTCGGCCGCACCACAGCGCCGCGCGTCTCTCGCGCAAAGACGCTGCAGCACTTTGAATCTGCGCATCATGCCTTCTAAAAGTTGGGTCCGAATTCGGAAAGCATGATGTCCTGGATAGGCTCACGCTTTCTCCGCAGCGCCGCATTTCAGTCAAAACAGCGCCTCATTTGCAGGAGATTTATGAATTCCAGTTTGGCGCCAGCGCGCCAAAGGGCCCGGCGGAGCGTATCGACCTTAACCCCAGCCCCGAATACGCTCGGCCGGGCCGCCCCAGCACTTCATCTACTACCGGATGAAATCTCAGATATTTTTGCCAGCCATGACAACGGTCGCGCCGAGGATCGCAGCCGGATCGCCGTCTGCGGTCGCCGATTGCAGCAGGATCGCGCAGCCCTCGAGCTGCGGCCGCTGCAACACGCTGGCCGGCAGCGTCAGACTGGTTGCCTTGCCGTCCCACATGCCGATGGTTTCGACATTGGTGACGCTGTGCAGGTAGGAAAGCTTCCGGCCGCTGTTCTCGCCCTTTTCGACGTCGATGGTCTTTTCCTTGTCGAAATAGACCATCACGACATTGGCCTTGCCCTGTCCCGCACCGATCTTGATCTCCAGCTCGTCGCCGCGCATCGCGGCGTTGATCGGAACGGTCAGCCCGTTGCCTTCGCTGCTGTAGGTGTCGATCTTGCTGTTGATGCCGTTGAGATCGGCGCCGGCCAGATGGCCGCGTCCGTTGACGATCGCCTGCGGCGTGTAGACGTTGCTGCGGCCCATCGTTCTGGCATAGCCATATTGCCGTTCGGTGTTTTCCTTGGAGCTCAGCGTATCGGCCCAGCCGAGATAATTCCAGTAATCGACATGATAGGCGAGCGCGATGACATCGCCCTGATTCACCAGCGTGCGGAAAGCCGCATCAGCCGGAGGACAGGAGGAGCAGCCCTGCGCCGTGAAGAGTTCAACGACACCTTTCGGCGTGCCGTCTTCGGCCTGCAGCGGGCCTGACAGAACAACGCCAGCGATCAGCGGAATCAAAAAACGGGGGGACATTCACCTGCACCTCTTTTTCAGCGCCGACAGCGTGTTGGAACCGCAGGCCCTGACATATGAACGTACGAATAATCCTTCCGGGTCCAAACGAAAAGTCACGAACGGGTGAGACGGAGCTCCACCGGAACTTGCGGAAAACAAATCATCGTGAGCCCGTCCGAATACTGTCGCCACACAGAAAAGCCGCCGGAAACTGCTCTCCGGCGGCCATTATCAATCAAGTCTCCTAAATCCGGATGAATCTGAATCCGGATCTATATCAAAGAAGAAGAGCATGATGTCGTCCGAAAACCGCTCACACTTTTCGGCATCATGCTCTGAAAATCAGGCAGCGAGATCGCGCAGAACCGTCTGCAGGATGCCGCCATTGTTGAGGTAGATCACTTCGTCGAGCGTATCGACGCGCGACAGCAGCGGAACCTCCTTCACGGTGCCGTCGCCATAAGTGATCTTGGCGATCTTCTTCTCGCGCGGCTTGATCTTTTCCAGACCTTCGATGGTGACGAGTTCATCACCCTTGAGGCCGAGGCTCTGCCAGGTCGTGCCCTCTTCGAAGACGAAGGGAATGATACCCATGCCGACCAGGTTCGAACGATGGATGCGCTCGAAGGACTGGGCGATCACCGCCTTGACGCCGAGCAGGTTGGTGCCCTTGGCAGCCCAGTCGCGCGAAGAGCCGTTGCCATATTCGACACCGGCGAAGATGACCAGCGGCACGCCTTCCTGCTTGTACTGCATCGCCGCGTCGTAGATCGAGGTTTCGTCCTTCGACGGATAGTGGATGGTGTAACCGCCTTCCTTGCCGTTCGGGCCGAGCATGTGGTTGCGGATGCGGATATTGGCAAAGGTGCCGCGCATCATCACTTCATGGTTGCCGCGGCGCGTGCCGTACTGATTGAAGTCGGCAACGGCGACGTCGTGACCGAGCAGATAGGCGCCTGCCGGCGATGCCGCCTTGATCGAACCGGCCGGCGAGATGTGGTCGGTGGTGATCTTGTCGCCGAACAGGCCAAGCACGCGGGCGCCCTTGATGTCGGAAACGCCGGTGCCCTTCTTGCCCATGCCGACGAAGTAAGGCGGGTTCTGGACATAGGTCGAATTGTCGTCCCAGGCATAGGTCTGGCCCGGCGGAACCTGGACGGCTTGCCAGTTGACGTCGCCCTTGAAGACGTCGGCATATTTGCTTTCGTAGAGTTCGCGCGTCACGTATTTCAGGATGAACTCCTGGACCTCCTTCGAGGTCGGCCAGATGTCCTTCAGGTAAACGGGATTACCGTTCTGGTCCTCGCCGATCGGCTCCTTGGTCAGATCCTTCTGCACCGTACCGGCCAGCGCATAAGCGACGACGAGCGGCGGAGAGGCCAGATAGTTCGCCTGTACGTCGGGCGAGATACGGCCTTCGAAGTTGCGGTTGCCGGAGAGAACGCCGGAAACGATGAGGCCCTTGTCGTTGATCGTCTTCGAGATCGGCGCCGGCAGCGGACCGGAATTGCCGATGCAGGTGGTGCAGCCGAAGCCGACGAGGTTGAAGCCGAGCTTGTCGAGGTCGGCCTGCAGGCCCGACTTGGCGAGATATTCGCCGACGACCTGGCTTCCCGGTGCCAGCGAGGTCTTCACCCACGGCTTCGTCTTCAGGCCCTTGGCAACAGCGTTGCGGGCAAGCAGGCCGGCAGCGATCAGGACCGACGGATTGGAGGTGTTGGTGCAGGAGGTGATGGCAGCGATCGCCACGTCGCCATGGCCAAGATCGAAATCCGTGCCTTCGACGGCATAGCGGTTCGAAAGCTGACCGGGCTTCTTGTAGTCCGTGTCCATCGAGCCGGCGAAACCGGAAGCGATGTTCTCCAGCGAAATGCGGCCTTCCGGACGCTTCGGGCCGGCCATCGATGGCACGACGTCACCGAGATCGAGTTCCAGCGTGTCGGTGAAGACGAGCTCGGAGCCATCGCCCTCACGCCACATGCCCTGCGCCTTCGAATAGGCTTCGACGAGCGCGATACGGTCCTTGGTGCGGCCGGACATGTTGAGATAGTTGATCGTTTCGCCGTCGACCGGGAAGAAGCCGCAGGTGGCGCCGTATTCCGGGCCCATATTGCCGATCGTCGCACGGTCGGCGAGCGGCATGTTGTCCATGCCGGGGCCGAAGAATTCGACGAACTTCGAAACGACGCCCTTCTTGCGCAGCATCTGCACGACGGTGAGAACGAGGTCGGTCGCGGTGACGCCTTCCTTGAGCTTGCCGGTCAGCTTGAAGCCGATGACCTCAGGCAGCAGCATCGAGACCGGCTGGCCGAGCATCGCCGCTTCCGCTTCGATACCGCCAACACCCCAGCCGAGAACGCCGAGACCGTTGATCATCGTCGTGTGGCTGTCTGTGCCGACGCAAGTATCGGGATAGGCGATCGTCTCGCCGTCCTCTTCCTTGGTCCAGACGGTCTGACCGAGATATTCGAGATTGACCTGATGACAGATACCGGTGCCGGGAGGCACGACGCGGAAGTTCTTGAAGGCCTGCTGGCCCCACTTCAGGAAGCGGTAGCGCTCGCCGTTGCGCTGGTATTCCAGCTCGACGTTACGGGCGAAAGCCTGCGGCGTGCCGAATTCGTCGACGATGACGGAGTGGTCGATGACGAGATCGACGGGAACGAGCGGGTTGATCTTCTCGGGATCGCCGCCGAGCGACACCATCGCGTCGCGCATCGCGGCAAGATCGACGACGGCGGGAACGCCGGTGAAGTCCTGCATCAGCACGCGCGCCGGGCGATAGGCGATTTCGTTTTCGACCGCACCCTTGTTGTTCAGCCATTCGGCGACGGCCAGGATGTGCTGCTTGGTGACCGACTGGCCGTCTTCGAAGCGCAGCAGGTTTTCGAGCAGCACTTTCATCGAATAGGGAAGCTTCGACACGCCGGCCAGACCGTTTGCCTCAGCCTTGGGCAGGCTGTAATAGACATAGTCCTTCCCGTTCACGGAAAGCGTGGAACGACAATTGAAACTGTCAAGAGATTTAGACACGAGAGACCCCGTTTCTGATAGCCAACACAGTCGTGCGAACGCCTATGCACTTAATGCACATCAGGATGCGGGTACGGCCATTTCCGCTGTCCGCACGTGGAACAGACGCTCCAAGTTCGGCGCAAGGATGAAATTCACGCCGACCGCTGGCGTGGTTGCAGGTCTTATAGATAATTTCCTAAAAACTTGCCATACCCGAAAACAGTCAAAACCGGACATTTTTTGACCCCGCCGCAAGCCGAAACCAAGAAAGAGCCGACGCATGCATTTCACCGCCGAAAATCTGGCTGCAAGGCGCGGTGAGGATCTGATTTTCGTAAACATTTCCTTCCACTTGGCGGCCGGCGAGGCGCTTGTCCTCACGGGAAGAAATGGATCGGGAAAATCCACATTGCTGCGCGTCGCCGCCGGCCTCCTGAGACCGGAAAAAGGCACTGTCATCTTCCGCGACGAAAAGGGCGGGGAAGACCGCCATCCGGGCGAGGTCAGTCACTACCTTGGTCATCGAAACGCAATGAAGAATGAACTTACGGTTGCAGAAAACCTCGACTTCTGGCGCGCCTTTCTCGGCAATCCAGGCGGTGCTGCCGGCCTCTCCGTCGAGGACGCCGCCGACGCCGTCGGCCTTTCGGGAATCACCCATCTTCCCTTCGGTTATCTCTCCGCCGGCCAGCAGCGCCGGATGGCCTTCGCCAAGCTGCTCGTCGCCCACCGCCCCATCTGGATCCTCGACGAACCCACAGCGGCGCTCGATGCCAGCGCCGACCGGCTGTTTGCCGAATTGATTGCCGCACATCTGACCAAGGGGGGCATCGTGCTGGCGGCAACACATCAGCCGCTGGGGGTGGAGAATGCGCGGGAATTGAAGATGACGGGCTTTGCCGGCGTGGATGCGGGGGTATGGGGGTGATGTTTCTCGACGTGGGTGCCTCATCCATCGCACATTCAGAAAGCCGCCGCGCATGACCGCCCTCTTCCTTCGCGACCTGAAACTTTCCATCCGCGCCGGCGGCGGTGCGCTGATCGGCGTGCTGTTCTTCCTGACCATCGTCGCCGTCATCCCTTTCGGCGTCGGTCCCGATCTCAAGCTGCTGTCGCGCATCGGTCCCGCCATCGTCTGGATCGGCGCACTGCTTGCCGCCCTGCTCGGCCTCGACCGCCTGTTTCAGGCCGAGCGCGATGACGGATCGCTCGACCTGATGCTGATGCAGGAAACACCGCTTGTCCTCACCGTGTTGGTCAAATGCGTCGCCCACTGGACGGCCACCAGCCTGCCGCTCGTCATCGCCTCGCCGCTGCTCGGCCTGTTCATGAATATGGACGAGACGGCGATTGCTGCCACCATGCTGACGCTGCTCGTCGGATCGCCCGCCATCACCTTCATCGGCGCGGTCGGTGCCGCTGTCGCCGTGGCGCTGCCCCGCGGCGGCCTGCTGGTCTCGATCCTCGTGCTGCCGCTGACCATTCCGGTGCTGATCTTCGGCGTCAGCGCCGCCTATGCCGCGGTCGAGGATCCCGCCCCGTTCCTGCCGCCCTTCCTCATCCTGATTGCGCTGACGCTCTTCTTCGCCGTCATCGGTCCGGCCGCCGCCGCCCTGGCGCTGCGAAACACAGCGGATTGATGGGCCATTCGATTGCGGGAAAAGCCGGATCAAGGTATGGAAGCGGACATGAGCGAAACGAGCCTTGCCATCAGCAAATTCAGCGATCTCGCCAACCCGACACGGTTTCTGGCGCTGGCGGCGCGCGCCATTCCATGGCTGGCCGGCATCACCGCCCTCTGTTTTATCGTCGGCCTCTATCTGAGCTTCGCCACCGAAGGCGACTACCAGCAGGGCGAGACCGTCCGCATCATGTATGTGCATGTGCCCTCGGCCTGGCTTTCGATGATGTGCTATACGATCATGAGCTTCTCGGCGATCGGCACGCTGGTCTGGCGCCATCCGCTGGCCGATGTCTCTGCCAAGGCTGCAGCCCCGCTCGGCGCCGCCTTCACCCTGCTCGCCCTCGTCACCGGCTCGCTGTGGGGCAAGCCGATGTGGGGGACCTGGTGGGTCTGGGATGCTCGGCTGACCTCCGTCTTCGTTCTCTTCCTGATGTATCTCGGGCTGATTGCGCTCGGGCGCGCCATCGACGACCCGTCTAAGGCCGCACGCGTCAGCGCCGTGCTCATCCTCGTCGGCTTCGTCAACATCCCGATCATCAAATTCTCGGTCGAGTGGTGGAACACCTTGCACCAGTCGGCAAGCGTGCTGCGCCTCGACGGCCCGGCGATCGATCCGGAATTCCTGCGGCCGCTCTTCATCATGGCGATCGCTTTCACGCTGCTCTTCTTCACGCTGCACATCATGGCGATGAGGAACGAGATCTGGCGCCGCCGCATCGCCGCCCAGCGCCGCCTTGCCGCCCGCATGGCCAGCCGGGAGGAATAGACCGTGACGCATGCCTTCTACGTCTACGCCTCCTATGGCTTCGCAGCCCTGGTGACGGTCGCCGTCACGGCCTGGACCTGGGCCGACGGTCGCGCCCGCCGCCGGGAACTTGCTGCCCTCGAGGCCGCCGGTATCCGCCGCCGCTCGGCGCGTGTAAGGGATGGCGAATGAGCGACACGCCGGAAAAGACGACCGACAAGCCACGGGCGCTTGGTCGCTACACCTTGGCGCTTCTGCCGCTGATCGTCTTCGGCGGCATTGCGGCCACCGCCGCCAAGATGCTCTACGACCAGGATTTCCATGGCAAGAACATCACCGAAATCCCCTCCGCCCTGATCGGCACCAAGGCACCGGCGCTGAACCTTCCGCCGCTCGACGGCGCCAACCTGCCGGCGCTGACCGATGCCGCCATCAAGGGCAAGCTGACCCTCGTCAACGTCTTCGCCTCCTGGTGCCTCCCCTGCCGGGACGAACACCCCGTCTTGAAAGAACTGGCGAAGGACGGACGGCTGAACATCGTCGCCATCAACTACAAGGATCAGAGCGACAACGCCCTGCGTTTCCTCGGCGAGCTCGGCAACCCCTACCAGGCAATCGGCATCGATCCGAACGGCAAGGCGGCGATCGACTGGGGCGTCTACGGCATTCCGGAAAGCTACCTAGTCGGCCCCGACGGCACGATCCTCTACAAGCGTGTCGGCCCCTTCGACGATACCAGCCTGAAGGAAGGGCTGTTTCCAGCGATGGAGAAGGCGCTCGGCAAGCCCGCTTCGTAGCGGGGTCTATCCTTGCACCCCGCCTTGCCAGACCTTGATCGCCTCGACCGGCCAGATCAGCATGACAACGTTGAGCGTCAGGTTGTCGCGGATCATGTAGCCGGTGAAAATCTCGAAGAAGATGGCGATCGCCACCGTCAGCGCCACCGGCGCGCGCCGCGCGAAGAAGAAGCCGATGCACATGAAGACGGTGTCCATCGCCGAATTCAGGATGCTGTCGCCGTAATAATCGAGCGCGATCGTCGCGGTGCGGTAGCGGTCGATGATGAGCGGCGAATTCTCGAGCAGCTCCCAGCCGGATTCGATCAACAGCGCCAGCAGCAGCCTTGCCGCCAGCGGCTTGCCGCGCAGCAGGAGATGCGCGAGCCCGTAGAACAGGAAGCCGTGGATGATATGCGACGGTGTGTACCAATCCGACAGATGCTGCGAATTGCCGCTGGTATTGACCCCGCCCTCCCAGAGCTTGACGTAACCGCAGGCGCAGATCGGCACGCGGCCCATCATATATTCAGCGGCGATCTGAATGATCAGCACCGCAAGGCAGGCGACAAACCAGAAGGTCTGGTGCTTTACGCGATATTCGGCCTCTGCAGCGCTCACTTTTCGCCGTCCGTTTCCAGGTTGACGCTATGCTTCAGCACCAGCGGCATCTGCGCCAGCGTAAAGATGATGGTGATCGGCATCGTGCCCCAGACCTTGAAGGCGACCCAAGTATCGTCCGAAAAATTGCGCCAGACGACTTCGTTCAGCACGGCGAGGAAGAGAAAGAAGATGCCCCACCGGATGGTCAGCTTGCGCCAGCCTTCGGCATCGAGCTGGAAGGCGGCGTTGAACACATAACCGAGCAGCGACCTGCCGAAGGCCAGCCCGCCGAGCAGCGCCACTCCGAAAAGCGCGTTGACGATGGTCGGCTTCATCTTGATGAAGGTCTCGTTCTGCAGCCAGATCGACAGCGAGCCGAAGATGACGACGACGATGCCGGATACGAAGGGCATGATCGGCAGATGGCCGAGCACGATCTTCGAAACGATCAGCGAGAGGATCGTCGCCGCCATGAAGAGCCCGGTCGCGACGAACAGCGGTCCGCCGAGTTCGGAAAGAGCGGGAAACTTCTCCACCAGCCACTGGCCGCGCAGATTGGCGAAGAAGAAGATCATCAGCGGCCCGAGTTCCAGCGCCAGTTTCAGCAGCGGATGATGCCGGTCGGCGGCGCTCGGGGTGATATCGCTCTCTGTGCTCATGCGTTCTTCAAACCTGTTTTTCCTGGAAACCTGTTTCCCGGCCGTGCCCTGCAGGCTTTCGGCGGCATATCTGTGGCATCATTGCCCAAGTCCGGCAATGGCATGGGCAAAATCCTCGGCCTCGAACGGCTCCAGATCCTCGACACCCTCGCCGACGCCGATGAAATAGACCGGCAGCTTATGCTTGGCGGAAATAGCGACGAGAATGCCGCCGCGCGCCGTGCCGTCGAGCTTGGTCATGATCAGCCCGTTGACGCCGGCGACGTTGCGGAAGATCTCGACCTGGCTGAGCGCATTCTGCCCCGTCGTGGCGTCCAGCGTCTGCAGCACGGTGTGCGGCGCATCGGGATCGAGCTTGCCGAGCACGCGCACAATCTTCTCGAGCTCGGCCATCAGCTCGGCCTTGTTCTGCAGGCGGCCGGCGGTATCGACGATCAGCACGTCGCATTTTTTTGCCTTTGCCTGTTCGAAGGCGTCATAGGCGAGGCCTGCGGCATCGGCGCCGAGCTTGGTGCCGATGAATTCGGATTTCGTCCGGTCGGCCCAGATTTTCAGCTGCTCGATCGCCGCCGCACGGAAAGTATCGCCGGCAGCCAGCATCACCTTCAGCCCGGCGCCGGAAAGTTTCGCCGCGAGCTTGCCGATCGTCGTCGTCTTGCCGGTGCCGTTCACGCCGACAACGAGGATGACATGCGGCTTGTGCGAAAGGTCGAGCTGCAGCGGCTTGGCGACCGGCTTCAGGACCTTGGCAATTTCGGACGCCATGATGCGGCTGACATCCTCACCGGTGACATCCTTGCCATAACGCTCGGAAGCGAGCGTATCGGTGACGCGCATCGCGGTCTCGACGCCGAGATCGGCCTGGATCAGCAGGTCTTCGAGATCCTGCAGCGTCTCGTCATCGAGCTTGCGCTTGGTGAAGAGCGCAGTGATCTGGCTGGACAGCTGCGAGGAGGTGCGCGCAAGACCGTTGCGCAGGCGCTGGAACCAGCTGAGCCTCGGTTGCGGGACAATCGGCTCCGGCTCGACGACCTTCGGACCCGTGGCAAAGCCTTTTGGGAGGATGGGAGAGCCGGTCTCCGGTTCTGCCGCGGGGTTTTCCCCTTCTGTCCTGCCGGGAATCTCCCCCACAGGGGAGGAGATAGGCTGAACGGAGATGTCTTGCTCTACGTCGGTCTCAGGTGAAATCTCTTCGGGAAGCACTTCGGCGATCTCTTCGATCGAAGCCGGCGCGTCAGTCTCCGGATGATCTCCTCCCTTGTCGGGGAGATATCCCCAAGGGACAGAGGGGGGGGCTTCCGCAACGTTGCCGGCGGCCGGCCGGGTTTCCATCTCCGCTTCCGCGGCCGCCTCGGCTTCCAGCAATGACAGCGGCACGACGCCCATATCGCTCAATTGGTCGGCCGCGGGCAGGATTGCGGATTCGTCATCATCTTCAGCAACCGGCGCATCCACTGCGCCCTCGTCGATATCGGCAGCCGGCCCGCCGGCCGTATCCATTTCCTCGGGTAGAACAGGATCATCCGCGATTGGCAGATCTTCGTCGCGCGAACGCGGCTCCAGCTCCCTTTCCACGGCCGCAGGCACAGCTTCTTCAGCCGGCTTGCCGAAGGTGAAGACCTTTTTGATGAAACTGAGCGCCATGGGGATTCCGTGAAAGTCAGGCCGCAGCGGCGGCCGTCAATTGCATGTCGAGATGCTTGCCATTGTGGCCGGTGATCGTGACCGGCACAAGTTCGCCGGGACGAAGGCCGGGCGCGGCAACCAGCGTGAAGTTCTCCGTATGCGCCAGGCCGTTGTTTTCAACAAGCAGCCATTGCCGGGTTCCGATCATCCGATCGAGATGGGACTGATGCAGCATATGTCCAGCGGCGCGCAGCCTGGCGGCGCGATCCTTGACCAGCGAGCGGTCGAGCTGCGGCATGCGGGCGGCCGGCGTGCCGGGACGCGGGCTGTAGGGGAAGACGTGCAGATGGGCGATATCAGCCTCTTCAGCCAGTCGCACGGCATTGTCGAACATCTCTTCGGTTTCGGTGGGAAAACCGGCGATCATATCGGCGCCGAAGCTCATCTCGGGTCGGAGACGGCGCGCATCCTCGATGAAACGCAGCGCGTCGGCGCGTAAATGCCGCCGCTTCATGCGCTTCAGGATCATGTCGTCGCCATGCTGCAGCGACAGATGCAGATGCGGCATGAAACGCGGCTCGTCGGCAATCAGATCCATCAGGTGGGCATCGGCCTCGATGCTGTCGATCGAGGAAAGCCTGAGGCGGCGGATATCGGGGAGCTGCTTCAGCAGTGTCTTGGCCAGGAGGCCGAGCGTCGGGGCGCCGGGCAGATCGCCGCCATAGCTGGTGGCGTCGACACCGGTCAGCACGATCTCGCGATAACCACCGGCGACGAGATTGCGGGCCTGGTCGACGACGGCGCCCATCGGCACGGAGCGGGAATTGCCGCGACCATAGGGAATGATGCAGAAGGTGCAGCGGTGATCGCAGCCGTTCTGCACCTGGATGAAAGCGCGCACATGGCCGTCGATATGCCTGACCATCTGCGGCGCCGTCGCCTTGACGCTCATGATGTCGTTGACGCGGAGCTTCTCTTCGGCCGAGACGCCGAAATCCGGCAGGCTGCGATAGGAGGCGCTGGTCAGCTTCTCCTCATTGCCGAGCACGGCATCGACCTCTGCCATTTCGGCAAAGGCCTGCTTTTCCGTCTGCGCGGCGCAGCCGGTGACGATGATGCGGGCATGCGGATTGTCGCGCCGCGCCCGGCGGATCGCCTGGCGGGCCTGGCGCACGGCCTCGCCGGTGACGGCACAGGTATTGACCAGGATGGCATTGTTGAGCCCGGCCTTTTCAGCCTGCGCCTTCATCACTTCGGATTCATATGTGTTGAGGCGGCAGCCGAAGGTAATGACCTCGATACCGCTCACTGCGCCTCCGCCTCTCGGGTACCATCGCGCGACCAGAGACCCGTCGAAGGATCGAGTCTGCCCGACCATTCCCATTCGGCCGGGCCGGTCATGATGACGTGATCGTCGCGCTCGCGCCATTCGATGGAAAGTGCGGCCGGCGGCTTGGCGCTTGCCACATTGATCGTCACCTTGCGGCCGGTGCGGCCGGTGCGCGCAGCGCTGACGGCAGCCGAACAGGCGGCCGAGCCGCAGGCGAGCGTCAGTCCCGCGCCCCGCTCCCAGGTGCGCGTCGTCAGGGATGTCGGCGAGGTCACCTGCGCCAGCGTGATATTGGCGCGCTCGGGAAACATCGGATGATTTTCGAGCAGCGGTCCGAAACGGGCAAGATCATAGGACATCACGTCCCTGTCGACCCAGAAGATCGCATGCGGATTGCCCATCGACATCGCCGATGGCGAATGCAGCACCGGATTGTCGATCGGGCCGATCTGCAGTTCGATGCGGCTGGTGTCGTGGAATTCTTCCGCCAGCGGAATCCTGTCCCAATCAAAGACCGGCCGGCCCATATCGACCGAGATCGTCCCGTCCTCGTGCTCGACGGCATTGAGGATGCCGGCCACCGTCTGGAAGGTGAAGACCTTCCGGCCGGTTTCGGCGGCAAGCGCCTGCACGACGCAACGTGTACCGTTGCCGCAGGCCTGCGCCTTCGAACCATCGGAATTCAGGATATCGATGAAAGCATCGGTGCCTTCGGCCTTCGGATCATGGATCGCCATGATCTGGTCGAACTCGGTCTGCGGATCGGCATTGAGCGCGACTGCCGCCGCCGGCGTCACCTTGTCCGGCCGGCCGCGCATGTCGACGACCAGGATCTTGTTGCCAAGCCCGTTCATCCTCGCGAATTCGACCGTTGCACTCATGGTATCGTTCCGTCTGTCTTTCCGGTGTATATGGCGGAAATGCGCGGGAATTACCAGTGGGTGAGTGCCGGGCAGGCGTTACCGCTGCACACCGTCGCGATCGAAGGACGCAGCATGGGCTTCGACGATCGCTGCGGTGATGACCTTCCTCAACTCGTAGACCAGCGAGCGGGACCGTTTGCGATCCAGATCCTGTGCCGCCTTCGCAAGATTCAAGCCTTCGTTCAGAACAATATGATGAGCCCGCGCCAGCGCCCAGCTCTCAATATCAGGATCTATCATTCGATATCTCCGCCGATTCATTCGGCATCAAGGATATTCACGAATCATTTTACAGGAGGCACTTAAGTAGAAAATAGAATCATAAGCGGAATATTTTGCAACTGGCCCGCCCAGGGAATCCAGGCCGACAAGCGGAATTTTTGCCGGCAAAATCGGAAGAACCAAGCGGAACGCGCAATGCTATACACAAGTCGACTTGAACATGTACTTTCATGCCCTGTCCGCCGGCACATCCGCCGCGCCCACGTCAAACGGCCTTTGAAAAGCCGCCACGCGGTCATTTGTCCGCATTCACCTTGACTTTCGTGCAGCTTTCCTGTTTATCGCGCCCAATCCGCGACGAGCCGCATGACTCCGAGCCGCCGACCGGGACCCTGAGATCCCGGAGGTCAACACCCGACAGCGCGATGCGCCCTCGGGTGCTTTTTGGCTTTGCGTCTTGTTTTCGTCAAGGAAAAGCACGACGTTTCCGGGCATATCCCAACCCGCCCGAAACGTATCAAGGAAGAGCCGATGTTTGAAAACCTCCAGGACCGTCTTGGATCCATTCTGAATGGACTGACAGGCCGTGGCGCGCTTTCGGAAGCCGATGTTTCCGCAGCGCTGCGCGAGGTTCGCCGTGCGTTGCTGGAGGCCGACGTCGCGCTCGACGTCGTGCGTTCCTTCACTGACCGCGTGCGAGAAAAGGCCGTCGGCGCCGAGATCCTGAAGTCGATCAAGCCCGGCCAGATGGTCGTCAAGATCGTCCATGACGAACTGATCGAGATGCTGGGCGGCGAAGGGGTCGGCATCGACCTGCATGCGCCCGCCCCCGTCGTCGTCATGATGGTCGGTCTGCAGGGCTCCGGCAAGACGACGACGACGGCGAAGATCGCCAATCGCCTGTCGACGCGCGAGAAGAAGAAGGTGCTGATGGCGTCGCTCGACACGCGCCGTCCGGCAGCCCAGGAGCAGCTTCGCCAGCTTGGCGCCCAGGCCAATATCGATACGCTGCCCATCATTTCAGGCCAGTCGCCGACGGATATTGCCGCGCGCGCCGTACAGGCGGCCAAGCTCGGCGGCCATGACGTCGTCATCCTCGATACCGCCGGCCGCACGCATATCGACGAGCCCTTGATGGTCGAGATGGCCGACATCAAGAAGCGCTCGAACCCGCATGAAATCCTGCTGGTCGCCGACAGCCTCACCGGCCAGGACGCCGTCAACCTCGCCCGCAATTTCGACGAACGCGTCGGCATCACCGGTCTGGTGCTGACCCGCATGGACGGCGACGGCCGCGGTGGTGCGGCCCTTTCGATGCGCGCCGTCACCGGCAAGCCGATCAAGCTGATCGGCGTCGGCGAGAAGATGAGCGAGCTGGAGGAATTCCATCCCCGCCGCATCGCCGACCGCATCCTCGGCATGGGCGACATCGTCTCGCTCGTCGAGCGCGCTGCGGAGAATATCGACGCCGAGAAGGCGGCCGCCATGGCCGCCAAGATGGCCAAGGGCAAGTTCGACCTCGACGACCTCGCCGATCAGCTGCGCCAGATGCAGAAGATGGGCGGCATGGGCGGCATCATGGGCATGATGCCCGGCATGGCCGGCATGAAGGACAAGATGGCCGCAGCCGGCCTCGACGACAAGCTTTTCGGCCGCCAGATCGCCATCATCCAGTCGATGACCAAGGCCGAGCGCGCCAATCCCGACCTGCTCAAGCATTCGCGTAAGAAGCGCATCGCCGCCGGTTCCGGCACCGATGCCGCCGCCATCAACAAGCTTCTGAAGATGCACCGCCAGATGGCGGACATGATGAAGATGATGGGCGGCAAGGGCAAAGGCGGCATGATGAAGCAGATGATGGGCGGCCTTGCCGGCAAGATGGGGCTGGGCGGCTTGGGCGGCATGGGCGGCGGCATGCCCGATCTCTCGAATATCGATCCCCGGCAGCTCGAGGCCCTGCAGAAGCAGGCGGAAGCGGCGGGACTTGGAAAACCGGGTGGGGGTATGCCCGGTCTCGGCGGTCTGCCGGGTGGTTTGCCAGGCCTCGGCGGCGCCAAGCTGCCGGGCCTTGGCGGTGGGTTCCCGGGATTGCCCGGATTGCCGAAGAAGAAGTGAAAGGATCGCTTGCCCCATGATTGATCCAAACGTCAAAGCCCAGCTCGCGAGCTATCGTCAGTCGATCGACAATATCGATGCCGCTCTCGTGCACATGCTGGCCGAACGCTTCCGCTGCACCAAAGAGGTCGGCGTGCTGAAGGCCAAATACAATCTGCCGCCGGCCGACCCGGCGCGCGAGGAATACCAGATCGAACGCCTTCGCCAGCTGGCGAAAACCGCCAATCTGGATCCGGATTTCGCTGAGAAGTTCCTGAACTTCGTCATCAAGGAAGTCATCCGGCATCATGAGCAGATCGCTGCGGATCACGCTGAACAGAGCGCTGCAGCCCGATAACCCGTACCACCGAACCAGGTGGTCAAGAAAAGCCTAAGGAGTAAAGAACATGGCACTGAAAATTCGTCTCGCCCGCGGTGGCTCCAAGAAGCGCCCGTACTACCACGTCGTTCTCGCCGATGCGCGCAGCCCGCGTGACGGCCGCTTCCTGGAAAACCTCGGTTCCTGGAACCCGATGCTTGCCAAGGACGACGAGAAGCGCGTTCAGCTGAACGCCGAGCGCATCAAGCACTGGATCGAAAACGGCGCCCAGCCGACCGACCGTGTTCTGCGCTTCCTCGATGAAGCCGGCGTTGCCAAGCGCGAAACCAAGAACAACCCGATCAAGGCAAAGCCGGGCAAGCGCGCCCAGGAGCGCGCCGCCGAAAAGGCTCAGAAGGTTGCCGACGCAGCCGCTGCTGCTGCCGACGCCGCGGAATAATCGGGACTTCCCTCGATCGAGCGGGCGGCATGGCGACATGCCGCCCGTTTTCGTTTCCAATCTTGCGCACTTCGTTTATGAGAAACCTGTCTTTCGGCTTCACATGAAGGAACCCATGACAAAGCTTGAAAACCCCGTTCTGATGGCGACGATCGGTGGCGCGCAGGGCCTCCGGGGCGAGGTGCGCGCCAAGGCCTATACGGCCGATCCCAGCGCGCTTGGCGACTACGGCCATCTCCACAGCATGGACGGCCGCAGTTTCGAAGTCCTCGAAATCCGCGAGACCAAGAATGTCGTCGTCGTCCGTTTCCGCGGCGTCAACGACCGCAATGCCGCCGAGGCGCTGAACGGACTTGAGCTCTATATCGAACGCGACAACCTGCCGGACGAGGAACTGGAGGACGACGAGTTCTACTATGCCGATCTCGAAGGGCTCGAAGCGCTAGATGACAAGGGTGTCAGCTACGGCACGGTCACCGGCGTCTTCGATTTCGGCGCCGGCGATCTCCTGGAACTCAAAGGCCCGGGCAAGCGCCCAGTGCTGATCCCCTTCTCCGAAGCCTCGGTGCTGGAGATCGATCTCGAGGCCGGCACACTGCTGATCGATCCGCTGGCGGCGGGACTGGTCGACGATCCCGAAGAGCTTTCGAAATTCACCGCGGACAAGCCGAAAAAGAAGAAGTGACGCCATGGCTTTCCGGGCGAGCGTGCTGACACTCTATCCGGAGATGTTTCCGGGACATCTGGGCTTCTCGCTCGCCGGCAAGGCGATGGAGCGCGGGCAATGGTCGCTGGACGCGGTGCAGATCCGCGACTTCGCCACCGACAGGCACCGCAGCGTCGACGACACCCCTGCCGGCGGCGGCGCCGGAATGGTGCTGAAACCCGACGTTCTCGCCCGTGCGATCGACAGCGTCTCGGAAAACGATACCCGCCCGCGGCTGCTGATGAGCCCGCGCGGCCGGCCGCTGACACAGGAGCGTGTGCGCGCGCTCGCGGCAGGCGACGGCGTCATCATCGTCTGCGGCCGTTTCGAGGGTGTCGACCAGCGGGTGATTGAGGCGCGCGGACTGGAAGAGGTCTCGATCGGCGACTATGTGCTGTCAGGCGGCGAGCCGGCCGCATTGATCGTCCTCGATGCGATCATCCGCATCCTGCCAGGCGTCATGGGCAACGATCTTTCCGGCCTGCACGAAAGCTTCGAAGGCGGACTGCTGGAACATCCCCATTATACCCGGCCGCAGGAGTGGGAAGGCCGCGAAATTCCCTCCGTCCTCACCTCGGGCAACCACGGCGCCATCGAGAAATGGCGGCACCAGGAGGCGGTGCGGCTGACCGAGCTGCGCCGCCCGGATCTGCTCGAAAAGGCCAGAAACGAGAAAAACGGCTGATTTCGCGGCCCTTTTCACAAAAATGCCGTCCAAGGGATGACAAGCCCTGGCCTTTCGTGTATTGGCGCACGCGGAAATGGGGTTTATCCCCGTCTGCCAGCAAACAAAGAATGGCGAATCCGCTCCCGCCCTTGATGGGCAAAGTCCTGAGGCCAGTTCCGAAGGATCAGTGTCGAGCGCTCTGGCTGTTTCAGAAGAACCAAAGGTTAAGACGATGAACATCATTCAGCAGCTTGAGGCCGAACAGGCCGCCAAGATCGAAGCCAAGCGCACGCTTCCCGAATTTTCCCCGGGCGACACCGTCCGCGTCAACGTGAAGGTCACGGAAGGCAACCGTACCCGCGTTCAGGCCTATGAAGGCGTCTGCATCGCCCGCTCCGGCGGCGGCCTGCAGGAAAACTTCACGGTCCGCAAGATCTCCTACGGCGAAGGCGTCGAGCGCGTATTCCCGGTCTACTCGCCGATGATCGAAAGCGTCGACGTCGTTCGCCGCGGTAAGGTCCGTCGCGCCAAGCTCTATTACCTCCGCGACCGTCGCGGCAAGTCTGCCCGTATCGTTGAAGACACCGGCGTCCGCGCCCGCAAGCTCAACGACGCCGAGCGCGCCGCCATTGCCGAGGAAAAGGCACGCATCGAAGCTGAAAAGGTTGCAGCAGCCCAGGCGCTCGCCGCCGAGAAGGCAGCAGCAGAAGCTGCGGAAGCCAAGGCCGCTGCTGAAGCAGCAGCCGCTGCCGCTGCCGCTGCAGCGGAACCGGCAGCAGAATAAGATCTGCACCACGCAAAATTCTTTGCTTGAAGCAAAATTCTTCGCTTGGAAAGGCGGCCTCCGGGTCGCCTTTTCTATTTTTTGTTTGGCCACGCAGCTGGCGGCCTTGCCTCGGGCCTATCTTCCGTGACAGTTTTTGCCGTTCAATTTTTAGGAACCATTCAATGTTGTTTCGTCGTACCGTTCTTGCGAGCTTCGCCGCCCTTGCTCTTGCCCCCCTGGCCGCATCGGCCGCCGAATTGCCTGATCTCGGCGGCAAGAGTGTCGTCGTCGTGACCGAGAATGCCTATCCACCGCTGCAATTCGTCGATCCGAAATCGGGCAAGGCGATCGGCTGGGAATATGATGCGATGAACGAGATCGCCAAGCGGCTGAATTTCAAGGTCGAATACCAGAACACCAGCTGGGACGCGATGATCCAGGCAGTGTCCGACGGCCAGTACAACATCGGCATGACCGGCATCACCATCAAGGAAGACCGCAAGCAGAAGGTGGATTTCTCCGACCCCTATATGCGCTCGCAGCAGTTCATGCTGGTGCGCGGCGACGAGAAGCGTTTCACCGATGCCAAGTCCTTCGGCGAATTCAAGGATGGCCTGGTCGGCGCGCAGCCCGGCACCACGCCCTTCTACACCGCTGTCTATGAAGTGCTGGATGGCAACGAGCAGAACCCGCGCATCAAGCTCTTCGAAACCTTCGGCGCCACCGTCCAGGCATTGAAGGCCGGCGACGTCGACGTCGTGCTGACCGATGGCACCGCCGGCAAAGGATATGTCGATGCTTCAGGCGGCGCCCTGAAGCTGATCGGCGAGCCGCTCGGCACCGAGGATTTCGGCTTCATCTTCCCGAAGGGGTCCGATCTCGTCGCCCCCGTCAACGCCGCCATTTCAGCACTCAAGGCCGACGGCACGCTGGATGGGCTGAACAAGAAGTGGTTCCTCGACTACAAGATGGGCGAATGATGCCGAGCAGCCGCTAGACGAATGGCCCTGCAAACATCTTCCCACAGACCCGTCAAGGACGACTATCCCTGGTGGCTGGTCGCGCTCGTCGCGATCGGCATCGTCCTTGCCGTTGTCATCATCACCAACGATATCTATGCTCAGGTCTTTCGCACCGTCGTCAACGGTGTCGGCATCACCGTCTTCGTGACGCTGGTCGCCTTCGTGCTCGCCACCGTGCTCGGCCTCGGCATCTGCCTGCTCGGCATGGCCGACAGCCCGGTGTTGCGCCAGATCGCACGGTTCTACATCGAGATCATCCGCGGCATCCCAATCCTCGTGCTGCTGTTCTATGTCGCCTTCGTCGGTGCGCCGGCACTGGTCGCAGCCTATAATTTCCTGATTTCGCCGCTGGTGACGTCAGGCATGGCCGAGCCCATCCTGGTGCGCGATCTCTCACTGATGTGGCGGGCGGTCATCGCGCTGACGATCGGTTATTCCTCCTTCATCGCCGAGATCTTTCGGGCCGGTTTCCAGTCGGTCGATATCGGCCAGATCGAGGCGGCCAAGGCGCTCGGTCTCTCGCGCTACCGGCGTTTCCGCTCCGTCGTCTTTCCGCAGGCGATCCGGGTGATCTTCCCGCCGCTCTCCAACGATTTCGTTTCGATGGTCAAGGACAGCTCGCTCGTCTCCGTGCTCGGCGTCGCCGACATCACCCAGATGGGCAAGGTCTACGCCGCCGGCTCCTTCCGCTTCTTCGAGACCTATTCGATCGTCACCTATATCTACCTGATCCTGACGATCGGCCTGTCGCTGGTCCTGCGGCGGACGGAGAAGTGGCTGAAGTCGCGGTGAACGAAGCCAACTTTTTGCCTGCGTCTTTTTCAGGAGCAATTTCTAGGTTGCAAAGTCTTGGAGTCTTTAGATGACCGCGCCTCTCCCGTTTTTCTTGGCGATCGTTGTTTTTGCCAGCACGATATCATTTCCGGCTGAAGCCACCGAATTTCCCGCGTTTCAAGGGGAATTTTGTACGGAAGTCGCAAAGCAGCCGATAAAGCCCGCCGACCGCTTCCTTGCTCTTATACAATGCAATCGCTCCGAAAATCGCTTTAAGGAGCAATTGCAGAAACATTGGTTCCTGGTTACCGACGATGACATGAAATTCTGTATGAAATCTAAGGGAACCATGGATGAGATTAAATCCTATCAGCAGCTCATGGGATGCCTTTCATCTATCGTTGGTCAAAAATGCTATTCGGGAACACTGACTTGTCGCGGAAAAACGCTGTGACGATACGATTCCTAGAGTTTTCGGTCGCCGCGCTTCTTTTGGTAGCCACTATTGGAGAACCGTATTCTGTAGAAGCAGCAGAGTTGCCTGAATATGACGACTCATACTGTGTCCGGCTAACCTCAAAGATGCTGAATGCGGATGAAAAAAACATCGAGACAAACAAGTGTCTTCAGGATGAGGCTGACGCAAAGAAGAAGCTCGCTGAGCACTGGACGATCGTCTCGGAAAAATCATTCGCCTACTGCCGCACTTTGGGCCAGGGATCTTATCGGCCGCTCCTACGCTGCTTGGCAGGCAATGTCGGCTATCGTTGCTTTGAAGACGAACTAAGCTGTAACTGGAATTGAGGCCGACAGTTCACCCAGGGATATTCGACTCTGTAATCCGATTTATCCACTGGAGCATGTGACTTAGCAGAACATTGCTCAGGCGGTGGAAAGTTGATATATGCAGGCGATGGAATCCAAGTTCAGATGCACTGGCGCGCATATTTTCGTGCTGCAGGACCATTATCGCCTGCCGGCGCGGTTTTTTGCCTGCGTGTCCGGTGCGCTCAACAGCCGACTTCGTTGATCGAATGACGGCCGCGGAGCCTGATCCGCATTCTCGATTTTCCAAAGCTTCCAAAAAAACGGACTTAACGCCATGAGCGCACCGCGTACCCTCTACGACAAGATCTGGGACGATCATCTGGTCGACGAACAAGCAGACGGCACCTGTCTTCTCTACATCGACCGCCATCTGGTCCACGAAGTCACCTCGCCGCAGGCGTTCGAAGGCCTGCGCATGACCGGCCGCAAGGTTCGCGCCCCGGAAAAGACGCTGGCCGTCGTCGACCATAACGTCCCGACCTCGCCCGATCGCCACCTCGGCATCAAGAACGAGGAAAGCCGCATCCAGGTGGAGGCGCTCGCCACCAACGCCGCCGAATTCGGCGTCGAATATTATTCGGCAAGCGACAAGCGCCAGGGCATCGTTCACATCGTCGGCCCGGAACAGGGCTTCACCCTGCCCGGCATGACCATCGTCTGCGGTGACAGCCACACCTCGACGCACGGCGCCTTCGGCGCGCTGGCGCATGGCATCGGCACCTCCGAGGTCGAGCATGTTCTGGCGACCCAGACGCTGATCCAGAAGAAGGCGAAGAACATGCTGGTGCGTGTCGACGGCCTGCTTCCGCCGCACGTTACCGCCAAGGACATCATCCTTGCCATCATCGGCGAGATCGGCACCGCCGGCGGCACCGGCCACGTCATCGAATTTGCCGGCGAAGCGATCCGCGCGCTGTCGATGGAAGGCCGCATGACCATCTGCAACATGACGATCGAAGGCGGCGCCCGCGCCGGCCTCATCGCGCCTGACGAAAAGACCTTCGAATACATCAAGGGCAAGCCGCGCGCGCCGAAGGGCGAGGCGCTGGAACAGGCGATCGCTTATTGGAAGACGCTGCAGACCGACGAAGGCGCTCACTATGACCGCGTCGTCGTCCTCGACGCCGCCAGCCTGCCGCCGATCGTCTCCTGGGGCTCCTCGCCCGAGGACGTCATCTCCGTCCAGGGCATCGTTCCGAACCCCGACGATATCCAGGACGAAACCAAACGCACCTCCAAGTGGCGCGCGCTCGACTATATGGGCCTGAAGCCGGGCACGAAGATGACCGACATCACGCTCGACCGCGTCTTCATCGGCTCCTGCACCAACGGCCGTATCGAGGATCTGCGCGAAGTCGCCAAGGTCGTCGAAGGCAAGACGGTTGCCCCGACCGTCGACGCGATGATCGTTCCGGGCTCAGGCCTCGTCAAGGAACAAGCGGAAGCCGAAGGTCTCGACAAGATCTTCAAGGCCGCCGGTTTCGACTGGCGCGAGCCGGGCTGCTCCATGTGCCTTGCCATGAACGACGACCGCCTGAAGCCGGGCGAACGCTGTGCCTCGACCTCGAACCGCAACTTCGAAGGCCGTCAGGGCTTCAAGGGCCGCACGCATCTCGTCTCGCCGGCAATGGCAGCGGCAGCCGCGATCGCCGGACACTTCGTCGATATCCGCGAGTGGAATTGATCCGTCAAAACGGATGACAGTCCGAAGCCCCCGATGCCTCCTGAAGGCATCGGGGGCTTCGCATTTTATGGTACCCTGTCTCATCGGGCGATGCCCCATATCCGTGTCAGTGCATGACCCGAGTTCCCGATTTCACCCGTTCGGGCAATCGACATCGAAGAATGCCTGTGGCTTCATCGACATGGCGCTTTCAGGCGCAACTCGCGCGACGTTCGACAGGCACCGCTTTCGGGCGTCCGTTACCGGCCTCGGCGATCAACTGGCCTGGCTGCACCAGGAAAGCTCCGCGTTGTGTGATCTGGGAGAATAGCCATGAGACCGAAAATGGCAGGACGCCTGCCGCGAACCATCCTGGGCGTATTCGTATCGCTGGCATCGATCGATGTCGCTGCTGCCGCGCCGATCCATCCGACACCGCCGCCGGTGATCTCTTCCGCCCTGCTGCAACAGGTCGCGCAAAGCAAGATACCGTCCCTCAACGGGTATCGCGGCTACAGCAGCGCCCGGGCTGGCTATATCAGGAGCTCGAACGGCTACTGGTATCCCGCGCGCGCTTTCAATGCTTCGGACGAATATACCGGCTCGATCGGACGGCCGCAGCGCCTGAACAATGCCTGCAACTTCGGTTTTACCCCGACCAACGGCTCGTCCAAATGTAATTATTGATGCGACCGCCATACAAAGGCCGCCGCGGGCGATCTCTCCCGGGGCGGCCGCTGATTGGCTTAGCAATGATTGGGACGGCGATCAGAAGGTTGCTGTGTGCGGATCCGGTCCCATGCGGGCGTCGGCGCTGTCGAGCTTGGCGATCGCCGCCATGTCATCGGCATCAAGCTTGAAGTCGAACACCTTAAAATTCTCCTCGATGCGCGATGGCGTCACCGATTTCGGGATGACGACGAGGCCGGTGTCGATGTGCCAGCGGATGATCACCTGTGCCGGCGTCTTCTGATGCTTTTTGGCGATCTCGCCGATCACGGCGTTCGAGATGAACTTGCCCTGGCCGAGTGGGCTCCAGGATTCGGTGACGATGTTAAGTTTCTGATGAGCCTCCTGCGCCGCCTTCTGCTGGAAGTCGGGGTGCAGCTCGATCTGGTTGATGACGGGAACGACGCCGGTTTCGCCGATGATGCGCTCCAGATGTTCGGGATAGAAATTCGACACGCCGATCGAACGGGCGCGGCCCTCTTCCCGGATGCGCACGAAAGCTTTCCAGGTCTCGGTATAAAGACCGCGATGCGGCGACGGCCAGTGGATGAGATAGAGATCGACATACTCCGAACCGAGCTTCTTCAGGCTGCCGTCGAAGGCGCGCAGCGCATTGTCGTAGCCCTGGTCGGTATTCCTGAGCTTGGTGGTGACGAAGATGTCCTTGCGGTCGAGGCCGGAGGAGCGAATGCCTTCGCCGACGCCCTCTTCATTGTCGTAGCCGGAAGCAGTATCGATATGGCGGTAGCCTGCGGCGATCGCCGTCCGCACCGTCGGAGCGGCGATCTCCTGCGGCGTCTGCCAGACACCGAGGCCGACCTGGGGAATGGAATGTCCGTCATGGAAAGTGATGATAGGTTGAGCGGTCACACTATATCTCCGGGAGTTTGAAGAATTGGACGAGGCATGAATTGCGTCCGCACCTGCGGGCGTCCCGGAACGCATTTCAGCCGGAGCGTTCGGTCACCGAAAACATATAGGCGGCCGCATCCGGAAGACAATCAGACGACCCGGACAATCGTTCCCTGTCGAAGGTGCGGCAGCAGGCGGCGCATGTCGCGCAGGCTCACCGCGACGCAGCCGGCCGTCGGCTCATAGCCTGGCCGGATCAGATGGAAGAAGATCGCCGAGCCGCGATTGCGCGCACGCGAGGAAATGTTCCAGTCCATCACCAGGCAGATATCGTAGAGCCCGTCGCTGCGCCGCATCTCCTCATGACTTGCGCCGAACGGCGCCCTGACGAGACGGTTGTAGCTGGCATTGCCGGACTGATCGCACCAGAGCATGTCGGCACGTATGCGGCGGATGGGAAGCGGCGTGACGAGCCGGCCGTTCCGCTCGCCCCGCCGGAAGCCTGATATCAGCCTCATCGAGGCGATCGGCGTGGCGCCGTCGCCCTCGCGTTTCATGACCGTGCGGCCGGAACGGCCGATCGCGGCAGGCACGGTGATCGCGCCAAGCCGGACGATCGCCCGGCTCTTACGCCCCGGCGCAGGGCGCACCACGATCGTCGATGGCGTCATGCCCCGTCCCTGCCTTGTTTTTTCCATTTTTCTCGCATGTCTTGCATTGTCTGGGGCTTTGATTGAAATCATATGAAAACCTGCGCGGCAACAGCCTGCGCCCGATCCTTGCCAAACCAGGAATTTGGCGTAGGACTAGGGGACTTAACATGAGGAAAGCAAGGGCATGACCGCACGCACCATTCTTCTGGTGGATGACGACGATGACCTTCGTCAGACCCTGACGGAGCAATTGTCGCTGTATGAGGAATTTTCGGTTTTGCAGGAAGCCAACGCCGGCAAGGGTGTTGCGACCGCCCGCTCAACACCGGTCGATCTGCTGATCATGGATGTCGGCCTGCCCGATATGGACGGCCGCGAGGCGGTGAAACTGCTGCGCAAGGGCGGCTTCAAGGCGCCGATCATCATGCTGACCGGCCACGATACCGATTCGGACACGATCCTCGGCCTCGAAGCCGGCGCCAACGACTATGTCACCAAGCCCTTCCGTTTCGCCGTTCTGCTCGCGCGTATCCGGGTGCAACTGCGCCAGCACGAGCAGAGCGAGGATGCGACCTTCACCGTCGGCCCCTACCTCTTCAAGCCGAGCCAGAAGTTGCTCACCACCGACAATGGTCAGAAGATCCGGCTGACGGAAAAGGAAGCGGCGATCATCCGCTATCTCTACCGTGCCGAACAGAAGGTGGTCACCCGCGACGTGCTTCTCGAGGAAGTCTGGGGCTATAATTCCGGCGTAACGACGCATACGCTGGAAACCCACGTCTACCGCCTGCGCCAGAAGATCGAGCGCGACCCCTCCAATGCCGAAATCCTCGTCACGGAAAACGGCGGCTACAAGATCATACCCTAGAGCATTTCCGTTTTCTCCGAATCACCGAAATGCTCTATCTCTGCGTTTCACGCAATTCCGGACGCAAAATCGCTCCGTACTAAGGCGAAAAGCCCGCATGGCGCTGACCGACGATATCAACCTGCTCGCGCAGCTTCCTCTGTTCAAGGACATGAACGAGGATCAGCTGCGGTTGATCGCCTTCGGCGCCGACCGGCGCATGATCGCCGCCGGCCAGATGCTGTTTCGCCAGGGCTCGCCCGCCGAGAGCGCCTACGTCATCCTCAGCGGTAGCCTGGAACTGAGCGCGACGAGCAGCGACGGCATGCAGAGGACAGAGGGGGTCGCCGGTCCCGGAACGCTGGTTTCCGAGCTGGCGCTGGTCACCTTGGTGGAGCGCAAGTTCACAGCTATCGCCCGCGAAGACACCAGCATCATCCGCATCACCCGTGCCCTCTTCCACCGGCTGATCGAGGAATATCCGGACGCAGCCCGACTGATCGAGAACCGCATCCGCGACAATCTCGCCGAACTTGCGGCAAAGGCCGCAAGTCAGTTCTACCGCTTCAGCTAAGACTGATAGAGACAGCGCGTCCGAAAGGACGCGCTAGAAATCGAAATGCGCCGTCACCGGCACGTGGTCGGAGGGCCGGTCCCAGCCGCGCGCCTCCTTCAGGATCTCGATCCGCTTCAGATGCGGCCCGAGATCCGATGACGACCAGATATGGTCGAGACGGCGGCCGCGATCGGCGGCTTCCCAGTCCTTGGCGCGGTAACTCCACCAGGTGTAGAGCTTCTCGCTGGCCGGCACATGCTGGCGCATCAGATCGAGCCAGGCGCCGCGCTTCATCACCTCGAGCAGCCCCTCGGTTTCGACCGGCGTATGGCTGACGATCTTCAGAAGCTGCTTGTGCGACCAGACGTCGTGCTCCAGCGGCGCGATATTGAGGTCGCCGACGAGGATGGCCGAGGTATTGGCCTCGCCATTGGCTTTCAGCAGCTTCATCTCCTCGATGAAATCGAGCTTGTGGCCGAATTTCGGATTGATCGTCCGATCGGGCTCGTCGCCGCCGGCCGGGACGTAGAAATTGTGCAGCCGGACGCGGCGATTGCCGTGCTCGAAGATCGCCGAGATGTGGCGGGCATCGCCGACGCCGCAATAATCCTGGCGGTGATCCTCGGTCAGCGGAATGCGCGAAGCGATCGCCACGCCGTGATAGCCCTTCTGACCGTGGATGATGATGTGGTTATAGCCCATCGCCCGCAGCGGTGCCGCCGGAAACAGCTCGTTCGTCACCTTGGTTTCCTGCAGGCACAGGATATCAGGCCTGTGCTTGAGGACGAGTTGCTCGACGATCGGCATGCGCAGCCGCACCGAGTTGATGTTCCAGGTGGTGATCGAAAAACCCATGCCCGATGCCCTCTCGCGTCCAATGCCCGCGTGTCGGCCGAGCTGCAGCTCGACGCGACGCGCTTTCATGAAAGGGCTTTAGAATAAACGCGGACGCGAGGGAACCGGCCGCGTGCGAAAGCAACCGAAAAGCTCAGTCGCGCGACTGAGGCGTGCCTGGGATGCTCTCATACGGCACGCGGAAGACGCGATCATCGAACTGCATGCCCGTCTTGACGTTGAAGATCATCACCGAGGTGTCCTTGCCCTGATTGTCGGTGATCGTCCATTGACGCAGGTCGTAGGTCTTCGGGTCGAACATCATGGTGATGGTCGAGTTTCCAAACACCGTATTGTTGCCGAGCGCAATCGTCGTCAGGTCCGACTCTTCCTTCACGCCCTTCACCATGCCGGCCGACAGGTCGATGCGCTGCGCCAGGAGCAGGCTGAGCGGGGTCTTGGAGAGCGGATAGAGATCCCAGGTCTTGAGCTTCGTATTGCCGATGGCGACGTTCTTGCCGTCGGCGATCACCCGCATCGGCGACGGGTCGTCATAGTTGAAGCGCAGCTTGCCTGGGCGCTGGATGAAGAACTTCCCGCCGGTCTGCTCGCCGCGCGGGCCGAACTGCACGAATTCGCCCTGCATCGTCGTGACGCCGGAAAAATGGTCGGCGATCGCCTGCGCGGTGCCGGAGGCGGGAGCCGCCGCCTGAGCGTAAGCGCCGAGGGGAATGGCGCTCGCCACCGCAGCGACGGCAAAGGCGCCGAGCAGATCGCGGCGCGTTACCGTCAGGCCGGAGAGGAAGGTATCGGAGTGACTCATCTAAATCTCCTTTATGCGATCTGCATGCTGCCGAAAGGCGGCGTCTTCAAGGCATTGCGATCGGCCTGCGAGAGGTAACGGCTTCGATGCTGTCAGGTTTCCGCAAAAGCGGCTGCATCGGAAATATATGGCTGTTCTGTCAGCGGTCGAGGATGTCGCCTTCGGTGGGAACGAGAATCTCGCGTTTGCCGGCATGGTTGGCCGGTCCGATGATGCCTTCCTTCTCCATGCGCTCGACGAGCGAGGCGGCGCGGTTGTAGCCGATGCCGAGTCGGCGCTGGACGTAGGAGGTCGAGGCCTTGCCGTCGCGTAGCACGATGGCGACCGCCTGGTCGTAGGGATCTTCCGAATCGGACAGGTTGGAGGTGCCGGCCGGACCGCCGCCACCGCCGCCGTAATCGCCGTCGTCATCGTCATCGGCAGTGATCGCGTCGAGATATTGCGGCGAGCCCTGGGTCTTCAAGTAGGAGACGATCTCTTCCACCTCGACATCCGAAACGAACGGGCCGTGCACGCGCTGGATACGCCCGCCGCCCGCCATATAAAGCATGTCGCCCATGCCGAGCAGCTGCTCGGCGCCCTGTTCGCCGAGAATGGTGCGGCTGTCGATCTTCGAGGTCACCTGGAAGGAAATGCGGGTCGGGAAGTTTGCCTTGATCGTGCCCGTGATGACATCGACCGATGGGCGCTGTGTGGCCATGATCACGTGGATGCCGGCGGCGCGCGCCATCTGCGCCAGCCGCTGCACGGCGCCTTCGATGTCCTTGCCGGCGACCATCATCAGGTCAGCCATCTCGTCGATGATGACGACGATATAGGGCATCGGCCTGAGATCGAATTCTTCGGTCTCGTACATCGCCTCGCCGGTATGGCGATCGAAGCCGGTCTGCACCGTGCGCGAGATCGCCTCGCCCTTCGACAGCGCCTGCTCGACGCGGGTGTTGAAGCCGTCGATGTTGCGCACGCCGATCTTCGACATCTTCTTGTAGCGCTCTTCCATCTCGCGCACGGTCCATTTGAGCGCGACGACGGCCTTCTTCGGATCGGTGACGACAGGCGAAAGCAGATGCGGGATGCCGTCATAGACGGACAGTTCGAGCATCTTCGGGTCGATCATGATCAGCCGGCATTGTTCCGGCGTCATGCGGTAGAGCAGGGACAGGATCATCGTATTGATGGCGACCGACTTGCCCGAGCCGGTGGTGCCGGCAACAAGCAGATGCGGCATCTTGGCGAGGTCGGCGATGACGGCTTCGCCGCCGATCGTCTTGCCCAGCGCCATGGCGAGCTTCGCCTTGCTGCCTTCGAAATCCCGGGAGGCGATGAGTTCGCGCAGATAGACGGTCTCGCGCGTCTGGTTGGGCAATTCGATGCCGATCGCGTTGCGGCCGGGCACGACGGCGACACGGGCGGCAATGGCGCTCATCGAGCGGGCGATATCGTCGGCAAGGCCGATGACCCGCGACGACTTGATGCCGGGCGCCGGCTCCAGTTCGTAGAGTGTTACGACAGGGCCGGGGCGGACATGGATGATGTCGCCCTTGACGCCGAAATCTTCGAGCACGCCTTCGAGCATGCGGGCATTCTGCTCCAGCGCGTCGGCCGAGAGCGTGGAATCGCGCACGACATTCTTGGGTTCGGCGAGCAGATGCATCGAGGGAAGCTGGAAACCCTCGGGACGGATGAACGAGCCCTGTGCCTCGCGCTCGATGCGGGCGCTGGGCTTCGGACGCGCCACCACGGGAACGACGCGCGGTTCCGGCTTGCCGGCGGGTTTTGCCGGGGCGCGGATCATCCAGTCGTCGTCATCGTCGTCGGGCAGGATATCGGCCGGGCGAGGCGGCATGTCGGCATCGAAGGGCAGATCGTCGTCATCATCGTCGTCATCGATGGAGAGCGACGGCGCAGAGACGATGCGGCGCGGTGATGCCGCCCTTGCCCCCATCGATGGCTCCATCGACGGTTCCATACGCTCGCCGCGGACGGTTGGCGCCTTGGCGCGCACGGGTTCGTTCAGCGTGCCGAACTCGTCATCGTTGAAATCATAGGGTGATTCGTAATCACCCTGGCGCCGCTTGCGCGGCCCCATGCCGAAGAGCCGGCGCAGCCGGCCCTGGCTCATGTACCAGGCATGCGTCATGGCGCCGCTGAAAGCCACCCAGCGGGACTCGTCGTCCTCCTCGTCCTCGTCTCCGACGACGCGGGCCTTGCTACGCGTTTCGACGTAATCCTCCTCGATTTCCTCGTCGACGTCGCTGCGGCCGACAAGGCCCGATGCAAAGAGCATCAGCCAGGCGGTCGGCGCGGCGAAGATGCAGCCGACGACCATGGCGAAGGTGCCTGTGGGATAGGTGCCGACGAAAAGTGCGGGAAAACGCAGGATCATATCGCCGACGACACCGCCGATGCCGTTCGGGATCGGCCAGGTAAGCGGCGGCGGAAAACAGCCGAGGACGGCGCAGGAAAGCACCGAACCGCCGAACCAGGCGCCGGCACGGGCGGGAATACGGCTGAAGCGACGGCCCGAGATCAGCGTCAGCGCCCAGGCGACGATCGGCAGCATCGAAACGACGCTGGCAAGGCCGAGGAACTGCATGACGATATCGGCAAAGGCCGCACCGCTATAACCGAGAATATTCGTCGGCAGGTTGGCGGTCGCGTAGGAATAGCTCGGATCCGCGACATTCCATGTCGCCAGCGCCGCGACGCAGAACGCCAGCAGCAGAAAGATCGCAAAGCCGATGAGCGCCTGGATCTGCCGCAGCATGAATGCCGAGAAGGAGAACCGATCCGGACGGCCATCCATTGCCGGCGACGTGCTTCTTGCCATGTGTCTAACCCGTCCAATGCCTGAGGACACGCGAATCGCTGAAGCTTCGTCGTGCCAAAATGCGTCCGCTCTACCTAATCAGAGCCGGGTTAAAGCGATGTTAACCATGCATGCCTGGACGACAATTCCGGACAGGGGAAATGAAAAAGACCCGAACCTTGGAAGGTTCGGGCCAAATGCGGTCTATGGCAGCTTTTCCGGGTCTAACCCGGAAAAGCTCTAGATAGGCCGCGACGGGCCATGCAGCGGCGCCCTTTTGCCGGGCGCCGCAAACCCTGTGATCAGGAAGAGTGGTAGGCGGCTTCGCCGTGGGTCGAAAGGTCGAGACCTTCGCGCTCGGCTTCGACGGTGACGCGCAGGCCGATGACGACGTCGACGATCTTGTAGAGGATCGCCGAACCGATACCCGACCACAGCAGCGTCGTCAGCACGCCCTTGGCCTGGTTCAAGACCTGGGTTGCCGTACCGGCATAGGAGGCTGCGAAATCGGCTGTCGAATAATCGACGATGCCTGCACCGCCGAGCGCCGGGTTGACGAGGATACCGGTGCCGAGAGCGCCGATGATGCCGCCGACGCAATGGACGCCGAAGACATCGAGGCTGTCATCGTAGTTGAACTTGTTCTTTACGACGTCGACGAAGAAGTAGCAGACCGGCGAAACGATGAGGCCGAGAACGATCGAACCCATCGGGCCGGCAAAGCCTGCCGCCGGGGTGATGGCGACGAGACCGGCGACGGCGCCGGAAGCACCACCGAGCATGGAAGCCTTGCCGCGGGTGAGGGTTTCGACGATGCACCAGGACACAGCGGCGGCAGCCGTTGCGACGAAGGTGTTGATAAAGGCAAGCGAGGCATAGGAATTGGCTTCGAGGTTGGAGCCGGCATTGAAGCCGAACCAGCCGACCCAGAGCAGCGAGGCGCCGACCATGGTCAGCGTCATCGAATGCGGAGCCATGATTTCCTTCTTATAGCCCGTGCGCTTGCCGAGCATGATGGCGCCGACGAGGCCCGCGATACCGGCATTGATGTGAACGACCGTGCCGCCGGCAAAGTCGATTGCGCCATAGGAGAAGATCAGGCCGGCTGGCGACGTGTAGGAGCTCGGACCACCCCAGAACCAGACCATATGCGCCATCGGGAAGTAGATGAAGGTGACCCAAAGCACGACGAAGAGCATGACGGCCGAGAACTTGATGCGCTCGGCGAATGCGCCGACGATCAGGCCGGGCGTGATGCAGGCGAAGGTCATCTGGAATACGATGAAGGTGTATTCCGGAATGGCGACGCCCTTCGAGAAGGTTTCGACGAGCGACGTGGTGTTGACGCCGGCCAGGAACGCCTTGGAGAAGCCGCCGACGAAGCTGTTCAGCGAGCCGCCATCGGTGAAGGCGAGCGAATAGCCGTAGGTCACCCAGATCAGCGCCACGACGGCGGTGATCATGAAGACCTGCATCAGCACGGAGAGCATGTTCTTGGCGCGGACGAGACCGCCGTAGAAAAGCGCAAGGCCGGGGATGGTCATCAGCAGGACGAGCGCCGAGGAGACGAGCATCCAGGTATTGTCACCCTTGTCCATGGTGAGAGCAGGAGCGGCAGCAGCGGCAGCGGCTGGCGCAGCCTCCTGCGCAAAAGCCACAGCCGGCGCCAGAAGGGCAGCCGTTGCTGCGCAAGTCAGCGCAAAGGCGGAAGAAAACTTCGAAAGTGACATTGGAAAAAGCTCCTTGATCTGCCGTTCTTACAGCGCTTCTGAATCGGTTTCGCCCGTACGGATGCGCACGGCATGGTCGATCGAATGGACGAAAATCTTGCCGTCGCCGATCTGACCGGTCTTGGCCGATGCCGCGATGGCTTCGACCGCCCTGTCGACGAGTTCCGATGCAACGGCGATTTCGATCTTGAGCTTCGGCAGGAAGCTGACCGCATATTCGGTGCCGCGATAGATTTCGGTATGTCCCTTCTGGCGCCCGTAGCCCTTCACTTCGGTCACGGTCAGCCCCTGAATACCGATCGCCGTAAGAGCTTCGCGGACCTCATCGAGCTTGAACGGCTTGATAATGGCCATCACAATTTTCATCTGGTTTCCCATCCTTCGTTATCCTCGGCGCGGAGCCGACTCTCCTTGCCGCTGACGTTCCTGAACAGCGACCGGCGATATACATTCAAGGGGCGTGCCAGATTCGAGGCAACTTATAAGTTATTGAAAAATAAAGATTATAATAAGTAATGCCAATAAACAGGCAATTGACCGGCCAATAAGCGCACAAATAATGCGCAAATTTACAAATATGCACATTATTTATTCATTTGCCTTTTTCCGAATCAGACCTTCCTGCGCGACGGAGGCGATCAGCTCACCCGTTCGGGTAAACAGACAGCCCCGGGTCAACCCCCTGGCGCCCGAAGCCGACGGGCTATCCTGCGTATAGAGCAGCCAGTCGTCGAGCTTGCAGGGTCGGTGGAACCACATGGAATGATCGAGGCTCGCCACCTGCAGGCTCTGGTCGAAGATGGACGTGCCGTGCGCATAGAGCGACGTATCGAGCAGAGTCATATCCGAAAGATAGGCAAGCACCGCCGCCTGATAGAGTCGGTCGTCGGGAACCGGGCCGGTGGCGCGCACCCAGACGTCCTGCCTCGGATCGAGCTTCTTGTCGGAAAAATAATGCGTCAGCGAGACCGGGCGGATCTCGATCGGCCGCTCGCACTGCCAGTATTTTCGGATCGCCTCCGGCGCATGCGCAAGATATTCTTCCTTGATCTGCTGTTCGCCGAGCAGCGCTTCGGGCATTTCGACCTCGGGCATTGCGATCTGGTGCTCGAAGCCCGGCTCCTCCACCTGGAAGGAGGCCGACAGCGCAAAGATCGCCTTGCCGTGCTGGATGGCGACGACACGCCGCGTGTTGAAGCTCGATCCGTCGCGGATGCGCTCCGCCTGGTAGACGATCGGCACCGAGGGATCGCCGGGGCGCATGAAATAGGCATGCAGCGAATGGACGAAACGCTCGCCTTCGATGGTGCGCTGCGCCGCCATCAGCGCCTGGCCGATCACCTGCCCCCCGAAGACCCGCTGCCAGCCGACCTTGGGACTGCGACCGCGGAAGATATCGACCTCGATCGGCTCAAGGTCGAGCGTCGAAAGCAACGTCTCCATCGCCGAAGGTCCTGATGTCTCGCGCGTCATTTTCTATGTCTCCCGGCGGTAGGAAGTGAAGTTGCGATGATCTATATAGATCACATCTGAGGCACAAGGTACGGGAGCGGCGCGATGCTGGACATGCTGGTTGTGGGCGGGGGTTATGTCGGCCTGTCCGCTGCTGTCGCGGTCAAACAGGCAGCACCCCATCTGAATGTCGCGGTCGTCGAGGCGGCTCCCGAGCATGTCTGGAAAAACGATACGCGCGCCTCCGCCATCATCGCGGCGGCGGCAAAGATGCTCGAGGTCTTCGGCATCTGGGACGAGATCGAGCCGGAGGCCCAGCCGATCACCAAAATGATCGTCACCGACTCCAGGACTTCTGATCCGGTGCGCCCGGTTTTTCTGACCTTCGACGGCGAAGTCGCCGAAGGCCGGCCCTTCGCCCACATGATCCCGAATGTCGCAATGGTCGCAGCGCTGCGCGGCGCCTGCGAGCGGCTCGGCATCGACATCCGCCACGGGCTCGGCGCCACCGAGCTGAAGACCCACGACACCCATGCCACCGTCACGCTTTCGGACGGCAGCGCGCTGGAGACCCGGCTGCTGGTTGCCTGCGACGGCGTGCGCTCGACGTTGCGCGATCTCGCCGGCATCAGGACCGTCACCTGGGACTACGGCCAGTCTGGCATCGTCGCGACCGTCGAACACGAGCGGCCGCATGACGGATGCGCCGAGGAGCATTTTCTGCCGGCCGGCCCCTTCGCCATCCTGCCGCTGAAGAACAACCGCTCCTCTCTCGTCTGGACGGAGCGGACGCCGGATGCCAACCGGCTGGTCGCCGCCGACGATCTGATCTTCGAGGAAGAGCTCGAACGCCGCTTCGGCCACAAACTTGGGAGCTTGAAAGTCATCGGCGACAAGCGTGCCTTCCCGCTCGGCCTCACCCTGGCGCGCTCCTTCGTCGCGCCGCGTTTTGCGCTGGCCGGCGACGCCGCCCACGGCATCCATCCGATCTCGGGCCAGGGCCTCAATCTCGGCTTCAAGGATGTGGCGGCACTTGCCGAAACCATTGTCGACGCCGATCGCCTCGGCCTCGACATCGGCTCGATCAACATCCTCGAACGCTACCAGACCTGGCGGCGCTTCGACACGTTCCGCATGGGCGTGACCACCGACGTGCTGAACCGGCTCTTTTCCAACGATGCAACGCCGATCCGCATCGCCCGCGACGTCGGCCTCGGTCTCGTCGACCGGCTGCCCCGCCTCAAATCCTTCTTCATCGGCCAGGCGGCCGGAACGACGGCAAAGGACAATCCGCGCCTGCTGGCCGGCGAGACGATTTGACGATTTGAAGAAACGTTAGTCGTCGAGGCGGCGGGCTTCGGACACCAGCATGATCGGAATGCCGTCGCGGATCGGATAGGCCAGCCGCGCCTTTTCCGAGACAAGCTCATTGTGCTCGCGATCATAGGAAAGCCGCCCCTTGGAGAGCGGGCAGACCAGGAGATCGAGCAGCTTCGGATCGACGCGGCTGAGTTTTTCGTCCATGCCTGAAGTCTACTGCAGAACCGTGTCGGAGTCACCGAAGACACGCGCCAGCACGATTTCGGTAATGGCGATCAGCGTCTCGGCCCGCGTCTTCAGGTCGGGCGCCTCGAGCAGCGCCTGTTTTTCCGCCGGCCCGAAGGGCGACATCATCGCGAGAGAATTGACGAGCGTCAGATTGCTCGCCCGCTCGACGCTCTCCCAGTCGGCCTCCAGCTTGTTGGCATCGAGATAGGCCTTGAAGGCAGTCAGAAGCGCAGCGCGGTCGACCGCGTCCTCCTCGTTCGCGGCCGAGAGATCGGCGATGAACGGGGCGATCCGGAAGGTGCGGAAGGGATCGCTGGTGGCTTTCTCCTCCAAGAGCCGGAAGCGGCAGACACCGGTCAGTGAAACGATATAGCGCCCGTCGCCGGTCTCGGCGAAGGAGGTGATGCGGCCGAGGCAGCCGACAGCGGCAAGATTGGGCTCGCCGCCCTTGTCCTCGTGCTCGCCGAGCGCCGGCTGCACCATGCCGATCAGCCGGTTTCCGGTCAGCGCCGCATCCAGCATCGCCAGATAGCGCGGCTCGAAAATGTTGAGGGGAAGCTGCCCGGCCGGCAGGAGAAGGGCGCCGGTCAGGGGGAAGACGGCGATTGAATCAGGCAGATCGCCCGGCTTCAGGTATCTGGCATTCCCGACTTGCATGAAACCGTCCCGCATTCTTGTAACGGGCATGCCCGTTCTGACGAGAATGTGGTGCCCCCGTCCGAAAACGCAAGGGCAGATACTCGAAACTTAGCGCTAACCCCAAAAATCGGGGTCGATATTGCCCGGCGCGTCCTGCCGGACACGCCGCGCTCCAAAGCAATTCCAGGAAAGCCGAGCCGCCCTAGGAGAACAGCATCGCCGAAAGCTTGCGGCGGGCGGCAACCGTCGCCGGATCCTTGAAGCCCCAGACCTCGAAGAACTGCAGCAGCTGCCGACGGGCGCCATCATCGTCGAAGGCACGATCCTTGCGCATGATCAGAAGCAGATGTTCGGCCGCTTCGTCGCGCCGGCCTTCGACATTGAGGATCTTGGCGAGCTTCAGCCGCGCCGCGTGATCATCGGGATTGGCGGCAAGGTCGCGTTCGAGCGCAATGGGGTCGCCGAGCTTGCGGGCCTCCTCGATCTGCTCGAGCTTCTTCAGCACCGCCTGGATGCCGGCATCTTTCGACAGCTCTTCCGGCAACTCGGTCAACACCTGGCGCGCCCGCTCATGCTGGTTTGCGGCAATCATGCATTCGGCCATGCCGGCGAGCGCCTTGGCATTTTCGGGATCGGCCTGCATGACGGCGCCATAGAGCTGGGCGGCTTCGTCGATATTGTCGGCGGCAAGCAGTTCTGCCGCTTCCGCAAGCACGGCTTCGATCTCGGCCGCCTCATCGGCGCCGGCCGGACCGGCGATGCGGTCGATGAACTGCTGGATCTGGCTTTCCGGCACCGCACCCATGAAGCCGTCGGCCGGACGACCGTTGACGAAGGCGATGACGGCCGGGATCGACTGGATGCCGAGCTGGCCGGCGATCGAGGGATGATCGTCGATGTTCATCTTGACCAGCCGGACCCGGCCCTTGGCTTCGTTGATCACCTTTTCCAGGACCGGCGTCAGCTGCTTGCACGGACCGCACCAGGGCGCCCAGAAATCGACCAGCACCGGTTGCTTGCGCGATTCCTCGATGACGTCCTTGCCGAAATTCGCGGTCGTCGTTTCCGTGATGTAGCTGCCGGCCGCAGCTGCGGGTGCCGTTGCTGCGCCGAAGCTTGTCGTCGCCGTCATCTGATTTCCGAAGGAACCGTTATAGGGGTTGTCGCTGCCGCTCATAGGTATCTCCCGCCGCGCCGATCCTGCCGGCGTCTTTGCCAAAGCATGTCGCGCAAAACTGTGGTGCGGTTTTACGACAAGGACATGCGCAAAACCAAAGACTAAAGCGCCGCAAGCCAATCTGAAAGATCACGACGCGCTTTAGCGCTAAAATCGTATGTCAGGACGTCACTTTCAAGACAAGCGGCTTGTGCCCGGTCGCCTCCATGAAACGGATGAGATCGCTGCTCGCAATCGAGGTCGTCGCATCGTTGGACAGCGGATGGCAGTTGACGATCTCTTCGCGCATCAGATCGGCATCGAGCACGAAGGTGACATTCTCCGAGGTATCGTTGATCGCGCCGAACGCGGTGACGGCCCCGGGAATGACGCCGAGATATTCCATCAGCTTTTCCGCCCTGCCGAAGGAAACCCGGCCGGACCCGCCGATCAGATTGTGCACCTGTTTGAGGTCGACCTCGGCATTTTCCTCCACGGTCAGCAGAAAATACCTGTCCTTCTTGTCCTTGATGAAGAGGTTCTTGGTGTGACCGCCGGGGATCTCGTCACGAAGGGCAACCGATTCGGCGACGGTGAAAACCGGCGCATGATCGACCGTCTTATGGGCAATGCCGAGGCCGTCGAGAAAGGCAAACAAATCTTCTCTTGTCTTGGGGGTATTTTCGGACATCGGGCAATCCATTCGGCGGAATAACAAAATCGAGGCGCCCTGCTTAAGTCCGTCCACATCGTTTGGCAATCGTCGGAACCGACGCTCTACCCCCACATTTGCGGCCTTTCCGCCCGTCCTCCTCTGAGACCAGAATTTTTTCTTCGCTTCTCCGTCATTTCCCTGTTGCATTTGAAAACCCGTTAGGCCATATAGCGCCCGTCGCCACGAGGCGGCACCCACGGTCCAACAACTACCCCGGACCGATGTGGATTGAGCGGGTGTAGCTCAGGGGTAGAGCACAACCTTGCCAAGGTTGGGGTCGAGGGTTCGAATCCCTTCGCCCGCTCCAGTTCTTCCTTGTCAGGTCAGGCACATGCGATCTCAGCGTCTTTGCCGAGATCTACCTGCAACTTTTACCAATCCTTCCGAGAAGAATGTCCGTCGTCAACGCAGGCGATATTTCGCCGCGAGCAACGCCGCCAGTTCCATGCGGCAATCGATCAGTGGGCTGACATCCTGTCGTGCCTTTGCCATCGCCATGGCGCCGGAATAGGCTGCGATGACAAGCGTGGCGAGGCTGTGCGGATTGAGCTCGCTCGCGTGTTTTTCCTCCGCGTCTCTCGCAAACTTGGCGGACAGTGCCTCGTGCCAGGCGCCGAATACGGCGCTGACAACCTCGCGCATCTCCGAGTCATGATGGGATACGTCCATTGCCATGTTGTTGAGCGGGCAACCGGAGACCCGGCCGTTATGCATCAGTTCATTGATGATGTTCTCAAAGATCAAGTCTATGGCGGCCGGCACATCTGCACTTGTGTGGAGCGGCGCGATCCATGTTTGCCGAACGGCTTCAGCCACGCGATCGCGAATGACCGCAAGTCCGAGGTCGCGCTTGGCCGGAAAATGATGCGCCATGGCACCACCGGATACTGAAGCCCTTTCGCGCAATTCCAGCATGCCGGTTGCGAGATAACCCTGGGTAACGAAGGCGTCGTAGGCGGCATCAATGATCCGGCGACGTACGCCTTCGGGATCATTGGTTCTTTTGTTTTCGGTCATGGTTTCTCAACTCGTCCTGCGCGCACATTAGCACCTTGACATAACAGGTCAATTGTCCTGTTATGAATACAGGACAATTGACCTGTTGAGGAAGCCATGAATCCGCATTCCGTATTCGAACTTCGCCGTTATCGGCTTCTCCCGGAAGGCAGAGAATCATTGATCGATCTGTTTGACAGGGAATTTGTTGAACCTCAGGAGGCCCTGGGCATGCGCGTCGAAGGGGAGTTCCGCGATCTTGACGATCCCGATTCCTTTGTGTGGGTTCGCTCTTTCAAGGATATGGAAACTCGAACGGAGGCTCTCGCATCCTTTTATTCAAGCCCGACCTGGAAAGAACATGGGCCGGCAGCCAACGCGACGATGCTCAATTCGGATAATGTCCTGCTCTTGAAGCCGGCGGTAGGCGTCCACCCGTTCGTGCATAATCTGCCAAGGGACAAGGAGGTGAGCCGCTCCAAGGTGCAGGGTCTTATCAGGCTGAATATCTGCTCGCTCGCCCCTGGGACAGAGGAGGATTTTGCCAGGTTTTTCCGCGACGATGCACTCCCGGCCATGCGGGATGCCGGTGCGCGCATCGATGCTCTGTTTGTGACGGAGCGAAGTAAGAACGATTTTCCCAGGCTGCCGGTTCGCGAGGGAGAAACCGTATTTGTCTGGTTTGAATGTCACGAAGATCAAGACCGTGCCACCGACTACGAGCGCCGCTTGCGGCGCAGTCTCATCTGGGGACGCGAGATTTATCCACGGATGGACAGCCGGTGCTGGCGTAGGATCGAGGTCTCCCACTTGACGCCGACTCCGCGGTCGCTTTGCGCTTGGTAAGCGACGTTACCAACTCGTCTACACAAAAAATGTCCGCCTCGGCTGCTTTCGGATAGTCTACCAGGCCGATCTGGATCGATTTTGTAATTTATTGCCGTTGATCGATTCATTTTGCGAACTATCATCGATCAGATAGCGACGGCGCGTCTTCGGATCAAAACCCTTTATGTTCAGTTCATCGCAGCGCGAGCTTCTGCGGATCATCGATCAGGGGACGCCGCCAGCATCGCCGCCCATAACGTCCTGATTGCTCCCAACTCCTGAGGTATCCCATGCGCATCGCCGTCGGTGGCATTCATATCGAATGCAGCACATACAATCCCGTCCTGAACGAGGAGAAGGATTTTCGCGTGCTGCGCGGCGCGGCGCTGCTGGAAGCGCCGTATTTCGCCTTCCTCAGGGATTACGATGCCGAGTTCCTGCCGACGATCCATGCGCGCGCCATTGCCGGCGGCCCGGTTTCGCGCGCCACCTACGAGGCCTTCAAGGGCGAATTCCTCGAGCGATTGAAGCCGTTGCTGCCGCTTGACGGTCTCTATCTCGCCATGCATGGCGCCATGTATGTCGAAGGCATGGAGGATGCCGAAGGCGACTGGATCAGTGCGGCGCGCGCGCTGGTCGGCGAGGATTGCACGGTTTCGGCCAGCTATGACCTGCACGGCAACGTCACGCAGCGCATCATCGATGCGCTCGACATCTATTCCACCTATCGCACTGCGCCGCATATCGATGTCGAGGAGACGATGCGCCGCTCGGTCTTCATGCTGGTCAAGAGCCTGAAGACCGGCGAGAGGCCGATCGTTCTCTGGGCGCCGATCCCGGTGGTGCTGCCCGGCGAGCGCACCAGCACCGTCGATGAGCCGGCAAAGAGCCTCTATGACATGCTGCCTGGGATCGATGCGATCGACGGCGTCTGGGATGCATCGCTGATGGTCGGTTATGTCTGGGCCGATGAACCGCGCGCCACCGCCGCTGCCATCATGACTGGCACCGACCGCACCGTACTGGAGCGCGAGGCCAAACGCCTCGCCAAGGCCTATTGGGATGTGCGCGAAGACTTCGTCTTCGGCTGCGAGACCGGCTCGCTCGAGGAATGCGTCGCGAGAGCAATCGCAAGCCCGACCGCCCCTGTCGTGCTGGCCGAATCCGGCGACAACCCCACAGGTGGCGGCGTCGGGGACCGGGCCGACGTGCTGGCCGAGCTGATCGCCAGGGGCGCCACCGGCGTCGTCTTCGCCGGCATCGCCGACAAGGCGGCGACCGAGGCCTGTTATGCCGCCGGCATCGGTGCGGAACTGGAGCTCAGCGTCGGCGCCTCGCTCGACACCAAGGGCAGCAAACCGGTCACCGCCTGCTTCACCGTCAAATTCCTCCACGAAACATCGGATGCCGCCGACCGTCAGGCGGTGGTTTCGGTCAGTGGCATCGATCTTGTGCTTTCCGCAAAGCGCCGGCCCTATCACAACATCGTCGATTTCACCCGGCTCGGCCTCGACCCGCATCGGGCGAAGATCATCGTCGTCAAATCGGGCTATCTCTCGCCGGAACTGGCGCCGATCGCCAATCCGAACCTGATGGCGCTATCGACGGGTGTCGTCGACCAGTTCGTCGAGCGCCTGCCGCGGCTGCGCAAGCAGCATCCGACCTACCCGTTCGACAAGGATTTTGCCTTCGAACCGCAGGTCTTCATCTCCGCACGTTCACGGCAGGCCTGAAGTTCGCCTGAACCAATTGCGCTTTCCTGGATGATATTGTCGATCGCGGCACCGCCCTGTCGCCACGAGCGACTGTTTTTCCGCATCGCGGCAATGGCCGTGTTTGAGCAAAAAATGGGCATACTTCGATTTGCACAAAAAAGCGCTTGACGGTCGGGACGATTTGGTTTGCACTGAACCAATAGAAAATTGGTACGGACCATTTAGCGAATGCCGATGGATGAGACGCAGGGCAATTCGAATTATGCGCTGGAGAAGCTGCGGGCCCTCCTGCAGTCCGACAGTCTCGACGCCGACGGCAAGCTGCCGACCGAGCGCGCCCTTTCGGAAATGCTTGGCGTCGGCCGTCGCGCCGTCCGCCGCGCCCTCGAAGTGCTGGAGGCCGAGGGCCGCATCTGGCGCCGCCAGGGCTCCGGCACCTATGCCGGCCCGCGCCCCGACGGCTGGAGCGATCATGTCGGCTCCATCGTCGCCGGCACCGATCTCATGGAAGTCATGGAAGTGCGCCTGCGCATCGAGCCGCAGCTCGCCCAGCTTGCCGCCATGCGCGCCAAGGCCGCCGATATCGAGCGCATGTATGATCTGGTGAAGAAGATCTACGAAAGCACCGATGCCGACGGGCGCGAACTCTGGGACGGGGCGCTGCACCGCCAGATTGCCCAATGCGCCGGCAACGGTTTCTTCCTCACCATCTTCGACGTCATCAACCGGGTGCGGCAGGACGAGGCCTGGCAGACGATCCGCGAGCGCGCCCGCAGCGCCAGCCGGACGCGGTCCGTCACCTTCGGCCAGCACACGGCGATCGTCGATGCCATCGCCGCCCATGATCCTGCCAGGGCGGGCGAAGCCATGCGCCAGCATCTGCTGACGCTGCAGGAAAGCCTCATCCGCATCACCTCGCTCGATCACAGCGAAACGGAGGTCGACAAGACCCTCGCCTGAACAGGGAGGTGAGCAGAGAAAAAAGCAGAGCGGGCCATAACCGCCGGTTGGAAGCAAAAACCAAGCAAAATAGAACAGAGGAGAATGGAATGAAGATCGCCAAATTGCTGACCGCCACCGTTGCCGGCGCCCTGTTTGCGCTTCCTGCCTTCGCCGTCGACCTGAAGATCGGCCTGCAGGACGATGCCGACGTGCTCGATCCCGCGCAGTCGCGCACCTTCGTCGGCCGCATCGTCTATACTGCGATGTGCGACAAGCTGGTCGACGTCTCACCGGACCTGAAGATCGTGCCGCAGCTTGCCACCGAATGGAGCTGGTCGGCCGACGGCAAAGAACTCACCATGAAGCTGCGCCAAGGCGTCAAGTTCCATGACGAGACCCCGTTCAACGCCGAAGCCGTCGTCGCAACCATCGAGCGCAACATCACCCTGCCGGAATCACGCCGCAAGAGCGAGCTGAGTTCGGTCGCAAAGGTCGAGGCGACAAGCGAATACGAGGTCAAGTTCACCCTCAAGGCGCCTGACGTCACCCTTCTTGCCCAGCTTTCCGACCGCGCCGGCATGATCGTCTCGCCGAAGGCCGCCAAAGAACTCGGCGCCAAGTTTGGTGATCATCCGGTCTGCGCCGGACCGTTCAAGTTCGTCGAGCGCGTCCAGCAGGACCGCATCGTGCTCGAAAAGTTCCAGGACTACTGGAACAAGGACAAGATCTTCATCGACAAGCTCACCTATCTGCCGATCCCGGATACGACGGTGCGCCTCGCGAATCTGCGGTCCGGCGATCTCGACATGATCGAGCGCCTGGCGGCGACCGACGCTGAAGCCGTGAAGGCGGATTCGAGCCTGGTCTATGCCGACGCCGTCGGCACCGGCTACATGGCCCTCTATACCAATATCGGCAATGGTGCGCGTGCCGACAATCCTTTCGGCAAGGACAAGCGCCTGCGCCAGGCCTTCTCGCTGGCGATCGACCGCGATGCTGTCAACCAGATCGTCTATGAAGGCACGGCGGTTGCCGGCAACCAGCCCTTCCCGCCAAGCAGCCCGTGGTTCGACAAGGATATTCCCGTCCCTGCCCGCAATCTCGACAAGGCCAAGGCCCTGATCAAGGAAGCCGGCTTCGACCGCGTGCCGATCGAGCTGCAGATCCCGAATAATCCGGTTGCCATGCAGATGATGCAGATCATCCAGTCGATGGTCGGCGAAGCCGGCTTCGACGTCAGCCTGAAATCGACGGAATTCGCCACGCTGCTGAGTGAGCAGACGGCCGGCAACTATCAGCTCAGCCGTTCCGACTGGTCCGGTCGTGTCGATCCCGATGGCAACATCCATCAGTTCATCACCTGCAAGGGTGGCATCAACGACACGAAATACTGCAATCCCGAGGTGGACAAGCTGCTGAACGAAGCCCGTGCCTCGACCGACGATGCCGTGCGCAAGGAGAAGTATGATGCCGCCGCCGTCATCCTGAACGACGATCTGCCGATCATCTATCTCGGCCACCAGTCCTGGATCTGGGCGCTGCACAAGAACATCACCGGCTTCACTCCCTCGCCGGATGGCATGATCCGCCTCGTCGGCGTCAAGAAAGCCGGCTGACCAGAAGCCGATCATACGGCGGAAACCCTCCGCCGCATGATCCCAGTCGTGTCAGGATCGCCCATGTACACTTACATCGCCAAACGGCTCTTGGTCGCCATACCGACGCTTTTGATCATTTCGATCTTCGTCTTCTCGCTGCAGAAGTTGCTGCCCGGTGATCCGATCCTCGCCATGGCTGGTGAGGAACGTGACCCGCAGGTTCTCGAATTCCTGCGCGAGAAATACCGGCTGAACGATCCCGTGCCCTATCAATATGTCCATTGGCTGGGTGCGGCCCTTCAGGGCGATCTTGGCATCTCGCTGCGCACCAACCAGCCGGTTCTGCAGCTCGTCGGCGAAAAACTGCCGGTCACCATCCAGCTCGCCATCATGTCGATGATCTTCGCCTTTGCGATCGGCGTGCCGATGGGCATCCTGGCGGCCGTCAAGAAGAACACGATGATCGACTATATCGCCAACATCATCGCGCTGACCGGTCTGTCGATCCCGAATTTCTGGCTCGGCATCATGCTGATCCTGCTGGTCTCGGTCAATCTCGGCTGGCTGCCGGCATCCGGCTACGAACCCTTCTTCAGTAATCCGCTGCGTTCGCTGGAAACCATGCTGATGCCCTCCTTCGTGCTCGGCAACGCGCTGGCCGCGACCCTGATGCGGCACACCCGCTCGGCCATGCTCAGTGTGCTCAGCGCCGATTACATCCGCACCGCCCGCGCCAAGGGCCTGCCGGAAAGCACCGTCGTGCTCGAACACAGTTTTCGCAATGCGGTGCTGCCGATCGTGACGTTGACCGCCCTGCTTTTCGGCGAACTGCTCGCCGGCGCCGTGCTGACCGAGCAGATCTTCACCATTCCGGGTTTTGGAAAGCTCATCGTCGACGCCGTCTTCAACCGCGACTACGCCGTCGTCCAGGGCGTCGTGATCTGCACCGCGATCGGCTTCATTCTGATGAACCTCCTGGCCGACATTCTCTATGTCCTGCTCAACCCGCGCATGAGGGCCGCCCTATGACCGCGATCGGAGAGACGGGCATTCCGGCCGCGATCGACCGCACGCCGAGTCGCGCCTGGCGCAAGCTGAAGGCCAACAAGGGCGCCCTCGTCGGCCTTGTTATCATCGCCTTTTTCGCGATCCTGGCGGTCGCCGCCCCCCTCCTTCCAATTCCCGATCCGAACGCCACAAGCTGGTCGGCGATCCGCAAGGCCCCGTCCGCCGCCCATTGGCTCGGCACCGACGACATCGGCCGCGACATTCTTTCCCGGATGATCTGGGGCGCGCAGGCGTCGCTGATGGCAGGCGTCTTCTCGGTGGCGATCGCCGTTGTCATCGGCGTGCCCTTCGGCCTTATCTCCGGTTATTTCGGCGGCTGGATCGACATGGTGATCTCCCGCATCACCGAAGCCTTTCTCGCCATGCCTTTCCTCATCACCGCGATCGCGCTTGCAGCCTTTCTCGGTCCGAGCCTGACCAATGCGATGATCGCCATCGGCCTTTCGGCCATGCCCGTCTTCGTACGGCTGACGCGCGGCCAGGTGCTCTCGGTCAAGACCGAGGAATATGTCGAGGGCGCCCGCTCGATCGGTCTCCGGTCTTCGAGCATCATCACCCGCTATATCCTGCCGAACGTCTTTGCACCGATCCTCGTGCAGGCGACGTTGACCGTCGCCACCGCGATCATCGCCGAGGCGAGCCTCTCCTTCCTCGGCCTTGGACAGCAGCCGCCGGCCCCGAGCTGGGGCTCGATGCTGAATGTCGCCAAGAACTTCCTCTCCCAAGCACCATGGATGGCGATGTGGCCGGGTGCCGCGATCTTCCTCGTCGTCATCGGTTTCAATCTTTTAGGCGATGGCCTGCGCGATGCGCTCGATCCGCGCGAAGCATGATTTCTTGAAAGGACATTTGACATGACCGCATTCACGACCCGTCCAGAAATCCTCGGCACCTTCGGCGTCGTCACCTCCACGCACTGGATCGCCTCGGCGGTCGGCATGAGCATTCTCGAAAAGGGCGGCAATGCCTTCGACGCGGCGGTGGCGACGGGCTTCGTGCTGCAGATCGTCGAGCCGCACCTTTGCGGTCCGGGCGGCGACCTGCCGGCGGTGATCTATTCGACGAGGAAGGACAAGGTCGAGGTCATCTGCGCGCAAGGCCCCGCACCCGCTGGCGCAACGATCGAACACTATACGGCGGAAGGCCTGAGCCTGATCCCCGGCGACGGGCTGCTTGCGACCGTCATCCCCGGCTCCTTCGATGGCTGGATGCTGATGCTGCGCGACTACGGCTCGATGAGCGTGCGCGATGTGCTGGAACCGGCGATCTATTACGCCGAGCGCGGTCATCCGATGCTGCCGCGCGTCTCCGCCACCATCAAGGGGCTCGCCGCCTTCTTCGAGAAGGAATGGCCGACCTCCTACGAGACCTGGTTGCCGAATGGCAGCGTCCCCGAAGCGCATGCGAATTTCAGGAATCCGGTGCTTGCCGAAACCTGGAAGCGCATCATCGCCGAGGCCGAGGCGAAAAGCGGGCGGGAAGCGCAGGTCGAGGCGGCCCGCGACGCCTTCTATCGCGGCTTCGTCGCCGAGAAGATCGACGACTACCTCAAAACCGCCGAGGTGATGGATGCGAGCGGCAACCGCCACAAGGGCGTACTGACCGCCAACGACATGGCGAACTGGTCGGCAACGATCGAGGAGCCGCTGACCTATGATTATCATGGCTGGACGATCGCCAAGATCGGTCCCTGGGGCCAGGGTCCGGTCTTCCTGCAGAGCCTGTCGATCCTCAAAGGCTTCGATCTCGCCGCGATGAACCCCACCGGCGCCGATTTCGTCCATACCGTCGTCGAGGCGATGAAGCTCGCTTTCGCCGATCGCGAAGTCTATTACGGCGATCCTGATTTCTCGGAAATCCCCGTCGCGCACCTGCTGTCGGAGACCTATGCCGCCGAGCGCCGCAAGCTGGTCGGCGCAGACGCCTCCTTCGATCTTCGCCCCGGCATCGTGCCTGGCTTCGAGGCGCAGCATGATCTGACGATGACGATGCTCGGCGCGGATTCCAAGACCGGCGCCGTCTACGAGCCGACTATGGCGCATCTTTCCGAAAAGCGCGGCGACACCGTGCATATCGACGTGATCGATCGCGACGGCAACATGGTCTCCGTCACGCCGTCCGGCGGCTGGCTGCAATCCTCGCCGACCGTGCCCGGCCTCGGCTTCTGCCTCAATTCCCGCGCCCAGATGTTCTGGCTGAAACCGGGCCTGCCGACCTCGCTTGCCCCCGGCAAACGGCCGCGCACGACGCTGACGCCGTCGCTCGGCCTTTATGAGGGCCGCCCGACGCTGGCCTTCGGCACACCCGGCGGCGACCAGCAGGAGCAGTGGCAGCTCTCCTTCTTCCTGCGCTACGCCCATCACAAGCTGAACCTGCAGGCGGCGATCGACCAGCCGCTGTTCCACACCTCGCATTTTCCGGGCTCCTTCTATCCGCGCACCCGTGAACCCGGCAGCCTCATGGCGGAAGCGAATTTCCGCCCCGACGTCCTTGATGCCCTGCGCCGCAAGGGCCACAAGCTGACGGTCGCCGATGTCTGGACGATCGGCCGGCTGACTGCCGCAAGACGCGATGCCGATGGGCTGTTGCGTGCCGCAGCCACCCCGCGCCTGATGCAGGCCTATGCGGTCGGGAGATAGACATGACCTGGTCAATCGTCGCCCGTGACCCTTTGACCGGTCATCTCGGCATTGCCGTCGCGACCCGCTTCTTCGCCGTCGGCGCTCTCGTGCCGCATATTCGCGGCGGCATCGGCGCCGTTGCGACCCAGGCCTTTGTCAGCCCGCTTTACGGCGTCGACGGCCTGTCGCTGCTGGCCGCCGGCAGGGCGCCCGAGGAAATCATCGCCGAACTGACCGGGCGTGACGCCGGCCGTAATCAGCGGCAACTGCACCTTATCGATGCGAAGGGACGCAACGCCGCCTTCACCGGCGCCGCATGCATCGACTGGGCGGGACATCTGATCGATGAAAACGTCTCGGTTGCCGGCAACATGCTCGCGGGACCTGACGTCGTCACCAAAACGCTTGCCACCTACAACAAGGCGCTGGACAAGCCCTTGGCCGAACGCCTGCTCTTGGCGATGCAGGCAGGCGAAGATGCCGGCGGCGACAAGCGCGGCAGGCAGTCCGCCGCCCTCGTCATCCACCGCGATCAGGATTATCCGTGGCTGAGTATCCGCGCCGACGATCATCCCGATCCGCTCGGCGAACTTGTCCGCCTCCATGCAGTGGCCAGTGAACGCTACCTGCATGTCGCGGAGACAATGGCGACGCGACAAAATCCGAACGGCATGACCGACAGGCGCGAGATCGATGAAAAGATCGCGACGCTGGAAGCGGCCCGCATCGCGGCAGGCAGGCCCTCCGCCTCCTTCGCCACGCCTTTGAAGACGTAACCCAGAGAAAACCAAGGGAACGACATGAGTGATGTTTCTTCAGCACCCGCCTCTCCTGTTCTCTCCGTCCGGAACCTGACGACCTCCTTCCTCGTCGATGGTGACTGGAAGCCGGTGGTGCGTGATGTCTCCTTCGACGTCATGCCAGGCGAAACGGTGGCAATCGTCGGCGAAAGCGGCTCGGGCAAGAGCGTCACCTCCCTTTCGATCATGCGGTTGCTTGCCAAGGGATCGAGCCGCATCGATGGCGCCGTCACCTTGAACGGCAAGGATGTACTCGCCCTTTCGGAAAAGGAGATGCGCCGGGTGCGCGGCAACGACGCCGCCATGATCTTCCAGGAGCCGATGACGTCCCTCAACCCGATCTTCACCATCGGCCGCCAGATCTCCGAAGCGCTCACCTGCCATGGCGAGATCGGCAAGGCGGAGGCGCGGGCCGAAACCGTCCGCCTGCTGGAAAAGGTCCGCATCCCCAACGCCGCCGCGCGCTTCGACGAATTTCCGCACCAGTTCTCAGGCGGCATGCGCCAGCGGGTGATGATCGCCATGGCGCTCGCCAGCCGGCCGAAATTGCTGATCGCCGACGAGCCGACGACGGCGCTCGATGTGACGATCCAGGGCCAGATCCTCGATCTGATCAAGATGCTGCAGGAAGAAGAGGGCATGTCCGTGCTCTTCATCACCCACGACATGGGTGTCGTCGCCGAAATCGCTGACCGCACCATCGTCATGTATCGCGGCGAGGCGGTGGAAACCGGCACGACCGACGATATCTTCCGTCGCGGCAGGCATCCCTATACCCGCGCTTTGCTCTCCGCCGTGCCACGCCTCGGCTCGATGGCCGACCGGAAGTGGCCGCTGCGTTTTCCCGTCGTCGACACCACGACCGGCGAACGCCGCGAGCCGATCGAGGTGGCCGATACGGTCGACCGCCGCCAGACGCCGATCCTCGAAGTCAAGAACCTCGTTACCCGTTTCGATATCCGCGGCGGGCTGCTCGGCCGCAAGACGGGCGCGATCCACGCGGTCGAGGACGTCTCCTTCGATCTCTTCCAGGGCGAGACATTATCGCTCGTCGGCGAATCCGGCTGCGGCAAATCGACCACCGGTCGCTCGATCACCCGCCTCGTCCAGCCGAACGGCGGCAGTGTCAGCCTCGACGGCTATGACGTGCTGAGCCTTGACGCGGTCAGCCTCAGACGGATGCGCCGCAGCATCCAGATGATCTTTCAGGACCCCTTCGCCAGCCTCAACCCGCGCATGACCGTCGGCGCCGCCGTCGCCGAACCGATTACCGAACACCGCCTCGGCACAGGTGCCCAGGCCCGCGACAAGGCGGCCGATCTTCTCGAACGCGTCGGGCTTAAACCCGACATGATGAAACGCTATCCGCACGAATTCTCCGGCGGCCAGCGCCAGCGCATCTGCATCGCCCGCGCGCTCGCGCTCGATCCGAAGGTCATCGTCGCCGACGAAAGCGTTTCGGCCCTCGATGTCTCGATCAAGGCACAGGTCTGCAATCTGCTGATGGACCTGCAGCAAAACCTCAACCTCGCTTTCCTGTTCATTTCCCACGATATGGCGGTGGTCGAACGTGTCAGTCATCGGGTCGCGGTGATGTATCTCGGCGAAATCGTCGAGATCGGCCCGCGCGCGGAATTGTTCAGCAACCCGCAGCACGCCTACACGAAGAAGCTGATGGCAGCCGTCCCCGTGCCCGACCCCTCACGTCGCGGCATCAAGCGCAACCTCGGAACCGACGAGCTCAACAGCCCCGTTCGCCCGGTTGGCTACGTCGCGCCGCCACGCCGATACCGGGAAGTGACGGCAGGCCATCTGGTGCGGGTCGATGAAGCCGCGTGAGCGTGCAAAACCCACTCTTTAAGCATCTGAAAAACAAGTATTGCGGGAAAATAACCCGTGCCGGTGGCGCGCGGGCCACCCTTTTTGCTGCACCGCTTATATGACTTTTGCTAGATATTATTTCATCGATAATTCTTAACGACCGATTCCACCGATTTGTGTTCTCTTATCCCTACGAATCAAAAAGGTTTGATTTGCCCGGGGACGGCCACCATGTTGAAGCATGGGGCGATGCAACAGTTGGGTAGGAGCCTATGCTGCAACGGATCGAAGACATTGATGCAGCGCTCGTCGACAGGCTGCAGCATTCGGCGTTCAAGTACTTCCTGAAATATTCCAATCCCGAAAACGGCCTGGTGGCGGACACCTCGATCGGCGGCGTGCCGGCGAGCATCGCGGCCGTCGGCTTTGCGCTGTCCTCCTATCCCGTCGGTGTCGAGCGTTGCTGGATCAGCCGCGAGGAAGCAGCCGAGCGCACGGTCAATACGCTGCGTTTCTTCGCCGAGGCGCGCCAGGGCGAGGAGCGCCACGCGACCGGTCACCGCGGCTTCTTCTACCACTTCCTGCATATGGATACCGGCCATCGCGCCTGGAACAGCGAACTTTCGACCATCGATACCGCCCTGCTTGTCGCCGGCATTCTCACGGCTGCGCAATATTTCGATCGCGAAGACGACGAAACGGAGACTGAAATCCGTGAACTCGCGACCTTCATCTATGAGCGCGTCGACTGGCGCTGGGCGCTGAACAAGGGGGACACGATTGCCATGGGTTGGAAGCCCTCTTCCGGCTTCCTGCGCTGGCGCTATCACGGTTTCGACGAGGCGATCATCCTCTACACGCTGGCGCTTGCCTCGCCGACGCACCCCATCCCGCAATCAAGCTACGACGCCTTCACGTCAAGCTATTCCTGGATGCTGCATGGCGAGCAGTCCTATCTCTATGCCGGGCCGCTCTTCATCCACCTCTTCTCGCATGCCTGGATCGATTTCCGCACCATCCAGGACAAGCCGATGGCGGAGCGGAACTGGGATTATTTCCGCAACACGCAGGTGATGATCAACGTCCAGCGCGACTATGCCGAACGCAATCCCGGGCAGTTCGTCGGCTATAACAGGAATATCTGGGGATTCTCCGCCTGTGACGGTCCGCCGCCGACACGGCGCATGCGCGGCGGTCGCCAGCCGAAGGTTCTGGGTTATGCCGCGCGCGGCGCTCCGCTTGGCCCGGATGACGGCACAATCGCACCCTGGGCAGCCCTTGCCTGCCTGCCCTACGACAAGCAGGCCGCTCTCGACGGCACCAAGGCGCTTCTGACCACCTATCCGAACCTGCTCTTGGAAGGCGGCTTTCCCGGCGGCTTCAATCCCACGGTCAAGACCAAGCGCCCGGAAGGCTGGGTCGACGACCGCACTGTCGGCATTGATCAAGGTCTTGTCGTCATGACCGTCGAGAACGAGCGCTCCGACTTCATCTGGAAGCTGATGCGGCAATCGCCGGTCATCCGCCTCGGGCTCGAGCGCGCCGGCTTTACCGGCGGCTGGCTCGAAGGCATCGAGCCGGCAGATGTAGTGCGCAAGTTCGGCTAGCGCATAAGCCCGGAAATCGAAATGGATTTCCGGAAAGAACGACACGAAAACGAAAAATGATAGAGCCCGCGCGTCCAACAGGAGGTGCGGGCTCTTGGTTTAGTTCTCGAAGACATGCGCCTTGCCGGCGATATCGAGGCGAACGAGATCGCCTCGCGCCGGAAGCGCAACGCTCGAAGTCTTGATCAGGATCGGCGGCAGCGCAACGCCGTCGAGCGAAACGGCAACGGTGCAGACGGCGCCGCCGAATTCCACCTCAACGACACGCCCGCCATAGTCGCGATCGCTCTCATCGGCAACGACGCGGATCTGCTCGGGTCGCAGCATGATCTCCGCCTTGCCTTGACGACTGCCCTCGACGGCCACGCGGCCAAGGGCGCAATCGGCAAGGCCGTTGCGGATGATGGCGGGAAGCAGCACGGCATCGCCGAGGAACAGCGCCGTCTCACGGTCGCGCGGATGCAGATACAATGATTGCGGCGATCCGGCCTGGATCAGCCGTCCCTCCCTGAGCACCGCCACCTGATCGGCAAAGGTCAGCGCCTCTTCCTGATCATGCGTAACGAGAATGGTCGTAATGCCGGCCGCCTGCAGCACGCGCGCCACCGCCTTGCGCATGTTTTCCCGCAGGCCGGTATCGAGTGCCGAGAAAGGTTCGTCGAGCAGCATCAGCCGCGGCTTGCGGCCAAGCGCGCGGGCGAGCGCCACACGCTGCTGCTGCCCGCCGGAAAGCTGATGCGGGCGCCGCGCCAGCATCCCGCGGTCGAGTTCGACCATGTCGAGCAGCTCGAGGATGCGTTTCTCACGATCGGCCGCGCCGCGTTCGAACCCGAAGCCGATATTCTCGGCAACGCTTAAGTGCGGAAACAGCGCGCCGTCCTGCGAGACGATGCCGATGCCGCGCTTGTGCGCCGGCACCGCCGCCGGACCGTCCGCAAGCAGGTCGCCATCCAGCGTCACCCGGCCGACATCGGGTTGCTCGAAACCGGCAATGATGCGCAGCAGCGTCGTCTTGCCGGAGCCGGACGGGCCGACGACGGCGGTGCGGCTGCCCGCCGAGACGTCGAGCGAAATATCCTTCAGCGCCTGGACGGGACCGTAGCGCTTGCTGATGTTCTCGATCGTAAGCAGCGTCATTGGCCGGCAGTCCGTTTCGATTGAGTATAGAGCATAAGGGTGAGCGGCAGCGACAGCACGACCATCATGAAGGCGTAAGGAGCAGCCGAGACATAATCGATCTCGCTGGTCAACGACCAGAATTTCGTCGCCAGCGTATCGACGCCGTTGGGCGACAGCATCAGTGTCGCCGTCAGTTCATTGGTAATGCCGAGTGCAGCCAGCGCGACGCTGGCGGCCGCTCCCGGTGCCGCAAGGCGCATGGTGATCTGCCGCACCGCCTGGCCCGGGGTGCGGCCGAGGCCCATCGCAGCGCGTTCCAGCTCCACCGGCGCCTGGGCGATGCTGGCGCGCAGCCCGACCATGGCGCGCGGCAGGAAAAGCAACACATAGGCGACGAGCAGCGTTGCGAAGGTTTGATAGAGCGGCAGCACGAGGCGCACGGTGATCGTCACCAGCGCCAGCGCCACGACGACGCCCGGCAGCGAGCCAACATAATAATGGCAGGCCTCGAGCACGCGCTGGAGGCGGCCGGGTGCCCGCACCGAAAGCCAGGCCATCGGCGCTGCGGCGATCGTCGCCAGCACGCCGCCGACAATGGCAAGTACGATCGTCTGCAGAAAAGCGCTGCCGACTTCGATGCGCCAGATATCGGTGCCGCCGAGATAGAGCCAGCGGCCAAGCGTCACCAGCGGCACGCCGAGCGTCAGTATTGCGAGGATGACAGGCAGCAAGACGGCCGGCACCACGAACCAGCCGAGCCGGCGGCGGTCCGCCGGACGGGGCGAGCCGGAGCCGACGCGGGCGTAACGTTCGTTGCCGCGCACCAGCACCTCGAAGCCGAGCAGAAAGAGACAGCAGGCGACAAGCACGCCGCCGAGCATGTTGGACGCCGGGCTGTTGTAGGAAGACTGGAACTGGTCGACGATCGCCGTCGCGAAAGTGTCGAACCGGATCATGACGAACAGGCCGTATTCCGAAAGCAAATGCAACGCGATCAGCAGCGAGCCGCCGCAGATGGCAAGCCTGAGCTGCGGCAGCACGGCGCGGAAGAAGACCCGCCAGGGATTGAGGCCCAGCGAGGCCGCGGCATCTTCGATGGCCGGATCGAGACGGCGCAATGCGGCGGCGACCGGCAGGTAGAGGAACGGATAATAGGCGAGCACCGAGACGAAAACGCCGCTCTGCAGGCCGCGCATGCCGGGAATGAGGCTGACCCAGGCATAGCTGTGGACGAAGGCGGGCACGGCGAGCGGAGCGATCGCCAGCCAGGCCCAGAGCCGCGCCAAAGGAATGTCCGTCCGTTCGGTCAGCCAGGCGAGCGTCACCGCAAGCGCGATCGACAGCGGGATGGTGATCGATTCCAGGAGAATCGTATTGACGAGGAGTTCGCCGACACGCGGCCGGAAGACCAGGGCCTTCACCGTTTCCCAGCCGACATCATAGGTGACCCAGCCGATGAAGCCGAGCGGCACAAGACTGAGGATCGCGACCACCGTTGCAAGCAGGATCACGGAAGCGTGCGGCATGCGTCCGCGCGGCAACACCATGCGCGCGGCCCTTAGCGCGACCGGCGCCTCGTTGCCGGATGCGAGCAATCTGTTGTCCTGCAGCAAGGCCGATGCCTTTACACGCTGAAAAAGGAAGGCAACCGCCTTTGAAGGACGGTTGCCGGATATCGTCATGCCCTAAGGTTTTCTTGAGCCAAAAGCAACAGTTTTGGCCGAGGCAAGCCTGCGGCAGAAAAGTTAGATCAGGCCGGCGGCGGTCATCAGCTCCACGACCTTCTTGCTGTCGAGGGTGGAAGCTTCGACCTTCGGAGCATTGAGGTCGGCAAGCGGAGTGAGCTTGTCGTTGGAGGGCGCATCCTTGCCGATGGCATATTCATAAGAGGTGCCGTCCTTGAGAATTGCCTGGCCAGCCTTGCTGGTGAGGAACTTCAGGAAAGCCTGGGCTTCCTTCATGTGCTGCGTGGACTTCAGGACGCCGCCGCCCGAAACGCTGACGAAAGCGCCCGGATCCTGGTTCTTGAAATAGTGCATGCCGACATTCTTGCTGTTCTCGCCGGTTTTGGCCTGATCGCCGAACCAGTAATAATGATAGATGACCGCACCTTCGACTTCGCCGGCGTTGACAGCCTTCATGGCGACGCTGTTGCCCTTATAGGGCGTGGCGTTTTCCTTGAGACCCTTCAGCCAGTCGGCGGTCGACTGCTCGCCCTTCAACTGCAGCAGGGCAGCAACGATGGCCTGGAAGTCGGCGCCGGCGGGTGCCGCACCCCAGCGGCCCTTCCAGGCCGGATCTGCGAGGTCGAGCAACGACTTCGGCAGCTTGTCTTCGGTGAGCTTCGTCTTGTCGTAGGCAAAGACCGTGGTGCGGGCGGCAATGCCGGTCCACATGCCGTCAGCCGGGCGATACTGCTCCGGAACCTGATCCAGCGTTTCCTTTTCGATGGGGGCAAACAGGCCCGCGCCATCGACCAGCGTCATTGCCGGCGAATTCTCGGTCAGGAATACGTCCGCCGGCGAGGCATCGCCTTCCTGGATGATCTGGTTGGCGAATTGCATGTCGCTGCCCTGGCGCATGGTGACCTTGATGCCGGTCTCCTTGGTGAAGGCATCGATCCATTCGCGGCCGAGGCTTTCGTGCTGGGCATTGTAAACGACGAGACCTTCGTCCTGCGCATTGGCGCTGCCTGCAAGCGCGGTGGCGGAGAGAAGCGAAGCGGCGAGCGCGAGGGAAAAGCGGTTAAGAGCAATGTTCATGATGGCCTCCGTAGCAATGTCACCCGAGCTCTCCAAGGGCGATGAGAGGCGTATATTTTTCCTGACTACCAATTTCAAGTTTCGCTTGGCCGGAAAAGTCATCACAATATCTTGACTAAATATTTCATATTACAGGGGAATAAATCTCGATTTGGCCAAAAAGGCGGCACTCCCCGAGCGCCGCCCCTCCTTTGCAGCTGGCTTATTCGACGTCGAACTTGACGCCCTGCGCCAGCGGCAGCGTTCTGCCGTAGTTGATGGTGTTGGTGGAGCGGCGCATATAGGCCTTCCAGGCATCCGAGCCGGATTCACGGCCGCCGCCGGTTTCCTTCTCGCCGCCGAAGGCGCCGCCGATCTCGGCACCGGATGGCCCGAGATTGACGTTGGCGATGCCGCAATCCGAACCGCGGGCCGAGACGAAGGTTTCGGCCTCGCGCATGTCATTGGTGAAGATCGACGACGACAGTCCCTGCGGCACGGCATTGTGCAGCGCCAGCACGGCGTCGAAGTCGCTGTATTTCATCACATAGAGGATCGGCGCGAAAGTCTCGTGCTCGACCGGTCCGGTCTGATCCGGCATTTCGACAAGCGCCGGGCGAACGTAGAAGGCGTCAGCCGAGCCATTGTCGACGCGTTCGCCGCCGGTCACCTTGCCGCCGGCCGATTTGGCCTCACCCAGCGCTGCCTGCATCTTCTCGAAAGCCTGGCCGTCGATCAGCGGTCCGACCAGCGTACCGCTTTCCAACGGATTGCCGATGGTGACGGAGCCATAGGCCTTCTGCAGACGCGGCACCAGCTGGTCGTAGACGCTGTCATGGACGAAGAGACGGCGCAGCGTCGTGCAGCGCTGTCCGGCCGTGCCCATGGCGGAGAATGCGACGCCGCGCAGCGTCAGGTCGAGGTCGGCCGACGGGCAGACGATCGCCGCGTTGTTGCCGCCGAGTTCGAGAATGGCGCGGGCAAAACGCTGCGACAGGCGCGGACCGACGGCGCGGCCCATGGCCGTCGAGCCGGTGGCGGAAACCAGCGGGATCTTCGGATGATCGACCAGCACTTCGCCGACCTCGCGGCCGCCGATGATCAGCGTCGACAGATTGGCCGGTGCGGTACCGCCCTCGGCGACGAAACGCTTCAGCGCCTTTTCGAACAGTGCCTGTACGGCAAGCGCCGTCAACGGCGTCTTTTCCGAAGGCTTCCAGACGGTGGAATTGCCGCAGACCATCGCCAGCGCGGCATTCCACGACCAGACGGCAACCGGGAAGTTGAAGGCCGAGATGATGCCGATCACCCCGAGCGGATGCCAGCTCTCCATCATCCGGTGCTCGGAGCGTTCGGTGGCGATCGTCAGGCCGTAGAGCTGACGGGAAAGGCCGACCGCGAAATCGCAGATGTCGATCATCTCCTGCACTTCGCCCAGACCTTCCGAAGTGATCTTGCCGACCTCGATCGAAACGAGACGGCCGAGCGCCGCCTTGGAGGCGCGCAGTTCCTCGCCGAGCAGGCGGACCAGTTCGCCGCGCTTCGGCGCCGGCACGGCACGCCATTCGAGGAAGGCCTGGTGCGCCGCTTCGATCGCCGCCTTCGTTTCGGAAACGGAATGTTCCCTGAGTTTGCCGATTTCCTTGCCGGTGACCGGCGAGGTGACGGAAAGCGTGCCGCCGTGATAGCGGCCGGCATCGACGCCGAGTTCGGCAAGCAGCTTGGCAGTTTCGGTGGCGAGATCGAGGACGGCGATGGTCATTGTCGTGTTTCCAATCTTATAATTCTCAGAAGCGGGCATCGGCGAAATGGGCGACCTGAGCGCCGGCTTCGTACCATATTTCCTTGAGTGCACGAAAGCTCGGCTCGGTGGGCGACGTCAGCGGCAGCGGCAGATCGGCTTCCGGAAGCCGGCCGAGGATATGCTCCGCCAGCGTACGGCCGAAGACCGTACCGGGGGCAATGCCGCGGCCATTGTAGCCCGAAAAGCCGATGACACCAGGCGCGAATTTGTGGAAGCGCGGCAGCGCATTGTCGGTCATGCCGATCTGGCCATACCATTCACACTCGAATTCGACATCACCGATAATGGGGAAGAGCCGCTTCAATGCGCGCTTGGCCCAGCCCTTGTGTACGGCAAGTCCGGTATTGCGTAGCGCCCCGACACTGCCGAAAACGAGGCGGCCGGCCTGGTCCATGCGGAAGGAGGAGAGGATTTCCTTGGTATCCCATGCGCCTTCCCGCCCGGGCAGGATCGACTGGCGCAGATTATGGCCGAGCGGCACGGTGGCGAAATTGAAATAGGGCAGATGCACCTGTTCGTTGCGCACCTGCTCCCATGGGCCGGTGCTGTAGGCATCCGTCGCGACGATGATCCATTCGGCGCTGACTTCGCCGCTTGCCGTCTTCACGGTCCAGCTTCTGCCATTGCGTTCCGTTGAAACGACCGGGCTGGACGTATGAACGGCGACGCCGGCCTTGACGGCGGCATGGGCAAGGCCGCGTGCATAGGCAAGCGGCTGCAGGGTACCGGCGCGTTTGTCGAGCAGCGAACCGGTATAGGCATCGCTGCCGATGCGTTTGGCCGTTTCCGCCGCATCGAGCAGCGTCACGGCTGCGCCGCGGGCGGCCCATTGCGCGGCGCGATTCTCGATCTCCTTCAGCCCGTTTTCGCCGACCGCGCAATGCAGCGTGCCATTGCGTTCGAGTTCGCAGGCAATCTGATGCTTGTCGATCAACTCCATGACGAGCTTCGGCGCGTTGCCGAGCAGATCGAGCAGACGTTCGCCATGCACCGGACCGAGCACGCCGGGCAGATCGTTGGGCATCACCCACATGCCGGCATTGATCAGGCCGACATTGCGGCCGGCGCCGCCGAAGCCGATCTCCTTCGCCTCCAGCAGCACCACCTTCGACCCGGCTTCGGCAAGATGCAGCGCGGAAGAGAGGCCGGTGTAGCCGCCGCCGACGATGACGACATCGGCCGATACGGCGCCTTCGAGCGACGAGGTCGCCGGCGGTTCGGGTGCGGTCTTTTCCCAAAGTCCGTGGGAGCGCGGATCATTCAGCATGGCTCAGTCCGATCGGATCGAAATCGCGCTACTTTAGTGCATAAAACCAAGACTTGAAGCGGCCCTTTCAGGCAACGGTCTTCAGCAGCAAGCCGGCGAGACCGAGCGCCTCCATCGCTGCATCCAGCGATGCCGCCTGACGTTCGGCATAAAGCGCCAGCTCGTCCTGAACGGTCGCACCCAGGGCCGCCTCGAAGGCGTCGCGGTTCGAGCGGGTTGCGTAGTTCTGCTGCTGATCGGTGCCGAGGTTAGACTGGAAGATTCCGGCTGCGCTGACGGGCAGGAAGTCTTCATAGACGATCGGGGCAAAGGCGAGATAACCCTTGGCGATCAGCGCCTCCGGATCATTCGGCAGCGTGCCGCCGGCCGCGGCGGCAATGCCCGCAGGCGTCGCGGAATAGCGGAAGAAGGCCAGACCTTGCCCGCGCAACTCGTCCCAGCTGTCCGGCAGCGCCTTGAAACGCTCGGCAAGTTCCTGGTCGTAGGCACCGGCCTTGGCGCCACCGGCGCCCACCTGCACCTCGCCGCGAACCGAGGCGAGCAGCCGGTCGTAGAGCGCCCGGCCCTTCGCCGTCAGCGCCACGCCGCGCTGTTCGATCTCGCCGAAACGCGCGGTATGCGTTCCTCGAACCGCGCCGTCGTCATCACCGGAAAAGGCGATCGTTTCTTCGAGCGCCTTGAAGCTCGTCTGCCGCAGCAGGATATCGCAATTGCGGCGCGGCGGCCCTTCGATGACGGCCTTCGGCGTGATGCCGCGCTCCGGCATGCGGGCCTGGACCGCGTCGATATCGAGCGTGCGCGGCGTCAGGTGGTTGATATGCGGTCCCTTGAAGCTGACGACGTCGGCGATCAGCCGATGGGCGTCATGCAGCCGCTTGTAGGTTTCGGCGCTGACCGTCGCTTCGCCATGCCAGCGGAAGGTTTCAAGCGCCTCGGCGACGAACTCCGTCGCTTCCGCCTCGGTCAAGCCGCCGTTTCGCTCGTGGCGCTCGATCAGCGCGACGGCGCGCGGCGTATAGATCCGCCGCTGAGCCAGGATGGTTTCGGCTTCGCCACGCAGCTTCTCGTCCTCGATCAGCTCCAATCGCAGCAACGAGGTGAAGACCCGGAATGGATTGACGTTGAGCGCCGCCTCGTCGATCGGCCGAAAGCTGGTGGAATGAACCGGCACGCCGGCGACCGAGAGATCGTAGTAGCCGACCGGCTGCATGCCCATGACCGCAAACAGCCGGCGGATGGTGAAAAGCTCCTCTGCCGTGCCGAGCCGGATGGCGCCGTGGCGCTCGACATCGATGCGCTCCAGCTCGCCGGCTTGGGCCAGGCGCTGGCGCAGATCGGGATCGTTTTCGAGGCAGCCGGCATTCACGTCCGCCACCAGTTCGATCAACGTGCCGTATTGCGGCACCTCGGCCCGGTACATCTGCGACATCGCCTCGGTGAACAGCGATCGGATGCGGTCTGTGGAAACGAAGGCTTGCGGCATCGGGAAACTCCGGATCATTCCGTTTTTGCAGGATGAGTCTCTTTACACGCGTGACAAAGCCGAAAATATCGCTATTTCGGAAATAGCCCATTCTGAAATGGAATGACCATGCTGACATCTCGACGTTTTCTGCCATCGATTTCGCATCTTGCCGCCTTCGAGGCGGTTGCCCGCACCGGCAGCGTGACGGCAGCGGCGCGCGAACTCGATCTGACGCAGAGCGCCGTCAGCCGCCAGGTGAGCGCGCTGGAGGAGCAGCTTGGCGTCGAGCTCTTCCTGCGCGAACGCCAGACCATGCGGCTGACGCTTGCCGGCGACGGATATGCCCGCGAAATCCGCGAAGCGCTGCGGCGCATATCGAGCGCTTCGCTGAATCTGCGCGCCAATCCGCATGGCGGCACGCTCAATCTCGCCATCCTGCCGACCTTCGGCACGCGTTGGCTGGCGCCGCGCCTCGGGCGCTTCCTCGCCGCCAATCCCGGCGTGACCATCAATCTGGTGACCCGGCTTTCGCCCTTCGATTTCCGCCTCGATTCAATCGACGCCGCCATCCATTTCGGCCATCCCCACTGGCCGGGCGCCGAACTCGTCTTCCTGATGTCCGAGCACACAGTGCCGGCCTGCAGCCCTGATTTTCTGGAGCGATACGCGATCAAGACGCCGGAGGATCTGCTTGCCGTTCCGCTTCTGCATTTGACGACGCGCCCTGACGCCTGGGAGCAATGGTTTGCCGGCAACGGCGTTTCCTTCGAAAACGTCCACGGTATGCTCTTCGACCAATTCGCCACCGCCGCGCAGGCGGCGATCGCCGGCCTCGGCATCGCCCTGCTGCCGACATTCCTGATGCAGGAGGAGGTCAGGCGCGGCGATCTCGTCGCCGCTGTCGACCGTGAAATGGAAAGCCGCGAGCGCTATTATCTCGCCTTTCCCAGAGAGCGCGCCGACTATGCGCCGCTTGCGGCCTTTCGCGACTGGATCGTCGCGGAAGCCGCCGCCAATCCGGCTGCGTGACGAACGGCTTGCATCGGCATGGCGCTTTCGACCATTATGCCGGCCAAACAACTTTGCAGGAAATCTCCATGAAGCCGATCTTCGTCCAGCTCCAATGCGCACCCGGCAAGACCTATGATGTCGCCGACGCCATCTACCAGACCGAACTGGTCTCGGAGCTCTATTCCACAAGCGGCGACTACGACCTGCTGCTGAAGGTCTATATCGAGGAAGGCCAGGATATCGGCAAGTTCATCAACGACAACATCGCCAATATTCCCGGCATCGTCCGTTCGCTGACGACACTGACGTTCAAGGCCTTCTGAAAGCCCATCAGATACGGTTAACCTTTTTCGCGAAGAATCGCCCTCTCAACAGGCCGCTTAAACCGCGCCTTAACGCCGGGCATATCTGGTCGTTGCTAGTATAAGCCCGCGTCAACACGGGCCGGCGGGCAGCGATAGGTGAAAAATGGCGATCGTCGAGGCAGATAGGGTGCGCGAGAACCCGCAGTTGGGAGAGGCCCCGCTGATCGTCCATGTCGTGCGCCAGTTCCTGCCCAATCGCGGCGGTCTGGAAGACGTGGTCGCCAATCTCGGCCGCCAGACCGTGCGCCGCGGCTATCGCGTCCGCGTCGTCACGCTCGATTCGCTCTTCACTGCGCCGCAGGACAAGCTGCCGCCTCGCGAAAATATCGACGGCATCGAGGTGGTGCGCATCCCCTGGTCGGGCAGCAGCCGTTATCCGCTGGCGCCTGAGGTTTTCCGCCATCTCGGCGATGCCGATCTCGTGCATGTCCATGCCATCGACTTCTTCTTCGATGCGCTCGCCTGGGGCCGGCTGCTGCATCGCAAGCCGATGATCGTCACCACCCATGGCGGCTTCTTCCACACGCAGAAATACGCGGCGATCAAGAAGATCTGGTTCCGGACGCTGACCCGCGCTTCGGCGATGGCCTACCGCCGCGTCGTCTGCTGCAGCGCCTCCGACCTCAGGCAATTTTCCGAGATCGTGCCCGATAGCCTGCTGATCGAAAACGGCGCCGATATCGGTAAGTTCGCCGACATCGCTTCGCGCCGGCCAAAGCGCCGCATCGTCACGATCGGCCGCTTCTCGGTGAACAAGCGGCTCGACCATCTGCTCGATGCGATGGCCGCGCTGACGACCCGCGACCCCGAATGGCATCTAGACATCGTCGGGGCCGAATCCGACCTGAACCGGGCCGATGTCGAAGCCGCGATCGAAAGCCGCAGCCTTTCCGGCCGCGTTACCCTGCATGTATCACCCGACAACGGCGCCATCCGGCGTATCATCACCGAGGCCTCGCTCTTTGCCTCCGCCTCGGAATATGAAGGTTTCGGCCTGGTGGCGCTGGAGGCGATGAGCGCCGGTCTCCTCCCGGTGCTGAACGCCAACGATGCCTTTGCGACGCTTGCCGACCGGCATCCTGTTATCGCGCTTGCCGACTTCACCAATGCCCAGACCGCGGCGACAGTGATCGAAACGGCCTATGAAGACCTTTCGCGCCAACCGGACGCCGTGCGCGCCGGGCTTCTCGACGCCGCGCGCGGCTATTCCTGGGATATCGTGGCCGGACGTTATATCGATCTCTACAGATCGCTGGATGTCGTCGCCGCGGAAAACATCTGAGCTGCAATTCCGGTCATGCTCTGGCGAGACGGATGATCTCGTCGAGCACGAATTTGCGCGATTGTGGCGGCGTCAGATTGTGATCGGCATCCGGCAGCATCAGCAACCGCACGTTCGGATAGCGCGAAAGCCGACCGCCGCGCGGCCCGAAGTGGAAATAGACGTGGTCGAGCCCGACATCGCCCTCGCTGTAGATCAGCGTCAGCGGCACCTTGCGCTTGCCGAACAGCGCAAAGGAGTGCCGGACCTCGCGGGCGATATGGCGCCGGTCGGGAAGCAGCTCGAGCAGCGGCGCGATCCACGGCGATAGCCGGCGGCCGGCGGCGATGACGATATTCTGCAGGGCCGCAACGACGTCCACCTGGCCGCGCAACAGCCGCTTCAGCGTGTCGAGCCGCGCCATGCGCTGGCCGTAGTCGTCAAGGCTGCGTGGAACGGAGACGACATGCTCCCTACGCACCGGCATCTTCGGATCCCAGTAATAGACGAAGGGATTGATCGACACGACAGCCTTCAAGCGCTCGTCGGCGACGCCGGCCCGGAAGGCGACGTAACCGCCGCTGCATCGGCCGGCGACCATCACGGGACCGGCGACCACACTTTCGAGCAGATCGAGCGAGGCGACCGCATCCGCCGTCTGCGTATCCGAATAGAGCACCTGTTCCGGTGCATCCGGCCGCGGCGGGCTGTCACCGACATTGGCGGAATCGAAGCGCAGCGAAACGACGCCCTGGCGGGCAAGCGCGCGCGCCATATCCACCGTCGTCCGTCCCCAGCCGGCATGCCGGTCATAGGCTGTCGACAGGAAGAGCACGGCATTGCCCTTGATCTCACCGAGTGGCCGGCTGACGACGCCGATCAGATGATTGTGGCTGCCGAAACGCACCGGCGTTTCGGCAAAACCCTCGCCGGCAAGCGGCGGATTCTCGATCACATCAGGCGAATGCGCCGCAGATGTCTCCGTCGTCGTCGCCTCCAGCCAGGTCGTCAGCAGCTCGACGACAGCCATCGGCGTCTTGGCAAACAGCGGATTGGTGGCGAGCTCGTCATAGCCTTCGAAAGCCTTCTGCTCGACATCGGCGCCAAGCGCCTTCAGCGCATCGGCAAAACCGGTATCCTCGGCCTTCGCGGGACGTTCGAGGATCAGATAGCGGGAGGCTGCGAGCCCCTGTGGCGAGGCGATGGTAAGCTTGCCGAGCTCGGCGGCAATCTCTTCGGGCATGACGAGCCCGGCGATCTGCACCTTCGCGGTTTGAACATGTTCCTTGCCGAGGCCGAGATCGGCATCGATGATCTTCGACCACATGTTGAGTTCGCGCAGATAGGCCCGGCCGCTCAGCACCGGCGCCAGCATGACGAGGCTGTCGACGCCTTCGATCGAGGAACCGATGCGATGGGCAAGCGTTGCGCCGAGGCCCTGTGCGATGAGGATGATACGGTCGCAGCCGCTCAGCGATTTCAGCTTGACGGCGGCGGCACGAATCGAATTTTCCCAGGTTTCCAGCCGTGCTGGCAGCGCATCGAAATCGAGCGCATCGCCGGTGCCGCGATAGTCGAAGCGCAGGCTCGGCACGCCGATATCGGCGAAATGCTCGGCCGCGACGCGGAAGAATTTGCGGCTGCACATCTCCTCGAACCCCCAGGGGCTGACGAAAAGCACGGCGGCCGAACGTTTCTTCACGAGAGGATTCTCCGGCATGAACAGCCCGATCGTGCCGTCGAAGACGACGGGCAGGGCAGCACTGCGTCCCGCGCCCTCGGCTGGTTCGAGCGAGAATTCGCCGGGCGCGACCTTGGCGCGATCGGGATCGCCGGGAAGCCGCGGCGCGATGAAATTGATCGCGTGGCCGAACGGCCGGCGCAGCAGGGACGGCATCTTGTCGAGAATGGAGTGCATGACGTCGACATCCTCGCCCGGCACGGCGCGCAGCACGCGCAGTGCCGCGAAATAGCAGAACGCACCGGCAATGATCGCGCCGACGAGACCGGCCGGACCCCCGACGAATTCCAGCACCGAAATCGCTCCGCAAGCACACAGCACGGAGGCGAGCGTCACCTTCGTCAGGCTTGCGTAGAGACCCGATAGTTGGGATCCGAATCCTGTCTGTCTGATCATCATCACCGACATCGCAACGAAGACGAGGATGCGCACGAGTGCGGCACCCTCGGCGGCAAGCCTAGGTACGATCAGTAAACAACCCGCTACCATCAGTAGGCCACCTATGACACTGATATTCAGGCGGGAGCGGGCCCTGTCCATCGACAGCAAATAGAGGCTGAGGATCTGCATGAAGGTATAGGCGGGCGCGACCAGCGCAAGCAGCGCCACCACCGTCCCACTGCGGCGGAACGCTTCGCCGAACACCACGATCACCAGTTCGCTGGAGATCGCCGCAAGCCCGAGGCTCATCGGCAGCACGATATAGGCCATGGAGCGGGTGACGGCGGCGAAGACCTCGACCGGCAATGTCGAGTCGTCGCTGTTATGCCGCCGCTCGGAATAATAGGGCAGCAGGCTGCCGGTCATCTGGATCGGCAACTGCAGCGCAATATTGGCGATCGACAGGCCGACGGCATAATAGCCGACCATCTCCACCGACCAGAACTGCTGCAGGAAGAGCAGTTCGAGCCGGTTGAGGAAGATGGAATCGATGATGAACTGGATCGACAGGATGGCGGAGGAGGAGGCGAGATATTTGAGCGAGACCCCGCACCAGTCGCGCCGCGCAAGAAGGATCGGCAGCGTAGCGAAAAACAACACGAGCTGGCCGAGCGCATAACCGACGAGGACGCCTTCGACGCCATAGAGAACGGCGCCGACGGCAACGCCGGCAAGCTGCACGATCGAAACGGCGACCGTCAGCCGGAAGAAGGCGCCGAGTTTCTTCTCGCCGATCAGGTAGAATTTGACGAAGGAACCGATCGCCTGGACGAAAAACAGCACGCCCGTGACCAGAGCGACGGATGGCGCGGTCTCCGCCCAGTGCATCTTTTCCGAGGTCAGGAAGAACAGCGCATAGAGCGCCAGCAGCGCGACGGTCGAGAACATCATGAAGCTGACGAGGATCGCGGCAAAACCCCGCCGGCGGCGTGTATCGTAGCCCTCCGCCGAAAGCTGCGGCAAGGTCTTCAGCAGCGTGATGCTGGAACCGAGTTCGGCGATCGAGGCGCCCGTGACCACCAGCCACAGCGAGAAAGCGACGATGCCGTTGGCTTCCGGCCCGAGCAGCCGCGCAGTTATGATCGAGGAAACGAAGCCCGTCAGAAGCAGCAGCATGCCTGCCGCCGCATTCATCACCGAGTTTGCGATAATACCCTTCGACATCCATCCATCCGTCAGCATCGGCCTAAAGCGCGTCACGATCTTCAGATCGCTTCTCGCACTTTAGGTTTTTGTTTTTACCCATGTCGTTATCGCAAAACCGCTGCACACTTTTGCGCGCCATGCTCTAAAGTCGCATACCCGCCATCTCTAATGCGAAAATGTTAAAATAAAGCGGAGTGACGACCTCACCTTAGCTGGCTTGCATCGCCGACAGCCTCTGGAGCGCCTTCTCATAGCTGTTCTCTGCGAGGTATCTCAGCAGGAACTCCCGCGCCTTCTCGGCCTTCTCTCGTGCACGCTGGGGCGCGAGGAAGATGTCCCGCAAGTGCGCAGCCGCCGCCTCTGGAGAAGGGTCAGCCCAGACCGCGCCTGCGAGCCCGGCAAATTCGGGATGTGTATCGACGACCGGAATGAGTGGAGAGGCGACCAGCCAGCTATTATCGGGATCGCAGAAATCCACCGTGCCCGACCAGGCGGTGGAAATCACCGGCGTGCGCTGCATGATCGCCTCGGCCACCGTCAGCCCGAAACCCTCGGAACGATGCAGCGAAAGATAGGCGTCTGAACAGCGGATGAGGCCGTTGATATCGGCGTCCGACAGCCTGTCGGTGACGATCTTGATCCGGGGGTTGCCGGCGACCGAAGCGATCAGTTCGCGCAGGCCTTCATCCCTATCGATATTGCCACTGGCCTTCATCAACAGGAAGGCGCTTGGGGCTTCGGCGACGAAGATCCTGAAGGCCTCGATGATGGCCTGCGGATTCTTCCGGTTGATCGAGGAGCCGGCACTGAAGATGAAGCTGACGAGAAAGGCGTCTTCCTCGATGCCGAATTTCTGGCGCATGCCTTCCGTCGCCGGCTTCTCCGTGACGGGATGCGGAACCACGATGACGGGTGCCGCGGTCAGCGGCGCAATCGTCCGCCGGGTGAATTCCGACGGCACGAAGACCGCATTCATGTAATGCATCGCATTGCGCCATTCCGCCGGCACAACTTCGAGCTCCCAGGCGAAATAGCCGATGTTGAAGGCGCGGGTGAAATTTCCAACGCCCTTCTTCAGGATGGCGCGCGGCAGCATCGGCGGATTGAGATGCCAGATCCGGCTTCCCGCGGGTTCGGTGGAAAGGTGCGACGGCATCCATCCGGCGAAGGCATTCTCGTCGGGATGCGTGCTGACGTCGGAAAGCGCAATCGCCCGCCCCGCCTCCGACAACGCGCCGGCGCAGAGCCTTGCCGATTCGCCGACGCCGACCGCCATCGAGAGATAGCCGACGATCTCCACCGGCTTGCGCGGATTGAAGGCAAGACGCGCGCGTGGAATCAGCCGCTGCAGGACATGGGCGCGCAGAAAGCGGTATATCGTTCTCAAATCACGGTCTTTCCAAATGGATCGGCATCAGCCCCAGAGCATGATGCCGAAAAGTGTGCGCGGTTTTCGGACGGCAGCATGCTCTATCTCTTTTCTAGAACGCGACACGATGCGAACTGCCTAGACTTCTGATCTCACCCGTAGGCGGAACATCGCTTTCCGCGCTCAGGAGCGCATGCAGCTTCACGCGCCGCGCCACGCCGGGAGCGAGATGGAACCAGTCGTCGTCGGCCCGATAGCCTTCGACGTCGATATGCACCGATTGCGCCAGCCGGTCGGTCCTCAAATCGACGAACCAGTCGTCGCCATCTCTGCCGAGTGACGCTTCGATCCCTGCGTCATGGAGCGCCTTCCCCCGGCCGCACGGGAAGTGGAAGCTTTCGGCGAGAATGGCGCCATCTGCCAGCGAGCGCAGACGCGCCACGCTTGCGTCGTGCGATGGTGGTCCAAAACGGAAGGCATAGGTCGTATCGAAGAAGGCGCCGAACAGCGTTGTGCAGGCAAAACGCTCCGTGCTCCTTGCCGCCAGCTTGAAGGCCATGCTGCCGCTGACGACCTGTTGCTTGCCGTCCCGCAGGCAGACAACTTCGAGTTCCACGTCGAGCGCGGCGTCCGCCTCGTTGACGACATGCACGTCGAGACCGTTGGTTCCCTCGTCGGTGAAGACCACTTGCACCGGCCGGAAGGCACGGCGCATCGCATACCAGACGGGCTTCGGCTCTCCGGTGGAATCGATCACCCCCCAGCCGGGACCGGGCAACAGGTCTTGCAGCGTCCAGACGAGCGCGCCGTTGCAGCTGGAGTCTTTGCGCCGCCATTCGGCAAAAGCCTCCTCGATCACCTCGCCGGTGACGGCGCGGGAGAGATCGAGATAGTGTTCCGGATCCTCACGGCGCAATTGGGCCGGATCGAACCCGTAGAGAAGCTGCAGATAGAAGTCGCGAACATCCTCGAAATCCCACGATGCGCTGCGGTCGCGCGGCACGCGGGCCTTCCAGAGCGGGCTATGGACGGCGGGCACGTCGAGATGACGCTGCAGCGTCCTTTGCTGCGGCACATGCGCGAAGGCGAGGCTTTCGGAGGCAAACCGCACATCGGCGCGGCGCGCATCGGCAATCGGCCGCATATAGGCGCCGACGCCGTAATAATGCGCAATTCCGGCATTGGGTGAAAAAGGCATGGCCCCGCCATAGGGCGAATTCGGGACATAGGGCACGTCGGGACGCATGCGCGCGACGACCGCCGGGATGATCTCGTCGGTGACCGGCCCGCTCCAGAATTCCGCCGGCAGGCCGAGCATCGCCGCCTGCTGGTGGATTTCGCTGCCGCCGCAGAGCACGGCGAGGGAAGGCGACGCCTGGACACCGTGCAGAAATTCCTCGACCTCCGCATGCACATGGCCAAGAAAGGCCTTGTCGTTGCGCGGATAATCGAAATTGGCGAACATGAAATCCTGCCAGACGAGCAGGCCGAGTTCATCGCAGACCGCGAAGAAATCCGGCGTCTCATAGGCCATGGTGCCGCCGATGCGGATCATGTTCATCCCGGCCTCCGCGGCAAGCCGCAGGAACGGTTCGTAATCCGCCCGGCCGCCCGGCAATCGCACGATATCGGCCGTCGTCCACACCGCGCCGCGGCAGAAGATGCATTCGCCGTTGACGGTGAGCGCGAAGTTATCACCATCGGCACCGCGGTCGACATCGATCCGGCGGAAGCCGGTCGTGCCGAGCGGATATTCGACGCCGTCGGAAACCAGTGTCAGCTCGTAGAGACGCGGAGCGCCGTGGGTGTGCGGCCACCATGGCTCGATGTCGGGAAGCTTGAGAATAGCCGAGTAATGACTGTCGCCGACCTTCTCGAAAGGCTGCTCCATTCCGCCGCAGCGCAGCAGCATGGCGGGATCCTCGGCATTGCTATGCAGCGATACGCTGAGACGGCCGGCGCCGCTCTCCGCCAAGAGGGCGCGGATGGAGACGTTGTCGATCGAGACGGGATTACGCCGCACCATGGAAATCGGTCGCCACGGCCCGATAGCATGAATATCGGGGCACCAGCCCGGCATATGGCCGAGCAGCGTCGTGCGAAAATTCTTCAGGCCCGCCGGCGTGATCATCTGCGGCCGCCAGCGCGCGCGCGGGCCGGGCTCCGACAGACGGGGGCCGAGCGCCCGGAAGCAGAGCGCCAGTTCGTCGCCGCCCGACAGCGTCACCGGAATCTCGTGCGCCGTGAACATGCTCTCGGAAAACAGGATTTCCTGGCCGTTCAGGAAGACATGGCAGAGCGTCGCGAGCCCTTGGAAATGCAGGATCGCTTCGCCGGGCTCGGCATCGAAAAGCCGGCAGAGATACCAGGCATCCCGCGTGTTCAGCGGCTCGGGATTTTCACGGTCGAAGAGCCCAGCCTTTTCGAGCGCCGCGGCGACAGTGCCGGGAACGGGCGCGGGAATGAACTGGGCGGAAAGGTGAATGTCGTGCGGCACGGCGCAGGCGCCCGGCTCCGTCAGGATCAGGTTCCAGCCTTCGGAAAGCAGGATTTCCTCGGCACCGATGCTTGCCAAACGCCCCCGCATGGTCAGATCTCCGGCTTCAGATTCGCCCCGCAAGCGACGCCATCATGGAATCCCATGCATCGGCGGCCGGATCAAGTGCTGCCTGCAACGGCTCGAACTTCCTGCGGGTGACGGCGCGGGCAAGCTGGAACTGCACCGATTTCGCCACCTCGGAAATGCGCCTGGCATGCTCGGCGGCAGCCGCGAATTCACCGGCGGAAAGCCAGGTGAGGTAATCGGCCGCCAGCTCGAAATTGGCGCCTACCTGGCGAAGCGTGTTGAAGGCGTATTTGTGGAAGAAGCCGAACGGCCGTTCCGCTACCGCTTCGACCTGCTGCGGAAAGACGCTTGCAAAGGCGCGGATCGGGTTTTCGCGGGGACGCCTGATGAAATGAAAGCCGGCAAGCTGCCGCGCGGTCTTCCGCAGATGCGTTTCATCAGCCGGCTTTTCCGGAAACCGCGCAAATTCCGTATAGGGCAGGAACGGCGGATCGTTCTCCGTCAGATGCAGCTGGAACAGCCCGTCGAAATCCTCGCCTTCCAGGCGGAAATAACCGGCATTGTGAAAATAATCGACGCGCTTGGCCGCAACATCCAGCCGGTTGATCGCCACCGTCGTCTTGCCGTGCTCCTGCCGGTAGGCGGTGCCGCGCGTGTCCGGCATGTAGAAGGAATCCATCTCGATCAGGCAGAGACGGGCACGGGCGATCTGAACCTCGACATGGCGTTCGACACGGTCGTAGATGGCAAGCTCGGTGGCGCGAATACCGTAGAGCGCTTCGAGATCCTCGAGCGGCACCTTGAAGAAGGTGAACTGGTCGCCCTCGAAATCCTGCGTCAGGGTAAAACCCAGCATCGCCTCGGGCGCGACACCGGATGATGCCAGCACCTCGATCCAGAGATCGACATAGCAATTGGTTTCCGGCCAGGCGCGCTCACTGGAATGCAGCGCATGCGCCCGGTAGGTTTCCGGGTCGATTCCCGAAAATACCGATGTCATGGATGTGCTCAGCCCCACAGCGCTTTCCGTACGCTGGCCGGCCATTGCTTCACATCGAGCCCGTGATGGTGGAAGAGGGCAAGCGCGATGCGCTCCAGCCCGAAGCCGACGCAGGCGGTGTGCGCGACGCTGCCGTCTTCGAGATTGAGACCCCATTTCGTGCCGAAGGCATCCTGATGGTAGTTGAAGCTCATGCAGGCGGTCGGATTGGCAGCCGAGGTGATCGGGATCAGCAACTCGAATTTCAGGTTCTGGTCGCGCTGATTGTTGGCGAGCATCTTGCCGGCGCGGCCGAAGAACGGATCGTTGGCGACGTCGATCGTCACGTCGAGACCGACGGCCTTCATCATCTCGACGCCGCGATCCATCCAGCGCTGGCGGAAATCGGTGACGTGCTGTTCAGTGCCCATGCAGATATATTCGCGCATGCGGAACAGCTGCTGGCGGGCAGGATCCTTCGACGGCTCATGGCGGAAGCAATAGGATTGCAGGTCGAAGAGGCCGCCCGTCTTTGGCAGATTGCCGCGCTTGGCGATCGTCGGATAGAGCGGATAGCAGGCAGCCGGCGTCAGCACGATGTCGGTCGCCTCCTGCCCCTTGGTCCAGTCCTCGCCGACTTCCATGCATTGCAGCAGGCTGACATGATCGAGTTCGCTGCCGCAGAAACTGTGCACCGTGCCAGCCAGTTGCGGGAAGCTCTTCATGTAACCGCTCTTTTCGAAAAAGGCGCGGTTCATGCCCGGCGGGAAGCGCATCGCCTCCGCGCCGTCGGCGCCGCCGAACCTGTCGATCAGCCGCTCGAAGGCAGCGATCACGTCTTCGAACTGGCCGCTGCGGCCATAGAGCCCGTCGATGCCGGTATCGATCAGCAGGCCGGATTCGAAAAGCCGGTCCAGAAACGAGGTCTGCATATCCATGACTGTCACCCCAGTAGGCTAGTGTCCTGCTTATGGACAAGAAGCATGCTCGACGTATTGCCGAGGATGCGGTCGTTCGAGATCATCAGCTGTGCGGAATGCGCGTCGCGCAGATGGCGTCCGAGGCTGAACGGCGTGCCGTTCTTGTAGCCCATGATGCCGCAGATCAGCATGGCATGGTTGACGATCTCCAGGATCGTCTCGGACGAGGCGATCTTGACGTTGTTCATCGCCACCGCAAAGCCCATCGAGGACAGCCTGTCGACATCGGCCTTGGCATCCTCGTAGGCCTTGAGGCCGGCAACCACATTGGATTTCACCATCTGCAGCAGGTTCGAAACCTCGGCGAGGCGCAACGCGCCCGGCGGCTGGGCATCCGGCGCCTTGCGGGCGGCGGCGCGCACGAAGGCCTGGGCACGTGCGACGGCATCGACTGCGATGCCGTACCAGACGCCACTCCACAACAGGTGCGAGGAGGCGAGCATGGATTGCGCCGCGATCTCGGCGAAAGGCTTCGGCAGGATCTGATGCGCCGGCGCCTCGCCCTTGAACAGGAAGCCGTCGGAGCAGGTGCCGCGCATGCCCAGCGTATTCCAGACATGGGTCTTCTCGAGCGTGTACTGATCCTTGAGGAAGGCCGTCAGCACCTGATCGGAGGAAGCCGCCTGCGCGTGGGCACGCGACGTGATGAGGATCGCGTCGGCATGCGAGCCGTAGGAAATGACGGTCGCATCCTTTTCGAGGCGGCAAGTATCGCCATCGACCTCGACCGAGCAGATGCTGTTGCGCAGGTTTCCGCCGATGCCGCCTTCGGTGGTGGCGGAAGCAATCAGCAGCTGCTCTGCGGCGATGCGGCGCATGAAGCTGCGATGCCATTCGCTGTCGGCGCCGTGTTCAACGAGGCTCGACAGCTTGATGTGATGCATGGCGAAGACCATGGCGCTTGCCGCGCAGGCCTGGCCGAGCATCGAGCACAATTCGGCGATCTCGGTGATCGAGGCGGATTCACCGCCGAGATGGCGCGGCACCTGGATGCCGAGCAGCCTTTCGGCCTTCATCGCCTCCACGGCTTCGCGGGGAAAGCGGCCTTCGACATCGACGGCATCGGCGTGCTTTGCCGCGATTTCGGCGACGCGGGCCACTCTTGCGACAAGACCGTCCTGCATGATCTTGACGGGGAAATTCATCAGGCGACCTTCCGGCTGTCCCGGATGAGATCGACGGTCCTGGCGATGGCCGAGATGCTCGCGAAGGATTTGCGGTTCAGGAGATTGTCGGGAAATTCGATGTCGAAGGCCTCTTCGATGCCAAGCATCAGCTGCACGGAAGCAAAGGACGTCAAACCTGCCGCATAAAGATCGGCATCGTCGCCAACCTGGTCGATCGACACAGGAAGCTTGCCGAATTTGGCTACGAGGTCGCGGATTGTCGTATTCATCCCATCACTCCAAGATTCTCATGATCCCGAACCGGCGTTCATCGCCTTGTCATGAGCGTTCTTTTAGTGCGGAAAACAGAACATTCCGCTAATTTGTTGGGTTAAATATGACTAAGGCTCACAGTTAGGATTTTAGCGATCATTCCGGCATTGTCGCAAACAACGATTTTCTATCAACGACTTAGGACAATCTTGCCGCTGCGACACACAATAGCTTCTGGCGTGACGAGTACAGAAATGACACGCAAACGCGCCGCTTTTTGTCTCAATCGGCCGGCGGATAGGAATGCTCGCCGCCGCGATAATCGGTGATGGAATAACATCCGTCGCCTGTCGCCCGGATAGCGCTCCCACTGATGACGGCCTTGCCGTGACCGCCTGGAATATCGAGAATGTAAGTCGGCTGGCAGAGACCGGAAATCCGCCCGCGCAACGCCGCGACGATCTCCTGCCCCTCCTCGATCGTCACTCTGAAATGACCGGTGCCGGGCGCCAGATCCGGATGATGCAGGTAATAGGGTTTGACGCGGATTTCGACGAAGGCCTTCATCAGCGCCGCAAGCACGTCGGGATCGTCGTTGACGCCCTTGAGCAGCACCGACTGGCTGAGCATGGCGATGCCGGCATCGACAAGGCGGGCGCAGGCTGCGCGCGCTTCCATCGTCAGTTCCCTGACATGGTTGGCGTGCAGCGCCACATAGACCGTCTTGCCGCTTGCTTTCAGCGCGGCGACCAGCGCCGCATCGATCCTCTCCGGATCGACGACCGGAACACGCGTGTGGAAACGCACGATCTTCACATGGGCGATCCCGGCAAGCGTCTCCATGATGTCGTGGAGACGGCGCGGAGAAAGCACCAGCGGATCGCCGCCGGTGAGGATGACCTCCCAGATCTCCTCATGACCCCGGATATAGTCGAAAGCGGCCTGCATCGCCGCGGCATCGAGCGTGCCGAGGCCCTGCGGTCCGACCATTTCGCGCCGGAAGCAAAAACGGCAATAGACCGGGCAGACATGCACGGCCTTCAGCAACACACGATCGGGATAGCGGTGAACGATGCCTTCGACGGGGCTGTGGGCATGATCGCCGATCGGATCGGCGCGTTCCTCGCTGGCGATCGTGAGTTCGGCGATATCGGGCACGAACTGCCGGGCGATCGGATCATCGGGATCGGTGCGGTCGATGAGCCTGCTGATCACCGGCGTCAGCGCGATCGCATAGCGCGCGGCAACCTCTTCGAGCGTTGCGCGATCGGCAGACGCGGCGAGCCCTGCCTTCACAAGATCGTCGACGCTCTTGATCGGTTTGACGACATTCATCTTCCATACTCCGCAACCGGCGCCCAGAGCACCTGGTCGATGCGCGATGCTCCCGTTGCCAGCATCACCAGCCGGTCGAAACCGAGCGCGATGCCGCTTGCCTCAGGCATCAACGCCAGCGCGGCGAGGAAATCCTCGTCGATCGGATAGGTCTCGCCGTAGACCCGCGCCTTCTCGGCCATCTCGATCTCGAACCGTCGCCGCTGTTCGGCAGCGTTGGTGAGCTCGCCGAAGCCGTTCGCAAGCTCGACGCCGCAGGCATAGAGCTCGAAACGCTCGGCGACCCTGGGGTCGCGTGCCGAGGGACGCGCAAGTGCCGCCTCCGAGACCGGATATTCGTCGAGGATGGTGATGCGGCCGAAGCCGAGACGTGGTTCGATCTTTTCGACCAGCACCCGGCTGAAGAGATCGGCCCAGCCGTCGTCATCGGCAACCCGCATGCCGACGCGCCTGAGTTCGGCTGCCAGATGGTTGCGATCGGTCGAACCATCGGTGGCGACCGAGGCAAGAAGATCGATGCCGGCATGCCGCTCGAAGGCTTCGGCAACGCTGACCCGCTCCGGCCCGGCAAAGGGATCGCTCTCGCCGCCGCGATAGGCAAGCGTCCCAGTCTTTACCGTTTCTGCCGCCAGCGCCAGGATCCGCACGCAATCCATCATCAAGCTCTCATAGCTTTCGCCGGCCCGATACCATTCGAGCATGGTGAATTCGGGATGATGCAGCGGCCCGCGCTCGCGATTGCGATAGACATGGGCAAAACATGAGATCCGTTCCTCGCCCGCCGCAAGCAGCTTCTTGCAGGCGAATTCCGGCGAGGTGTGCAGGTAAAATGGCGCCCTTTGCCCGTCCGTCGTCAGCGCTTCCGTCGCGAAGGCATGCAGATGCGCCTCATTGCCGGGAGAGACCTGCAGCACCGCCGTATCCACCTCGATGAAATCCTCGCGCGCGAAAAACCCGCGCAACGCCGCCTGGATCGCATTGCGCCCGATCAGGAACGGACGGCGATCGGCATGTACGGACGAGGTCCACCAGGGGGACGCTTTGGCCGAAGAGTTCATTCCAAGCTTTCTTCGCCGGAGAAGCCGGTATGGGGTGGCTATTTCCCGGATTTTAGGTTAGTTGCGCCCCCAAAGAAAAACATTTGCGTCTTCGGGGCGTCTCGACAGTCCTCTACGACGCCGAAAGCCGAGTTACAAGGAAGTCTTATGGTCAAGGTCATCGCCTCTTCGGTCCGCAAGGGCAACGTTCTCGACGTCGACGGCAAGCTCTACGTCGTCCTCACCGCCCAGAACTTTCATCCGGGCAAAGGCACGCCGGTCACCCAGGTCGACATGCGCCGCATCGTCGACGGCGTGAAGGTTTCCGAGCGTTGGCGCACCACCGAACAGGTCGAGCGCGCCTTCGTCGAAGACGTGAACCATCAGTTCCTCTACGAGGACGGCGAAGGCTTTCACTTCATGAACCCTGGAAACTACGATCAGGTCGTCGTCGATGTCGAGACGATGGGTGACGACAAGGCTTATCTGCAGGAAGGCATGACCTGCGTTCTCTCAATGCATGAAGGCATTGCGCTGGCGATCCAGATGCCGCGTCACGTCACGCTCGAAATCACCGAGACGGAACCGGTCGTCAAGGGCCAGACGGCGTCGTCTTCCTACAAGCCGGCCATGCTTTCGAACGGCGTGCGCACCATGGTGCCGCCGCACATCAATGCCGGCACCCGCGTCGTCATCGCCACGGAAGACAATTCCTACGTCGAACGCGCCAAGGATTGATCCTGAGTTACAACTCTTGAAGAGGCCGGCTTATGCCGGCCTTTTTGTATCCGCCTTCTTTGCAGCATGATGTTGTCCGAAAACCGCTCACACTTTTCGGCATCATGCTCTAGAGATGCGGGTTGCGCGGCCGGTATTTCTTGACGAGCTTCTGGTTGATCTCGGCCGCACCCGGCATGTTGGCGCTGAGATAAATTGGCGCATCGCCGGATTTCGAAAGCTGCGAGGCGACTTCGGCGAAGACCGCATTGATCACCGTTACCCCGACCGCCGTCGAGACTGGCCCAACTCGAAGCCCCGTGCCTTCGAGATCGACAACGGCATCACCCGGTGGCAGCCCGTTGTCGAGCACCACATCGGCCACGTCGGCGAGCCGCCGGCGACCATTGGCGATCGCTGAGGAATAGGCGATCGACGTGATGGCAATCACCTTTGCGCCGATTTCGCGCGCATAGTCGGCCGCCTCGATCGGCGCGGCGTTCACGCCCGAATTGGAAGCGATGATGATGACATCGCCCGGCTGCATGCCGTAGCGCTCCAGCATCGGCCGCACCAGGCCCTGCGTGCGCTCATAGACCGAACTGATGACCGCACCCTCATGCAGCATGGCCGAGCCGACGAGCACCGGCACGGTGAAGGCGAGCCCGCCGGCACGATAGTGCACCTCTTCCGCCAGCATATGCGAATGGCCGGTGCCGAAGACATAGACGCGCTTGTCGCCGTGGGCAGCATCGAGGATGACGGCCGCGGCCTGCGCCATCGGCTCGGCAAGCGCCTGCTTCAGCTCTTCCAGCCGGCCGATGAGGTTAGTGAAATAGGCATCGGTAATGTCGGTCATCCCACGTCTCCTTGATGTCAGGCCGCTTCGCTGCCGAGCCAGGTGGCGGTGACGGCAAGCGCATCGGTGAGATGCACGAGATCGGCACGCATGCCCGGCGAGAGATGACCGCGATCGGCAAGCCTGAGGAAGCGGGCGGGATAAAGGGTCGCCATGCGCAGGGCCTCGGCGAGCGTCAGGTCGAGATAGGTGACGCCGTACCGGATCGTCGAGATCATATCGACGTCGGAACCGGCGAGCGTGCCGTCGGAAAGCACCAGCTTCGAGCAGAAGCCACCCCTTTCTCGCCGGACGGTGCGCCCGTTCAGCGTGAACGAGTCTTTCTCCGAGCCGACGAGCGACATCGCGTCGGTGACGAAGAACAGCTTGCCTTCGCCGCGCTTGGCGCGCAGGGCCGTGCGCAAGGCCTTCGGATCGACGTGATGGCCATCGGCGATGATGCCGCACCAGGTCGAGGGATGGTCGATTGCCGCGCCGACGAGGCCGGGTGTGCGGTGTCCCAGCTGGCTCATGGCGTTGAAGAGATGCGTGACGCCGCGTGCGCCGGCATCGAAGCGTTCTTCCGCCGCCTCGCTCGAACAATCGGAATGCCCGATGCTGACCGTGACGCCGGCTTCCGCAAGCTCGCGCACCTGGGCAACCGTCACCTGCTCGGCCGCCATGGTGACGAGCAACGTGCCGATCTCCTCGCGTGCTCGGATGAAGGTCTTGACGTCACGTTCCTCCACCGGCCGCATCAGCTCGGCCAGATGCGCGCCTTTTCTGGCCGGCGCCAGATGCGGGCCTTCGAGATGCAGGCCAGCGACGCCGCGGCTCGCCTTGACCGCCTCCTTGGCCGCCTCGATCGCGGCAATGGAGGCTTCCGATGTATCGGTGATCAGCGTCGGCAGCAGCGACGTCGTGCCATAGGGCCGGTGTCCTCCGGCGATGATGTCCATCGAAGCGGCGGAAGGCTCGTCGTTCAGCATTCGCCCGCCGCCGCCATTGACCTGCGCATCGATGAAACCGGCCGACAGAACCCCGCCCGCAAGTGTCACGACCTCGCCGTCCGGCAGATCGTTTCTTGCGACGATCGCTTCGACTCGGCCGCCGGCAGTGATGAGCGCCTTGTCGTCATGGAAGCGTTCGCCGTCGAAGATGCGGGCGCCAAGGAAGATCTTGCGGGCCATCAGACCGTCTCCGTCACCTTGAGCAGGTTTGCCGGTCTGTCGGGATCGAAGCCCTTGCGTCGCGTCACCGACTCGATCAGCCGGTAATAGACGAGCAGCGACACCAGCGGATCGACGAGGCCGCTGCCCGTGGTCGGCACGCGCAGATGGACGCCGGACAGCGGCTGCGCCGAGAAGCCGACGGTGGTGGCGCCGAGCTTCTGCAGGCGCTCCAGTGCCTGGACGTTGTTGGCGAAGGCGGCATCGTCGGGCGTAAAGGCGACGATCGGAAAGCCCGGCTGCACCAGGCGCATCGGACCATGCATCAGTTCCGCCAGCGAGAAGGCCTCGGCATGCAAGCCGGAGGTCTCCTTAGCCTTCAGCGCCGCTTCGAGCGCGATCGCGAAAGCTGGGCCGCGGCCGGCCGTATAGAGCGAGGTTGCGTTGAAGAGCACCTCCTCGGCCGCCGCCGTGTCGATCCCGGCAGTTGCCGACAGCGCCTCCGGCAGCTTGTCGAGCGCAGTCTGCAGATCGGATGCGCCGCCGATCGCAGCCGTCACCCCGGAAAGGGCGGCGACCGAGGCAATGAAGGATTTCGTCGCCGCGACACTCTTTTCGGCACCGGCATTGAGGCCGAGAACGATATCGGCCTGTTTCGCAAGCGGGCTGTCGGTGACGTTGACGACGGCGATCGTCGTCGCTCCGCCCTTCTTCGCCGCATCCTGCAGCGCAACGATATCGGGGCTGGCGCCCGACTGCGAGACGGTGAAATGGACGCCGCCCTTCAGATGCAGCGCGGCACCATAGACGGAAGCGATTGACGGACCGACTGAGGCGACCGGAACGCCGCAGGTGATCTCGAAGAGATACTTGAAGAAGGTGGCGGCATGGTCGGAGGAGCCGCGCGCCGCCGTGGTCACCACGCTCGGGCGGGCGGACGAAAACAGCCGGGCGATCTCGGCAAAGACCGGCTTTTCCTTTTCGAGAAGCGTGGCCACCACCTCTGGCGACTGGCCGGCTTCCTGCAGCATCAGCGACTGGTTCTCACTCATAGGTCATCTCCAATTCTCAATTCGGCAACAAAATCATAGGCATCGCCGCGATAATGCGAGCGGGTGTATTCGACGACGCGCTGGTCTTCCAGGCGCGAGACACGTTCGATCAGAAGCGCCGGCGCGCCTGATTTGACGTTCAGGATCGCCGCAGAAGACGGGTCGAGCGTAACCGCAGTGAGCCGCTGCAGCGCGCGCACGGGCCTGTGGCCGCTGGCCGTCAGCGCATCGTAGAGCGATCCCTCGCCACCGGCATCGTGCCCAAGGAACTTGATCGGCACCACGGCGCGTTCAATCGCCAGCGGCAGGCCATCGGCAAGGCGCAAGCGGTCGAGTCTCAGCACCGGCTCGTCGCCGCCGAGGCCGAGCAGGAAGGATTCCTCCGGCGACGGCGTATTGACCGCCCGCGACAATACCCGCGCAGCCGGCAGACGCCCGCGCGAGCGCATGTCGGCGGAGAAGGAGGAAAGCCGCCAGAGCGACTGCTCCATGCGTTCCACTCTGCTCGAGACGAAAGTACCGCTTCCGTGGCGCGATTCCAGCGCCCCTGAAGCCATCAGATCGCGATAGGCGGTGCGCACGGTGACGCGTCCGAGCTTCAGTGCCTCGGCAAGGTCGCGCTCGCCCGGCAGCGCAGTGCCCGGCTTCAGCAATCCTTCCTGAATGAGACCGGTCAGCGTCTGCGCCAGCCGCTTGTAGAGCGGCCCGGTCAGCGCCTCGTCACGCAGGCCGCGGTTCTTCAGTTCCGCTATCAGACTGGTTCTATCCATGGGCGCATAATAGAACCTATCTAGAACCAATCGGCAAGACGGAATCGAGCATAGAAAGAAAAAACCCTCACCGGTGGACCGGCAAGGGTTTCATAGCAATCAAATTTGACAGCCGTGCGTGCGCAGAAACTCAGTTCTTGGTGAAGATATAATCCGTCTCCTGGCGAAGCACCTCGCCGGGACGCAGGACGGCATTCGGAAAACCTTGGTGATTGATGGCATCCGGCCAGACCTGCGTCTCCAGGCAGAACCCGGCGAATGGACCATATTTGCGCCCGCCGATGCCGAGCGCCTCGGTATTAAGCTTGAAACCGGCATAGAACTGCACGCCCGGCTCAGTGCTGCGCACTTCCAGCGACACCCCGGAATAGAGGCTGCGGGCAAGCGCGACGCTCCGCTTGGCGGTGCGCTCGGCGGACAGGCAGAAATTATGATCGTACAACACTTGTTCGCTGCCGACGAAACGCTTCATCGGCGCCATCTCGCGGAAATCGAATTCCGTGCCGTCGACGGAACGGATCTCCCCGGTCGGCACCTGCTTCTCATCGGTCGGCAGATAGTGATCGGCGGCAATCATGATGTCGTGGCCAAGCGCATCTTCGCGACCGTCGAGATTGAAATAGGCGTGCTGGCAGACATTGGCGAGCGTCGGCTGGTCGCTGGTCGATTCGTAGGTGATCGACAGTTCGCCATTGCCATGCACCCGGAAAGTCGCCTGGATGGTGCAATTGCCGGGATAGCCCGCACGGCCATCGGGATCGACGATCTTCAGCACCACGCGGTCGACGTCATGCTCGACGATCGTCCAGTTGCGTTTGGCGATATTGTCGCTGCCGCCATGCAGATGCGTCACGCCATTTTCGTTCAGCTCGAGCTGATGGTCCTTTTCGTCAAGCGTGAATTTGCCGCCGCCGACACGGTTGGCGCAGCGGCCGGGGGTCGCGCCGAAGTAGGCCGAATAAAGGGGATAGCTGTCGAAATCGTCAAAGCCGAGCTGCAGCGGAGCGTCATGTCCCTCAAGGCGCAGATCCTGGATGACCGCACCCCAGGTCATAATCTTGGCCGTCAGCCCGCCGCCCTTGATCTCGACGCGATAGACGGTCTCGCCCGCCTTCGTCTGCCCGAAAACATCCCGCTTCAACTTATCCGACATCATCGACCGTCCATTCTATCCCGGCTGCCTATTCCTCATCGAAATCGATTTAGGAATTTCAGCGATTCAAACTGTTGCAGCGTCCTTGCACGGCTGACAAAGACGCGCGGGCGCTGTGGTGTTCCGGACCGGAACCTGCCCGCATTTGTTCCAAACCGCAACCGGGCGGAGTAGAAAGAAATGCCGCAGCAGCGATGCGGCATCGGCTCAAGGCGCGATGGTGCCCTCAGAGGTCCATGCCGATCTCTTCCACGTCATAGGGCGTCGTCTGGTAGATTTCGTTGATCCAGTTGCCGAACAGCAAATGCGCATGGCTGCGCCAGCGATTCTGCGGCGCAAGCGCCGGATCGTTATGCGGGAAGTAGTTGTGCGGCATCTTGATCGGCACGCCGGCATCGACGTCACGGAAATACTCGTCGGAGAGCGAGGTGGAATCATATTCGACATGGTTGAACATGTAGAGCCGCCGGCCCTTCTTCTCGTGCACGAGGCACACGCCCATCTCGGCTGATTCCATCAGGATCTCCAGATCTTCGGATTTCTCGATATCGGCGCGGCGCACTTCGGTCCAGCGCGACACCGGCACTTCGAAATTGTCGGAAAAGCCGTTGAGATAGATGGAGGAAGGCTTCAGGTTCCGGTGGCGATAAACCCCGAAGGCCTTCTCCTTCAACTCGTATTTCGGAACGCCGTGGAAATGATAGATCGCAGCCATCGCGCCCCAGCAGACGTTCATCGTCGAATGGACATTCGTTTCCGTCCAGTCGAGGATCTGCTGCATTTCCGCCCAATAGGTGACGTCCTCATAGGGCAAAAGCTCGATCGGCGCCCCGGTGATGATGAAGCCGTCGAACTTGCGCTGCTTCACCTCTTCCCAGGTCTGATAGAAGGAAAGCAGATGGTCTTCGGAGGTATTCTTCGCCTTGTGGCCGCCGATGCGGATCAGCGACAGCTCCACCTGCAGCGGCGAGGCGCCGACGAGGCGGGCCATCTGCAGCTCGGTCTTGATCTTGTTCGGCATGAGGTTGAGCAGCCCGATCTGCAACGGACGGATATCCTGACGGATCGCCATCGTCTCGGTCATCACCCGCACACCTTCCTGAACCAGGGTTTCGAAGGCGGGCAACGTATCGGGGATCTTGATGGGCATTGCGGTCACTCGATCAAAAACAAAAAACCGGCGGCGAAAAAAATCGCTACCGGTCCGCACGCGGCCCTTTAGCGACTTTTTTAACGTGGCTGCAAGCCGGCCGGCCAAATCACCACGGAGCACTTTAATTAGCCCCAGTCGGACCGCGAATCAATGGCGAAAGCATGCAGGCACGGCCCATGCAAGCATCATCACACTTTAATGACTGATAGAATCTGTTGATAGACCGGTAACGCCACCATGTTAATAATGGGGGCATGGGCGGTGTGGAAAAGTGTAATGGCAGATAAGATCGAGAGGAGGCCGGGAATCCGGAGGCAGGATAGGGTAGGGTATGATCTCAGCCTGACATATCGCCTCGGGGTGATGTTCTCAGCATTCTGGAATTCGGAAGTGCGTGGCAAGGTGCTGTTTCTGGCGACCGTGCTGATTCTCGTCATCTTGGCGACGTCCTACGGCCAGGTCATCCTCAATGAATGGAATGCTCCGTTCTACGACTCGCTGGAGCGCCGCGACCTCGGCGAATTCTTCCACCAGCTTGAAATCTTCGCGATGATCGCCGGCACGCTGCTGCTGCTCAACGTGCTGCAGGCGTGGCTGAACCAGATGACCGCGCTCTATATGCGCGAAGGTCTGTCGCGTGATCTCGTCGACCAGTGGTTGAAGCGCAAGCGGGCGCTGCGGCTTGCTTCCAGTGGCCTGATCGGCGTCAATCCGGACCAGCGCCTGCACGAGGATTCCCGCAATCTCGCCGAAAGCACGACAGGGCTCGTTCTCGGCCTGCTGCAGTCGACCATTCTTCTGGTGAGCTTCATCGGCGTGCTCTGGGAGCTTTCGAGCGGATTCATCTTCCGCATCAGCGGCCATAGCTTCTCCATTCCGGGCTACATGGTCTGGGCGGCGATCTTCTATGCCGCTTCCGCCTCGGTGCTGAGCCAGGTCGTCGGCCGCAAGCTGGTGAAGCTCAATGCCGACCGGTTCTCGAAGGAAGCCGAGCTTCGCTTCACGCTGATGCATGCCAATGAGAACATGCCGGCGATCACCGTCGCCCGCGGCGAGGAAAACGAGCGTCGGCGCATCAACACCGATATCAGCTCGGTACTGAGGGTCGTCAAGCGGCTCGCCATGGCCAATACCAACCTCACCTGGGTTTCGGCCGGCTACGGCTGGCTGGTGATCGTCATCCCGATCATCGTCGCCGCCCCCGCCTATTTCTCCGGCGGCCTCACCCTTGGCCAGCTGATGATGTCCGTCGGCGCCTTCAATCAGGTCAACACGGCATTGCGCTGGTACGTCGCCAATTTCGGCCCGATCGCCGAATGGCGCGCCACGCTGATGCGCGTCACCGATTTCCGTCAGGCGCTGCTCGACATGGACGAGGACTTCGACCTGAAGGACAGCATCGCCTATGAAAGCACCGCGCCCGATACGCTGACACTGACGGATGTGGTGATCGTCGCCAAGATCGGCGAAGACATCGACGAATGCGGCGGTTTCCGCCTGCGTGAAACCAATGTCGTGATCAAGGCCGGCGAAAAAGTCATGATCAACGGCGATCACAGCGTCAATCGTAAGCTGCTGTTCCAGGCGATGGCCGGCCTCTGGCCGTGCGGCAGCGGCACGATGGGGCTGCCGCCGGTCGACGACATGCTGTTCGTGCCGCAGATCGCCTATGTTCCCGGCGGCACACTGCGCGAGGCGCTGGCCTTTCCCGAAAGTCCTGATGCCTACGAGAAAGCCGCCGTCGAGGCTGCCCTCGAGAAGGCCGGCCTGCATTCGCTGATCGCCAGGCTCGATACCCGCGCCCGCTGGGACAAGCTGCTCGACAGCGACGAGCAGAAGGCGATCGGCTTCGCCCGCCTGCTGCTCGTACGCCCGCGCTGGATCATTTTCGACGAGGTGCTGGAAGGCATGGAGCCGGAATGGCAGGAAACCATGGCCAAACTGCTCACCACCCTGCCCGAAAGCGGCATGATCTATATCGGCCGTTCCGAAGCCTATCTCGAGGTGCTGAAGCCGCGCGTGCTGCATCTGCAGGCGCTGCCGTCAAGATCCGAGGAACCGCCTGTCGCCCAGACTGGCGCCAGCGCCAGTGCAGGCGCTGCCGCCGTGCCCGCGCCGGCGCTTTGATGCGTGCCGCCCCAAAGTGTAGAGCGGTTTTGGCATAACGGAATGCGTTAAGATAAAGATATGAGCCGGCCGCTCACATCGGCGGCGTGATGCCGTTGAGGCCCACGGCCACCTGGCTGGCCGAGATACTGCCGTCAGCCGCCTTCTCGCCGGTGACGATAACGCCGGCGCCAGTCTTCAAATCATCCTTGGTCGCCGGCGCCAGTGTCACGATCGGTGTCGCATCGGCAATAGTGATGGTCTTTTCCTTGCCCTGATAGGTCAGCGTGATCGTGTGGCCTTCGACGGATTTGACGGCGTTGCTGACGGTCGCGTTGGTCATCTGGCTGTTCGGCTGCGCATCCCAGGGACGGTTGCCCTCGCCGGTGCCTTTCATCGACGCCGGAAAGATCAGCACTTCGATCGCCCCATCCGGGCCGTTGCCCTTCGGAAGTGAGGCAACGCCGACGAAATCGCCGGGCTTGATATCCTCGACCGAGGCTTTCCGGATACCGCCGACTTTCCAGCCGGCTTTCAGCGTGATCGTCGCATCGCTGCCTTCGCGCGTCTTGACAACGAGTTGATCACCGCTGAGGCTTTCGATGGCGCCGCGAATGCGGACGCGCTGGCCATCCTGCGCCTCGACGGCCTGCGATAGGGCAAGCGCGACAATGCCGCCGGCGGCAAGGGTTGTGAAAATTTTGGAATTGGGCTTGCGAGACATATGACTTTTCCTTGTCGCCATTGCGATCGGCAATATCCCCGGCTGCCGGGCGGCACTCTATGCCGCACGACGATCAACTGGCGAATCAAGGAAAGGTGAGCCGGCGCGTTTGGGAAACCTCAGCCTTCCAGCTCTTCGCGCAGCATTTCGAGCTCCAGCCACTCCTCCTCCATTTTGGTCAGGCTGGAGCGCAGTTTTTCCATCTCGGCGGCAAGCCGGTTGAAGGCCGCGGCATCGCGCGTAAACAGATTGGGATCGGCCATCGCCTGTTCGCGCTTGGCGATCTCGGCTTCGGCTTTCGCCATCTCCTTCGGCAGATTGTCAAGCGCGAATTTCTGCTTGAAGGAAAGCTTGGTCTTGGCACTTCCTGCGGACGGCGCTGCCTCTTGCGTCTTCGGCTTCTCCGCCGCTTTCTCCGCCCTCTTGCGCTCCTCAAGCGCGCCCTTGCGCTGCGCAAGCATGTCGGAATAGCCGCCGGCATATTCGATCCAGCGACCGTCAGGCGCATCCGGCACGGCAGGCGCGATCGTCGAGGTCACGGTGCGGTCGAGGAAATCGCGGTCGTGGCTGACGAGAATGACGGTGCCGGGAAAGCCGGCGACGATTTCCTGCAGCAGATCGAGCGTTTCGATATCGAGATCGTTGGTCGGCTCGTCGAGGATCAGGAGGTTCGCCGGACGCGAGAGGATACGTGCCAGCATCAGCCGGGCGCGCTCGCCGCCGGAGAGGCTTTTGATCGGCGTCCGCGCCTGTTCCGGTTGGAACAGGAACTCCTTCATATAGCCGGTAACATGACGCTGCTCGCCGTTGACGAGCAGGTTTTCGCCGCGCCCGTCCGTCAGGTAGTTGGCAAGCGTATTCTCGGGATCGAGATCCTCGCGCTTCTGGTCGAGCGTCGCGATCTCCAGATTGGTGCCAAGCTTTATCGTGCCGCTATCCGGGGAAAGCTGCCCGGTCAGCATCTTCAACAGCGTCGTCTTGCCGGCGCCGTTCGGCCCGACCAGACCGATGCAGTCACCGCGATGCACGCGGATCGAGAAGGGCATGACGATTGTCCGGTCGCCGAAGCTCTTGGTGATCTTGTCGGCCTCGATCACCAGCTTGCCGGATTCCTGCGCGTCCGAAACGGTCGCCTGCACGGTACCTTGTGGCCCTTTGTGGCCACGATATTGCGAGCGCATCGTCTGCAGTTCACCGAGGCGGCGCATGTTGCGCTTGCGTCGCGCCGTGACGCCATAGCGCAACCAGTGCTCCTCGCGCTCGATCGCCTTGCCGAGCTTGTGCTGCTCCAGCTCCTCGGCCTCCAGCACCTGGTCGCGCCAGGCTTCGAAATGCGCAAAGCCCCTGTCGAGCCGGCGTGAGGTGCCGCGGTCGAGCCAGACGGTTGCGGTCGAGACCTTTTCGAGAAAACGCCGGTCGTGCGAGATCAGCACCAAAGCGCTGCGGGTCTTCTGCAACTCGCCTTCCAGCCATTCGATTGTGGGAAGGTCGAGATGGTTGGTCGGTTCGTCGAGCAGGAGAATGTCGGGCTCCGGCGCCAGGACGCGGGCAAGGGCGGCCCGGCGCGATTCGCCGCCGGAAAGGGTCTTCGGATCTTCCTCGCCGGTCAGCCCGAGATGGGAGAGCAAATAGGTGACGCGGTAAGGATCATCGCCCGGCCCGAGACCGGCCTCGGCATAGGCCTGAACCGTGTTGAAGCCGGCAAAATCCGGCGCCTGTTCGAGATAACGCACCGTCGAGGACGGATGGCGGAAGACCTCGCCGGACTGTGCCTCGACCAGGCCGGCGGCGATCTTCAGCAGCGTCGATTTTCCCGAGCCGTTGCGGCCGACGAGACAGATCTTGTCACCAGGCTCGATCTGCAGCGCCGCCCCCGCGAGGAGCGGCGCACCGCCGAAGCTCAGGAAGATATCGTCGAGTTTCAGAATGGGAGGGGCCAAAATCAGACTCCGGAAAGATCATAGGGCCTGGCGAGCACGATCGCCTGGCCGCTGCGGAGCGAAAAGCGAACCTTGCCTTCCGCGACGTTGGAAATGGTGCGCGACGAGCCGAAAGGCAGATGAAAATCGGCCAGCGGATAACGCGCATTCTCGATGGAAAGCCCGATCAGCTCGCTGAACCCGGGCACGGAAAACAGGCTGCCCTTGGGAAGGTCCAGTTCGATCGTCCCGGCAATCAACGGCACGGCCTCTTCCTTGCCCGAGGTCAGCAGCACGTCGAAGCCCTCTTCCGCCAGGCTGACGGCCGACAGCAGATGCTGAAGCGCATGGTCCGAGCGTTCGCCGCCGAGCGCACCGGCCAGAATCAGCCGCCGCGCACCGCGCGCGATCGCTTCCGACACTGCGATTTCGCCATCGGTCGCCGCCTTCGCTGCGGGATAGGGCTGTTTCGGCACATCGGGAAATGCATCCTCGAGATCGGCGGGGGTCGAATCGAAATCGCCGACCCAGAGCTCGGGCATAATGCCGAGCGCTGCCGCATGCCGCATGCCGCCATCGGCCGCAATGAAGCGGCTGTCGCCGATGGCATGGCGCAGGCGCTCCGTCAGGCTGAGTTCGCCGCCAAGGAGAATGGTGAAGGTGGATTGGCTCATGGGCATTGCCCTTAGCGCAAACGGGGGGTCGAGGGGAAGGGGCGCCGAACGACGTGCCTCGCCTCAGCCCGGCGTATCCTTGTCGCGCGACAGGAAGACCGCCTCGTAACCGCCGATGAAACGCTCGAAAAGTATCGCGAAGCGATCGATATCTTCCTGCGGCCAGTCGGCGACGATCTCGGAGATGATCGCGAGCTTCTGCGCGACGATCTCGGCAAGCAGAGCCTGGCCGACCTCGGTCGTGACGACGACGATCCGCCGCGCGTCGGCCTGCGAGGCCTCGCGGCGCAGGACGTTCCGTCCGACCATGTCGGCCACCACGCGGCTTGCCCGTGACGGATCGATGCGCAGCATCTCCGCGATCATGCCGACCGTGACCTCGCCGGCGGGCTGCGCCCTCCGCACGGCATCGAGCACGTCGAGATGCGAAAGTTCAAGGCCCGGTGCGGCACTCTGGATCGCCAGCCGGCCGATCAGCCGCCGACCGGTCATCAATCGCATGCGCGCCATGCTGCGGCCGATACGAGGCACGTTTTCCTCATTCGGCGTGGCGGATTGCGCGGAAATGGTCTTGGTCAGCACGTCACTCATGACGAGACCATAACAGAGCCGATGCGGAATTTGAACATGCTGATGTCAATAATGTGCTGTTGACAAGTATATGCTGTTAGCACATAAAAGTCCATCAAACCCGGAATGACGCTCCATGGACATGCAACTCGCGCCTGCGCCGCTCGTGACGGATCCTCGTCGCCGGCTTATCCTGTTCTTCTTCCTGATGACGGCCATGTTCATGGCGACACTGGATAATCAGATCGTTTCCACGGCGCTGCCGACGATCGTAGGCGAATTCGGCCATCTTGAGCGCTTCGGCTGGATCGGTTCGGCCTATCTCCTGTCGCTGAGCGCCGTCATGCCGCTTTACGGCAAGCTCGGCGATCTCTTCGGCCGCAAATATGTGATGATGACGGCGATCACGATCTTCACCGTCGGCTCCGCGGTCTGCGGCCTTGCGGTCTCGATGGACACGCTGATCGCCGCCCGCGTGCTTCAGGGCCTTGGCGGCGGCGGCATCATGGTGTCGATCTTCGCCGTCAACGCCGATCTGTTCGAGCCGCGCGAGCGGGCACGCTATCAAAGCTATTCGAGCCTCGTGCTGATGGCATCCGGCGCGATCGGCCCGGTGCTCGGCGGTACGATGAGCGATCTCTTCGGCTGGCGCTCGATCTTCCTCGTCAATGTGCCGATCGGCTTCATCGTACTTGCCGGCCTTGCTTTCATGTTGCCGTACCGAAAACCGCATCGCCGGCCCAAGATCGATTATGCCGGTGCGCTCCTGCTTGCCATGACGACGACAAGCATCGTGCTTGCCACCGACAGCAGCGAACTGTTCGGCGCATTGATCTCACCCCAGAGCGTCGGCATCGTCGCCTTCGGTGTGATCTGTGCCGTCATCTGGGTTTTCACGGAGCGCCGCGCGCCGGAGCCGATCGTTCCCCTGCAGCTCTTTCGCAATTCGACCTTCAGCCTGCTCCTGGTGATCTCGATCATGGGCGGCGCCATCGCCATCGGCATGGTCAATTATCTCGCCCTCTTCCTGCAGACCACCACAGGCCTTTCACCGTCCGCCGCCGGCCTGCTCTTCATCCTCCTGACCGGCGGCCTCGTCTGCGGATCGTTGACGGCAGGCCGCATCATCTCGAGGACGGGGCGCTACAAGCCCTTCGCCATCGCAAGCCTCACCTGCAGCGCCACCGCCTTTGCGCTGTTGTCGCAGGTCCATGCGGGAACGCCGATCGCCTTCATCGGCGCGATCATGATGCTGCACGGTATCGGCATCGGCCTTGCCCAGCAGGTTCCCATCATCGGCGTGCAGAATGCAGCACCGGCCCGCGACGTCGGTGCGGCCACCGGCTCGGTGACGCTGTCGCGCATGGGAGGCGCTTCGATCGCCATCTCGATCTACGGCGCGATCATTGCCTCTGGGCTCGGCACGGTCGGCATTTCCATTCCCGGCGTCACCGATATCGAGCAACTGACGCCAAAGATGATGGCTGCCCTTCCCGAGCCAAGCCGCCAGGCCGTGGCCGATATCTATGCTGCCGCTTTCTCGTCGCTCTTCATGACCTCCTGCGCCATTGCACTGATCGGCCTTGTGGCTGCCATCATGCTGAAGCCAGTGCAATTGCCCCGCGCCGGCGAGACGGAGAAGCCGCAAGCGGCGACGGCGGAAGCTGCCGAATAGTCGAATCGCCCCGCGGAAATGCCTCACCAAGAGGCGCCCCCTCACAAAGAACATATTTCTGGTTGCGCTTTTCGCGCATGGCTGTCGCGGCCGCGCGGGTTAATTCAATCGGCCCGTTCTTTTTCCGCGCCGTTGACGAATCTCCGCTCTGTGACGGAACTTTCGCCATAATTTCATCCGAGCGAAGGGAGGCCTCAATGCCCGAGGCTTGCCAAAATGCAACGGCGCCACATTTAAACAGAGTCTCGCTATGCAACCGATGCGTAAATCAGCTACAGCAAGGACTTGTATCGGCCGATTGTGCAGCGCGAGATCAGGGGTGCGCACCTGTTGAATTCCCCTTGCCACGGTCGGTTTGAATCTGCGGCAAACCGGCAAAACAGCGATATGATGCGGAGAAACAGACTGGACAGCTTGACGACGTGGAAATCGCCCGCGCTTTCCAGTGATGCCATCTCCACGCCGCGGCGCTTCGCGCGTCGCCTGATGCTGCTTTCAGCCCTCGCAATGGCGCTGAATGGCTGTCAATCGCTGATCGACCAATCCTATCAGCCGAGTGTTTCGCCTTCTTCCAATCCGCAGATCGTCGACGAGGTGCAGAAGAACGACCCGCGCGCGGCGATGGGCGCCCGTGAGCATCCGCGCATCGTGGCAAGCTACGGCGGCGAATACAAGGATGCCAAGACCGAACGCCTCGTTGCCCGCATCGCCGGCGCGCTGACGGCGGTGTCGGAAAATCCGAGCCAGTCCTACCGCATCACCATCCTGAATTCGCCGGCGATCAACGCCTTTGCGCTGCCGGGCGGTTATCTCTATGTCACCCGCGGCCTGCTCGCCCTTGCCAACGACGCCTCGGAAGTCGCCGCCGTGCTGTCGCACGAGATGGGCCATGTGACGGCGAACCACGGCATCGAGCGGCAGAAGCGCGAAGAGGCTGAGGTCATCGCCAGCCGCGTCGTCGCCGAGGTGCTTTCCAGCGACATCGCAGGCAAGCAGGCGCTGGCCCGCGGCAAGCTGCGGCTCGCCGCCTTCTCCCGCCAGCAGGAGCTGCAGGCCGATGTCATCGGCGTGCGCATGCTCGGCGAAGCCGGCTACGATCCCTATGCCGCAGCCCGTTTCCTCGATTCGATGGCGGCATACAGCCGCTTCATGTCGGTCGATCCCGAAGCCGACCAGAGCCTCGACTTCCTGTCGAGCCACCCGAACTCCGCCCAGCGCATCGAGCTTGCCCGCACCCACGCCCGCGCTTTCGGCCAGGAAGGTTCCGTCGGCGACAAGGGCCGCGATTATTATCTCGATGGCATAGATGGACTGCTCTACGGCGACAGCCCGGAGGAAGGCTATGTGCGCGGCCAGACCTTCCTGCATGGCGGTCTCGGGATCCGCTTCGACGTGCCACCGGATTTCCACATCGACAACAAGGTCGAAGCCGTGATGGCCACCGGCCCGAACGACATCGCCGTCCGCTTCGACGGCGTCGCCGACAATCAGAACCAGAGCCTCACCAACTATATCTCCAGCGGCTGGGTGACCGGTCTCGACCCCTCGACCATCCAGCCGATCACCATCAACGGCATGGAAGCAGCCACCGCGCGCGCAAGCGCCGACCGCTGGGATTTCGATGTCACCGTGATCCGCAACAATTCGCAAATCTTCCGCTTCCTGACCGCCGTGCCGAAAGGCAGTGACGCCCTTGAGCCGACGGCCAATGTCCTGCGTGCGAGTTTCCGGCGTATGACGCCGGCAGAGGCAGCCTCGCTGAAGCCGCTGCGCATCCGCGTCGTCACCGTCCGGCCGGGGGAGAACATCTCAACGCTCGCCGCCCGCATGATGGGCACCGACCGCAAGCTCGATCTCTTCAAGCTCATCAACGCCCTGCCCACGGGCGCAGCCGTTTCACCGGGCGACCGCGTCAAGATCATCGCCGAATAAAAGAGGCCCGGCTTACGCCGGGCCAGTCTGTGCTGCTGGAGGGGACAAAGCATGTCGCGCAAAACTGTGCAGCGGTTTTACGATAACGACATGCGTAAAACAAAGACCTGAAGCGCGAGGAGCGAATCTGAAGGATCGCGACGCGCTTTGGGTTCAAGCATATGCGGCCATATGCGGATCGGCGCTAACGAGCGCGCTGCGAAGCTTCTCCATCGCCCGGCTTTCGATCTGACGCACGCGTTCCTTGGAAATGCCGAGGTCGGCGCCGAGTTCTTCGAGCGTGGCTCCGTCCTCCGCCAGACGCCGGGCACTGATGATCTTCATCTCGCGTTCGTTGAGATGTTTCAGCGCCGAGGCGAGCCAGACGCGGCGGCGCTCGCCGTCGATCATGTTGGAAACCTGCTCGTCCGGCAAGGGATCGTCACTGACGAGGAAATCCATCTTCTCCGCACTCTCGGCATCGCCGGAAACCGAAGGCGCCTGCAGCGAGGCATCGTTGCCAGAAAGCCTGGCATCCATGGTCTGTACATCGGCGAGGCTGACCCCGAGGGCAGCGGCGATTTCCTGGTGAATGGATTGCAGCGTCAGCTGCGTGTCACCCTTGGCGAGCTTGGCGCGCAGGCGACGCAGATTGAAGAACAGCGCCTTCTGCGCCGAACTCGTGCCGCCGCGCACGATCGACCAGTTGCGCAGGATATAATCCTGGATCGAAGCCCTGATCCACCAGCTTGCATAGGTCGAAAAGCGCACGTCGCGTTCCGGTTCGAAGCGGGCGGCGGCCTCCAGCAGCCCGACATAGCCCTCCTGCACGAGATCGCTCATCGGCAGGCCGAAGTTGCGGAACTTGCCGGCCATAGAGATGACCAGGCGCATATGGGCCATGGCGATCTGGTTGCGGGCACCGCGATCGTCGTGATCCTTCCAACGAGTGGCAAGATCGTGCTCTTCCTGACGGGCGAGATAGGGGGCGGCCATCGCGATTTTGATCATGCGCCGATCTGCAGACATGTTCTTCATTTCGATCTCCTGAAACAGGCCTCTCGCCCTAAAATGAACAATAAAACGCACCTTCCGGAACATCGTTGTTCCAGACTGAATGGGGTTCTGAATGCATAAAGGCCTCGCCCCTGGACTTTTCAGGGGGAGGCCCTATTTCTCATCATGTGCCGCTAAGACGGCCGGGCTGGACCTGTTTCTTCACGTTGCCGGATGGGCAATATTGAAAAGGCATGATCCGCTCCTCATCGAACATTGACGGAATAGCAGTTCGCCCGTCGAGGCCATTGCCCGCGAGCAGTCCGCAATTACGTGTGTTAAACGCGGCAGTCGGGAAAAAGTTCCAATAAAAAAACCCGGCGCGAAGGCCGGGTTTTTTGACAGGAAAACAGGCTCGCCTTATGCGGCTTCGTCCTGCGAATCGTCTTCTTCGATTGCCTTTCCGCGCTTCGGACCCTTGTTGAGATTGGTCTCGACGAGACGGACGGCTTCGGTTTCCGACATCTTGTTGACGGCGGCGATTTCGCGCGCCATGCGATCGAGCGCAGCCTCATAAAGCTGACGCTCGGAATAGGACTGTTCGGGCTGGTTCTCGGCACGATAGAGATCACGCACGACCTCAGCGATGGAAATCAGGTCGCCGGAATTGATCTTGGCATCATATTCCTGGGCGCGACGGGACCACATGGTGCGCTTGACGCGCGCCTTGCCCTGCACGACCTTCAAAGCACGCTCGACGAAATCCGTTTCCGAAAGCTTGCGCATACCGATGCTCATGGCCTTCGCGACCGGAACCTTCAGACGCATCTTGTCCTTCTCGAAATCGATAACGAAAAGTTCGAGCTTCATGCCGGCAACTTCTTGCTCTTCGATAGCGGTGATGGTACCGACGCCATGAGCGGGGTAGACGATCGATTCACCGGTCTTGAAGCCGTGACGTGCTGTAGAAGGCTTTTTCTGCTGAGTCGTCATTCTATTCAAAAACTCCCTGTTACGCATCCGGCGGCGGCCGGAGCCGGGTCAGTCAGGCCCGGGTGAGACGGTAGTATCCGTCGGGTGACTTCACTCTGGTCCTATCGGGCAAAAGCAAAGACTTTTTGCGCACGATCTTGGGACCCGGCGCTCAAAGCGTTGATATGTCACGGAAACCGCGTACGGATTTGTTTTGCTTTCGTGATGGTTTTGGGCATGCGTCATGCCACAAATGGAACAGTAGACAAAACCTATCATAAAAATATGAGGAAATCAATAATTTGCTTCGCTTGAGTCATGCGGGCAACACATGTCACCCATATGCCTCACGCAGCTTTTAGAGCCTTTCCTGGTCAGATTGAAGCATTCTGTTGGCTCAAACGGAGTCGGATGGTGACCGGCCGGCGCGCGTCGTAGCCCAGATCTACGGCCAAACCGGCCGATCGATCAGACGGCCCGCTTCAGCCAACCCTCTTGCAGATTTGCTTGGCAAATCTGCAAGACCTTAGAATCGCCGGACGCACCTGTTGCTTCGCCTGGCGAAGCAGTGCGGCCGGTGGGCCGGGCATCTCTATGCCAGGTCAGAATGCTGCAATCTGACCAGGAAAGGCTCCAAACGTTTCGCCCCGCCACCGCCCGAATCCGGAGGCCGAATGTGGGCGCTGTCTCAATCGCCGGAACCGGGCTTCTCGGAGAAATACTTCTCGAATTTTCCGGTCTCGCCATCCATTTCCTTGGCCTCAGGCAACGGCTCCTTCTTGACCGTGATATTCGGCCAGATCGTCGCATATTCGGTATTGATCTTCAGCCATTTATCGAGACCCGGCTCGGTATCGGGCTTGATCGCCTCGGCGGGACATTCGGGTTCGCAGACGCCGCAATCGATGCATTCGTCGGGATGAATAACGAGAAAGTTCTCGCCCTCATAGAAGCAGTCGACAGGGCAGACTTCCACGCAATCGGTGTATTTGCACTTGATGCAATTGTCGGTCACGACATAGGTCATGAAGAACTCCAGGATTTCCATGCGATGGGGCCGGGCAACCTGGAACGTCGCGCCTATCCCCGTGCCGGAGGAAAAGCGTGGGCAGGCTTGGGCGGCAAGCACGCTTCCGGCAGGTTGACAGTGACCTATCGGCTTTGGCGCCGGATTTCAAGGATAAACGATCTGCAAAAGCCGCCAGCGCAGACAGAGTTTTCTAATCCTCGTCCGACATCAGCCTGTCGATTGCACGTCTTTCCTTTTTGGTCGGACGGCCGGTACCGGTCGCCCGGATCGCCTGTTCGTAGGGCGTGAGACGTTTTGCCTCATCAGGCGGCGGCGATTGATCGTCATACAGCAGGCGCGCCTCCTCGTAAGGTCCCCGCCGCTCACCGGCGAGGCGCACCACGAGAACGACGTCGCGCCGTTCCAGCGTCATCTCGATACGGTCACCCGGCTTGACCATCTGGCTCGGATGGCTGCAGCGTTCGCCGTTGATGCGCACATGGCCGGATTGGATTTGGCTCTGCGCCAATGAACGCGACTTCACCATGCGCGCGAAGAACAGCCACTTGTCGATGCGCTGGCGCGAACCGCTTGTCGGCTGTGTCTCCGCGCTCATGATTACTTCTTCATCTGCTCCTTGAGAGCCGCGAGCTTGGCGAAAGGCGAATCCGGATCGATCGGCTTCTCCTTGCGCGGCGGCTTGGCCTCGAAGCGCAGCGGCTGCGAGCCGCCGCGATTGTTGTTGCGGTCGTTACGATCGTTGCGGTCACCGCGATCCTTGCGGTCACCACGGTCCTGCCGGTCGCCGCGCGGCTGATCGCCCCGTGGCTGATTGTTGCGATCGCCCCTTGCCTGCTGCGGCCGGCCGCCATCGCGACCGCCGCCGTCCTTGCCGCGATTGTTGCGATTGTTGTCACGGCCTTCGCCGCGATTGCCCTCGCCGCCTTCACCGCCGCCCGGCCGACGATTGCGGTCGCCGCGTTCCTGGCCCTGGCCGCCACGGCGTTCGCCATGCCCGCCGCGCGCCTGGCGCTGATTGTCGTTGCGGCCGCCGAGACGCCACAGAAGAACCGGCTTCGGTTCGACCGGCTCGCCGGCGTCCTCAGCAGCGGATACCGCCGTCTCGGCAGACGCTTCCACCGAAGCGGCTGTCTCGGCTGCTTCGACAGGAGCAGGGGTTTGGACCGTTTCGGCCACGGGCGCGTCGGCAGCCACGGGCGCCGCCTCGGTTGCGGGCGCTTCGGCAGCAGTCTCTTCCGCCGCCCCGTCGGCATCGTCGTGATCGGCCTTTTCGGCTGTCTCATCCGCCGACGTTTCCGCGGTGGCGGCGGGCACTGAGGCCGCATCCTGCGCCGCAAGATGTGCCGATGCCTCTTCCGCCTTCACGGCATCGGCGCGATAGCCGAGACCCTTGAGGATTTCTTCCATGTCCTCGAGCGTCGCACCAAGAATCGACAGCATAGCCGTCGTCGTCGTGAAACGGCGGCCGTCATAGGCGCCCTCCGGACGATTATTCTGACCGGGCTTCCACTGCAGCAGCGGACGGATGATGTCGGCAAGCCGTTCCAGGATGTCGATTCGCACGGCACGCTTGCCGAGGAACCGGAAGCCGGCGAGCTTATAGAACATCCGCTCGAAGCTCGGGTCGGTGACGACGGAGGTGCGGCCGGCGGCAAGCACGGGAATGAGATCGCCGTAGCCCGGTTTGTCGAGACCGTCGTTCTTCAGCGCCCAGAGCAGCGTGATGAGCTCGGCCGGCGCCGGCTTCAGAAGTGCCGGAACGAAGATATGATAGGCGCCGAAACGCACGCCGTAGCGGCGCATGGAGGCGCGGGCATCCTGGTCCAGCGACTTCACCTCCTCGGTCACGTCGCGTCGGAACAGCACGCCGAGATTTTCGACGAGCTGGAAGGCAAGCCCCTTGGCAAGACCCTGCAGATCCTCGGCGCGCGACAGATCATCGAGCGGTTTCAGCACCGTGCTGATATGATGGTTGACGAAGCGTTCGATGCGGGCCGCAACGTGATCCCGGGCATTGCCCGTCAACTGCTCGTCGGCCAGCAGAAGCACGCGCGGACGCATGACGTGATCACTGCCCGAAAGCCGCGCCACCGGGTCGCCCAGCCAACGAATCAACCCATCCGAGCCGATCGCCAGATCACTATTGCCGGCGGCATGCATCCGCGCCGCGCGGGCTTCGAATTCGAGCGCGAGCGCCTTCTGCGACGCAGCCTGAACCGCCTTGGCATCCGGTCCGTCCGTTCCCGCCACCGGCGTGAAACGGAATCCGCTCAATTGCCCTACATGATGTCCTTCAACGAAGACATCACCATTCACACTGATTTCAGCTTCCAGCATCGCATTCTCTCTCAGGCGCTTCATGAGCACAGATGTCCTGCGATCAACAAAGCGTTTCGTCAACCTTTCATGTAACGCGTCGGACAATCGATCTTCGATTTCCCGCGTCTTTTCCTGCCAGTGTGTCGGATCGGCAAGCCAGCCAGGCCGATTCGAAACGTAGGTCCAGGTCCTTATCTGCGCGATTCGCGCCGAAAGCGTGTCAATTTCCCCATCTGTCCGATCGGAGCGATGCACCTGCTCCGCGAGAAACTGCTCATTCACCGTGCCATAGCGGACGAGATCGGAAAAGAGGGTCGAGATAAGATCGGCGTGTTGCGCAGGAGTGATACGCCGGTAATCGGGAAGCGCGCAAGCCTCCCAGAGTTTTTCGACGCGCGCCGGCCTGTCGGCGAGATCGATGACCTCTGGATAACGCGAAAGCTGTTCCAGCGCCTGCTGGTCGACAGCAGGCAGCGCTCGCGTCAGTCCCGGCACGCGCGGTCCCGCCTCAAGGCTTGTCCGCAAGGATTGAATCGAGGAGAAGTCCATCTCCGTCGTGCGCCATTGCAAAACCTTGACGTTGTCGAATTCGTGCCCCTCGATACGTTGCACCAATTCATCGTCGAAGGGCGAGACCTGTCCGGTGACGCCGAAGGTCCCGTCCCGCACGTGCCGCCCGGCGCGCCCGGCGACCTGGCCGAGTTCGCCCGGATTGAGATTGCGGAACTGGTAACCGTCGAATTTCCGGTCTTGGGCAAAGGCGACGTGATCGACATCGAGGTTGAGGCCCATGCCGATCGCATCGGTCGCCACCAGATATTCGACGTCGCCCGCCTGATAGAGTGCGACCTGCGCATTGCGGGTGCGCGGGCTGAGCGCGCCGAGCACGACAGCCGCGCCGCCACGCTGGCGGCGGATGAGCTCGGCGATGGCATAGACCTCGTCGGCCGAAAACGCGACGATGGCAGAACGCTGCGGCAGCCGGGTGATCTTCTTCTGGCCGGCATAGAAAAGATGCGAAAGCCGCGGCCGCTCGACGACAGTGATGCCCGGCAGGAGCTGCTGCAGGATCGGCCGCATCGTCGCCGCGCCAAGCAGCAGCGTTTCCTCACGGCCGCGAAGATGCAGGATGCGGTCGGTGAAGATATGACCGCGCTCGAGATCGCCGGCGAGCTGAACCTCGTCGATGGCAACGAAGGCGGCCTTGGTCTCACGCGGCATCGCCTCGACGGTACAGACGGAAAAACGCGCATTGGGCGGCGAAATCTTTTCCTCACCGGTGACCAGCGCCACATTCTGCACGCCGACCTTCTCCACCACCCGCGTATAGACCTCGCGCGCCAGCAGCCTGAGCGGCAAGCCGATCACGCCGGTCCCGTGCGCGACCATGCGCTCGATGGCATAATGGGTCTTGCCGGTATTGGTCGGTCCGAGCACCGCGGTCACACCGCGTCCACTCAGAATCATCGGCTGCGAAGTCAGAGTCATGGGTCCATGCAAATGAGGCGGGTGGCCCCAGGAAAATCTCAGCCCCACGAGGGAAGCTAAAGAACACATGGACAGCTGCCGCCGCAAACGCAAGGGCAGATTTCAAAATGCACCGGGGATTACGACCTTTGCGAGTCTTGTGGAACGTCTGAATTCACGATTCGGAACAGCGTGAGAACGAATCAGCGACGAATCGCTGACTCCAGCTGATTCAGCTTTTGTTCACGGCTAAGTATTGATTTTGAATCACTTTTTCCCACTAGATGCTGAATCGCGAGACTCCCTCCCATTCGCATTTTCGCCGTCGTGAGCGACGATTCCCGCGCCGATTTTGAACAGGCGAGAGCGTCCCGAAATTAACCTCTCGACCAAAGCCGGAACGAATCGGAGACGAATCGCTGACTCCGCGGTTTTCGCCTTTCGTTCACGACCAAATCTGGTGGCATCACCAGGTCCGGACGCTAGATGCGGAATCGGCAGCGGAACTCTTCGCCCGCCTCCTGGCATAGGTATTAATCTTTTTGAAGCCGGATTCAGACAGCGTTAAGTCAAGGCGGCCAATCGCGATGGGTCGATCAAAAGCGGAACGAATCGCTGACGAATCGGCGACACCGCGGCTTTCCCTCTTTGTTCACCGCAACATATTGTATTTAAATGTAATTTTAACCATAGCGGCAATTTTCCGAGATGACGGAAATTAACCGTGAATCACGCCCTCGTCACATTTCCAAGCTTAACCGGGAACAAAAATCGCCAATGCGTGTTTCTGGTCCATCCAAATTGCGGATGAAATGAAGGAAACACACCATGCTTGGCACGATACTTCTAATTATCCTCATTCTGCTCTTAATCGGAGCCTTGCCGAATTGGGGTTACAGCCGTGGCTGGGGCTATGGACCTTCTGGCGGTTTGGGGCTAGTTCTCGTGATTATCATTATCCTTGTACTAATGGGCCGCATCTAAAGGCCAACGAACCTGGGGAGTTACGACATGATGAAGAAGATTGTTCTTATTGGTGCGCTGGTCGGCGCTCTGGCATCCTGCACAGCAACCGAGCAAGGTACGGCGATCGGCGCCGGCACCGGTGCGGTCATCGGCGGTGTCGTCACCAACAGCTGGGGCGGTGCCGCCGTCGGCGCCGTGGCCGGCGGTCTAACCGGCGCTCTCATCGGCCACTCGGTCGAACGCCGCGGCTACTGCGTCTATCGCGACCGCTACGGCCGCCGCTACGAGGCTCGTTGCCGCTAATCGGCAAAACCATATCGGACTCCCAACGGGCGCTTCTGCGCCCGTTTTTTTGGCCTGCCGCATCCGTCAACGAGACGTTGACAATCGGTTATGAAAGCCACACCTACTGCTACCCAACAGGCAGGCACATATTTCCTTCACCAGCGCAACGGACAGGCACAGCCGCCCGGCGCACCGGAAAGGAACGCTTTCATGATCCAGATTTTCCTGAATTCCCTTGTCGCCGTTCTCATCGCATCGGCCTTTCTGACGACTGCGATAACAGCCCTTAGCAGCCAGGATCGCTCGCTGCGGAAAGTACCGGTCAAGGTTCGGACAGAGCGGCAACCAAATGCCGACCGCCGCTCTTAATCCCGTAAATAATCAAAGCGATGGCGCGTCCTGCCGGACGCGCCATCGCTTTGAATCTGCGTATAACCGTTTAAAGGAATAATTAGGCGAAGAACTGTCCGCCATTGGCCGTCAGCGTCGAACCGGTGATGAAGCCGGCATCGTCGGAGACGAGGAAGGTGACGCAGCGCGCGATCTCTTCCGGCTCGCCGAGACGGCCGACGGGGATCTGCGGAATGATGCGTTCGTTCAGCACCTTCTCCGGCACGGCAAGCACCATTTCCGTGCCGATGTAACCGGGGCAGATGGCGTTGACGGTGATGTTCTTGGCTGCCCCTTCCTGGGCCAGCGCCTTGGTGAAGCCGAGATCGCCCGCCTTGGCCGCCGAATAATTCACCTGGCCCATCTGGCCCTTCTGGCCGTTGATCGACGAGATATTGACGATGCGGCCGAAGCCGCGATCGCGCATGCCGGTCCAGACCTGATGCGTCATGTTGAACAGGCCGGTGAGGTTGGTATTGATCACCTCGTGCCACTGCTGCGGCGTCATCTTGTGGAACATCGCGTCGCGGGTGATGCCGGCATTGTTGACGAGGATTTCGACCGGCCCGATCTCGCTTTCGATCCTGGCGATCCCTTCGCCGCAGGCAGCGTAGTCGGAAACATCCCATTTGAACACCGGAACGCCGGTGACATCGTGAAAGGCTTTGGCCTTCTCGTCGTTGCCGGCATAGCTGGCCGCGACCCTGTATCCGGCATTTTTCAGTGCCATGGATATTGCCGCGCCGATGCCGCGTGTACCCCCGGTGACCACAGCCACTCTGCTCATGCTTCGCTCCCCTTTTGTTTTTCGCCCCGCCGCATGGCGGGATTTTCAATCAATCCTGGATCGTATGCTATTTAAAGTGCTTCAAAGCACATGGCCACACCCATGCCGCCTCCGATGCAGAGCGTGGCGAGACCCTTCTTGGCGCCGCGGCGCTTCATTTCGAACAGCAGCGTGTTGAGAACGCGCGCGCCGGACGCGCCGATCGGATGGCCGATCGCGATCGCGCCGCCATTGACGTTGACGATCGCCGGGTCCCATCCGAGATCCTTGGTGACAGCGCAGGCTTGCGCCGCGAAAGCTTCGTTCGCTTCGACGAGATCGAGATCGTTCACCGACCAGCCGGCCTTTTCGAGCGCCTTGCGCGAAGCCGGGATCGGCCCGGTGCCCATAATGGAAGGATCGACGCCCGCCGTTGCCCAGGAAACGATGCGGGCGAGCGGCTGGATGCCGCGCCGGACGGCTTCCGCTTCGCTCATCAGCACCGCCGCAGCGGCGCCGTCGTTAAGGCCGGATGCATTCGCGGCCGTCACAGTGCCGTCCTTGTCGAAGGCCGGGCGCAATTTCCCCATCGCTTCCAGTGTGGCGCCGTGACGGATATATTCGTCGGCATCGACCGTAACGTCGCCCTTACGTGTCTTGATGACGTAGGGGATGATCTCGTCGGCAAAACGGCCGGCCTTTTGCGCCGCTTCCGCCTTGTTCTGCGAAGCCACGGCGAACTGATCCTGGTCGTCGCGCGACAGTTGCCACTGACGCGCGACATTTTCGGCGGTGATGCCCATGTGATAACCATGGAAGGCGTCGGTCAAACCGTCCTTGATCATCGTGTCGACCATCTTCATGTCGCCCATCTTGACGCCGCTGCGTAAGTGCGCGGCATGCGGGGCCATCGACATGGATTCCTGGCCGCCGGCAACGATGATCTTGGCGTCGCCGGTGGCGATCTGCTGCATGCCGAGCGCGACCGCGCGCAGGCCCGAGCCGCAGAGCTGGTTGACGCCCCAGGCAGTCGCCTCCTTCGGAATGCCGGCCTTTATCGCCGCCTGGCGGGCCGGGTTCTGGCCCTCGCCGGCGGCAAGCACCTGGCCGAGGATCACCTCATCCACCTCGCCGGCATCGACGCCGGCGCGCTCGAGCGCCCCCTTTATGACCGCCGCCCCGAGCTCATGCGCGAGGACCGTCGCGAAAGCGCCGTTGAACGAGCCGACTGCTGTTCGCCCTGCACTGGCGATGACGATGGATGAATTGCTCATGGGGACGCTCCTCGTTTTCGTCTCACTTACATAAGGAGAAACTGGCAAAGCTTGGAGCACAAGTCAAACGCGAAGACCGGCTGCCGCCATTTTTCAGCCGAAGCGCTCCCAAGCCCGATTCATCTGCTCTGTTAAAGGTTTGCCGCATCGCACAAAGAGATTGTCACCGGCCTTCTTTTGCGTTTACAGTCTCAAGTGGAGGAAGATCCATAAATCAGACGGGGGTTCAGGAGACTGATATGGCGAAGCATGAGGGTCAGATCGTTATCAAGAAATACGCCAATCGCCGCCTATACAACACCGGCACCAGCACCTATGTGACGCTGGAAGACTTGGCGGAGATGGTGAAGAAAGGCGAAGACTTCACCGTACAGGATGCAAAAAGCGGAGATGACATCACCCATTCGGTGCTGACCCAGATCATTTTCGAACAGGAATCGAAGACCGGCAACACGTTGCTCCCGATCTCCTTCCTGCGCCAGCTCATCACCTATTACGGCGACCAGATGCAGATGGTGGTGCCGAGCTTTCTCGAACATTCGATGCGCGCCTTCACCGAACAGCAGTCGCAGATGCGCGAGCAGGTGAACCGCGCCTTCGGCGAGACGCCGCTCGGCAAGAACCTGCAATTGCCGATGCAGATGGTCGAAGATCAGGTTCGCCGCAACACCGAGCTGTTTCAGCAGGCGATGCAGATGTTCTCGCCCTTCATGACGCCGCCTGCCAAGGAAAGCCGCAAGGCCGAGGCCAAGGATATCGATGAGCTGAAGGAACAGCTCCGCGCCCTTCAGAACAAACTCGACAACCTATAATCCGATCGAGACATCACGCCCGGCGCTCCGGATCGAGACGGCAAAACCGCCGATCACATCGATCAGGGCGATCGTCATCAAAATGAAGAATACCTGCGTCGCAGCATCCCGGACGAGCAGAAACTCGACCAGGAAGGCGATGAACACCAGCATCGACAACATATGGTTGACGAGATTGCCGGGGCCGGTTCTGGTCGCCTTGAGGATTTCGAAGAACAGCACGACAAGGGCGATGACGATGAACAGATCGCCGAGCGCCATGCTCCAGATCGCGCCCGAGATCATCGACAGCACGATGACATCATGCTGCAGGGCCGGAATGCCGCCATCGCCCATCAGGCCCAGCATCGCCAGATTGTAAAGAATAAACGGGATAATCATCAGCGGCATTGCGGCTATCATCGGCAGTCTCCTCAGCGCAAGAAGAATACTGCCGCAAACCGCTGCCAGACCGCAAGTCATTGCAAATATTATACCGTCGAAATAGAAAAGGCCGGCGTGACGCCGGCCTTGAAACTTTCGATCGGACAAGCCGGACCAGGAAATTATGCGCTTTCCTTCGGCGTCAGAACCTGGCGGCCGCGATACATACCGGTCTTCAGGTCGATATGGTGCGGGCGGCGCAGTTCGCCGGAGTTCTTGTCTTCGACATAGGTCGGAGCCTTCAGTGCATCTGCCGAACGGCGCATACCGCGCTTGGACGGGCTTGTTTTTCTCTTCGGTACAGCCATTTCTCTTACTCCACTTGCGGGCAAAACATTCCCACGGCCAGACTGGCGGCCGAAACGGACATGTCGCGATTTCGGAATTTGGCGCGCTTATACATGCAAGGGGTGGCCTTGACCAGTCCCCATGCGTATTTTTTGCGAAGCCGATGATTCCGGGCTCAGACTTCGTCTTCCGGCACGATCCAAGGCTCCGCGCGGGCCGCCTCTTCCCATTTTCGCCAGGCCGGATGCGCCTTCATGGTCTCCATATAGACCAGCGTATCGTTTCGGCTGACGAGATCATAAATGTCGAAGCGGTTGACGACGGGCGCAAACATCGCATCCGCCCCGCTGAACGCACCAAAGAGAAACGGTCCGCCGGATTGCTGCAACAGGTCGCGCCAGATTGTCTCGATGCGGCTGATATCGGCGTCGACACCATCCGGCAATGCGATCTTGGCCTTCGGCCGGCGGATATTCATCGGGCAGGCGTTGCGCAGCGCCCGAAAGCTCGAGAGCATTTCCATCGAAACCGAACGGGCAAGCGCCCGCTCGGCCCGATCCCCAGGCAGAAGGCCGGCCTCCGGATAAAGCTCGGCGGCGTATTCGATGATCGCCAGCGATTCCCAGATCTTCAACGCGCCGTGCTTGAGAAGCGGCACTCGCCCGGTCGGCGAAACCGCCTTGATATGGGGATTGCCACCAGGATAATCGAAGGGGATCAGCACTTCCTCGAAATCGATGCCGACGCCCGTCAGCGCCATCCAGGGCCGAAACGACCAGGAGGAATAGTTCTTGTTGGCGATATAGAGCGTCGGTTTGTCCATGGGCCTCCTCCGTTCAGGCTTCGAAATCAAAGATCAGCAATTCGTGGAAATGGTTCATATCCTCGAACACGCAGAATGCCGGCGGGGTAAGCTCGAAAACGGGAGCCTTGCGGCGGATATCCTCGGCCACGTCATCGAGCATCGCCTGCCAGCGCGGCAAGGCTTCGTCCTCAAGCCGTTCGACCGCATAGGCGAAGGTCATGTGGAACTTATAATCCTCGTGGTTCGGCTGGCGATAGCCGAGAAGATCGGCCAGCGCGTTGCGCCAGGCGCGCATGACCTTGCGGTCCGTCTCCGTCGCCCCGTCGACGAGCAGGCCCGACGGGCGAGCTTCGACGATCGCGACCCTGAAGGGGTCAGCCATCGAGAAACCTTCGAGCCTGGCCGCCATCAACTCGGTCATGTCTTCGATGGGCGTATCGAGCGGCAGATCGCCCGGCCAGCAATCCTGCCGGCGCCGGGTTTCGATGACGCCTTCGAAAAGTGTCATGTGAAGACTTGATATCGGCGTGAAGAGGAACTGCGGAGCCTCGGGCATGGCCAGATATGTCTCGCGCGCCTCGATCAGCGCCATCTGCGTCTGCGAACCCTTCTCGATATGGCAGACGATGGTGTTGCCGGCTTCCGGGAGAAAGCCGCCGATTTTGCGATAGCGGCTGCCGAGATGGGCGGGCGGGTTCGGATTGTGCGTCTTCGAATAAGAGAGAAGCTCGGGCGAAAATGTCGTGATGGTCATGGGCGAATCGGGGCTCTGGTTGGACTGCATCCGTCCATATGGCAGAACCAAGAATGTCAGATGACGCTTACCGCCTCTAGAGCATGATGCCGAAAAGTGTGCGCGGTTTTCTCATGACATCACGCTCTCACAATATAATTTAGAACAGGATTCAGATTTTAGGCCGCCCCTGGACTAAAATCATCCTGTTCTGACGACAAGTTCTGATGTCAATCTCTGATGTCAATCATAGATGCACTTGATGTAATCGCCCGAACCTTGCGCACGCCTCTCAATCACGCCGGCAAGCCGGCGAAGGCCGCGTCCGGGCTTGCCGGCATTGCGGTCGATCGGGTTCGGCAGCGAGACGGCTAGCAGCGATGCCTGGCGCCGCGTCAGCTTCGAGGCCGGCACCTTGAAATGATGCTGGGCGGCCGCCTCGATGCCGTAGATGCCGGGACCCCATTCGGCGATATTGAGATAGATTTCCATCAGCCGCCGTTTCGACAGGACGAAATCCGTGGCGACCGCGAGTGGAAGCTCCAGCGCCTTGCGCACGAAGGAGCGGCTGTTCCAGAGGAAGAGGTTTTTCGCCGTCTGCATCGGGATGGTGCTGCCGCCGCGCGTCGCCTGGCCTTTCAGCGTATCCTCGACCAGCATGCGCATTTCAGCCCAGTCGACGCCGCCGTGAAAGCAATATTGCCCATCCTCCGACATCATCACCGACTGCACCACGACCGGGGCGATGTGATCCAGCGACACCCATTGTCTGTCGTAACCGCGCAGCAGCAGGAGATCGCGCAGCATCAGCGTCGAGATGGGGTGAATGAAGGGCAGCAGATAGAAAAAGATCAACGCGTAGGGAAGGATCAGAAAGACCAGGACGGCAAGAACAATGCGTTTCAACACGCGCCGATCTCCGAACCGCCGATCTCCGAACCATTGCCGACGAACCGGCATGTCGACGCTGTCCTCTCTCTCCGGCGCTATATCCAATGTTCCCCAGTCCGATTTCGCTCCTCTCGTTCTCATAGCGCCTGTACAGAGCTTATGCCAGAGTGCGTGGTGAATCTTGCCGCTGTCATCGACAATTCCGTTGCAAGCCCAGGGGCGCTCATGCCAAACAGCGCCCATGGACGCGAACCGGGACACTTTCGAAACGAGGCTGAAGAACAACGCCCACGAGATCGAGGCGCTGCTCGACGCATTGCTTTCACCAAGCATCCTTTCCGATGAAATCGCCAGGCCCGAAAGGCTGCGCGATGCCATGCATTATGCCGTGCTGAACGGCGGCAAGCGGCTGCGCCCATTCCTGGTCGTCGAAAGCGCTGCCCTTCTCGGCGGCAACGCTGAGGCAGCACTTCGCGTCGGCGCGGCACTCGAATGCGTCCACTGCTATTCCCTCGTCCATGACGACCTGCCGGCCATGGACGATGACGACCTGCGCCGCGGCAAACCAACGGTACACATTAAATTCGATGAAGCGACCGCGATCCTCGCCGGCGACAGCCTGCTGACCTACGCCTTCGATATCGTCGCCGCGCCGGAAACGGCGCTTCCCGATACCAGCAAGGCATCGCTGGTGCTGGCCCTTGCCCGCGCCGCCGGTCTTGGCGGCATGACCGGCGGCCAGGCCCTCGATCTGGCAGCGGAAAAACAAGCCCCTGACGAGGCCGGCATCATCCGCCTGCAGGCGATGAAAACGGGCGCGTTGATCCGCTTCGCCTGCGAAGCCGGCGCCATCATCTCGGCAAGTGCGCCGGAAGACCGCCGCCGCCTGCGCGCCTTCGGCGAAAAGATCGGCCTTGCCTTCCAGCTGGCCGACGACATTCTTGACCTGACTTCGGACACCGAGACCATGGGCAAGGCGACCGGCAAGGACGCAGCCCGGGGCAAGGGAACGCTCGTCGCCCTGCGCGGTATGGAATGGGCCGAGCGCCAGCTCCACCAGCATGTCCGCGATGCCGAGGCGCTGCTTACCCCTTACGGCGCCCGTGCCTCGACCCTTACCGCTGCGGCGCATTTCATCGCCGACCGGAAGAGCTAGAGCAATTCCAGGAAAAGTGCGAAGCGGTTTTCCCAGGCAAAGCGCGAAGCGTTTTTACCGGGAATTACGTAAAACAAAGGAATAGAGTGGTTCTGCGCTTCCGTTAAAAGCTGAACCGCTCTATCCCTTTCCAGGTCAGGCTGCCAATATTTCCGTGAGAGCCGAAACCAGGCGGGCACATTCCTCGTCCGTGCCGATGCTGATCCGCAGGAAGTCCGAAATACGCGGCTTGGCAAAAAGCCGGACGAGAATGTTCCGCTCGCGAAGGGCGGTGAGAAGCGCTGCACCCGACTGACTTTGGTGCCTTGCGAAAACGAAATTCGCCTGGGACGGCAAGACCTCGAAATCCAGCGCTTGGAGTTCGGAGACGAGGTTTTCCCGGCTGGCGATAAGCTTCCTCCGGCATGTCTCGAACCACGCCTCGTCCTTGATCGCCGCCGTCGCGGCGACCTGCGCCAGGCGATCGAGCGGATAGGAATTGAAACTGTCCTTGACGCGCACCAGCGCCTCGATCAGTTCCCGCTGCCCCAGCGCGAAGCCGACGCGCAGGCCTGCGAACGAGCGGGATTTCGACAGGGTCTGAATGACAAGCAGATTGGGATATTTTGAAATGAGCGGGACGGCGCTTTCGCCGCCGAAATCGACATAGGCCTCGTCGATCACGACGACCGCATCCGGGTGAGCGGCGACAAGCGCCTCTATGTCGGCACGCGGCAGGCCGATCCCGGTCGGTGCATTCGGATTGGGGATGATGATCGCGCCGCACGGCCTGTCGTAATCCGCCAGTCGGATCTGGAACCCGTGATCGACAGGCACTTCGATCGCTTCGACATCGTATAGCAGGCTATATGTCGGGTAGAAGCTATAGGTCACATCGGGATAGAGAAGCGGCCGTTCGTGTTTCAACAGCGCCTGAAACGCGAGGGCGAGGACCTCGTCGGAGCCGTTGCCAACGAATACTTCTTCCGCCATCAGGCCGAAACGGGCGGCGATCGTCTCGCGCAATTCCGTCGCCGCGGGATCGGGATAGAGCCGCAGACGATCGTCCGTCGCTTGCCGGATTGCCTCGAGTGCCTTCGGAGACGGCCCGTAGGGATTCTCGTTAGTGTTGAGCTTGACCAAGCCGGCGATACGCGGCTGCTCTCCGGCGACATAGGGCCGAAGCTTGCTGACGATATCAGACCAATACCGGCTCATTCGAACTCGAAGGCGTTCATTCCGCCGCCGTCCGCCGGCCGAAACGCTTCTCGATATAATCGACGACAAGCGCCTCGAAGTCGGCGGCGATATTGGGGCCGCGCAGCGTCAGCGCCTTACGGCCATCGATGAAAACAGGGGCGGCCGGCGTCTCGCCGGTGCCGGGAAGCGAAATGCCGATATCGGCATGTTTGCTTTCACCCGGCCCGTTGACGATGCAGCCCATGACGGCGACGTTCAGCGCCTCGACTCCGGGATACTTTTCGCGCCAGACCGGCATGTTCTTGCGAATGTCGTTCTGGATGTTCTGGGCAAGCTCCTGGAACACCGTCGAGGTCGTGCGTCCGCAGCCCGGACAGGCGGCAACGACCGGTATGAACTGGCGGAAGCCCATGACCTGCAGGATCTCCTGCGCCACCTGGACTTCGCGGGTGCGGTCGCCATTCGGCTCGGGCGTCAGCGACACGCGGATCGTATCGCCGATGCCATGCTGCAACACGAAGCCCATAGCCGCCGACGAGGCGACGATGCCCTTGGTGCCCATGCCGGCTTCGGTCAGACCGAGATGCAGCGCGTGATTGGAGCGTTCGGCGAGCATCGAATTGACGGCGATCAGATCCTGCACCTGGCTGACCTTGGCCGACAGGATGATGCGGTTGCGCGGCAGGCCGATCTCCTCGGCAAGGGCTGCCGAAAGCAGCGCCGACTGCACGATCGCCTCGCGCGTCACCTGCCGGGCCGAAAGCGGCGAACCGGCCGCGGCATTCTGGTCCATCAGCGCCGTCAGCAGATCCTGGTCGAGCGAACCCCAGTTGACGCCGATACGCACCGGCTTGTCATGGCGGATCGCCATCTCGATGATCTCGGCGAACTGCTTGTCCTTCTTGTCCTTGAAGCCGACATTGCCGGGGTTGATGCGGTATTTCGCCAGCGCCGCGGCACAATCGGGATGATCGGCGAGCAGCTTGTGGCCGATATAGTGGAAGTCGCCGATCAATGGCACGTCCATGCCGAGCCGCAGCAGCCGCTCGCGGATCTTCGGCACGGCGGCCGCACTCTCGTCACGGTCGACGGTGATACGCACAAGCTCCGAGCCAGCCCGGAACAGGGCGGCGACCTGCGCGACGGTCGAGTCGATATCGGCCGTATCGGTATTCGTCATGGATTGCACGACGACCGGCGCCCCGCCGCCGACGATGACGCCGCCGACATCGACGGCAACGGAAGCGCGGCGCGGTTTCGGATCAAAATCGGCGGCTGACAACATGAAGAGTTCTTGCACCCCTAAAGCATGTCGCGCAAAAGTATGCAGCGGTTTTGCGATCACGACATGCGCAAAATAAAGACCTAAAGCGCGAGAAGCAAATCTGAAAGATTGCGACGCGCTTTAGAAACAGCGCCTTTCAGGTGGATCATGACCGCTTTCTTGTCAACCGCCCCCGATATCACTTTTGGTTGGAGGCGGTTCAGTGGCCGCCTCCGGAGGTCCCATCGGCATAATGGGCCAGTTTGGAAAACAGGAGGACGACGAGCAGCAGCACCGGCAGCGCCATGAAGACCGCAGCGAAGCCGACATGCTCGGCGACGAAGCCGATCAAGGACGGTGCGACCAGCATGCCGGAGTAGCCCATGGTCGTGACGACCGAGATGCCGATGCCAGGCTTGAGGCCGGGAATATTGCCCGCCGCCGAGAAAGCGATCGGCACCATGTTGGAAATCCCGATCCCGCAAAAGGCAAAACCCAGGATAGCGATCTCGGCATTGGGGGCCAAGCCTGCAAGCAGCATGCCGACGATCGCAAACAGCGTGCAGATGCGCAGCGTCTTGACGCCGCCCAGACGGTCGCGCACCAGATCGCCGGCAAAGCGCATGATCGCCATGGTCGCCGAAAAGGCTGCGAAACCAAGACCGGAAAGTGCCACGGATGCATCCATTTCCTGCCGGAGATAGAGCGCGCCCCAGTCGAGAACCGCACCTTCCGGCACCATGCTGAACAGCGCCATCAATCCGAGCAGCCACGGCAGCGGCACCATCGGCAGCTTCGTCTTTTCCTTCTTGGTGTCGGGATGCGGCGGGTCCGCAAGGATCATCGGCCATGCCAGAGCAAGGAAGATTGCCGCCAGCACCGTCGCCAGTTCCGCATGACCGAGAATACCGAGCTTGGAAATCACGATGCCGCCGAGACCTGAGCCGATCAGTCCACCAAGACTCCAGAACGCATGGCAGGACGACATGATGGCGCGGCGCATGGATTTCTCGACCGACACCGCATTGGCATTCATCGCCACATCCATTGCGCCAATGAAGCCGCCGAACAGGAAGAGCGAGATGGCCCCGGTGATCACATTTGGCGCGAGCGTCAATGCCAGCAGCAACGGCAGCACGCAGACAGCCGTCACCTGAACGACGATACGCGAGCCGTGCTTGGCAATCTGCGCACCGGCAATCGGCATCATGACCAGCGAGCCGACGCCGAAGACGAGGATCATCAGCCCAAGCTCGAACTTGCTCAGCGCCAGACGCTCGGCAAAGTCCGGAATCTTCGGCGCCCAGCAGCCGACGACGAAGCCATTCATGAGAAAGAGCAGGGAAACCGCCGCCCTGCTTCTGGTAACGAAGCCGCTCCGGACCCCCGGCGCACTTACATGACTGTCCATTTCTCGGTCTTTCCTCATTGCCGGGCTTGCAAGCGCCCGATTTCCCTAAACTCTGTGACGTCGCCTCAGTTCGTTTTCTCGGCGATAACAGTCCTGCATCCGCGCTCGCGGTAGCGGCCGAGAATTGCCGGATCGGCATCGTGTTCGACCACCAGACATTCGCAATGGGCAACCGGCAGGACACTATGGGGGGCGGCAGTGCCGAATTTCTCCGAGGTTGCAGCCACCAGCACCCTTTTGCTCCTCGACGTCGCAAACCGCTTGAACTCCGCATCCTCGAAACCGAACACCGTGATGCCGGCCTCAAGGTCGACGCCGCAGGCGCCGAGAATGCAGAGGTCGGGCGAAATCTGCTCCATATCGCGCAGGGCCTTGGCGCCGAGCGCACCGCCCGTCTGCCGATCGACCATCCCGCCGATCAGGATGACGTTGATGGCAGGCTTGTCGATCAGCGCTGCGGCAATCGCCGGCGCATTCGTCGCAGCCGTCAGCGCAAGATCGGCCGGCAATGCATGGGCAATCGCCAGATTGGTGCTGCCGGCATCGAAGAACACGGTCGAACCGGCGGCGATCTGCTGTGCCGCAGCGCGCGCCAGCGCCTGTTTCCGGTCGGCGGCAAAGCCGATGCGCTGCGTCAGGCTTCCATGCGCCGGCGAGACCGGCAATGCGCCGCCATAGACCCGCTCGCAGAGCCCCGCGGCCGCCATCTCGCGCAGATCGCGCCGCACCGTATCCTCGGAGACGCCGAATTCGAGCGCAAGTTCCGCCGCCAGCACGCGGCCATTCATCCGCAACCTCTCGGAAATCACCCCTTGACGCTCGCGTAATAGAAAATCCTGCATGTTCCTACCGGATCGACATCTCACAAATCCAGAAACGTGCATAAACACTTATGATCGTGCAAGCAATACGCATTGCTACACGTTTTCTGACGTTTTGAAACAAAGTCACTACCAGAGCGAAATATGTCCTATTGACCGGTCTAAGAGGCAGGAATATCGATTCATCATTCCCGATTCCCTCCGGCATATCCGCCATCTGGTGCGTCTTCCTGTGAAAAACTCCGTCAGCCTGGGCATCCTGCTCACGACCGTCGCCTATATGGCGTTTACCTTCCATGACGCGATCATCAAGATCCTGACTTCAAGCATTCCCGTCTGGCAGATCCTGTTTTTCCGCAGCCTCACGATCTTCCTCGGTTGTCTCGCCTATGGTCGCGGCAAACTCGTTCGCCAAACGATCACATCGCCGATCGTCAAGCCGATGATCCTTCTTCTTTGTGCCTGGCTTTCCTATTATTCCGCGGCAAGCCGCCTGCAGCTTGCCGAAGTGACGACGCTTTATTACGCCGCACCTGTCGTCGGTACCCTGCTCGCATGGGTCATCCTGAAGGAAGAGGTCACGCCGGCGCGCTGGCTGGCCGTCGGCGTCGGTTTCGTCGGTGTCTTGATCGCCTGCAATCCGGTCGGCCTCACCATTTCCTGGCCGGTCTATCTTGCGCTGCAGGCGGCCGTCCTCTGGGCATCCGCCATGGTGCTGCTGCGCAAGACCTCGCTGCACGAAAAGACCATCGTGCAGCTCACCGTTTCCAACGTCTTTTTTCTTGCCCTGACCGGCCTTGCCGTTCTCTACACCTGGCAGACCCCCGATATGACGCAGCTCGCGCTGCTCATTGCCACAGGCATCGTTGCCGGCTGCGCCCAATTCGCCCTTTTCGAAGGCATGCGCCAGGCGCCCGTCTCCGTGCTTGCACCATTCGAATACAGCTCTCTCGTCTGGGCCTTCCTCCTGGGCTATCTGATCTGGGCCGACATCCCAACGCACAATGTGGTCGTCGGCGCGGCCCTGATCCTCAGCGCCGGATTGATCATCATCGTCAGCGAAAGGCTGCGCCGCCGGGCCGGAGCATGATGCCTGTTTCTGCAGGATTCATGGTTGGAACGGCCGCTTGAGAAAATTATTTGCAGTTGCTGCTTTTATTCGCAGTTTTCTACGCTTCCGGCGCCATAATTTTCTGCAAAGTATCCCCATCCGATGACAACCTCCCAAGGATGGATAAAACAATGAACTGGTTGAAAACCGTCGCCGCTGCCGCCCTCATTCAGGCTGCGGCCCTCCTGCCTGCCCATGCCGGCGAGAACCTCGCCGCCATCAAATCGGCCGGCGTCTTCAAGATCGGTACCGAAGGCACGTATGCGCCCTTCACCTATCATGACGAAAGCGGCAAGCTCGTCGGCTTCGATGTCGAGATCGGCGAAGCGATCGCCGCCAAGCTCGGCGTCAAGGCCGAGTTCGTCGAAGGCAAGTGGGACGGCCTGATCGCCGGCCTCGACGCCAAGCGCTACGACACCGTCATCAATCAGGTCGGCATCACCGAAACCCGCAAGCAGAAATATGATTTCTCCGAGCCCTATATTGCCTCCAAGGCCGTGCTGATCGCCCGTGACGGCGATGACAGCATCAAGTCCTTCGCCGATCTGAAGGGCAAGAAGGCCGCCCAATCACTGACCAGCAACTTCGGCAAGCTCGCCACCGAAGCCGGCGCCGAACTCGTCGGCACCGACGGTTTCGATCAGTCGATCCAGCTCGTGCTGACCAAGCGCGCCGACGCCACGATCAACGACAGCCTCTCCTTCCTCGATTTCAAGAAGCACAAGCCGGACGCGCCGGTGAAGATCGTCGCCGAACAGGAAAATGCCGACTACTCCGGCGTCATCATCCGCAAGAACGAGCCGGAGCTTCTCGCCGAAATCAACAAGGCGCTTGCCGACATCAAGGCCGACGGCACCTATAAGAAGATCGCCGACAAGTATTTCGGCCAGGACGTTTCCAAGTAAGCTTCGTTCAAGAAAAGAACCCCCTCCCCCACAAGGGCAAGGGGGTTCGATGCCGCGCCGCCTCATCTCAGAACAGCCTCCCCGCCATAGTACGGTCGCTATTTGGCGCGCCGAAGGCCCCGATAAGCCCCTCCCCCTTGTGGGGAGGGGTTGGGGAGGGGTATTCCACTTCGACGCACCAACCGACCAGAAGGAATTCCCTTGGCGCACTGGCTCCAACTGATGGCGGAATCGCTGCCTTCGCTCCTGTGGGCGGGGCTGATCTTCACCATTCCGCTGACCCTGCTCTCCTTCGTCTTTGGCCTGGCCCTCGGGCTCGCCACCGCGATCGCCCGACTCTTCGGGCCGATGCCGCTCTCCGCCGTCGCGCGCTTCTATGTCTGGGTCATCCGCGGCACGCCGCTGCTCGTTCAGCTCTTTGTCATCTTCTACGGCCTGCCGAGCCTCGGCATCCTGCTCGATGCCTTCCCGGCCGCCCTCATCGGCTTCACCCTGAATATCGGCGCCTATAGCTCCGAGATCATCCGCGCCGTCATTTCCTCGGTGCCGAAAGGCCAGTGGGAAGCTGCCTATTCGATCGGCATGAGCTGGCGCCAGGCGATGAGCCGCACCATCCTGCCGCAGGCCGCCCGTGTCGCCGTGCCGCCTTTGTCGAATACTTTCATCTCGCTGGTCAAAGACACGTCGCTTGCCGCCGCCATCACCGTGCCGGAACTCTTCCAGGCGGCGCAGCGCATCGTCGCCACCACTTATGAGCCGTTGATCCTCTATATCGAGGCGGCGCTGATCTATCTCGTCCTGAGCTCCGTCCTCTCGCAGTTGCAAGTGCGGCTGGAACGCCGCTTCGCGCGTTATGGCGGTATGCTGGAGGCAAATGCATGATCGAGCTTTCCAACATCGAAAAGCGCTTCGGCGATGCGGTCATCCTGAAGGATATCAGCATCCGCATCCCCGAAGGCAGCGTCACCGCGCTGGTCGGACCTTCCGGCGGCGGCAAGAGCACGCTGCTGCGCTGCATCAACCTGCTCGAAATTCCGACAACAGGCGCGATCCGCCTGGGAGAGGAAACGCTGGCCTTTACCCCGGACAAACGAACGAGCTGGCAGGCGATCCAGAAGATCCGCCGCCAGACCGGCATGGTCTTCCAGAACTTCCAGCTCTTCCCGCATCAGACCGCGATCGAGAATGTCATGGAAGGTCTGGTGACGGTGCTGAGATGGCCGAGGGAAAAGGCCCGCGAACGCGCAATGGAATTGCTGACCAAGGTCGGCATGACCCACAAGGCCGACGCCTGGCCTTCGACACTATCGGGTGGCCAGCAGCAGCGCGTCGCAATTGCCCGGGCACTGGCGCCATCGCCGCGCGTGCTTCTTTGCGACGAGCCGACATCCGCGCTCGATCCCGAACTTTCGGCCGAGGTGGTCGATGTGCTTGGCAAGCTTGCCAGCGAAGGCACGACGATGGTGATGGCGACCCATGATCTCCGGCTCGCCTCGAAGATCGCCAATGACGTCGTTTTCCTGGAAGCCGGAAGCGTGGTGGAAACGGGCAGCGCCAGGGCGATCTTCAATACGCCGGAGCGCGAGCGCACCAAGCGCTTCATCTCGACGATCAACGCCGCCAATACTTACGATATCTGCGCTAGAGCCTTTCCGGGTTAGATTGCAGCATTCTGTTGGCTCAAACGGAGTCGGATGGTCGACCGGCCGGCGCGCGTCGTAGCCCGGCTCTACGGCCAAGCCGGCCCGTTTCAGCCAACCCTCCCGCAGATTTGCCTTGCAAATCTGCAAGACTTTAGAAGCGCCGGACGCACCTATTGCTTCGCATAGTGAAGCAGTGCGGCCGGTGGGCCGGGCATCTTTGCGCCGGCAGAATGCTGCAATCCAACCGGGAAAGGCTCTGGTGCCGGGATGCGAACATCCCGGCATCGCTCGCTGCAATCAGGAGGCCGTAACGACGGCGCGCGCGGCCTTCAGCGCATTGCCCCACCATGTGAGCTGATCGAGCATGTTCTTGGCGGCCTCATTGAGATGGGCGTAATCACCGAGGCTCTTGCCTTCCTTGAGAACCGCAAGATATTCGCTGAACGCGATGTGGACGGCGGTCTTGACGGACGCTGCGCTCATTTCGACGAAGATCAGGCGAAGCTGCTCGACCGCACGTGCGCCGCCGACGCCGCCGTAACCGACGAAACCGACCGGCTTCTGAATGAATTCGCCGAGATCGAGCGCGTTCTTCAGAACCGCGGTCGGCGCATGGTTATATTCGGCGGCGGTAAAAATGAAGCCGTCGAACTCGCGCAGCTTCTTCTTCCAGTTCTCTGCGGTTTCGCTTTCCGCCGTGGTGGCGCGCTCTTCCCCGAAGAAATGCATGGGGTAGTCGAGAAGGTCGAGAACTTCGACTTCGAGATCAGAGCGCTGGCTGGCGAAATCTGCGATCCACTTGGCCGGATGCTGGGCAAAACGGCCAATACGCGTGCTGCCGACAATGACGGCAATCTTCAACTTGCTCATAGACGATTTCCTGATGGGTCTTGGGGGCGGGTGGTGAGCGTGCCAATCTATGAGAAAGCCTCCTCGCCGGGCAAGGCAAGGAGGCCGCTCACTTTTCACAAAATCAGCTTTTTAACAGCCCGACCGTACACAATCGGGTGATCGGTAGCATGGCCGAATGCAACCCTTCGGAAACATCGACCCCGCCTGCTCAGCCGGCGTAGACGACGAGCAGGTCCTTGGCGTCGATCTGATCGCCGGCGCGCACCAGCACCTCGGAAATCGTGCCATCCTTTTCCGCGTGCAGCGCCGTTTCCATCTTCATCGCCTCGATGGAGACGAGCACGTCGCCGGCATTGACGACCTGGCCGGGCGAGACGAAGACACGGCTGATGACACCCGGCATCGGCGCACCGACATGGATGGCATTGCCCGGCTCAGCCTTGCGGCGGACGGCGGCACCCGTCGCCCCATGAGCCCGGTCCGGCACCTTGATGCGGCGCGGCTGGCCGTTGAGCTCGAAGAAGATGGTCACCATGCCCTGGCTGTCCGTCGCGCTCATCGCCTGGTTGACGATGACGAGCGTCTTGCCGCGTTCGATATCGGCAAACAGTTCCTCGCCATCCTTGAGACCGTAGAAATAGGCCGGCGTCGGCAGCACCGAGACCGGGCCGTAGGTATCGGAGGCGAGCGCGAAGTCGGTGAAGACCTTCGGATACATCAGATAGGAGGCAAACTCGAAGTCGCTGATCTCTCGCTCGAGTTTCGTCTCGATGACTTTACGCTCGGCATCGAGATCGGCCTCCTTGAGCAGCGAGCCGGGGCGCACGGTATAGGGCTTGTCACCCTTCAACGCCTTCTTCTGCAGCGCTTCGGGCCATCCAGACGGCGGCTGACCGAGATCACCCTTCAGCATCGATACGACCGATTCCGGGAAGGAGACTTCCTTGTCGGGGCTGACGACATCGGCGACCGTCAGGTCCTGCGAAACCATCATCAGCGCCATGTCGCCGACGACCTTGGAAGACGGCGTCACCTTGACGATATCGCCGAACATCTGGTTGGCGTCGGCATAGGCCTGCGCCACCTGATGCCAGCGGGTCTCGAGGCCGAGCGAGCGCGCCTGTTCCTTGAGGTTGGTGAACTGGCCGCCCGGCATTTCGTGCAGATAGACTTCGGATGCCGGACCCTTCAGATCGCTTTCGAAGGCCGCATACTGGTTGCGCGCCGCTTCCCAATAGAAGGAAATACGGCGGATCCATTCCGGATCGAGGCCCGGATCGCGCTCCGTACCGCGCAGCGCCTCGACGATCGAACCGAGACAGGGCTGCGAAGTATTGCCGGAAAGCGCATCCATGGCCGCATCGACGGCATCGACACCGGCATCGACGGCGGCAAGGACGGTCGCAGCCGCAATACCCGATGTATCATGCGTGTGGAAATGGATCGGCAGGCCGGTCGCCTCACGCAGCGCCTTGAACAGAACCTTGGCAGCCGCGGGCTTGAGCAGGCCCGCCATATCCTTGAGCGCGATGATGTGAGCGCCGGCCTTTTCGAGCTCGACCGCAAGGTCGGTATAGTATTTCAGATCATATTTCGGACGGGCCGAGTTCAGGATATCGCCGGTATAGCAGATCGCCGCCTCGCAGAGCTTGTTCTCCTCGGCAATGGCATCCATCGAGACGCGCATGTTCTCGACCCAGTTGAGGCAGTCGAAGACGCGGAAGAGATCGATGCCGCCCTTGGCCGCCTGGCGAACGAAATACTTGACGACATTGTCGGGATAATTGGTGTAGCCGACGCCGTTGGCGCCGCGCAGCAGCATCTGCAGCAGAAGGTTCGGCGCCCCCTCGCGGATCAGTGCCAGGCGCTCCCACGGATCCTCGGTCAGAAAGCGCATGGAAACGTCGAAGGTCGCGCCGCCCCAGCATTCGAGCGACAAAAGATTCGGCAGCGCATGCGCATAGGTGCCGGCGATGCGGGCGATGTCATAGGTGCGCATGCGGGTGGCGAGCAGCGACTGGTGGCCGTCGCGCATCGTCGTGTCGGTCAAGAGCACGCGCTTTTCGTTGCGCATCCATTCGCCGAATTTCTTCGGACCGAGCGTGTCGAGGAACTGCTTCGTACCGTCCTTGACCGTATTGCCGTTGGCATAGGGAACCACCGGTTCGGCCGCATTATCAAGCGGCCGCGGCCGGTCCTTGGCCTCGGGATGGCCATTGACGGTGACGTCGGCGAGATAGGTGAGCAGCTTCGTGGCGCGATCCTGGCGCTTGACCTGCTGGAAAAGCTCCGGCGTCGTATCGATGAAGCGGGTCGTGTAGCTGTTATCCCGGAACTTCGGATGGCCGATGATCGCTTCGAGGAAGGTCAGGTTGGTGGCGACGCCGCGAATGCGGAATTCGCGCAGCGCCCGGTCCATGCGGGAAATCGCTTCGGATGGATTTGGCGCCCATGCCGTGACCTTGACGAGAAGCGGATCGTAAAAGCGGGTGATGATGGCGCCGGAATAGGAGGTGCCGCCGTCGAGCCGGATGCCGAAACCGGAGGCCGAGCGATAGGCGGTGATCCGACCGTAATCCGGAATGAAATTATGCTCCGGATCTTCCGTGGTGATGCGGCACTGCAGCGCATGGCCGTTGAGACGGATATCCTTCTGCTCGGGCACGCCCGATTCCGGCGTGCCGATTGCAAAGCCGTCGAGGATGTGGATCTGCGCCTTGACGATGTCGATGCCGGTGACAACTTCGGTCACCGTATGCTCGACCTGGATACGCGGATTGACTTCGATGAAGTAGAATTTGCCGGTATCGGCATCCATCAGGTATTCGACGGTGCCGGCGCCGATATAATTGGTCGCCGCCGCAATCTTCAACGAATAGGCGGCAAGCTCCTGGCGCTGCGCTTCCGAGAGGTAGGGGGCCGGTGCGCGCTCGACGACCTTCTGGTTACGGCGCTGGATCGAGCAGTCACGCTCGAAGAGATGCACGACATTGCCGTGCGTATCGCCGAGAACCTGGCTTTCCACATGGCGGGCGCGCTCGACGAGCTTTTCCAGATAGACCTCGTCCTTGCCGAAGGCGGCCATCGCCTCGCGTTTGGCCTCCGTCACTTCGCGGGCAAGGTCCTTCGGATCGCGGATGGCGCGCATGCCGCGCCCGCCGCCGCCCCAGGAAGCCTTGAGCATGACGGGATAGCCGATCTCCTCGGCCATCTTGGCCACTTCGGCCATATCCTCGGGCAGGGGGCCGGTGGCCGGCACCACAGGCACGCCGACCGAGATCGCCAGGTTGCGCGCTGCAACCTTGTTGCCGAGCTGGCGCATCGTATCGGCCTTCGGGCCGATGAAGATGATGCCGGCCTTGTTGCAGGCATCGACGAATTCGGGGCTTTCCGACAGAAGGCCGTAGCCGGGATGGATCGCGTCCGCGCCCGAAAGCTTGGCGACGCGGATCACCTCCTCGATCGAGAGATAGCTCTCGATCGGACCCATATCCTTGGCAAGATGCGGGCCGCGGCCGACCTGATAGCTCTCGTCCGCCTTGAAGCGGTGCAGGGCCAGCTTGTCCTCTTCCGCCCAGATGGCCACCGTTTTTATTCCAAGTTCGTTGGCCGCGCGGAACACGCGAATGGCAATTTCGGAGCGGTTGGCAACGAGAATCTTGGAAATGGGCAAAACGGTCTCCTCAGACGTTCAGACGCGGGCATGCTGCACCCGCGAAGAAAATTCTTAACTTCTTGTCACAGGAAGTTCAATTTCTCTTGCGACTGCGAAATGCACTTTCTCGCCATTCTGAAGCGCATAGCATCGGACTCGCGTCATTTGACGCGCTTTTCTTATGATCATGCATGTCGTTGTCCAAAGCCGCTGCCCCGTTTTGGACGACATGCATCAGCTTATCAGGCCATGGCGGAAGGCAAGCGCCACCGCTTGCTGCCTGTTTTTCGCCTTCAGCTTGTCCTGCAGGCCATTCATATACCAATCGACGGTATGGTTTGAGATCTTCAGCATCTTGCTGATCTCCATCGAGGTCATCCCTTCGGCGAGATAGTGCAGGATTTCCATCTCGCGTCGGGTCAGCGGCGTCTCGGCCGGCAGCACGGTCTCCAGCGCCTGCACTTCGCCTTTCAGGTCGAGCAACCGCCAGAAGGCCTTGCGCGCCACCGCCTCGAACAGTGCGATCTCCACCGGCGACAGCTCGATTGGCTTGCCGGCGAGATTGAGGCTGCCGAGAATGCCGTTTCGTCCGTGGATCGGAAAGATGTAGCCATCTTCCAGTCCATGGCCGAAGGCATCGACCATCATCTGCTCCATACGGCGTTGCTGCCCATCCTTGCTGAACGCCGCCATGCTGTCTCGCCAGCGGAAAGGCCGCTGGGCATGGGCGAGATAACGCACCATCGGATCGATCAGCACATATTTTTTCGCGGTATATATCTGCGGCCATTGTTCCGGCCAGCGGCCGGCAAGCGCCGCAGCCCAGGGTTCCGGATTCGGCTGCGCCGGATTCTGCGGCACATGGCGCAGCAGGCCGTAATAGTCGAAGCCGCAATCGTGGATGCCCTGCTCCAACTCGGTGACGACGACCTCAGGATTTGAACATTCTTCCAGAATTATAAGCAATTGAATTAACGAATTAATATTCACAAAAATGCCCCTTGCCCGGACTTGACGCCCGCATCGAGGCCGTCGGCGGCTTTTCAAATTGGTCGCGAAACGGTCTTCTTCAAAAAATGCAGTCACTAATTTAATGCTGTGCTAAACATTTAATAAAATGCAAGCGCAAATTGTTGCGAGATATGTTCATGCAGCAATTTCAGCGCCATAGCCATCTCGTCGCATCCTGCGATAGTACGATCGGGTTTAATCGTCGCGACGATCGAAGCCTGAATGCTCCGTTAATCGCCGGTTCAGGTAGCCTTTTGTAGCATCGCATCATCCCGTTTTCGCAGATGCACAAGAGGTTCGACGTGACGCTATTCAAGGTCTATGCAAGAGCTCTGCGCTATCTTGGCGCCTACAAGCTGCGCGTATCCCTGGTCGTTATCGCAAACATTGTTCTGGCGACGATCACCATTGCGGAGCCGATCCTGTTCGGCCGCATCATCGATGCGATTTCCGGCAAGGGAGAGGTGAAGCCTATCCTCTTCATGTGGGCGACTTTCGCCGTCTTCAACACCATCGCCTTCGTCCTGGTGGCCCGCGAGGCCGACAGGCTGGCGCATGGACGCCGGGCAACGCTGCTGACGGAAGCCTTTGGCCGCATCATCTCCATGCCGCTTGGCTGGCACCACCAGCGCGGCACCTCCAACGCGCTGCATACATTGCTGCGTGCCTGCGAAACGCTGTTCGGCCTCTGGCTGGAATTCATGCGCAACCACCTGTCGACGGTTATCGCGCTTACCCTTCTGGTGCCCACCGCAATGTCGATGGACTTGCGCCTTTCCGCCGTGCTCATGGTGCTCGCCATCGCCTACTGGCTGATCGGCCGCGTCGTCATGAGCCGCACCAAGGACGGCCAGGCTTCGGTCGAGAACCATTATCACACTGTCTTCTCGCATGTCAGCGACTCGATTAGCAACGTTTCGGTCCTGCACAGCTACAACCGCATCGAGGCTGAAACCCGGGCGCTGAAATCCTTCGCCGACCGTCTGCTCGAAGCCCAGTATCCGGTGCTCGACTGGTGGGCGATCGCCAGCGCGCTGAACCGCATGGCTTCGACCATCGCGATGATGGTGGTCCTGATCATCGGCACCATGCTCGTCCAGGCCGGCCAGCTGCGCGTCGGCGACGTCATCGCCTTCATCGGCTTCGCCAACCTGCTGATCGGCCGCCTCGACCTGATGCGCCAGTTCGCCACGCAGATTTTCGAGGCTCGCTCCAAACTCGAGGACTTCTATACGCTCGAAGACTCGGTACGTGAACGTGAAGAGCCGGCTGGCAACGGCGAGATCAAGGACGTCAAGGGTGCGATTGAATTCCGCGACGTCTCCTTCGGCTTCGGCAACAGCTCGCAGGGCCTGCACAATGTCTCCTTCTCGGTGAAGGCAGGCCAGACGGTCGCGATCGTCGGCCCGACCGGCGCCGGCAAGACGACGCTCGTCAACCTGCTGCAGCGTGTCTACGATGCCCAGGGCGGCAAGATCCTCGTCGACGGCACCGATATCACCAAGGTGACCCGCAAGTCGCTGCGCCGCCACATTGCCACCGTCTTCCAGGATGCGGGCCTGCTGAACCGTTCGATCAGCGACAATATCCGCCTCGGCCGCGAGGGCGCCAGCGAAGAGGAAATGCGCCGTGCGGCTGAAGCCGCCGCCGCCGCCGACTTCATCGAGACCCGTGAGGATCGCTACGATACGCATGTCGGTGAACGCGGCAACAAGCTCTCCGGCGGCGAGCGTCAGCGCATCGCGATCGCCCGCGCCATCCTCAAGGACGCGCCGATCCTGGTGCTCGACGAGGCGACCTCGGCGCTCGACGTCGAGACCGAAGCCCGCGTCAAGGCCGCGATCGACAATCTGCGCCAGAACCGCACCACCTTCATCATCGCCCACCGCCTGTCGACGGTCCGCGAAGCCGATATGGTGCTCTTCCTGGACGACGGCCGTGTGGTCGAACAGGGCAGCTTCGACGAACTCAGCCACAGCAACGGCCGCTTCGCCGCCCTGCTGCGCGCCAGCGGCATCCTGACGGACGAAGAAGTCCGCAAGGCCCATACCACCGAAGCCGCCTGATCGGTTCGGGTCTCAAGACAAAGGCCGGAAGGGTAGCTCCCTTCCGGCCTTTTTGTTTGCCAGAGCCCCGGGAGCGGCGCCTTACCGTCTGATCGTCCTCTGCCCTGCCGGATATCTCCCCCACAGGTGTAAAGCCCGGATATATACGTGACAGCTGTTCGGAGACATGCCTGACACTTCCAGAATGTTTTTCGACAGGTCGGCAGGAGCTTGCTCCCCGTAAAGCATCAACCACTCCGGTTGCCGTGCCATATCGCCTTATCGCCTTCAGTTTAGAGTCATGCGACGGCCAGTTGTTCGGGAAGCCCTCGCGCCATCCAATCTCCCCGTGCGGGGAGATGCCCGGCAGGGCAGAGGGGTACCGCACGGCACAACATCTCCGCTCTGACCCACACGATTGATCACCCCGCCGATCTTCCCTAACCTTCGGCAGTCAACGAGCATAGGGAGAAAGCCCATGAAGGTCCTGCGCATCGTCGCCAATATCCAGGCAGCGGATATCACCCTGGCCCGGCGTTTCTATCAGGATATCCTCGGTCTCGACGTCATCATGGATCACGGCTGGATCACGACGTTCGGCGCATCGCGTTCGATGAATGTTCAGCTCAGCATCGCCAGTGAAGGTGGTTCCGGAACGGAGGTGCCGGACCTTTCGATCGAGGTTGACGATCTGGATGCCGCTTTCGAGGCGATGTCGGCCTCAGGCTTTCCGATCGAGTATGGCCCAGCCGATGAGCCCTGGGGCGTCAGGCGTTTTTATGTGCGCGATCCGCTGGGAAAGTTGGTGAACATCCTCGTTCATAAAAAATGAGCCGGCGGCCTTTCGGCTACCGGCTCCTACATTTGACATAAATCCGAACCCTATTTCCGATCGCTCCGGCGATAGGCATTGGCCGTTCCGCCGATGCGGACGGGAACGGGGATGCTGGCGGTATCGGCGACGAGTTTTCCCTTGAGCTTGCCCTGTTGGCGCTTGCGCTCGAGATAATAGGCATAGGCGAATTGTATCGCGACCCCTGATATCACGAAGATCGGGCCGACCAGCGGGTCCTTGTTGGTGAGGTAGAGCACCACCTGGCCGATCATGGCGAGGATCGTGCCGGCGACGAAGATGTTCAGCGAATGGCGCCCGAGGATCGTCAGCGGATGATCCGCAGAACGGCGCAGGATCCGCGAGAGCGCCGGGATGCTGATGACGAGATAGGTCAGCGCCAGCACATGCAGCAGCCGCGGCAGCGACAGGAAGGTCTTGTCGAAACCGGTGATAACGGTCGGCAGGCCAAGTGCGGCCAGCGAGTTGCCGAAAATCCAGAGATGGCCCGTCACCCAGACGAAGGACAGTAAGACGTAAGCGGCAGCGGCCGCCAGCAGCAGCGGATGCCGCGGGATCGTGCCGCCGCGCTTGATATGCAGCATCGAGACGATGCCGATCGAAAACAGGAACTGCCAGGAGAGCGGATTGAGGAACCAGTAGCCCTCGATCAGCATGTTGTGCGGCGCCACCTCGTAGATCCCTGCAAGCAGCCAGACGGTGCCCGAGACACCGAGCGCCAGCAACGGGCTCCGCGCATTCAAGAAGAGGATAATCGGCACCATCAGCATCAGCGCGCCGTACATCGGCAGGATATTGTTGTAACCGATCTGATGGCCGAGCAGGAGCAGAGCCGGAATGCCTTCCTTCAGGTTCATCAGAACCGCCAGGATATTGATTTCGACCAGCAATCCCGGCCGGTGGAACAGCCAGGCACCACAGATGAACAGCGCCAGCGTCATGAAGGTGGTGATCATATGGGCGAGATAGAGCGTGAAGGCGCGCTTCGCTGCCTTGATCGCCACCTTGAGCCGGTTCCCCGGCTGAAAGCGAGCCCCATAGGCAAGACCGACGGCGATGCCCGAGATCAGCACAAAGGCCTCGGCGGCATCGGAGAAGCCGAAATTCTTCGTCGTCACATATTCGAAAATCTGTCCGGGAACATGATTGATGAAGATCATGATCAGGGCCACACCGCGCAGGACGTCGAGCCTTGTGTCGCGCGCTGGCGCAGCTGCGGATAGAGTACTGCGCCCAGGGACGATGGCTTCGGACGGCGTGCTTGCCATGGGTCTCTCCTTATTATCCGATTTGCAAACGCGACGACGGCCAAAAGGGTTCCCTTTTGGCCGTCGCGAATCGCCGTGTTTTTCAGCGTGGAGAACGCTGTTATCCGAGCGGATATCCCTCTTCGGGATCGGTGACTTCGCAGCCGTTGATCGACAGAGTGTAGCCGCGATCATTGGACGCTTTTGAGACCGAAATGCGGTATTTGCCGCCGCCTTGCTCCACCTCTGCCGCAAAACCGTCCCATTCGGACGGGAGCGACGGACGCACGTAGAGCCGGCCGTCCTTGAGCCGGATGCCGAGGATGCCCTCGACGGCGGCGCGGTAGAGCCAGCCGGCCGACCCGGTATACCAGGTCCAGCCGCCGCGTGACGTATAGGGCTCATGGCCATAGACGTCGGCGGCCACGACATAGGGCTCGACTCGGTATTGCTCCGCTGAAGCCTTGTCGAGCGCATGGGTGATCGGGTTGAGGATCTGGAAGCAGCGGAAGGCATCGTCACCCCGCTTCAGCTGCGCCAGCGCCATCACCACCCAGGTCGAGGCATGGGTATATTGCCCGCCATTTTCGCGCACACCCGGGGGATAGGCCTTGATATAGCCGGGATCCCTGGCGGAATTGACGAAAGGCGGCGTGAACAGCCGGATGATCCGGGCATCCTCGTCGACCAGTTGGTCGAGCACGGCCTCCATCGCCGTGACGGCGCGGGCCGGATCGCCCTCGCCCGAGAGTACGCTCCAGGACTGCGCGATCGAATCGATCCGACATTCGGGGCTTTCCTTGGAGCCGAGCAGCGCACCGTCGTCGAAGGTGCCGCGGCGATAGTAGCCGCCATCCCAGGCCGCAGTTTCGAGCGCCTTCTTCAGTTCGATGAGATGCGCCGACCAGCGCTCCGTGCGGGCGGTGTCGCCGCGCTCTTCGGCATAGGGAATGAAGGAGCGCAATGCACCCGCCAGGAACCAGCCGAGCCAGACGCTGGTGCCGCGCCCGCCGATGCCGACGCGGTTCATGCCGTCGTTCCAGTCGCCGCCGAGGAACAGCGGCAGGCCATTGGTCCCCTTGCGGGCGATGGCGAGATCGAGAGCCAGCGCCGCATGTTCGTAGACGCTCGCCTTGTCCTCGGAAATCTCCGGCTTGTAGAAGGAGTCGTGCTGGCCTTCGAGCAGTGCCGGCCCTTCCAGGAAGGCGATCTCCTCGTCGAGCACGTTCTTGTCGCCGGTGACGCTGCAATAGTGATGGATCGCATAACTCAGCCAGACGACGTCGTCCGAGATCAGCGTGCGCACGCCCGCACCCGTTCCCGGCAGCCACCAATGCTGCACGTCGCCTTCGCGGAACTGGCGCGAAGCGGCATTCAGGATCTGCCGGCGGGCAAGCGAGGGTTCGTGCAGCACGAAGGCGAGCGTATCCTGCAACTGGTCGCGGAAGCCGAAGGCGCCGCTTGCTTGGTAGAAGGCGGTGCGGGCCATGATGCGGCAGCCGAGGCTCTGATAAGGCAGCCAGGTGTTGACCAGATTGTTCATCCCGCGATCCGGCGTCGATATCTGCAGTCTGCCGGTGAAGTCCCGCCAGAAGGCGCGGTTAGCCTCGACGGCGTCGTCGAACGAAACCTTGCGGATATCGGCAATGACAGTGCGCGCCTCTTCTTCCGTCGGCGTGTCGCCGAGGAAGAAGGTGAAATCACGCTCCTCGCCGGCGCCAAGTTCGATGTCGATCGCAAGAGCCGCGGCCGGATCGCCATCGAGTTCGGTGCCGCCGGAAAGGGCGGCGGCCGAGATGACGGCCTGCGGCGCCTGGATCGTCCCCGCCTTGCCGATGAATTCGCGCCGGCTTGCCGAGAAACTCGAAACCGTCTCGCTCGCCGCGAAGAAGGCGGTTCGGTTGGAGAAATCGATGCTGTAGGGATTGGTGGCAAACAGCGCCCCCGTCTCCTCGTCATGGCTCGACAGGATGAAAGGCACCGTGCGTGCCGGATTGCTGCCGAGGATCCATTCGACATAACCGTAGAGGCGCAGCTTGCGGCTGGCCGAACCGGTGTTGCGCAGGCGCAGGCGCTGCAGTTTCACCGGCCTTTCGCGGTCGACCGTCTGCGTTAGTTCGAGCGCGATATCGTGCTGGACACTGGAGAAGACGGAATAACCGAGCCCGTGGCGGGCTTCGAAACGAATGTCCGGCCGGCGGGAAAGCGCAGCGAAAGGCGTCATGACGGCACCGCTGTGGAGATCGGTGAGATAGAAGGCCTCACCCGAACGGTTGACCACGGCATCGTTCGACCAGGAGGTCAGCTGGTAGTCGCGCGAATTGGCGCTCCAGGTAAAGCCGGAGCCCTCCGCCGACACGTGGAAGCCGAACCTGTCATTGGAGATGACGTTGATCCAGGGCTGCGGCGTTGCATGACCGCCAGGCAGCCGAACGACATATTCGCGTCCGTCGCGGGCAAAGCCGCCGATGCCGTTCCAGAAGTCGAGATCGCCTTCCTCCTCGATGACAACGGCGGGCACGACAGGCGGCGGCACCGGCACGACACGCTTGACGGGGGCCTTGTTGCGCTCGGCCCGTTCCATCTCCTGCAGCTCCTCCTTGGAGGGTGCAAACAGCGCCACGGCGCGGTTGATCTGGTCGACCACCTTGCCGTTCTTGGTATGCAGCGTGACGCGGGAGGCCGCGATCAGCGCATGATAGGTGCTCTCCTCCATCAGGTCCTTGCGCACCGCAAAGATATGCTGGCGCAACCCGTCGGCCTGGCCCATGCGACGGACGTTCTCGCACATGGCGTCGAGCGCATGTTGCATGTCCTGCGCATAGGAAGAGGCGCGTTCGTTCATGATGACGAGATCGGCGGTGACGCCGCGCGAGCGCAGATACTCCTGCGCCAGCAGCGCCTCCCGGGCGATATCGAGATCCATGTCGTCGTTGATGCGCAGCGTGAAAATCGGGAAGTCGCCGGAGATCGCCAGCGGCCAGAGCGCCGATTGCGACTGCAGGCCGGCCTCGACGGTCGCCTCGTCCTTGCGCAGCTGCATGTCGGGATAGACGAGGTAGCGTCCGAGATGCTGGAAGGCCGCCGCCTGCTGCGAGGTGACGCCGACATGGCGCATCTGCACCTGCGTGCGTGTCCAGGCCTGGACGAGTTCGTGGTTGAAGGCGTCGGGATGGCGATAGCGATTGACCGCCTTGTCGACTTCGTCGCGGCTGGGCGCCGCGATCGTCCAGAAGATCACGCTGACTTTCTTGCCGGCCGGCACGCGGACGGTGCGACGCAGCGACATGACGGGATCGAGCATGAAGCCGTCGCTGCCCGAAAGTGTCGCGCCCGGATCGAAGGCCGCCGCATCGGCAAGACTGCGGCCACGGCCGATGAACTTGCGGCGGTCGGTCTCGAATTCGGTATGGCGGGTGTCGCCGGCATTGTCGACGATCAGATGGGCGATGCTGATGTTCGGCTCGTTCGGGTCGCGCTTGTTGCGTTCGGCACGGATGACGTCGCCGCGCTTGCCGATCTCGGTCTTGACGAACATGCGGGCGAATGCCGGATGCGCATTGTCGGTATCATCGGAGGTGATCACCGGTTCGAGATAGGAGGTGACTTCGATGAAGCGGTCTTCCGTGCCCATGTTGAGCAGGGTGACGCGGCGAGCCTCGGCATCATGCTCGGTCGCAATGATGCACTCCACTTCGCTGGTGAGGTCACCGACCGTCTTGGTGAACTGTGCCTTCTCGTCGGCGAATTCGACCTTGATCTTCTCGCCTTCGACACCCTTCGGCTCAGCCGTCGCCGACCACCATTCGCTGGTGGCGGTATCGCGCAGGAAGATGAAGCTGCCCCAGCGGTCTTCGGTCGGATCGGCTTTCCAGCGGGATACGGAAAGGCCGTTCCAGCGTGAATAACCAGCACCCGTCGCCGTCAGCAACAGCGAATAATGACCGTTCGACAGGAATACGAGTTCGCGGTCGCGCGAAGCCGGATCGTTGATCTTCCGGAGCTCCGGTCGCAGGAGATCGTCCTGGATGCTGGCCGGCGTGTCGGATTCGTGTTTGCCGCTCATGACCGGGATGTCGCGCGGCGCCTTTTCCTGCAGCAGCAGCTCGGCCGCCTCGATGACCGGATCGGAGTGGAAGAGCTCGCGCAGATGACCGTTGAAGGCGACGTTGGCGACAGCCGCGATCGACATGCCGTGATGGTGGGCATAATAATTGTAGACCACCGCGCATTTCTTGCCTTCCGGCACGCGTGTCGGCGTGAAGTCGACGGCGTCATGGAAGCCGAACTTGCCGAGCGCGCCGACCTTGCGCAGCCTCTGCAGGTTTTCCAGCGCACCCGGCGGGTCGTACTGACTGGCGAGCAGCGATGCGTAAGGCGCGATGACGGCATTGTGGCCAAGGCCGCGCTTCAGGCCGAGCGTCGGTACGCCGAAATTCGTGTACTGATAATTGAGGTTATGGTCGCGGGCATTGAAGGCCGCTTCCGAAATGCCCCACGGAATGCCGAGCTTGCGGGCGTAATTCATCTGCTCGACGACGACCAGATTGTTGGTCTGGTTGAGAATGCCTCCGCCACGCTCCTGCATGACGAGCGGCGGCATCAGATATTCGAACATTGAGCCGGACCAGGAGACCAGCGCGCCGCGTGACCCCACAGGCACGACCTGGCGGCCGAGGCGATACCAGTGTTCGGTCGGCAGGTCGCCCTTGGCGATGCCGAAGAGGCTGGTCAGGCGGCATTCCGAGGCAAGAAGGTCGTAACACGCCTGGTCGAGTTCGCCGCTTTCGACGCGGTAGCCGATCGACAGCAGGCGCCGCTCCGGCCGGAACAGGAAGCCGAAATCCATCGAGAAAGCCAGATCACGGGCCTTGTCGCGCAACGCCACCAGGCGCGGCCGCAGCGCATCGACCTTGGAAAGGTCGAAGGTGCTGTCGGAAATATGCGCCTCGCAGACCTTTACCAGCGATGCCGCCCATTGGGTGACTTCTTCGCTCTGCTTCGACTTGACCTCATGGTCGAGATTGGCGGCAAGCTTCTCGATGTCGCGCGCGAGAACGGCGAGGTTGATGATGCGGATCGAGGCGAATTCATGCTCGCGTTTGACGGCGGCAAGTGCGTTCTGGAAGCCGACGATGCGCTCCTCCAGGCGCCGGCGCAGCGGGCGCACGGTCTTGCGGTCATCGGGCAGGTCCGCCAGCACTTCGCCGAGAATGCCGGCGGTGTCGCCGACGCCGTCGAGATTGCCCTGCATATGCGCCGACGGCGCCTCGGCCCAGTTGCGGCAGGCCGATGAAATGGCGATCAGATGGCCGGCGAGATTGCCGCTGTCGACGGCCGAGACGTAACGAGGCCCAAGCGTCTGCAGCGTATCGGTGTGATACCAGTTGAACAGATGGCCGCGGAATTTCTCCATCCTGTCGATCGTCGCGATCGTCTGCTCCAGCCGCTCGAGCGTCTCCTCGAAGGAGAACCAGCCGAAATGCCGGCCGGAAACGACGGAGAGCAGATAGACGCCGATATTGGTCGGCGAGGTGCGTGCCGCGACGATCACATGCGGCGTTTCCTGGATATTATCAGGCGGCAGATAGTTCTGCTCGGCCGTCGTGAAGGTCTCGAAATACCGCCAGGTGCGCCGGGCGATCTTGCGCAGTTCGCTCGACACGGAATCGGCGACTTCGAGCCGGTCTTCGGTCTCCGCCGACTGGCTGACATACCAGGCGACAACAGGCGACAGGACCCACAGCAGGGCGAAGGGAATGCCGACGAGGAAGGCGTTGTCGCCGGGAAGGGCTGCGAAACCGAGCGCCAGCAGCGCCAGCACCGGCGCATGCCACATCGCCTTGTAGTAGGAGATCAGCGTCCCCTGGCCGCCGGCCTGGACGCTGGCGGCGGTGCGCCACTGCAGCATCAGCTTGCGGCTGACGAACAGGCGGTAGAGCGAACGGCCGATCGCATCCGCCATCATGCAGGCCGAGTCGGCGATGAAGACGATGCGCAGCGCAACTTGTGCATTGGCCGCCGTGATATCGGACCAGACCGTATAGAGATGGGCGCGGGCGATGATATCGCTGGTGCGCGGGATGATGCCGTTGATGAGCGACAGCGTCGGTGCGACGAAAAGGCAGAAGATCAGCAGAATCTGCCAGATGAGTGCGCCGAGCGGGCCCATGAAATACCAGCCGAGCACGGAGGCGAAGAACCAGGCGATCGGCGTCAGCGAGCGGCGCAGATTGTCGAACATCTTCCAGCGGCCGAGAGCCGTGACGCCGTATTTCGGATTGAACATGTAGGGCAGAAGCTGCCAGTCGCCGCGCGCCCAGCGATGCTGGCGCGAGGTTTCCACTTCGTAGCGGATCGGGAAATCCTCAACCAGTTCGAGATCGGTGACGAGCGCGCAGCGCGCCATCGAGCCTTCGAGGAGGTCGTGGCTGAGCACGGAATTCTCGTCGATCCGGCCCTTCAGAGAGGCTTCGAAAGCGTCGACATGATAAAGCCCCTTGCCGGTGAAAGTGCCTTCGCCGGCGAGATCCTGATAGACGTCGGAAACGGTGAAGACATAAGGATCGAGGCCGCGATTGATCGAAAAGACGCGCTGGAAGACCGAGGCGTCCTTGCCCGTCGTCAGCGACGGGGTGACACGCGGCTGCAAGACGCCGTAGCCGCTTTCGACACGGCCGGTTTTCGGATTGATGACCGGGCGGTTGATCGGGTGATAGAGCTTGCCGACGAGCTTGGTGACGGCATCGCGCATCAGGCGCGTATCGGCATCGAGCGTCATGACATACTGCACGTTGGCCGGCACCGCATTGGCGCCCGGCAGATAGGTCGTGTCGCGGTCGCCGCGCAGCAACATGTTCAGTTCGTGCAGCTTGCCGCGCTTGCGCTCCCAGCCCATCCACACGCCTTCCGAAGGATTGTAGAGGCGGCGGCGATGCAGCAGATAGAAGCGCGTCTTGCCGTCATAGGCATAGCGGGCGGAAAGATTGGCGATCTCACGCCGCGCATAATCGAGAACCTCGAGATCGGCAGCCGTTTCCTCGACCTCGCTGTCCGGCCAGTCGCTGAGCAGTGCGAAATAGATCTCGCCGCGCGGGTTGGCGAGATAATGAACCTCGAGATTGCGCACGTGGTCGTCGACGCTGTCGCGGTTCGAGATCAGGCAGGGCACGACGAGCAGCGTGCGCGCGTCCTCCGGAATGCCTTCCTTGAACTCGTAACCGACAAGGCGCGCCGGCGTCACGAAGAAAGAAAGCAGAGTGTTGAAGAGACCCGTCGCCCCTTCTGACGCCGGTACCGAGAACATGATCAGCAGCACGGCGATTTCGATCGCCCCCATGCCGGCATTGGCCATGAACCTGCCGACGATCGCCATGGCGATGATCGTCAGCAGCATGACCGGCAAGGCAATCGCCAGCCAGTTGAACTGGCGCACGGCGCGCACGAAATGCTGGATGATCGTCGGGCGATAGTTCGCCCGCGCCTCGAGCTTCGGCCGCTGCGCGCCCGACAGGAAACCACCGACATTCGGTTCATGCGGCTGCGGCTCGTCCGAAGCTTTGGCGGCATCGGTCATGTCGAGCGCCAGCTGGGCGATTTCCATTTCCGTCAGCGGCGAGCGCTTCGCCAGCTTCTCGATCTGTTTTCGATATTTGTTGCGCGAGCCGGAATCGAGGATGCCGTAATCCGAATGCTCCCAGAGCAGCTTGTCGACATGGCTGACCTGCTCGACCCAGACCGACCATTCGGCATCATCGATCTCGCGAAGGCTGCGGATTATGTTGCCCATCGTCACGTTGCCGGAAGACAGGCGGCTATGTTCGGCCGTCGTCGCCTCTTCGGTGTTGCGGCCGAGTTCTTCCAGCCGCTCGTCGAGCCAGGTGATCGCCAGGCTCGACGTCTGTGAGCCGTCGCGCAGGCGATAGAGGAACTGCGTCGAGAATGTATTGTCCTCAGCAAGCGGTTCCAGCGTCTTCAGATAGGCGGCCGCTCCGGCCGGATCGGTCAGGCGCACCAATTCGTCGGCCGCCTCATTGGCGCGGCGGCGCATGCGGCGGCTGGCTTCGACACGGCTGGAAATGCGGCGAAGGTTTTCGACGAGCACGTAACGCACCAGCGAAGGCAACGCCCAGAGTTCGCCGATCTTCAGCGTCTCGCTGGCCTGGAAGCCATCGACCAGCGCCGTCAGGCTTTCCTGCGAGATCGTGCTGTGGGTATGGGCGACATAGAGCCAGGCAAGCACGAGGGTGCGCGGTACCTCGACGCCGCCGACGACCATGGTCGGCAATTCGCGATAGAAGCGGCGGGGGAAGTCGCGCCGCACCTCCTGGATCGCCTCTTCGACGATATAGTGATTGTCCAGCAGCCATTCTGCCGCCGGCGTGATCGTCTCGCCGGCCTCGACATCAGTCGCCGTGGTCCGGTAGACGCGCAGGATTTCCTTCTCGTTTTCCTTATGGCGCGCGAAAAAATCGAAGGGAGCAAAGGCCGGCAGCTTGTCGACGCCGTTGCGGGCGACCCCATCGCCCATCGCCTTGATGTCCTCGATGGCAAGATAGGTCGAACGGATCGAATCGTTGTGATCGATCTGCTTCGTCTCGGTTTCGCGCGAAGGGCTCGGAGAAAGATGTGAAATAGACATGGGTTCGGTTCTGGATCCAAACGAAGTTATGGCTGTTTTGCTCAGCCTTTTGCACTGCTTATCATGACTGCTACATGAACGGAGCCCTATTCTTCAAAGATCGAAGAAACCGGGGCGAATGAGACTTGGGCCAAGCGAGGCAAACGGGCTAAGCCCCGGTTCCGGGCGTGGCCCGACGGCTGATCGCGGCCATCGATATCCTCTCCGCGAAAGCCATGGCGAAAATTTGGACACTATCGGAATAATTCAAGCCAAGAGGCATCAGCCGCCGCCCGCGCGCTCGTCTGGCGGCAATGCGAAAGCTTCGATTTCGGAAAAAGGAAAGGGCAGGATCGATAGACCATGTGCCGGGGGGCGGCGCTTGGGGGCAGCTTTCGACCCTTGTTCCTTTGCCGCTCCGTCGCCGGTATTCAGATGCGTGAAAAAAGTACAGAAGAATGATGATAGGGATCGGAATGCCGATCAACCACAATAAGATGCCCTCATGGCCACTCTCCCTTTGACATTCGAGTGCCAGGAGAATGCCGAGACACATCAAATGTTCGGAATTCAATAGGGGCGGAAACCGCCGCAGCGCCGGCACTTGCCAACACTTACCATTCACCGATTAGCCGACGACGCCGCAAACCATGGCTACGACGAACAGAAATGCCGCAGTGAAAATCGCTCCATGGAGCAGCGCCTGAAGCCTGTGACGCGTGGTGAGCGCCTTCTTGGCCGGTACGGAACCATATTGGTTCACGTGAGCATGCGAAATACCCAGATCTGCCATATGTCGCCTCCGTTGTTCTCGTGCGGCCGGTTGTGCGGCTCGCGCTTATATTCTTATTTTCTCTATCAAGTAGGTAGAGATAAATTTCCGTCCAGAGCGAAAGGAAGAGAAAATTCAACCAGCCTTTTTAGCAGAGCGTGCGCCACGCCCAGATCCAGGAGCGCTCGACGGCACTCTCATTCTCGGGCAGGTTGGAGGAAGTCTCGATCAGCCGGCGGTCCTTTTCCGCAGGAAGAGATACCGAAGCCTGTTCTTGGCGATCGGTTTTCACGGGAGGATCGAGGTAGCCCATGGTCATCCCACCGAGAAAGAACATGCTTCAACCTCCATTGATCACGAAAGCTAACAAACGTTAACAGGATCATGACAGAAGCAAGGCAGCTGTCAATAGTCTAGTTGAATGGTCGTCTTTTAGCAAAGCGTTATCCTTAACGCCGCTATCGCTCTTTCCTTTTCAAGGGCTTGAAAAGATTGCCGTTCAGGCTTTGACGAAACCCTTGCTCGCGATCATCAAATTTCGCGTGTAGTCCTCGTGAACCGCGCCGGCCGCCAGCTCTTGAGAGCTCAGCCGCTCGACGACGGCGCCGTTGCGCATCACCGCGAGCCTTTCACACATGTGGGTGACGACGCCGAGATCATGACTCACCATCACGAAGGTGAGTTTGCGGTCACGTCGGATCTGCTCCAGCAGGTTCAGCACTTCGGCCTGCACCGAGGCGTCGAGCGCCGATGTCGGCTCGTCGAGCAGCAGGATCGACGGTTCCACGATCAGCGCCCGGGCGATCGCCACGCGCTGCCGCTGGCCGCCGGAAAGCTGGTGCGGATAGCGGAACCGGAAACCATTGCCGAGGCCGACTTCGTCGAGTGCGCGGGCGATGCGCTTATCGCTGTCGTCGATGCCATGGATCGCGAGCGGTTCGAGCAGAAGCCGGTCGATCGTCTGGCGCGGATGCAGAGAACCATAAGGATCCTGGAAGACCATTTGCACGCGGCGATAGAAAGACTTGCTGCGTTTCGAACCCTTCAGCACTTCGCCATCGATGTTGATCGCGCCGCCACTGATCGGCGCAAGTCCGGCAACAGCCCGCAACAAGGTCGATTTTCCCGATCCGGACTCGCCAACGAGACCGAAGGATTCGCCGCCTTCGACGGCGATGCTGACATCCTTCAGCGCATGAAAATGGTCGTAGACGACGCTGAGATCGTCGACTTGGAGAGCTGCGCTCATGCCGCCCACTCCGGCCTGCGGTCGAGCACCGGCAGCGGGTGACGGTTTGAGCCGATCTCGGGCATGCAATTCAGCAAGCCTTGCGTATAGGGATGTTGCGCATGTTTGAGATCGGCGGCCGCGAGCTCCTCGACGATCTTTCCGGCATACATGACGATGACGCGGTCGCAGAAGGAAGAAACCAGCCTCAGATCATGGGAGACGAAGATCAGCCCCATGCCACGCTCGGACACCAGCCTGTCCATGATCCTCAGCACGTCGAGCTGGACCGTCACGTCGAGCGCCGAGGTCGGCTCGTCGGCAATCAGCAATTCTGGCCCGGCAATCAGCATCATGGCGATCATCGCCCGCTGTCCCATGCCGCCCGACACCTCGTGCGGATGCAGGTCGAAGACACGCTGGGGATCGCGGATCTGCACCGCTTCCAGCATGGCGAGCGCGCGCTCGCGCGCCTCGGCCTTGCCGACCTTCTCATGCGTGCGCAGCGTTTCGCAGATCTGTCGCCCGATCGACATGACGGGATCGAGCGAATATTTCGGATCCTGCAGGATCATGGCGATGCGCTTGCCGCGCAGCCTGCGCCTTTCGCCGGCCGGGGCATTGATCAGATCGATGCCGCTGAAATTCAGCCTTTCGGCCGTGACGACGCCGTGTTTCGGCGTCAGACCCATGATCGCCCGTCCGGTCTGCGACTTGCCGGAACCGGATTCGCCGACAATGCCGAGCCTTTCCTTGCCGAGCGTGAAGGAGACGCCGCGCACGGCCTCGATCACGCCGGTGCGCGTGGGGTAGCTGACCTTGAGCTTATCAACCGTCAGAAGTGTCGTCATTGGCCACTCTCTTTCGGATCGAGCGCATCGCGCAGGCCGTCGCCGAGGAGATTGAAGCCAAGGCTGACGATGAGGATGGCGATGCCGGGCATCGCCGCAACCCACCATTGATCGAGGATGAAGCGCCGTCCCGAGGCGATCATCGCCCCCCATTCCGGCAGCGGCGGCTGTGCGCCCAGGCCGAGGAAACCGAGACCGGCCGCCGTCAGGATGATACCCGCCATGTCGAGCGTTACGCGCACGATCAGCGAGGAAATGCATAGCGGCATGACATGGCGCACGATGATGCGAAGCGGCGAGGCGCCCATCAGCTTCACCGCCGAAATATAGTCGGAGCGCCGGACCGTCAGCGTCTCGGCGCGCGCGATGCGGGCATAGGGCGGCCAGGAGGTGATGGCAATGGCGATGATCGCGTTCTGGATGCCAGGCCCGAGGGCTGCGACAAAGGCGAGCGCCAGCACCAGCTTCGGAAAGGCCAGGAAAATATCGGTGATGCGCATGAGCGTCGCATCCACCCAGCCTCCGGCATAACCGGAGACCGTGCCGACGATCAGCCCGATCGGCGCCGAGATGATGGCGACGAGCGCGACGACGAGCAGCGTCAATCGCGATCCGTAGATCAGCCGTGAATAGATGTCGCGGCCCTGGTCGTCCGAACCGAGCAGGAATTCCCCGGTTCCCGGCGGCAGCAGCCGGGCATTGCGCAGATCGCCGACAACGGGATTATGCGTGGCGATGACATCGGCAAAGGCGGCGGTCAAAAGCAGCGCCACGATGATCAGCAGGCCGAGGACGGCGAGCCTGTTTGCCGTAAACTGCCGCCAAGTGACATAGGCGCGGCCGAGGCGAGCCTGCAGGCGCGATTGCGGCCGGTCGGAAAGCAGCCAGTCGCGGCGGCTCATCGCAGGAGGTGGGCTGGCGGAGGCCGTCATCGGTTTCGCGTCCTCGGGTCGAGCGTCCGGTAGAGAAGATCGGACAGAAGGTTGATGCCGATGAAGACCGTCCCGATGACGATCGTGCCGCCGAGCACGGCGTTCATGTCGGCGTTCTGCAGCGAATTGGTGATGTAGAGTCCGATGCCCGGCCAGGAAAAGACGGTCTCGGTCAGCACCGAGCCTTCGAGCAGGCCGGCATAGGAAAGCGCAATCACGGTGACGAGCGGCACGGCGGCATTGCGCAGCGCATGGCCCCAGATCACCCGCGTTTCCGAAAGCCCCTTGGCGCGCGCGGCAACGATATATTCCTGGGAAAGCTCGTTCAGCATGAAGCTGCGCGTCATGCGGCTGATATAGGCGAGCGAGAAATAACCGAGCAGGGATGCCGGCAGGATGATGTGGCGGAAGACATCGTAGAAGACATCCCATTGTCCTTGCCAGGCACTGTCCAGGAGATAGAAGCCGGTGATCGGCGTGAAGGTGTATTCGAAAACGATGTCGATGCGGCCGGGAAAGGCCACCCAGCGCAGTTGCGCGTAGAAGATGACGAGCGAAATCAGCGCCAGCCAGAAGATCGGCACCGAATAACCGATCAGGCCGATGACCCGCACGACCTGGTCGGCGATGCTGCCGCGGCGCACCGCGGCGAGAACGCCGAGCGGCACGCCGACGAAAGCGCCGATCAGCGTTCCGAGCGTTGCAAGCTCCACCGTCGCCGGAAATGCACGGCGAATATCGACCATGACAGGATTGGTCGTCAGGACCGAATTGCCGAAATCGCCGGATAGGATGCCTTTGATATAGATGAAGAACTGCTGATAGAGCGGCAGATTGAAGCCCATTTCCTGGCGTACGCGCTCGACGACATGATTGGGCGCGCGGTCGCCGAGGATGGCGAGCACGGGATCGATCGGCACGACGCGGCCGATAAAGAAGGTGACGGCCAACAGGCCGAAATAGGTAGTGACAGCGGCAAACAGGAACCGCCCTAGCGCCTTTGCGAAGGCGCTGGCACGGCCCCTTCGGGGCCGCGCCTCCTGTGGTGTTTCGACGGTGCTCAAGCCCCTCAATCCTGCCGGATTATTCCTTGGCGATCGGACCGACGAAATTGGTATCGAAGCTCGGACCCAGTTTGAAGTCCTTCAGGCTCTTGCGGTAACCGGCCACCTCGGTCTGCTGGAAGATGAAGACGAAGGGGCTGCTGGCCAGGTACTTCTTCTGGATATCCTGATATATGGCGGCACGCTTGGCGGCGTCGCGTTCCAGAAGTGCGGCCTTGGCTTGCTTGTCGAGTTCCGGCGCTTCCCAGCTGTTGCGCCATGCGAGCGTCTTCACCGTGCCGGCATCGGAATTGTCGGGATTGCCGGTGAAGGTATCGGCATTGGAGTTCGGATCGAAATAGTCCGAACCCCACTGGCCGATATACATGTCATGGGTGCGGGCGCGGTATTTGGTCAGTGTCTGCTTGCCGTCCCCGGGGATGATTTCCATCTTCACGCCGGCCTGCGCCAGCGTCTGCTGCATGGATTCGGCGATACCCGTCACCGGCTGGTTGTTGCGCACATCCATGGTGACCGAGAAACCGTCGGGCAGGCCCGCCTTGGCGAGCAGTTCCTTGGCTTTGGCGACATCGAGCTTATAGGGATTCTCGTCGAGCGCGCCGAGCTGGCCCTTCGGCAGGAAGGTCTGGTGGATTTCGCCGATACCCTTGATCAAGGTCGCGCCGATCGCATCGTAATCGACCAGATATTTGAAAGCTTCCTGGACTTCCGGCTTCTTGAGGTTCTCGTTCTTGTTGTTCAGGCTGACATAATAGATCGTGCCCTTCGGCGCACTTGTCGTCGCGAGATCGGCATTTTTCGAAACGGCGTCGATATCGCCCGGCTCGAGGTTGCGGGCGATATCGATATCGCCGGCTTCGAGCGCCAGCCGCTGGGCAGAACTTTCCTTCATGTAGCGGTAGATGACGCGGTTGAGCTTCGCCTTGTCGCCGTAATAATTGTCGTTGCGCTCCAGCACGACGACTTCGTTGGCACGCCATTCGCGCAGCTTGTAGGCGCCGGAGCCGGCATAGCCGGTCTTCAGCCATTCATTGCCGAAATCATTGTCGTATTTGTGCTCGGCATCCGGCGTCACCGCCTTCACGTGTTCCAGCACCAGCTTCTTGTCGACGACGGAAGCGACGGTTGCCGTCAGGCAGTTCAGCACGAAGCTCGGCGCATAGGCCTTGTCGACCGTGAAGACGAAGGTGCCGGCATCAGCCGCCTTGGCCTTTTCCGTGACGTTGTCGCCGGTGAGGCCGAACTGGGTGAGGATGAAGGCCGGGCTCTTGTCGAGCTTGACGGCGCGCTCGAACGAATAGGCGACGTCTTCGGCGGTGATCGGATTGCCCGAGGCGAATTTCAGGCCGGGCTTCAGCTTGAACGTATAGGTGAGGCCGTCATCGGAAACGCTCCAGCTCTCGGCCAGATCGCCCTTCACCTTCGACGTATCGTCCATGTCGAGACGGACGAGCAGGCTGTAGCTGTTGCTGGTAATCTCGGCGGTCGAAAGCTCGAAAGCCTCGCCCGGATCCATCGTAATGATATCGTCGATGGCAAAACCTTCGACCAGCGTATCCTTCGGCGTCTCGGCGAAGGCGGCGGGTGCCGCCATCATCAGGAGCGAAAGCGCGGCTCCGGCGGAAAGCATGCGAAAATTGCGGCTGAGTTTGGTCATCATCATGATCTGTTCCCCTGTTTTTTGATTGGATTAGGAAAGGCTTAGGCGCGGTCCTCCCGCCAAGCTTGGGCCAGAATGCGAAGCCAGTTTTCACGGGCAAGTTTTGCGAGGTCGGCATCAGCATAGCCAACCTCTTTGAGAGCGGCAATCAGCTTCTGATTGCCAGCCGCATCACCGATTTCCTCGGGAATGGTGGCCCCGTCGAAATCCGATCCGAGCGCCACGCATTCGATGCCGATGCGGTTCACGAGATAGTCGATATGGCGGATCATGTCGGCAAGCGGCGTATCGCTGTCCGAGCGGCCGTCGGCACGCAGCATGGCGGTCGCATAGTTGATGCCGACGAGCCCGCGGCTTTCGCGGATCGCATCGAGCTGCTTGTCCGTCAGGTTTCGTGCGACCGGCGTCAGCACATGGGCATTGGAGTGGCTGGCGACCAGCGGTTGGTCCGTCGTCTTCGCCACGTCCCAGAAACCCTTCTCGGTGATATGGGCCAGATCGATCAGGATCCCGAGGCGATTGCATTCCCTGACCAGTGCGAAGCCGGCATCGGTCAGGCCGGGGCCTGTGTCCGGCGACATCGGGAAGGCGAAGGGCACGCCGTGACCAAAGACATTGTGCCGGCTCCAGACCGGCCCGAGCGACCGCAGCCCCGCTGCGTAGAATACCTCGAGTGCCGAGAGATCGGCGCCGATCGCCTCGCAGCCCTCCATATGCATGACGGCGGCGAAAATGTCGTCCACCATGGCGCCGCGGATGTCTTTCACCGTCCGGCAGAGCCGCCAGGCGCCTGCCTGGTCGAGCCGCAACGCGATCGCCGCCATTTCATTGGCAATGGCAAGGGAAGGCAGCGGATCAAGGGGGGCGGCCATCGGCGTGATATAGCGACCGTTGGCATCCGGATCGGCGAAGACGAGATCGCCCGAGGGAATGTAGATGGCACAGAGACCGCCGGAAAGACCGCCCTCTCTGGCCCGACGCGCATCGATATGGCCGACCGTCGTGCCGTCCGCGAATTCTGCGATCGGATCGCTGCCGTCTTTTGAATGTGTCCAGAGTCGAAGGAGAACGTCGTTGTGACCGTCAAATACGAATTGCATCTGTCTTCCTGCGCTGCCCTACTGCATAATTCCTTAAATCGGAATCGATTTAAGGACAAATTATGCAGCATTCAAAGTGCTACAGCCTCCGTAGCGCGTCTTTTCAGACGCGCGGCGCCGTAGAGGGCGAATGAAGCGGCAGAATAGAAAAGCTGACGGGATTCGCCACCCCTTTTTTTAAAATCCGTCATGGTGCGGAAAACAGAACGGGGGCCGAAGCCCCCGTAAAAAACCATGAGAGATCAGTGCTTGCGTCGTTTCTTCTGTCTGTAGACGTCGATGACGACAGCCGCGACGATGATGAGACCCTTGACGATCTCCTGGTAATAGGCGTCGATCCTGAGGAAGGTGAAGCCGGAGGTCATGACGCCGAGGATGATGGTGCCGATGACGGTGCCGGTGATGCGCCCGACGCCGCCGGTCAGCGAGGTGCCGCCGATGACGGTCGCGGCGATCGCGTCGAGTTCGTAGCCGACGCCCATGCTGGCCTGTGCGGTTTCAGCACGTGCCGCCGTGACGATCCCGGCGAGACCGGCAAGCAATCCGGCAATCACATAGACCTTGACGAGATGCGCCTCGATGTTGATGCCGGACACGCGTGCCGCCTGCGGGTTCGCGCCGATCGCATAGGTGAATTTTCCGTAGCGGGTATAGCGCAGCGCAATGTGAAAGATCAGCGCAACGACCAGGAAGACGACAACCGGCCAGGCTTTCGTTCCGATGAAATGAAACTGTTCGGTGATCCCGGAAACCGGCTGTCCCTTCGTATACCACTTGGCGACACCTCTGGCCGAAACGAACATGCCAAGCGTTGCAATGAACGGCGGGATCTTCGTATAGGCGATGAGTGCGCCGTTCGCCAGACCGGCTGCCGCTCCGATCAGCAGGCCGATTATGATCGGCACGAAAGCCGGCAGGTCGGTCAGCGACGGAAAGACGGCCCGTCCCCAGGTCGACGACTGGGCGAAGCTTGTTGCAATCATCGCCGTCATGCCGACGACAGAGCCCGACGAAAGGTCGATGCCGCCGGTGATGATGACCTGCGTGACGCCGACGGCGATGATGCCGATGACGGAGACCTGAAGGATCATGATCGTCAGGCGCTGCGAATTCATCAGGAAGCTTTGGCCGATGAACATCCAGCCGAGCACCTCGTAGATGAGCGCGATGCCGACGAGCACGAGGAAAATGCTGAGCTCGGTCGGTATGCGCCGCCGCCTTTGCCGGGTTGCGAGCGGGGCTCCGCCCTCTGCTGCCTTGGTAGTCATGTCAAACCTCCCTTGGGCGATTGCCGGTGACGCATCACTGCGCAGCCAGTTCCATCACCTTGATCTGCGTTGCTTCGTCGCGATTGAGGAAACCGGTCACGCGTCCCTCATGCATGACCATGATGCGGTCGCTCATGCCGAGAACCTCAGGCATCTCGGACGAGATCATCACCACCGCCACGCCGTTGCGCGCCATCTCCACGACCAGCCGGTGGATTTCCGCCTTGGCGCCGACATCGATGCCGCGCGTCGGCTCGTCGAGGATAAGGATGCGCGGATTGGTGAGCAGCCAGCGTCCGATCAGCACCTTCTGCTGGTTGCCGCCCGAAAGATTTTCCACCCGCTCGTAAAGATTGGGCGTTTTCACGCGCAGTTTCTTTGCCATGTCTTCACAGGTTGCCTCGATAGCGCCCTGCTGCACGAAGCCGCGCTTGACGTATCTGTCCTGCAGAACGGCGATCTGCATATTCTCGAGAATATCGAGGATCAGCAGGCAGCCGGTATCTTTCCGGTCCTCGGTCAGGAACGCCATCTGGTGACGGATGGCCTCGGTCGGAGAAGAAATCGTCACCGGCTTGCCGTGGAGTTCGATCGAGCCGGAGCTTGCCGGCGTCACGCCAAACAGCGTTTCGGCAACATTCGATCGGCCGGAACCGACAAGGCCTGCCACGCCGAGGATCTCGCCGGCTCTGACATCGAAGGAAACGTCGTGGAAGACCCCCTTGAGACAGAGATCCTTGACGGAGAGCACGACCTCGCCGATCGGCACCTCTTCCTTGGGAAACATCTGGGTGATCTCGCGCCCGACCATCATGCGGATGATGTCGTCGCGGGTGACGTCGGTCGAGGCATGCGTGCCGATATATCGGCCGTCGCGGAAGACGGAGAACTCATCGGCGATCTCGAAAAGCTCGTTCATCTTGTGGGTGATGTAGACGATGCCGATGCCCTGGGCCCTGAGGTCGCGGATAATACGGAAAAGATGCTCGACCTCGCGCTCCGTCAGCGCCGAGGTCGGCTCGTCCATGATCAGCACGTCGGACTTATAGGAAACCGCCTTGGCGATCTCGACCATCTGCCGGTTGGCGACCGACAGGTGCCGGACCTCGATATCGGGATCAATCTCGATATTGAGCCGGGCAAACAGCTCCTCGGTCATGCGATGCATGAGGCCGTGATCGATGAAACCCAAGCGGTTTTTCGGTTCGCGACGAATCCAGATATTTTCCGCGACCGTCATGAACGGCATCAGGTTCAGTTCCTGATGGATCATGGCAATCCCGTTCTCCAGCGCATCGAGCGGAGATTTCAGCCGAATCTCGACCCCTTTCAGGCGGATATCGCCTTTGTCGGGGATATAAATGCCGGCGAGGATCTTCATCAGTGTCGATTTTCCGGCGCCGTTTTCGCCCATCAGCGCATGCACCGAGGCGCGCTTCAGCCGGAACTGCACGTCGTCGAGCGCGACGACACCCGGAAATTCCTTGCGAACGCCCTCGGCGCTCAAGAGATATTCCGCATTCGGAACTGCACCACTGGCGCGCACGGCGGCCATGGTTGTCGGGCTGACGGCCATATCATCTCCTCCGGATACGGACAGGCGGAAAGGATGCGGGCAAGGCCCGCATCCTGCTTGGCATTCGCCTCAGTTCTTGGTGACGAAGTCCTTGACGTTCTCAGGCGTGACGAGCTGGAAGGGAATATAGACCTTCTTGTCGACCTTTTCGCCCTTGGCAAGCTTGAGCGCCGCGTCGAGCGAGCCCTTGCCCTGGCCGGCGGCATCCTGGAACACGGTGACGTCAAGATCACCCGCCTGCATGGCGGCAAGCGCGTCCTGGGTGGCGTCGACGCCGCCGACGACGACCTTGGTCATATCCTTGCCGGCTGCCTTCAGCGCCTGGATGGCGCCGATCGCCATTTCGTCATTGTTGGAGATGACGGCGTCGAATTCGATGCCGCTGGAGAGCCAGTTGGTCATCAGGTCGGCGCCCTGGGTGCGGTCCCAGTTGGCCGTCTGCTCTTCGACGATCTCCAGCCCCTTGCATTCATCCGTCTTGATGACGTCATGAATGTCCTGGGTGCGCATGCGCGCAGCCTGGTTGGAGAGCTCGCCCATGATCACCACGGCCTTGCCCTTGCCGCCGAGAATGCGGCAGATTTCCTTGGTTTCCAGCGTGCCGGATTCCTGCTCGTTGGAGGCGACGAAGGCCTGCTTCTCCGGCAGCGTGTCGACATTGACCGGCTGACGGTTGACGTAAACCAGCGGAATGCCGGCATCGGCCGCAAGCTTCGACATCGCCGTCGTCGCATCGGTATCGACAGGGTTGACGATGATCGCATCGACCTTGGAGGCGATGAAATTCTGGATCTGGCTCTGCTGCTTGGACACGTCGTTCTGTGCGTCTTCGACCTGCAGCGTCACACCGCTGAGTGTCTTTGCATAATCGGTCATGCCGTTGCGCAGAACTGTCAGGAAATTATCGTCGAACTTCGCCATCGAGACGCCGACGGTTTCTGCGTGAGCCGCCGTCGACATGACGAGCGCCATCGCAGTGCCCAGGATAAACTTTTTCATTTCACTTCCTCCACAAAGCGGTGCCCGGCTGCACCCTCCTCACGCCGGAGCTCCAGGCATTTGCCCTGAAGCCGCAACTTCCCCGCGCCACCTCTCCCGCGGCGCTCTGCAAAACGGAACAAACAAACCGTCAAATCCGCTCTGCGGAATATTCATTCCATTTTCTGGGAACGGCGTCAAGCCTCTTTAGCGGCGACCGGATATGGATGAAGCGCAATGCCGTGGGCCTTCACGGCCAGCACCTGCATTTCCGCCGTTGTGAAAGACGAAGCGAGCATCCATCTATGCGAGGTCGAAGACAGGCCCAGAGCCGCAGGCATCTTTGATCTTTTGCCGCGGCCCAATCATTTGAAGATTTTGGAGACAGGACACATGTCCATTTCGATCTACCGCCTCACCGTTCCGATGTTCCAGCGCGGCATCGCCAGCCTGAAAACCTACCTCGACAAGGCCGAAGCCTATGCCAGGGAAAAGAATATCGATCCCGCCATATTGGTCGCCGCTCGACTTGCGCCCGACATGCTGCCGCTCTCCGGCCAATATCAGCGCGCCAGCGACACCGCCAAATTCGCGCTCGCCCGCCTGACCGCGACCGACGCCCCGAAGTTCGAAGACAACGAAACGACGCTCGATGCCCTGCGCGAGCGCCTGGCAAAAACCGAAGCCTATCTCGCCGGCTTCTCGGCCCAAGCGCTGGAAGGCACGGAAACCCGCCAGATCACCCTGCCGGGAAAGAGCGGTATCGTGCTGCCCGGTGACGAATATATCGCCACCTTCGCCCTGCCGAACTTCTATTTCCACGTTGCGACGGCTCACGCCATTCTGCGCAACCAGGGCGCCCCGATCGGCAAGCGCGATTATCTCGGCTGAACAAAGCAATTCCAGCAAAAATGTGCAGCGGTTTTGCCAGGCAAAGCGTGAAACGCTTGTGCCGGGAATTGCGTACAAAGAGAAAGAGAGCATTGCCGTCATTCGAAGAAGACGGCAATGCTCTACCAGGGTCGGTGCGTCACCGGCCCTCTTTCCGTCAGCTCGGTATAGGCAAGCGTCTGGTCGAGATGCCGTGCCCGCAGCGACAGAAGCTTCTCGGCATAATCGAGCCGTATCGCCGCATAGGCCGGATCCGCTGCGACATTGTCGAGTTCCATCGGATCGTTGAGAAGATCGAAGAGCAGCGGCGGCAATGCGGTAAAATGCACATATTTGAACCGTCCGTCGCGGATCACCGCCAGATTGCATTGGTTGGACCGGAGCCCGAAATGCCGCTCCGCCTCGCCATGCGCAATGTCGCGAAAATCGAATTCCCAGAATGCCGCGTCCCGCCAGCCCGGTCCGCTCCCCCCCCTGACAAACGGCATGAGCGACTGGCCATCGAGCCCGTTCTTCGCGTCGATGCCGAGCCTTTGACAAAGGGTGGGAAAAATATCGGCAGCGCTGGTGAATTTGTCGACGACCCTACCCGCAGCACTGCTTGCGGGATCGCGAATGACAAGAGGAATATGATAGCTGCCGTCGAAGAAACCGCCCTTGCCGAGCATCCAGTGATCGCCCGCCATCTCGGCGTGGTCCGAGGTGAAGACAATAAGCGTGTCGTCCCAGGCGCCCGCATCCTTCAGGGCTTGCCAGATGCGGCCGAGTTGCGCATCGACCTCTGATATCATCCCGTAATAGATCGCCCGGATCGCGGCAAAATCCTCAGCGTTCCAGCCGCTGAGCGGCCCCGTTGCCCCGTAGATGAAGTTGCCCTTGCCAGAGCGTGGCATCTCGTAGGCGAGATAAGGATGACTATTCTGTTCGGCGTCGCGGTTTGCAGCGCGGGCAAAAGCCGGTCCCTCGTCGGGCTTGAACATCCGGTTGAACGGCTCCGGCACGGAAAATGGCGGATGCGGACGCAAGAAAGAGACATGTGCAAACCACGGCCTGTCCTGTTCGCCCACCCAGCGAATGAACTCGCCGGCCAGGAACGCCGTCTGGGCCTCGTCGCGCGAATAGGCCGGCGCCGCATTTGAAATTTCGCCTGCTTCGGCACCGACCGGAATATGGATGTCGCGGCTGACGGCATTCGCATGGCCGCGGGACCTGAGCCAGGAGAGCCACTGTTTTTCATGCTCGGGCAGAAGCTGGCGGGCCGTAAAGCCCGGCAGCACGCCTTCATAGGTCGTCAGATGCGGATCGCCGGCATCCATGCCGCGCGGATCGGGCGCGGTATCCGTGTAGCCGAACAGGGTCGGATCGTATCCGGCCCGCCGGGCGGCGAGCGCCAGATTGTCGAAGCGGGCATCGAGCGGCGAACCGTTGCGGCAGACGCGGTGGTTCATCTGATAAAGGCCGGTATAGAGTGTGGCCCGCGCCGGCGAGCAGGGTGCCGCCCCGGCATAGTGCCGCCGGAAGAGCGTGCCTTCCCGCGCCAGCGCATCGACACCAGGTGTCTTTACGCAAGCGTGACCGACAGCCGACAGGCTATCGCCACGCCACTGGTCGGCCGTGATCAGCAGGATGTTCGGCCGGCGCGCCTTCTCAATGCTGGTTGGATTTTGCATGCCAGGCCCAGGCGGAGCGGATGATCTCGGACAGATCATATTGCGGCACCCAGCCGAGCACGTCGCGCGCCTTGTCGTTATTGGCAACCAGCGTATGCGAATCGCCTTCACGACGGCCGATATATTCGACGGGGAAAGGCCGGTTCGACACTTCCTCGATCGCGCCGAGCAATTCCCTGACTGTCGTGCCGGTGCCGGTGCCGAGGTTGAGCGCGACGGAATCGCCGCCCTTCAGCAGATATTCGACGGCGCGCACATGCGCATCGGCAAGATCCAGCACATGGATATAGTCGCGCACGCAGGTGCCGTCGCGGGTCTCGTAGTCGCTGCCGAACACCTTGAAACCCTGGCGGCGGCCGAGGGCTGCATCGATCGCCAGGGGTATCGCATGCGTTTCCGGCTGGTGCCATTCGCCGATCCGGCCCTCGAAGTCGGCGCCGGCCGCATTGAAATAGCGCAGCACCACCGAGCGCAGGCTCTTATATTGGTCGTAATCAGCAAGCGCCTGTTCGACGATATATTTCGTCCGCCCGTAGGGATTGATCGGCACCTGCCGGTGCGTCTCGTCGAGCGGCACGCTCTGCGGCAGACCGTAGGTGGCGCAGGTGGAGGAGAAGACGAAGGCGTTGATGCCGGCAGCCTGTGCCGCCGAAAGCAGCGTCAGCGTGCCGATCACATTGTTCTCGTAGAAGGAAACCGGATCTTTCACCGATTCGCCAACCTCGATCAGCGCCGCGAAATGCAGGATCGCCGCCGGTTTGTGCTTTGCCAGCACCTCATCCAGCCGGGCGCGATCGCGAATATCGCCCTCTTCGGCCGGCCCCCATTTGACGAACTCGCGATGGCCGTTCGAAAAATTGTCGAAGACGACAGGCGTATAACCCTTGTTCGCCAAGTCGAGACACGTATGCGACCCGATATAGCCGGCGCCGCCGACAACAAGAACCGTTTCACCTGCCATGCACCACCCTATTCTTCGTGAGAGATGAGGGAAACCTAGACGAGATACACGTCAATAAAAAGAAAGAACTGCGATCGGCGTGAACAGACAATACGTCAAATGCCGATGCCACTTCAATCGATGCGCGATTCGTCGCCATGGCGGCCCTATCGATGACTTCAACTCCAACGCCGAACGACAATGACGCCGCCCGCCCCGCAATTTGGGCCGCATCGGCGATATTCGAAAATTATTCGCGTGATTTGCATAGCCGCCCGATCTAAGGGCCTTGTACCACCATGTGATGCAACGGTCTGCAACATCAGCCAGGGAGGGCACGAATGAGAAAGGCATTGGTCGTTTGGGGCGGCTGGCAGGGTCATGAGCCGGAGCAATGCGCTCATATCGTCGCCGACCTGCTGCGTGAAGACGATTTTACGGTCGAGGTGACCGGCGATCTCGGAATATTCGGATCACCGACGCTGGCGCAGGCCGATCTGCTGGTGCCCATCATTACCGGCGAAACGCTCGAAAAGCCTCATGCCGCGGCCCTGGTCGAAGCCGTGCGCGGCGGGCTGGGGCTCGCCGGCCATCACGGCGCCCTTGCCACGTCCTTCAAGGAAAGCGCGCCTTTCCGATATGTTTCCGGCGTCACCTGGGTGGCCCATCCCGGCAATATCATCGACTTCCGTGTCGCCGTCACCCGCCAGGACGATCCAGTGATGGAGGGCATTCCCGACTTCGACTACCGTTCCGAGCAATATTATCTCCACTATGATCCCACGGTCGAAATCCTTGCGACCACCACCTTCACCGGTGCCTACGATCCGGCGGCCCGCAATGTCGTGATGCCCGTCGTCTTCAAGCGCCATTTCGGTGCCGGCCGCATCTTCTATTCCGCCCTCGGCCATATCGCTGCCGAATTCGACCATCCCTATATGCCGCTCATCCTGCGGCGGGGTTTGAGCTGGGCCGCACGCCAGTAGCGTCAGGACGGGCCGCGCGCCGGAGAATGCCGACCGGCGGCGACAGCCGGGCGACGTCGGCCGCTGAAGAATGAGTATTTCAAGCTGGAGAGCAACCTCGCCTGATCGTCCGGCACGGGCGACCGCTTGCCGATCGTCCGTCTGCGTCATAATTTGCCCGGATGCAGGATCGCTTCTCTTTCTTCCCCGCCACCGCCGACCGCCTGGCTGATCTAGAAGAGGTGTTCGACGATTGCTCGGGCGGCCGGAATTGTCGCTGCGCCTACTGGTATCTTCCGAATGCCGACTACAAGGCAGGATGGGGCGAGGGAAATCGCAACTGGTTTCGAAGCCTCGTCGCCGGGCCGCGCCCGCCAGGCATTCTCGGCTACCACGAGAACGAGCCGGCCGGATGGTGCGGTATCGCGCCGCGCGCCGTATTCGACCGGCTGCGCCGCTCAAAGCCCTTCGCGCCGGTCGACGACAAACCGGTTTGGTCGATCAATTGCTTCATCGTCCGCAAACCGTTCCGGCGGCAGGGCCTGGCGCGATTGTTATTGAAACACGCCGTCAAATTCGCAAACGCGAATGGCGCTGAATGCCTCGAAGCCTACCCCGTCGATCAGGCAGCCCGCGCTTCGAACGGAGCCGAGCTCTATCCGGGAGCGCTCTCGATGTTTCTGGATGCCGGCTTCGTCGAAGTGGCAAGACGCCTGCCGGCAAGGCCGATCGTCCGCCTGGAATGCCGCTGAATATTTCGGCAACCCAGGGATTATAAATACAGGCTAGCGAACCGCCTTGATCTGCCGGTCATTCTCGACGGCGGGAACCGTCTCGTCATAGACACGCATCAACCGCCCCGCGGCCTTCAGCTTCTCGATAAGATCATTTCCATCAGGCGAGGCCTTCGTCAGCTCCAGCTGCTCGAACTCCCGTAGCGCCTGCGCCCAATGGCTTTCCCCGCGCCCATCCGGCCTGCCTTCCGATTCCCACAGCGAATAAGCGCGCTGGCTGACCCAGGCGTCCTTATTATGACTCATAATCAACCCCAGCGAGAAATTTGGAAGCAATATTCGACAGGCAACAAGGTGCCAAAACCGGCTTTAGGAGTCGTTACGAGGCAGCGTTAGTTTTTAGCTAATATCGAGGAGCAGGGGATTATCCCTCGCATGCATTCCCCGACCTTGGCCTCGTACCGGCTCCAGGGTAGGGTCAGCCGCAGAAACGACAGCGATGACCGATGGCAGCCAAGACAACACTCAATGCCAAGAATCTCGAATCCCTCGGTGTCCAGCGCCTTGCCGAGCTGCTGATCGAGATCAGCACGGGCAGCGCCGCCCACAAGCGACGGCTTCGAATGGAGCTTGCCGGCAATCACGGCAGCGCCGAAGTGGCGCGTGAGGTGCGAAAGCGGCTTGCCAGCATTACCCGCGCTCGCACCGTCATAAACTGGCACAAAGCGAAGGCGCTGAAGACCGATCTGGAAACTCAACGCAAGACGATCTCAGAGACGATTGCCGCCGATGATCCCCGGGAGGCTTTCGAACTGATATGGCAGTTCCTCGCAATGGCGGATTCGATCTTTGAAAGATCCAACGACCGCGGCGGCTCACTGATCCAAAGTTTTCACCAGGCTTGCGAGGATGCTGCTGCAATCGCCAGGCTCGTCAAAATTGACGTCAATGTTCTGGCCGATAAGGTGTTCAAAGCCGTGCAGGACAATGGTTACGGCCAGTACGACAACCTGCTTGCGGCGATGGTGCCGGCCCTCGGCAAGGATGGTATCGATCGGTTGAAAACCCTCTTCGTCCAATGGTCCAAGGAGCCGAAGGACAAGCCGGCGGAAGATGAGCGCAAGGTCATCGGCTGGGGCGCGGGAGGCCCGATTTACGAGGATGAGATCTACGGCACTCACCGGGATCTGACGGTGCGCATGGCCTTACAGCAAATTGCCGACGCCCAGGGCGATGTTGATGCCTACATTGGCCAGCACCCCGAGGAAACGCGCAAGGCGCCGATGATTGCGGCCGATATCGCCAATCGCCTGCTCTCGGCCGGGCGGGCGAAAGAAGCGCTTGAGACGTTGGATGAGGCCGACGCGAGAGGCTGGGCCAACATGCCATTCGAATGGCAGCTCGCTCGCGTCGCCGCGCTCGAGGCCCTGGGGCGCGCCGAAGAGGCCCAAACCTATCGATGGGGGCGCTTCGAGCAGGCGCTGGATGGCGAGCATCTCAGGGCTTTCCTCAAGCGGCTGCCGGATTTCGACGATCTCGACGCCGAGGAGAAGGCATTTGCCCATGCCCGGGCTTTCCCGAACGTCCATCAGGCGCTTGCCTTTTTCCTGAATTGGCCGGCGCCTGCCGAGGCGGCAAAACTGGTGGTGATCAGGAAAGCCGAACTCGACGGCGATCTCTATGAACTGATGACGCCGGCGGCCGAAGCTCTGGCGGAGAAACATCCGCTCGCGGCGACCATTCTCTTGCGCTCCATGATCGATTTCGCCCTCGATAACAACAGGCCCAGCCGCTATAAACACGCCGCAAGGCATCTTGCGGACTGCGCGTCCCTTACGCCTCATATCGATGACTTTGGCAACACAAGATCCCATGACGTCTATGTCGCGGACCTCAAGCGCCGGCACGGCAAGAAGCATGGCTTCTGGAGCCTGGTGACCTAAGTCGCTTCAAATACCTTGCCTTCAGAGAGGAATCCCATGACGACCACCGCCTGGCACGCAGATCCGCTCACCTGGGGAACTGGCTCCCGCATCTTCGAAGCCTTTCTGGAGCCGACTTGCCCTTATTCGGTCAGGGCGTTCAACAAGCTCGACGAATTGCTGAGCCGAGCCGGCGAAGACAGGATCACCGTGAAGATCCGTCTGCAGTCGCAACCCTGGCATATGTATTCGGGCGTCCTTGTCCGCTGCATCATCGCAGCCTCAACGCTGGAAGGCGGCAAGCAGACAGCCAAGAAAGTGATGGCCGCCATTGCCGCCCATCGCGAGGATTTCGAGTTTGAACGCCATGCCGGCGGCCCGAACATGGACGTGACGCCGAACCAGACCATCGAGCGCCTGGAAACCTACAGCGGCGTCAGGCTGAAGGAGGCCTTCGCAATTCCGGATCTCGACCGGGAGATCAAATGGCATTGCAAATATGCCCGGCAGAACGGCATCCATGTCTCGCCGACCTTCATGATCGATGGGCTGGTGCAGCCCGATCTGAGCAGCGGCGATGAGGTCGGAGTCTGGGTGAAGAAAATACAATAAAACAGAGATCAAACGGCTCTGACATACAATGAGAGCGCCCGCAGCGACTGTTGTCGGCTCTCATGGACGAGTGATCCTGTAGACCAGCAAATCATCCGAATCCACAAGCTTGGTTGCGGTCTTGTCCAGATAGTCGATGACCCCGTCATGATGCTCGACGAACAGCAGGTCCTGTTTGTCGGTGGCGTTCTTGGCAACGCCGAACAGATCCGCGCCTTGCGCGCGCAACTCCTCCAGCTGCGCGATCGCAATGGCGTCATCGGCGACGAATTTCGACCATTCCTCATCGCCTCCGCCGGGCGGGAACACCCAGCCCCGCGCCCTGCTGTAGTAGATTGCGACGGGATCGCCGACCTCGGGCGCGATGGCGACGACGAGGTCGCCCGGTTGCGCCAGCCGCGCCAGTTCCTCGCCAAGCAGCTTGCCCTTCATGGCGATTGGCTTCTTCATCGTCCTGACGAGGGGAAGGGTCGACCAGGCAAGTGCGACCGCCACGATGCAGATCGAGCGAAGCACGACCGCCGGCGTTAGAACGGTTCTCGATGCAAGGGTTGCCAGAAGAAGCGCGCCGCGGCCTGAGAATATCGCGACCGGTACATGGAAGATGTGGAAGTTCCACACATTGCCGGTGATCTCGCCGGCCGCCGCCAGATAGACGATCACGGCCGCAGCCAGCCACACATAGGGAATGCGCGAAAGGGTGCGTCGCCTAGGGTCTTCGGCAGGTCTGGGCGGTATCCACAAGCCGACCGCAAACAGCACCATGAACGGATAGCCGTAGAACCACAAAGCCGAGGTGTTCCACGCGGATTGGAAATAGAACCTGTTTCTGAGGTATGTCCGGAAGCCATCCTCCCAGATATAGCCGCCGGTGCCGGCGACATGAAACGGCGGATAGCTGCGGCCGAGATAAATCGCCCAGCTGAAATAAGCGCCGATGACGGCCAGGCTCAGGAGCCCCGACAGGAAGACCCCACTCGCCTGCTTCCACTTCTTCTCCAGAATCCAGCAGACCATCAGATAGAAGATAATGGCACCGGCAGCGAGGCCTGGCGGCTTTGACAGTGCGCCGAGCGAGAAGCTGACCGTGGCGAACGGCAAGAGCCAACCGCTGCCGCCGGCCCAATATCTGACGAACAGCCAGACGCCGAGAGTGACCAAGGCCAGCATCGCGGGATCGGGAAGAAACGAGCTGTCGATCATGATCGACGCCGGCATCAGCGCGTAGGCAAGTGCTGCCGCGTGGGCGTGCATCTCGCCCCAGCAGCGCGCCGTCAGCCTGTGCAGCGAAAACACCGTCACCAGGCTGAAGAAGGCCGCAACCATGCGGCCGAACCAGTCGTGCCAGCCGAACAGTTGGTAGAGCAGGGCTGTGAGATAGCTGACGATCTGGAACTCGCGGCCCTGATAGCTTGGCCCGGGCCCGGTCCAGCTGACCTCCGGAAAGAAGATGTTCCAGCTGCGCTGCTGGAAATTGTCGGCCATCATTGCGGTGCTGACCTCGCGCCAGCTGAAGCCGTCGACCAGCGGCAAGGTGATCTTGTGGAACCTGAAGACGATCGCAATGAACAAGATCCCCAGCAAGATCGCCGTGTTGAAGCTCAGGAAGTTGCGAGCCGCCATGTCCCGGTCGGTCGCCCGCTGCGGGTACGGCTGACCTTCGGCCTGGTTCAAATCCGGGTCGTCCGGCATCGGATCGAGAGGAAGATTGGGCTGAGCGGGATCTCGCAGCCAGTGCGGTCGGCTGCGGAGCGGCTCGTAGGCTTCACCGAGCAGCGGCTTGGAAGGCTTGCGGGGCGGCTTTGTCATGCCGGCACTTCATCAGCAATGCCTTAAAAAGCAATTCGCCCAGATTGATTATTGACGCATCCGCACTGGAACTGCGACACCGCAGTCCGGCATCCGCTTGTCCGCCGAAAGAGCTACGGCGCCTTCCCGCTCTGATGTCTCGGTATTTCAGCGGTTTGCAGGAAAATTATGCGCTTGAAGCGTTATGGCGGAGAGGGTGGGATTTGAACCCACGATACCCTTGCAGGTATGCCGCATTTCGAGTGCGGTGCATTCGACCACTCTGCCACCTCTCCGCGGTCTGGTCGGCGCTTGTTCGGCGCGGGCGTTCTCATAACGAGCATATGACAGGTTGGCAAGCCGAAAAGTCGAAGCATTCCATCCTTTTGCCTTGACACTTTTTTGTCGCTCGCGTATCTCGGCTGCGCAATAGGTTTGGAGAAATCCGTGCCTTGCTTGTCCTGCGCTTGCGTGGGGCGTTTCACCGGCAGGAAGAGTTCGAGGTTTCCCTCTGAAATCCCTGCTTAACTTCGACTGATAAAAAGACGGCCACCTTGCTCAAGGAGCGAGGAGAGCTGGAACGAACATGAAAGGATAAAAAATGTTCGCAGTCATCAAGACCGGCGGTAAACAGTACCGTGTGGCAGCCAACGACGTGCTGACCATCGAAAAGCTGGAAGCCACCGCTGGCGATTCCATTGAATTCACCGAAGTGCTCGTGATCGGCGAAGGCGCCGACGCTGCGATCGGTGCGCCCTTCGTTACCGGCGCCTCTGTCAAGGCAGAAGTCGTCGAACAGAACCGCGGCAAGAAGGTCATCGCCTTCAAGAAGCGCCGCCGTCAGAATTCGAAGCGTTCGCGCGGCCATCGTCAGCATCACACGGTCGTCCGTATCACGGACATCGTGGCTGCCAAGTAAGATCAACGGGACAAGGTTTAAAGGAGAACTCCAATGGCACACAAAAAAGCTGGCGGTTCCTCGCGCAACGGTCGCGATTCCGAATCCAAGCGCCTTGGCGTGAAGAAGTTCGGCGGCGAAGCCGTCATCGCAGGCAACATCCTCGTGCGTCAGCGCGGGACGCAGTGGCATCCGGGTTCCAACGTCGGCCTCGGCAAGGATCACACGATTTTTGCGCTTACCGCCGGCAATGTGAACTACCGAACGAAGGCCAACGGTCGCGTCTACGTGTCTGTCATGCCGAAAGCGGAAGCAGCGGAATAAGCCGGTAGCGCTCAAAAACAGCCGGCGTCTCATCGACCCGGCTGGCCGTATCAGGTTCAGTCTAGAAAACAGGGGAGATGGGGCGCCATCTCCCCTTTTTCTTTACCCCTCAAGGAGGACTGAACCATGCAAGGCGAATTGTTAAGGGCAGACCAATCACGGTCGCCCCGGGAAGACCAGCGGTCTTCCGAAGAACGGCTGAGGCCGGAGCGGTTAAGGACCGATTGCCCTGTCTTGTTATCGGAAAGGCTCGTCATGCGCGCGCCCCACGAAGAAGACATCGACGCCCTTGCCCATCTCGCCAACAACGCCAAAGTCGCCACCATGGTATCGCGTATGCCGCACCCCTATACCGCCAATGATGCTGCTGACTTCGTGCGTCGCACGAAAAATGGCGAGATTGGCAAGTGCGTCTATGCGATCACCAAGGCCGAAAACGGCGCCTTTATCGGCTGCTGCGGCGTCGAGCCGCATGCCGACGGCAAGACCGTCGAGATCGGTTACTGGCTGGGTGAGCCCTATTGGAACAAGGGCTATACGACCGAGGCCTGCCATGCCCTGGTCGATATGGTGTTCAGAACCCGCCAGGACGTCGATCAGATCGATGCGCGCTGCCGGGTGATGAACGTCGCCTCGCGCCGCGTCATCCAGAAGTGCGGCTTCCAGTTCCAGGGATCGGGGCTCGCTGCCTCGCTGGCGCTCGGCAGCAACGTGCCCGTGGAATGGTACAGGCTCGACCGCAAGACCTGGATGTCCCTCCGAAGCTGGGGGAACATCGCATGAGCACGACCGCGCTGCAAAGGCCTGAGCTCAAGCCGATGATGCCCGGCCCCGCGCCTGTCATCTCGACCGCTAGGCTGACGCTCCGCCCGCACAGGCTGAGCGATGCGCCTGCGATCGCGGAATCGCTCTCCGATTTCGCGGTCACGCGCATGCTGTCCCGCGTACCCGCGCCGTTCGACCGGCAGGATGCGCTGGACTGGCTGATCCCAGTCACCTCGGGCACCCTGCCCGACTGGCCGCTGGCGATCACCGGTCACGACGATGTCCATATCGGCAACGTCTCGATCGAGTTGCGTCACGGCCGCTGGCACCTCGGCTACTGGCTGAACCGCTACTACTGGCGGCGCGGCTATATGAGCGAGGCGGTGGCGGCGATCATCGAGCGCTTCTCGCGCCGCATGCCGGAGACGCCGGTCCATTCCGGCGTCTTCGCCGACAACCCGGCCTCGCTGCGACTGCAGGAGAAGCTCGGTTTCCGCATGACGGGTTGCGGCGAAATCTATTGTTTCGCCCGCAACACCATGGTGTCGCACATCGAAACCGTGCTGCAGCCGGGCATGCTGCAGCCGCGGAAGGTCGCATAACCGAAAAGGAGACGCCGCCCCGGCGGCGTCTCCCTCAATCCCCGATCTCAACCCATAGGGGAAAATGATCGGAGCCCTCGGATTGCGTATCGATCCGGGCGGATTTCAACCGGCCCTCAAGGCCGCAACTGACGAAGCAATAATCGAGATGCATGCGTTTGCCGTGATCTTCGGGATCCATCCAGCTGTAGCTCCCCGGCCGATAGGCCGAGAGCGCCGCAAAGGCGTCGATCGGCGTGCCGACCCTGGCGATACGGCCGTAATATCCGCCGCCGGCACCGGCAAGCGCGCAATATTCCGGCGATTCCGGCTCCATGTTGAAATCGCCCATGATGACGTAATCTTCCGGCAGCGGCGGCTCCGGCAGATCGAATTCGCCGCCTCCCGTCAGCGACCCGCCCTCCTGGACGAAGGCATTGATCTGCGCGTTCAGGAATTGCAGTTGGCGGATGCGCTCGTCGGCAGAGACATGGTCGAGATGGACGGAGTAGACGCGGAACGCGCCGCCGGGTGCTTTGATCACCGCCTCGGTTGCGCCGCGCTGCAGGTTGATCTTGCCGATCGTCCGGCTGCGCGGCAGAAGCAGCGTCCGGGTCGAAATAACAGGCCAGCGCGACAGCACCATGTTGCCGAACTGGAAACGGGTGCCCCGCTCCGGCCGCAGCCCGCCTTCATCAGCCTCGACATGCATGTCGCAGGGCGGCCCATACACCCAGAAATAGTCGGGAAAGAAGGCTGCAACATCGGCCACCATGTCGGCAAAACCGTTGCGGGAGAAGCCGCGGGTCACCTCCTGCAGCGCGATGACATCTGCCCCCTCGAGGCTCCGGGCAATGCGCGGCAGATCGTATCTGCCATCGAGACCGAAGCCGTACTGTATGTTATAGCTCACGAAATTCACGATAATCTTTGACCTCCGTCGGAACCGCCTATATCGAATGGACCAAGACGGCCGTCCAACTGCCACTGAATATTGGAAGTAAAATGAAATTTCTCGACGAAGCAAAGGTCTATATCAAGTCCGGAGACGGCGGCGGCGGCAGCGTTTCCTTCCGGCGCGAGAAATTCATCGAGTTCGGCGGCCCGGATGGCGGTGATGGCGGACGCGGCGGCGACGTTTGGGTCGAGGCTGTCAACGGACTGAACACGCTGATCGATTTCCGCTATCAGCAGCATTTCAAGGCCACGATCGGCACCCATGGCATGGGCAGGAATCGCACCGGCGCCAATGGAAGCGACGTGACGCTCAAGGTTCCCGTAGGCACCCAGATCTTCGAAGAAGACCGGGAAACGCTGATCTGCGATCTCACCGTCGAAGGCCAGCGTTTCTGCCTCGCCCATGGCGGCAATGGCGGCTTCGGCAACGCCCATTTTAAGACCTCGACCAATCAGGCGCCGGATTGGGCCAATCCCGGCCTGCCCGGCGAGGAAAAGACCCTCTGGCTGCGGCTGAAGCTGATTGCCGATGCCGGCCTCGTCGGCCTGCCCAATGCCGGCAAGTCGACGTTCCTGGCTGCCGTCACCCGCGCCCGTCCGAAGATCGCCAACTACCCCTTCACCACACTGCATCCCAACCTCGGTGTTGCCACCATCGACGAGCGGGAATTCATCCTCGCCGACATTCCAGGCCTGATCGAAGGCGCCCATGAAGGTGTCGGCATCGGCGACCGTTTCCTCGGCCATGTCGAGCGCACCCGCGTGCTGCTCCACCTCGTCTCCGCCCAGGAGGAAAAGGTCGGCAAGGCATACAAGACGGTCAAGCACGAGCTCGAAGCCTATGGAAACGAGCTGACGGATAAGGCTGAGATCGTGGCGCTGTCGCAGATCGACCTGCTCGACGATGCCGAATTGAAGAAGAAGACCAAGGAATTGGCCAAGGCCTGCGGCAAGACGCCCTTCCAGATTTCGGCCGTCACCGGCAAGGGCATGACCGAGGTCCTGCGCGCCCTGCGCGACATCATCGTCGAGGCCAATACCGAGGAGAAGCCGGCCAAGGTGCCGAAGCTGCGCCATCGCGACATGGTCGTCTCCGATGAGGACAAGGGCGAGGTTCAGGGCGAGGACGAGGCCGATGACCAGCCGTAAGCCGCTCGGCCGCTACCGCCGCATCGTCATCAAGATCGGATCTGCGCTGCTGGTCGATCGCAAGGCCGGGCTGAAGAAGGCCTGGCTCGACGCCATGTGCGCCGATATCGCCGGCCTGAAATCCAAGGGCATCGATGTGCTCGTCGTCTCCTCGGGCGCGATCGCGCTCGGCCGCTCGGTACTCGACCTGCCCTCGGGCGCGCTGAAGCTGGAAGAAAGCCAGGCGGCCGCCGCCGTTGGCCAGATCGCGCTGGCGCGTGCCTGGTCGGAAAGCCTGTCGCGCGACGAGATCGTCGCCGGCCAGATCCTGCTGACGCTTGGAGATACCGAGGAACGCCGCCGCTACCTCAATGCCCGCGCCACCATCAATCAGCTTTTGAAAATCGGCGCCGTGCCGATCATCAACGAGAACGATACCGTTGCCACCAGCGAAATCCGCTACGGCGACAACGACCGCCTCGCCGCCCGCGTCGCGACCATGACCGGCGCCGACCTGCTCATTCTTCTCTCCGATATCGACGGCCTCTATACCGCGCCGCCGCATCTCGATCCGAACGCAACGTTCCTGGAGACGATTGCCGCGATCACGCCGGAGATCGAGGCAATGGCCGGGGGTGCGGCCTCCGAGCTTTCGCGTGGCGGCATGCGCACCAAGATCGATGCCGGCAAGATTGCCACCACATCGGGCTGCGCCATGATCATCGCGTCGGGCAAGACCGACAGCCCGCTGTCGGCAATCGAAAACGGCGCGCGTTCCTCCTGGTTCGCGCCGTCTGGCACGCCTGTCACCGCCCGCAAGACCTGGATTGCCGGGCAGTTGCAGCCGGCCGGCGAACTGCATGTCGATGACGGCGCCGTCGTTGCACTCGGGGCCGGCAAGAGCTTGCTTCCGGCCGGCGTGCGCAGCGTTTCCGGCCTCTTCAGCCGCGGTGATACGGTGGCGATCATCGGCCCGGCGGGCCGCGAGATCGGCCGCGGTCTTGTCAGCTACGATGCCGACGACGCCCGCCGGATCGCCGGCCGCAAATCGGCGGAAATCGCCGCCATCCTCGGTTATGCCGGGCGCGCCGCCATGGTCCATCGCGACGACATGGTCATGACCGCCCAGATCGGTTCGAAATCGGAAAGGCAGAAGAAGGACGCGAGCTATGCTTGATACCGTGGCGCCAGGCCCTGACATTGACGTGCTGATGAACGACATCGGCCGCAAGGCGAGGGCTGCCGCACTACCGCTGAGCTTTGCGTCCACCGAGGTGAAGAACAGGGCGCTGAACGCCATGGCCGATGCGATCCTGGCGAACAAGGCGCATATTCTTGCCGAGAACGCCAAGGACCTGAAGGATATCGAAGGCACCGAAATGCTTGCCTCCTTCGTCGACCGGCTGACGCTGAACGACAAGCGTGTGGCCGAAATGGCCGAGGGCATCCGCGCCATTGCCGCGCTTGCCGATCCGGTCGGCGAAGTCATCGCCGCCTGGGACCGGCCGAACGGGTTGAAGATCGAGCGCGTCCGCACGCCGCTCGGCGTCATCGGCGTCATCTTCGAAAGCCGGCCGAACGTCACGGCGGACGCCGGCGCCCTCTGCCTCAAGGCGGGCAATGCCGTCATCCTGCGTTGCGGCTCGGATTCGCGCCGCTCATCGCAGGCTATCCATGTCTGCCTGGTTGAAGGCCTGAAGGCGGCAGGACTTCCAGAGCATGCTATCCAGCTCGTTCCGGTCACCGACCGCGCCGCCGTCGGCGCCATGCTGCGCGGCCTGGAGGGTGCGATCGACGTCATCGTGCCGCGCGGCGGCAAGAGCTTGGTCGCCCGCGTGCAGAACGAGGCCCGCGTGCCGGTTTTTGCCCATCTCGAAGGCCTTTGCCATATCTATGTCGATGCCTCGGCCGATATCGAAATGGCGAAGAAGATCGTCGTCAACGCCAAGATGCGCCGCACCGGTATCTGCGGCGCGGCCGAAACCCTGCTCGTCGATGGCGCCGCGATCGGCACGCATCTGACGCCGCTGCTCGAGGTTCTCGCGCAGGCCGGCTGCGAGATCCGCGCTTCGGCAACGGTGCTGAAGGTCGCACCCGGCATGAAGCCCGCGACCGAGGAGGATTGGTCGACCGAATATCTCGACGCGATCATTTCGGTTGCCGTCGTCGACGGCATATCGGGCGCCATCGCCCATATCCAGACCTATTCCTCGAACCATACCGAGGCCGTCATCGCCGAGGACCCTGACGTCGTCGCGCGTTTCTTCACCGAAGTCGATTCAGCAATCCTGCTACACAATGCCTCGACGCAATTTGCCGATGGCGGCGAGTTCGGCATGGGTGCGGAAATCGGCATTGCCACCGGCAAGATGCATGCCCGCGGTCCTGTCGGCGTCGAACAGCTCACCTCGTTCAAATATCGGGTGCATGGTGCCGGACAGACGCGGCCCTGAGGTGACGACCGAGCCAGACGTGACGATTGAGAATGTGGACCGGCACTATCTCCGCATGCCGCACAGCGAGCGCGGCATGGTCGTCGGTCTGTTTGGCGGTTCGTTCAATCCGCCGCATCAGGGCCACGCGCTGGTCGCCGAGATCGCCCTCAAGCGGCTTGGCCTCGACCAGCTCTGGTGGATGGTCACCCCGGGCAATCCGCTGAAGAGCCGCAACCAGCTCGCCCCGCTTGCCGAGCGTATTGCCGAAAGCGAGCGTGTCGCCGCCGACCCCCGCGTCAAGGTGACGGCCTTCGAACAGACGCTCGGCGTCAGCTACACTGCCAACACGCTTGCCCGCGTCAAGGCCCGCAATCCGCATGTGCATTTCATCTGGATCATGGGCGCCGACAGCCTGCAGACCTTTCACAAATGGCAGAAATGGCAGGAGATTGCCCGCACCTTCCCGATCGCGGTGATCGACCGGCCAGGTGCGACGCTCTCCTTCCTCTCCTCGAAAATGGCCAGGACCTTCGATTTCGCCCGGGTCGACGAGGATGATGCCCGTGTTCTCTGGAAGAAGCGTGCGCCGGCCTGGACCTTCATCCACGGGCCGCGCTCCGGCCTGAGCTCGACGGCAATCCGCAACGGCTCGTCGCCCGGCGACGCGCTTTAGTTTGATTTCCAAGGATGTCCCGAAAACGAGAAAGCCCGACGGGGGAGGAGATCCGTCGGGCTTATAAACTCGATCGACAACTGGGAGGAGGAGTGTTGTCGATCCTACCGAACGGCTATGGGAGGAGGAGAAGCCGTTTCGATGAGTGTGTTGTACCATATTTCGCAGGAAGATGAATATCGATTGTTGCATTGCAGCAATGCGTCACTTGCAATCCTGTGCAGCCTTATGGCTTTGGCATTGCCGTTTTTCTTGGCAGAAATCGACGGAGCATACTCTACCGCCGGGAATCGTTGCGGTCTGCCAACTGTCGTTTGGATATTTCCGCCCCTTTGGATCTCATGCTGCGGTTCGAGCCATGCACTTCAACAATGCCAAAACCATTGGGCGTTGCGAACACGCAGGCCCGATATGGTTATATTTTTCTGGATATATCCCTAGCCAAAGCACCCCACCCGTTATATTCGTCGCAATATTTCGAAACCTGGGGAGACATCATGCAGAACCGCCGCCGATGGATGAAACAGGCAACCGCCGCGATCGCAGCCCTCTGGCTTGGCGCGGCAGCGCTTCCGGCGCCTGCTGCCGCAGCCGAAAAGCTCACCGTCTTTGCGGCCGCCAGCCTCAAGGATGCGCTCGACGCCGCCAACGCCGCCTGGGCCAAGGAAAGCGGCAAGGAAACCGTCGCCTCCTATGCGGCGAGCGGAGCCCTGGCCAAGCAGATCGAAAACGCGGCTCCTGCCGATGTCTTCATCTCGGCCGATCTCGACTGGATGGATTACGTCGCCAAGAAAAACCTGATCAAGGCCGATACCCGGTCCAATCTGCTCGGCAACCGCATCGTGCTCGTTGCCGAAAAGGCCAAGGCAAAACCGGTCGAGATCAAGCAGGGCTTCGATCTTGCAGGACTGCTGGGTGACGGCAAGCTGGCCATGGGTGAGCCGAAATCGGTTCCGGCCGGCAAATATGGCATGGCCGCGCTCGAAAAGCTCGGCGTCTGGAAATCGGTCGAAAGCAAGGTCGCCGGCGCCGAAAGCGTGCGCGCCGCCCTTGCCCTCGTCTCCCGCGGCGAAGCGCCTTATGGCATCGTCTACCAGACGGATGCCGCAGCCGATAAGGGTGTCGCCGTCGTCGGCACCTTCCCGGCCGATTCCCACCCGCCGATCATGTATCCGATCGCAATCCTTAACGAGAGCAAGAACCCGGATGCAGCAGCCTATCTCGACTTCCTGAAATCCGACAGGGCTGCTGCCTTCTTCACGGCGCAGGGTTTCACGATTCTGAAATAGTCGACCAATTAGTGTTTCGTGATGCTTGTCTTGTACCCCAAGCATTTGCATCGATCGATAAGTGGCAGAGGCTGTCTTGTTCGTGCCGTGGGATTGCCCCTCACCCAAACCCGCTCGCGGGCGAGGGACGTGGCAAACGCCGCGTTGAGGTTGAGGAGGACGGTGCGACAGGGTCCCTTCGCCCCGCGAGCGGGGGGTCTGAAGGACGGGTCGAGACCCGTGGCTTGACCCCGGTCGGTGCCGGCAGGCGGATGAGGGGCAGGCGTCGGATGACGCCATGTAAAGAACGAGCATTGTCAACAAACTGAGGCTCGCCCCGGCGTGCCCCCAGACTTCCAGGGAGACAGCTGCATTTGGACATGTTGGGGTTGAGCAATGAGGAATGGACGGCGATCCTGCTCAGCCTGCGCGTCTCGATCGTCGCCATGCTGGCAAGCCTGCCCTTCGGCATCCTCGTCGCCCTGCTGCTTGCCCGCGGCCGCTTCTGGGGCAAGTCGGTGCTGAATGGCGTCGTTCACCTGCCGCTGGTCCTGCCCCCGGTCGTCACCGGATTCCTTCTGCTCATTCTGTTCGGCCGCCGCGGTCCGGTCGGCAGCCTGCTCGACGAGTATTTCGGCATCGTTCTCTCCTTCCGCTGGACGGGTGCGGCCTTGGCCTGCGCCATCATGGCCTTTCCGCTGATGGTGCGCAGCATCCGCCTGTCGATCGAGGCGGTCGACCGCAAGCTGGAGGAGGCGGCAGGAACGCTCGGCGCCGGACCTGTCTGGGTCTTCTTGACGATCACCCTGCCGCTGACCCTGCCCGGCATCATCGCCGGCATGATCCTGTCTTTTGCCAAGGCAATGGGCGAATTCGGCGCGACGATCACCTTCGTCTCCAACATTCCCGGCGAAACCCAGACGCTGTCGGCGGCGATCTACACTTTTACCCAGGTTCCGGGCGGCGATGCCGGCGCACTCCGCCTGACGCTCGTTGCCGTCGTCATTTCCATGGCCGCTTTGCTCGCCTCCGAATTCCTCGCCCGTCTCGCCGGCCGGAGGATCGATCCGGAATGACGCTGATCGTCGAGGCAAAACAGAAGCTTGGCGCCTTTTCGCTCGATGCCGCCTTCACCTCCGAGCGTGGCGTCACCGCGCTGTTCGGCCGTTCCGGTTCCGGCAAGACCGCGATGATCCGCATCATCGCCGGCCTCGCGCGCCCGGACGCAGGCCGCGTCGCCCTTGACGGCGAGGCCCTGACCGACACCGCAACCGGCATCTTCGTCCCGAAACATCGCCGCCGTTTCGGTTATGTCTTCCAGGAGGCGCGGCTTTTCCCGCATCTCAGCGTTCGCGCCAATCTCTCCTACGGCCGCTGGTTCGCGGCGAGAACGGCAGGCAGTGAGAGCTTCGATCGCATCGTCGACCTGCTCGGTATCGAGACGCTGCTGGCGCGCAGCCCCGCGAAACTCTCCGGCGGCGAAAAGCAACGCGTCGCCATCGGCCGCGCGCTTCTCTCCTCGCCCCGCCTGCTGCTGATGGACGAGCCGCTCGCCGCCCTCGACGAGGCGCGCAAGGCTGAGATTCTGCCTTATCTGGAACGATTGCGCGACGAGACCGACATCCCGATTGTCTATGTCAGCCATTCGATCGCAGAGGTGGCGCGGCTGGCAAACCAGGTCGTCGTCATGCGCGACGGCAAGGTGGAAGCGACCGGTTCCGCCATCGACATATTGAGCCGTCCGTCAACCTCCGCCGATCGGCGCGAGGCGGGCGCGCTACTCGAAGGCACCGTGGAAAGCTTCGATCCGCTTCACCGCCTGTCGACCGTCGCGCTGAAATCCTGCCGGCTCCATATTCCGGGTGCGGCCCTTGCGCCCGGCAAATCGGCCCGCATCCGCATTCCCTCCCGCGATGTCATGTTGGCGACCGCAAAGCCGGAGGGGCTCAGCGCGCTGAATATCCTGGAAGCAAGGATAGAGCAGATATCGGCGGCCGAGGACGGAACGGTGGAAATCCGGCTCGATTGCGGCGGCGATATCATTCTTTCCCGGATCACGACGCTCTCCTGCGAGCGCCTCGATCTTCGGCCGGGAAGGGCGGTCTTCGCCGTCATCAAGACGGTTGCGCTGGAGGCCTGATCAGCCGCGCTTGCCCTGTTGCAGATTGCGCTTGCCTTCGAGCCAGGCGAGATCGTCGGCAAGGCTGGTGCGCACCGTCTTTTCCATCCGGCGGAAACGCTCGAGCAGTTCCTCGCCGAACGGCGTCAGCACCGCGCCGCCGCCCCTCTGCCCGCCGCGCTGCGATTCCACCACCTGTTCAGAGAACATCCGGTTCATCTCGCTGACGAGCAGCCATGCCCGGCGATAGGACATGTCCATCGCCCGCCCCGCCGCCGAGATCGAACCGGTCGAGCGGATGTGCTCCAGGAGCTCCATCTTTCCGCGACCGAGGCGATCCTGGTCCGGGAAGCTGATTCGCAGGACGGGAACGAGTGTTTTTGCGGCTGAGTCGGTCATTGAATCCAGAGATCGCGGAATTTTCGGCACTTTACGCTGCGGTATGGAAACTGTACACCGCCCGCCGGAAGCAGCCCGCGTGGCAATATTCTTCAATTCGGACGTTAGATCGGATTTTCGGCCGTTCCGTACCTTAGCATGTCTTGAAACATTAATGGTTTGATGCCTATCTTAACCATGATCCGGTCTCGATCGGATCTGTGTTGTGCATAGTTTGTCATTCCAGGAAAGGGAAAGCACTGACAACAGTACACGCCAAGGGAAAAACGCTCGCCGTTATCCCGAAGAGTGCGGAACGTGGCGCCGATGCCGCCGCCCGTGCCCTAGAAACCGTCCTCGCCAGCCTTGAGGACTCCAAAGCTGAAGATATCGTCACCATCGACATTGCCGGAAAATCGGCGCTGGGAGACTACATGATCGTCGTCTCCGGCCGCTCGAACAGGCATGTCATGGCGATCTCGGATCATCTGCTGACCGACCTTAAGGACGACGGCCTCGGTACGGCCCGCGTCGAAGGTCAGGAAGGCGGGGATTGGGTCCTGATCGACACCGGTGACATTATCGTGCATGTGTTCCGTCCCGAAATCCGCGAGTTCTACAACATCGAAAAGATGTGGGCGGCTCCGGATATGGATGAAGAAACACGGCACTGACAGGCAGGCCGGCATTCTGTCCGGCGCCTGAGACGTGGCATTGGCTGGCCGGAAAATATCACAAGCCGGCCGGTGGCGCAGTGTGCGCCCGATGTGCCGCATGAGCGGGAGCGGATGAATGCGAATAGGTCTTTTTGCGGTGGGACGGCTGAAGTCCGGCCCCGAAAAGGATCTTGTGGCCCGCTATCTCGACCGTTTTGCCAAGGCCGGCCCTGCCGTCGGCCTCGAATTTACCCGTGTTGCCGAAGTGGCCGAAAGCCGTGCCTCCAATGCGGAAACCCGCAAGCGTGAAGAGGCGGCGATGCTTTTGAAATCGCTTGCCGATGGCAGCATTCTCATTCTTCTCGATGAACGCGGCAAGGCGCTCGACAGTGAAGCCTTCGCAAATCTGCTCGGCTCCTATCGCGATCAGGGCAAACGCGAACTGACCATTGCGATCGGCGGCGCCGACGGCCTCGATCCCTCCCTGTACGATCGTGCCGACGCCACGCTGTGTCTTGGCAAGATGACCTGGCCGCACCAGCTGGTGCGCACGCTGATCGCCGAACAGCTCTACCGCGCCGTTACCATCCTGTCCGGCCACCCCTATCACCGCGTCTGATGCCGCGGCGGCCCAATGCGTCGCCCAGCGCGTCGTAATGTCACGCAGCCGTGTTTGCTTGGCCACCCGCTGTCCGTCGAACGTTCTGGCAAAGCGCGCCAAATCAGCTTAGTCTTCGCGCGATTTGAGAAAGTGCCCCAACACGCATGACGAGAGCATCCACCAGGCGACACCGCATGATCCTGCCGGCTATCGCGGCCGGTGTCGGTGTGGCGGTGATTGTCGTGTCGGCAAATCCGTTCATCGTCCGGGCGCAGGAAGCCGCCCCCGAAGCGGCACAATCCGCACCGCAGCCGGCAGCCGAGCCGCCACCGCCCGATCCCGCCGCCGAACTTGCCGCCAAGCGTGATCAGACCCGAGCCGAACTCGAAACCCTGTCGAAGACCATCAGTCTCTCCACCGACAAGGTGAGCGCGCTTCGCCAGAGCATCGCCGATCTGGAAAAGAGCACGGAGAGCATCCGCCAGGCGCTGATCGATTCCGCCGCCCGCCGCAAGGCGCTTGAAAAGCAGATCCTCGAAAGCGAGAAGAAGCTTGCCGATCTCGGCGTCAAGGAGGATGGCATCCGCCGTTCCCTACATGAGCGCCGCGGCCTTCTGGCCGAGGTGCTGGCAGCACTCCAGCGCATGGGCCGCAACCCGCCGCCCGCTTTGCTCGTCACCCCCGATGACGCGCTCGCATCGGTGCGCAGCGCCATTCTGCTCGGCGCGGTCGTGCCCGGCATCCGCAAGGAGACCGACAAACTTGCAGCAGACCTCGCAAACCTCGCCGCATTGCAAACCGCAAGCGCCGCCGAAAAAGCCTCGCTGACCGCGACGATGACGGATGGCATCGAGGAAGAGCGGCGCATGGACCTGCTGCTTGCCGAAAACGACAAGCTCAGCCGCAGCAATGCCGCCGAACTCGCAGCCGAGAGAAGACGCTCCGAAGAGCTGGCGGGCAAGGCGACGAGCCTTGAAGGCCTTGTCGCCTCGATGGAATCGGAGATCGCTTCGGTGCGGGATGCTGCCGCCGCCGCCCGCCAGGCGGAGGAGAACCGCAGGCTTATGACGGACGAGCAGCGCGCTCAGGCCAAGGCGCTCGCCGACAGCGGCGTGCCCGATAAAAACCGTATTGCGCCCGCATATCCCTTCGGAGAATTGAAGGCGAAATTGGAGGTGCCCGTTGCGGGCGATATCCTGCGCCAGTTCGGCGATGCCGACGGCACCGGACACGAGGCCATGGGAATGACGGTCGCCACCAATCCGGAGACGGTGGTGACGGCGCCTGCGGATGGCCTGGTGGTTTTCGCCGGCGCTTTCCGCAGTTACGGCCAGATGATCATCCTCGACGTGGGCGATGGATACCACCTGGTTCTATCGGGAATGGATACGATCAATACCCGTCAGGGAAAGTTCGTTTTCTCCGGCGAGCCGCTTGCCGTGATGGGCGCAAAAAGAGTGGCAAGCGCAACTGCATTGGCGCTGGAAACGGACCGGCCAGCGCTTTACATTGAATTTCGAAAGGACGGTAAACCGGTCGATTCCCGGCCGTGGTGGACCTCCAAAGACACTGGAAAGGCACGCAATGATTCGTAGGGCTTCTCTTGTTCTGGTCGGCGCATTGATGGGTGCGACCGCAATGAGCGTCATTTACTCGGCGGGTGTGCCGGCAGAAGCGGCCGGATCCTCTACATACAAGGAACTTTCGGTTTTCGGCGATGTCTTCGAGCGCGTGCGTGCGCAATACGTGACGCCGCCGGCCGAAGACAAGCTGATCGAGAACGCCATCAACGGCATGCTCTCCTCTCTCGATCCGCATTCGAGCTACATGAATGCGAAGGACGCCGAGGACATGCGCACCCAGACCAAGGGTGAGTTCGGCGGTCTCGGCATCGAAGTCACGATGGAAGACGAACTCGTCAAGGTCATCACCCCCATCGATGATACGCCCGCCGCCAAGGCCGGTGTTCTCGCCGGTGACTATATCTCCGAGATCGACGGCCAGTCCGTGCGCGGCCTGAAGCTGGAGGACGCCGTCGAGAAGATGCGCGGCGCCGTCAACACGCCGATCAAGCTGACGCTGATCCGCAAGGGCGCCGATAAGCCGATCGAACTGACGATCGTCCGTGACGTTGTCGCCGTCCAGGCAGTCAAGTCGCGTGTCGAGGACGATGTCGGTTATCTCCGCATCATCTCCTTCACCGAGAAGACCTATCCCGACATGGAAAAGGCGATCAAGAAGATCAAGGACACCGTTCCGGCTGACAAGCTGAAGGGTTATGTCCTCGACCTGCGCCTCAATCCGGGCGGCCTGCTCGACCAGGCGATCAACGTCTCCGATGCCCTGCTGCAGCGCGGCGAGGTCGTTTCGACCCGCGGCCGCAATCCGGATGAAACCCGCCGCTTCAATGCCGGCCCGGGCGACCTGACGGATGGCAAGCCGGTGATCGTGCTGATCAATGGCGGTTCGGCTTCCGCATCGGAAATCGTCGCCGGCGCTCTTCAGGATCTGCGCCGTGCCACCATTCTCGGCACGCGCTCTTTCGGCAAGGGCTCCGTCCAGACGATCATCCCGCTCGGCGAAAACGGCGCGCTGCGCCTGACCACGGCGCTCTATTACACGCCGTCGGGCCGCTCGATCCAGGGTACCGGCATCACGCCCGACATCAAGGTCGAGGAGCCGCTGCCGGAGGAACTGCAGGGCAAGATGGTGACCGAAGGCGAATCCAGCCTGCGCGGCCACATCAAGGGCCAGAGCGAGACGGACGAAGGTTCGGGCTCCGTTGCTTACGTCCCGCCGGACCCGAAGGACGACGTTCAGCTGAACTACGCGCTCGACCTCCTGCGCGGCAAGAAGACCGATCCGGCCTTCCCGCCGAACCCGGACAAGGCCGTCGTCGCCAAGTAATCGATCATCTCAAGGCCGGGCACCTCGCCCGGCCTTCCCTTTCTGCTGTTTCCCGGTTTTGGAGCGGGCGAAAAATTGGGAACGGACCTGCATGCGCCTTTGGGCCGCAACCGCAAAACCGGCAGCCGGCGCCCGGGTGTTCTGCGCCTGGGCCGCATCGCCGCCAGTCTCTGCCTTTTCGCGATAGGCGGCTTTTCGCTCTATACGGCATTTCGCGGCGATGGGCTCGAACGCAGCAAACCGCCTGCGGCCGAGCAGCCAGCAACGCCGCCTTCCCAGCCTCGGCCACCAACGTCAGCCGCCAACCAGGCGCCTGACGGCATGCCGCGCGCCGAGCCGCGCTCGGGCGCCAATGTCGAGCAGATGGTCACCGGTGACGGCTCCGTCGTCACCAAATACAGCCCGCGCCCGCGTGACGGCAGCGGGCCGGTGCTGGTCGATGCCATGCAGATCGGCCAGGATCCGCGCATGGCAGCTCAGCCGAATGAAGCATTGCTCGAAGAAACCCCCTTGGGCAGGCTTCCGATCGTCGGTCCGGATGGCCGGCGGCCGATGGATCAATATGCCCGTCCTTCGTCCGGCGCGCGCGGCGTCCGCATCGCCATCGTCGTCAGCGGTCTCGGGCTCAGCCAGACCGGAACGCAGCGCGCCATAGCGGACCTGCCGGAAGAGATCACCTTCGCTTTCGCCGCGAGCGGCAACAGCCTGCAGCGCTGGATGCAGGAAGCCCGCCGCGGCGGCCACGAGATCCTGTTGCAGGTACCGCTCGAACCATTTGATTATCCGGCGAATGATCCGGGTCCTGAAACCCTGCTGACCACGAAGCCGGCCGCCCGCAACATCGAGAACCTGCACAAGGCGATGGGCGAGATCACCAATTATACCGGCGTCATGAATTATCTCGGCGGCCGTTTCTTGTCGGATCCCGCCGCCATGGAACCCGTGATGCGCGATATCGGCAAACGCGGCCTGCTGTTCCTCGACGACGGCACTTCGGCACAATCAAAGACGGCGACGGTGGCCAAGGGAACCGAACTGCCTTATGCTTTTGCCGATCTGCAGCTCGACGGCCAGCTCGATATCAACGCCATCCTGAAGAAGCTCGACGAGCTCGAGCGCATCGCCCGCAAGAACGGTCAGGCGATCGGCGTCGCATCGGCTTTCGATGAGAGCGTTGACGCCATCGCCAAATGGAGCGAGGAGGCCGCGATGCGCGGCATCGAGATCGTCGGCGTCGCCGCCCTTTCCAACGACCCCCGGAATCCTTGATAAGAATCCTTGATAAGGATCCCTGAGAAGAATCCCCTAACGGAGAAAAAGATGAGCCAGGCGACTGTGAAAGCCGAGGATCTGCCCTACCGCCCCTGCGTCGGCGTGATGATCTTGAACCGCCAGGGTCTCGTCTGGGCCGGGCGGCGCATCCCCGACGGCAATTCCGAATATGACGGCTCGCCGCAGCTCTGGCAGATGCCTCAGGGCGGCATCGACAAGGGCGAGGATCCATTGGACGCCGCCTACCGCGAGCTCTACGAGGAGACCGGCATGAAGACGGTGACCCTGCTCGCCGAAGCGCGAGACTGGATCAACTACGATCTGCCGCCGGCACTGATCGGCATCGGGCTGAAAGGAAAATTCCGCGGTCAGACGCAGCGCTGGTTCGCCTTCCGCTTCGACGGCGACGACAGCGAGATCGCCATCAACCCGCCGCCGGGCGGCCACGAGCCGGAATTCGATGCCTGGGAGTGGAAGCCGATGCAGCAGCTGCCGGGGTTGATCGTCCCCTTCAAGCGCGCCGTCTACGACCAGGTCGTGGCCGAATTCCAGCATCTGATGACGCTGCAATCGGAAGATTGATTGAGCAGGAAGACCGCTTCGGTTTGCGCTCGGCAAACGGGAGCAAGGTCCACGACAATGCCAGATGAAGAATATCGGGCCAGGTGAAGAATATCGGCCGCCGATGGGGCGGCCGATATCGGCAGGGGCCTTATTCAGCCTCGTCGGCGGAGTCGGCGTTGAGCTGGCCGTATTTGCTCTCGCCGATTTTCTCGAGCAGATCGATCTGTGTTTCGAGGAAGTCGATATGACCTTCCTCGTCCGCCAGCAGCTCTTCGAAAAGCTTCATGGAGACGTAGTCGCCGGCCTCATGACAGATATCGCGCGACTTCTTGTAAGCCGTGCGGGCGTCATATTCGCCGGCAAGATCGGCTTCCAGCACTTCCTTGACGTTCTGGCCGATGCGCAGAGGTGCAAGGGTCTGCAGGTTGGGATGGCCTTCGAGGAAGATGATGCGCGCAACAAGCCGGTCGGCATGATGCATCTCTTCGATGGATTCGGCGCGCTCCTTCTTGGCGAGCTTGGTGTAGCCCCAGTCCTCAAGAAGACGATAGTGAACCCAATATTGGTTGACCGCACCGAGTTCGAGGAACAACGCCTCGTTAAGCCGCTCGATGACCTTTTTGTCGCCTTTCAATGTCCGCTCTCCTGTTTTCCTCATGGAATTGTTTCAAGCGGGACATGAAATCAAATATTTCGGTCTCCGTCGAGTGGCGACGGGCGTGATATTCCTCGGTCGTCTGGATAATGATGTCGACGACGTTGGGAAAACAGCCGCAGCAGCGGCCGCGTTTTTCCATGGCGTGGTAGACCTTCGCAGGCACGATAAGCTGCCAACAGTCTTCATCGAGAAGGTTGGTGATAACCTCCCGGATTTCCTTATCGGTTATATAATTGCAGCTGCAGACGAGCACGTCTTCATTCCAAACATGACACTGACTATCGTGTTTTCTGCTAAAGAAGATGGTGGCTGTCAAGAAAAAATTCGAGCCCCGCATCATTGAATAACAGCGTCCGGATGAGACCCCATGCATATCGTCTAAAATTATGCAGAGGTTTCAGGATGATGACGCCACAAGGCCGATGAAGACGCGCCGCATGCCCTGATCGGGTGACGCTATTTTAATGGAAGTTGCGTCCGCGCGGCATCACTTCAGCCGTTGCCGCCGCGCCCGCATGGCGGTCTGTTGCAACCATGCGTTTTTCCAGCTCCACCCTCTCCTGCGCATGCGCAAGCTTTTTCTGCCGCGGATCGCCCCCCGGTCTCAGCACTTCGTCTGCCCGTTCGCAGGCGCCGAAACGCCGGGCCTCGCGTTGCAGGACCCCGAGCGCCGGCGTCATATCCTCGATATGCTCGACAACGGTATGGATCACCCCGCTCTGGCTTTGCAGCCTGCCGCGGATTTTCACCAGCCGAGCACCCATCACGACCGATCGGTATTTATCGAACATTTTCGGCCAGACGATCGCATTGGCCACACCGGTTTCGTCTTCCAGCGTCATGAAGATCACACCTTTGGCCGAACCCGGTCGCTGGCGCACCAGCACGAGGCCGGCGATCGTCACCCGCTTTCCGCTGGCGATCTTCAACAGATCGACATTGCGCGTGATGCCCGTCCTTTGAAACTCCTCCCGCAGGAAAGAGACCGGATGCGCCTTCAGCGACAACGAGAGATAACGATAGTCCTCGATGACCTGTTCTCCCGGCAGCATGTCCGGCAGCTTCGCCATAGGTTCGATCTGGAGGTCGATATGACGGGTCTGCTCGAAAAGCGGCAGTTCCTCGGCTGCGCTCTTCACATCCAGCGCCCGCACCGCCCAGAGCGCTTCGCGCCGCGACAGATCGATCGACCGGAACGCATCGGCATCCGCCAGCCGTTCGATGACGGATTTTTGCAGACCGGACCGCAGCCAGAGATCGCGCACCGAACTGTAACCTTCGCCTCGATTGCCGACCAGTCGTTCCATATCGTCTATCGAGAGGCCCTTGATCTGGCGAAACCCCAGTCGCACCGCATGCCGGGTCTTGATGATCGTGCGCATCTTTTCATGCCGGAAATCGACGGCATTCCGATCGAAGACAGCTTCTTCCAGTCCGCAATCCCAGTCCGATTCATTGATATCGACCGGCAGGATCCTTACCCCGTGCTCGCGTGCATCCCGCACCAGCTGCGCCGGCGCATAAAACCCCATCGGCTGGGAGTTCAGCATCGCCGCGCAGAAGACATCGGGATAATAGGCCTTGAGCCAAGAGGAGGCATAGACGAGCAGCGCGAAGGAGGCGGCGTGGCTTTCGGGGAAGCCATATTCGCCGAAGCCTTTGATCTGGTTGAAACACTGCTGCGCGAATTCCTGGGCATAGCCCTTTGAGACCATTCCCTCGATGAACCGCTTTTCGAAATTGCCGATCGTCCCGGTTCTCTTGAATGTCGCCATCGCTCTGCGAAGCTTGTCGGCTTCCGCCGGTCTGAAGCCTGCGGCGGTAATGGCGATCTGCATGGCCTGTTCCTGGAACAAGGGCACGCCGAGGGTTCTTTCCAGAACCGTTTCCAGCTCCTTGCTCGGATATTCGATCGGAATGTTCTTGGCCTGCTGCTCCCGGCGCTTCAGATAGGGATGCACCATATCGCCCTGGATCGGTCCTGGCCGCACGATCGCCACCTCGATGACGAGGTCGTAGAATAGCTTCGGCTTCAGACGCGGCAGCATGCTCATCTGCGCCCGGCTTTCGATCTGGAAGACGCCGAGCGTATCGGCCCGGCCCATCATCTCGTAAACCGGCTCGCCTTCGTCCCCATGCTCCTTGTTGCCGAGGTCTGCGAGCGTCTTCTTCACGTCGTAATGCAGTTCAAGCAGCGAGAAGGCCTTCCGCAGGCAGGTCAGCATGCCAAGCGCCAGCACATCCACCTTGAGGATCTTGACATTGTCGAGGTCGTCCTTGTCCCACTCGATCATGTAGCGATCCGGCATCGCCGTCTTCATGATCGGCACCACCTCGTCGAGACGGTCCCGCGTGATGACGAAGCCGCCAACATGCTGGGTGAGGTGGCGGGGGAAACCGAGAAGCTCGGACGCATATTTCAGCACGTTCTGCGTCACCGGATCCTTGATGTCGAGGCCGGCCGCCTTGGCATCCCGTTCGGAGAGATTGTCCTCCGACCAGCCCCAGACGAGGCTGCTGATCGCCGACTGAACATCCTCCGAGAGCCCAAAGGCCTTGGCGACCTCACGGCCGGCCGAACGGGTCCGATAGGTGGTCACCCCCGCCGTCAGTCCGGCATGTTCTATGCCGTATCTCTTGTAGATGAACTGGATGACCTCTTCGCGTCGATCATGCTCGAAATCGACATCGATATCCGGCGGTTCGTCACGATCCATCGAAATGAAGCGGTCGAAGAGCAGCGTGCTCTTCTGCGGATCGACTTCCGTTATCTCAAGACAATAGCAGATGACCGAGTTTGCCGCCGATCCGCGCCCCTGGCACAAGACCTTAAGTTCATAGCGGGCGTGCTGGATGATCTTGTGAACCGTCAGGAAGTAGGAGGCATATTGCTTATCCCCAATGAGTTTCAGTTCATAATCGATCTGTTGCGCCACCTTGGGCGGGATACCGTCGGGATAACGCCTTGCGGCGCCCGCTCTCGTCAGTCTTTCCAGGGTCTCCTGCGGCGTTTCGCCCGGATCGTTTTCAGGCGGATAATTGTGCTCCAGTTCCTTCAGCGAAAAGCTCAGCTTGCCGAAAAAGGTCTGCGTATTTTCGATCGCATCAGGATAGTCCCGGAAGATCCGGGCCATTTCACGTGAATCCTTGAGGTAACGTTCGGCATTCGGCGCCAGCAGGAATCCGGCTTGTGGTATCTGCACATGCTCCCGGATCGCGATCACGACATCCGAAAGCGGCCGGCGTTCAGGATGGTGGTAAATCGGCTGGTTGGTGGCAATCAGCGGCACGCGGTTTCGGGCAGCCAGCATCGAAAGCACCGCAAAGACCTGCCTGTCGCGGCCGTCATAGGCTGGCGCCAGCGCCATGAAAAAGGCCTTGCGGAATCGCCTGCGAAGCCGCTCCAGATAATCGTCCAGCGTCGACTGCCCCGCCTGATGATCGACAAGACTGCGGTCGGGAACGAGGGCGAGCATCATCTCGTCCCCCCATTCCGCAAGCTCCGCTTCCGTCAGGATGCAGCTTCCCTTGACCGCTTCTTCCTTCAGATTGCCGGCGCTGAGAAGGCGGCAGAGGTTTGCCCAGCCTCGCCGGTTTTGTGGATAGGCAAGGATATCAGGCGTTCCGTCGGAAAAGACGAGACGCGCGCCCGGTTGAACCCGGATAGGATCGAGAATGACCTCTGTTTTTCCCTTCTTCTTCGCCTCAGCCAGAATCTCATCCCTGTTCTTGTATCTCTCCTCAAGCTGCTCCGCCTGGGCATGCGCTCGCACAACGCCGGCAACCGAATTGCGGTCCGCAATCCCGAGACCGCCGAGCTTCAAATAAGCGGCCTGCACAACCATCTCTTCCGGACCGGAGGCGCCTTCGAGAAACGAGAAATTCGTTCTCGTGCCGACCTCGAAGAATGCCCGTGCGGTTGTCATGCGAACACGCCGTGCATGAACCAGCGAGGGTCAAGCTCCTGACCATAAAAACCACGACGATAGATCCAGAAGCGATGCCCGGTCTCATCCTCAATGCGGAAATAGTCACGCGCCTCGGCCTCATCCCCATCGATCCACCACTCCATGGCAATCCGTTCCGGCCCTTCGCTTCTTGCCACCTGATGCTGCATGCGCCGCCAGCGGAAGATCTGCGGCGGACCATCGGGCACTTCGGCCATCATGATCTCGACCGGCTCCGGCGTTGCAAAGAGCCGCAACGGGCGCTCTTCGCGGAAAGGAAGTTGGATGTCCCGCGCTACCTTCCGCCTGGGAAGACTCTCCATCACAGGAACCGTGATGACGGCGCGTTCCGGCACATGACTCTCGCGAAGCTGGAAGCTTTGCAGGCAATCCGCACCAAGCCGGGCCGACACCCGGTCGACGAAAACAGAAAGCGAGATCTCTCCCTGACGATCGCCCTCGAAATCCCCCTGCGCTTCGTTGAAGGAATCGTGCCGCAACACATTCAACCGCAGGATCTCGAAACCATAGCCGGCATCGAGATCATCATAGACCGCCTGCAATCGCTCGGAAAAAAGCCCGGCAATGAGCTTTGGTTCGCGCAGCGGCTGCGAAGCGCCGACGGAGATACGAAAGACCCTGCCGTCGACGCGGAACAGGACCAGTTCGAACACCCGCCCGCCAGCCCCCCGCGCCTCCAGCGACGGCTGCAGCGACATGGCGACCTGCCTGGTGACGGCAAGGATCTGCTCTTCCGTCCCGATGGGCTCCATCAGCCGGCTTTCGGCCGAGAGGCTGGCGACAGGACGCCGGGGAGAGACCGGCTCTTCTTCATGCCCCAGCGCCTGGTCGAGACGCAGAAGCAGTTCCGGCCCGAACCGGCGGGTTAGCGGCGCTCGCGGCGCATCGATGACATCGCCGATATATTTCAGGCCGAGCTTCTTCAGAGCATCGACGGTTTGTCCTTCCAGCCGCAAGGCTGTAACCGGCAAGGACACCAGCACATGTTCCGCCTCTTCGTCCTCGATCACGCCACTCTGCCCGAAGCGGGACACCGCCCAGGAAAGGCCGGGCGATGATGAAATCGCGCCCCGTGCATCGAACCCCATATGAAAAAGCCGCGACAGCACATCCCGAAGAAGCGCCTTTTCACCGCCGAACAGATGGGCGCAGCCGCTAATGTCGAGAAACAGACCGTCCTTGCTGTCGAATGCCACCAGCGGCGTATAACGGTCGCACCAGTCGGCAATTGCCTCCAGCAGCCGGCGGTCGGCCGCCGGATCCTCTTCCGCGACCTCGAGCATTGGATACATGGCGCGCGCTTCGGCAACGCCCAAATCCTTCCTCAACCCCAGCCTCTCGGCCAACTCGTCCAGTGCCGTCAGCCGAATGGCATTGTTGAGCTTGCCGGAACAGACGATAGGCGGCGTCTCAGGACGCCCTTTCGAACGCCAGGAGAGCCCCCATCGTTTGCGGGCGATGCGGTCCGTTGGCAGATGCGGGAAGCTGAGCGCCAGAATGCGCTGACTGTTCGCCTGGAGGACGAACGAGGTTTGGTTCGGCGACAGGGAGAAATTCGCGTTCATGGGGATTCCACTCCAGAAGAAAGGAGAGCGAAGCCGGATTGCGGCTCTTCTCCAGCGTGAGACGGAAAATCGGATTGCCGATGCTGCCGGAAAGCCTCGATCCGTCCGGCAACGGCCGTAGACCGGCCGGGGCCGGTTCGACATGCAGACGGAAAGCCGCACTGCTTGCCTCCTCCGCTCCGGCCTGGCGCACGAGAAAGAGTGGATGGCGGGCAGCCCGCGCCCGAAGACTGAGCCTGCGGCTTTCGGTCAGCCCGAAATGGGCGGGATTGCCTCGCACTTCGAAGATGACGGCCGAGAAGGCAGCGCTTTCCACCGCCGCCTCCACCAGCCAGAGCGCCTCGTCCAGCTTGCGTGGCGCGGCGTGGAGAAACCGCTCCGGGCTCAGTCCGAAATCCCGAAGTCCGGGGGCATAGGGACGGCCGGCCTCCAGCGTGCCGATTGCATCGCCGATCCAGAGCAACGGCAGAAACCTGCCGGCATCCGCTTCCTGTTTCTGCAGCCGTGCGGCAACAGCCATAGCCAGCCCGCTTGCCGCACCGGCATCGCGAGACAGAGCCGAGCGGAATTCGGTGATCGCATCGAGCGGCAGGCCGCCTTCCAGTGCCCCATCGAGGAACTCTATTCCAAACGGCAGGGGCGGCAGAGTGCGCTCCTGGCGGGCCTTGCGTCCTTCCGCCACGGCTTCCCGTTCCGCCGCGGCAAGCGCCGGCGCGGGCTTTCCCTCCAATCTGGCGATGGTTTCGCGGAGCGCAAAAAGCCGCTCGCGCGCCAGGGCGTGCTGCGCCATGGCGTTCTCCAATCCGTCTTGTTCCTGTTATGTTCTTATAGATTCCAGAGAGCTAATGAAGAGTCAACGGCCATTCTCTATGAATTTATTCCTGCCTTTGATTCCGCACTCGAAAATCGGCGATAAAGGTTCTATATGGGCCCGCAAAGGAAGGAATATTCATGGCCCGCAGAGACCAGAGCGATGATTGGCGGGACCGCCATGCGCCGACGATCAGCACCTTCGAGTCGCTGGCAATGGAGGCCTACAGCCATCTGCCGGATGAATTCCGCCAGCTGACGACCAACCTCACGATCGAGATCGAGGATTTCCCCGATGACGACGTTTTCGAGGACATGGCGCTGGAAACCCCTTTCGACCTGCTCGGCCTTTTCGAGGGCAGGGGCATTTCCGAACGTTTCACGGTGGAAACCGGCGAGATGCCGAACCGCATCCGCCTCTACCGCCGCCCCATCCTCGATTACTGGGCTGAGAACGATGAGACGCTCGGCGATATCATCACCCATGTCCTGATCCACGAGATCGGCCATCATTTCGGGCTGAGCGACGATGACATGGAGCGGATCGAGGCCAGCGCCGAGGAAGCCGCCGAGCGCTAAACCGCGCGTTTGGCAGAACGCGCTACTGCTCGGAGAGCTTCATCTCAGGATCGTAATCCTTGCCTTCGACATGTTTGACGACGGCCTGGCCGCACTGCATCGCGCCGGTTGCGGCATTGAAGGCATAGGTCGGCGAGCCCTCCAGCGACCAGCCCTTGTTGAGGGCGGCGGTAACCTTGTGGCAGAAGGAAGCATCGTCGGGACCGGTCAGGAAGCGGTAGAGTTTCATCACATCGTCTTTCGTGCTGCAGCCTGGCGGGCTGCGATCAGGCGGGCTTTATGAACCAGACTTTCCGCCTGGACAAGATGCAGCCGCTCGATCATCCGACCGCCTGCATTGATGACGTTCAGCCCCTCGGAAGCGGGATCGGCAAAGGCTGATATGATCGCCTCCGCTTCCGCAATCGCGGCCGGATCCGGGCCGAAATGGCGATTGGCGGGCTCGATCTGCGCGGGATGGATCAGCATCTTGCCGGTAAAGCCCATGGCCCGGCCCTGCTGACATTCGGCATCGAAACCCTGCTCGTCCCTGAAATCGTTGAAGACGCTGTCGATCGCATCGAGCCCGTAGGCGCTGACCGCAAGGACGACCTGCATCAGCCACGGCACGAGATAGCTCCGTCCCGGCTGCGGCAGCACGTCGGTTTCCTTGCGCAGGTCGTTGAGCCCGACGACGAGACAATCGAGCCGCGAGCCCGGCGTGCGCCCGGCCTCGGCGATATCAGCCGCATTCAGGATGCCGCGCGGCGTCTCGATCATCGCCCAGATGCGCAGATCTTCGGGCGCATCCGCCTCGGAGAGAAGGTCGCTGATATCAGTGACATCCTGCGGCTCGTCGACCTTCGGCAGCAGAACGGCATCGGGACCAAGCGCCGTCACCAGCTTCAGATCGGCCAGGCCGAAATTGGACGACAGGCTGTTGATACGGATGATCCGCTCCTTGCCTTGGAGCGGCCGATCCGAAAAAAAGCGCCTCAGGTTTTCCCGCGCTTCCGCCTTCTTTTCCGGCGCCACCGAATCCTCGAGATCGAAGATCACTGCATCGCAATCGACCGCATGGGTCTTTTCGAGGGCGCGGGGGTTGATGGCAGGCACGCTCAGCACCGAACGGCGCAGGCGAGGGGTCACGGGGTTTCGGCTCATGGCGAATTAGTGCCAAGCTTTGACAGCCGAAGCAAGCAACCTGCCCCAGAACATCCAGCAGAACAACAAAAAGCCATGCTTGCCTTGCAGAGAGGAAAGAGAAGGACCACATTCCTTTCCGAAGAAAGGTCTCTAACCATGCAGAACATTCGCTCCATCTTCCTCATGCTTGCCGGCGCCACCGTTTTCGTGGCCATGCTGCTTCTCACCTTTTCGGTGACGCTTGCTGTCGGCGGCATCCTGACCGTACTCATGGTCGGGCGCGCGCTGTCGATGAAGATGAAGCCCGCTCCGATCCGTGCCAAGGCAAACAACAATAAGCCGGAGATGCGGGTGTGGAACGACGGCCGCGGCACGATCATCGATCTCTGATCACCTTTTCACTGAAGATTTCGTTCGCTGAAAAATTTCGGCCGACACTGTCGGATCACGCTTCCATGCTGCGTCCTTGAAGCAGCCAGGCATTCAGCCGGCGCTAAAAACGAATGGAGGACAAGCATGGATGCGACAGAGAGCAACCCGACCAAGATGCCGCCGGTCAAGAATGGCCTGCTGCCCTATCTGACGGTCAATGGCGCGGTGAAAGCTGCGGAATTCTACACGAAGGCTTTCGGCGCCGAAGAGGCCTATCGCGTGCCGGTCGACGAAAACGGCAGAACGATGCATGTGCATCTCTACATCAACGGCAGCTCCCTCATGCTGTCGGATGCCTATCCCGAATACGGCCATCCCTTCAAAGGCCACGAAGGCTTCGCCATCCAGCTGGTTATCGACGATATCGATTTCTGGTGGGATCGCGCGGTTGCGGCCGGCGCCGAAGTCGTCATGCCGGTCGAACTGATGTTCTGGGGCGACCGCTACGGCCAGCTTCGTGATCCGTTCGGCGTCCTCTGGGGGTTGAACGCACCGTCCAAATAAGGGGACCGGCGCAATCGGCAGGCCGCGCGAAACGTCGCGTGGCCGCCATCTGTGAAAGATTCTCCTTCATTTCGACGAAAAACTGGACTAGATGCAAATTCAGAAAGTAGATTTGCTGAAATGGAGCATGGATCATGGATAAATTCGTGAAGCTCACGGGCGTTGCAGCGCCGCTGCCGGTCGTCAACATCGACACCGACATGATCATTCCGAAGGATTATCTGAAGACGATCAAGCGCACCGGCCTCGGCACCGGCCTCTTCGCCGAAGCCCGCTACAATGAGGACGGCTCGGAAAACCCGGATTTCGTGCTCAACAAGCCGGCCTATCGCGATGCCAAGATCCTCGTTGCCGGCGACAATTTCGGCTGCGGCTCGTCGCGCGAGCACGCGCCCTGGGCGCTTCTCGATTTCGGCATCCGCTGCGTGATCTCGACCAGCTTCGCCGACATTTTCTACAACAACTGCTTCAAGAACGGCATCCTGCCGATCAAGGTCAGCCAGGACGATCTCGACAAGCTGATGGACGACGCCTCGCGCGGCTCCAACGCCATCCTGACCGTCGACCTCGAGAGCCTCGAGATCACCGGCCCCGATGGCGGTTCGATCAAGTTCGATCTCGACGAGTTCAAGCGCCACTGCCTGCTGAACGGCCTCGACGATATCGGCCTGACGCTCGAAAAGGGCAAGGCGATCGACAGTTTCGAAAAGAAGAACGCCGCTTCGCACCCTTGGGCGGCCTGAGCACAATCCAATAATTGCCGATCAAGCCGGGCTTTCGCCCGGCTTTTTCTTTACAGTACCGAATTGCCGCAGATCAGAGAAACTTCTCTTTCCAAGCTCTGAGCTTTTCGAGCGATACGCCGATGCCGCCGCAGACTTCGATCAGCGGATTGTCGAAGCGCTGAAGCAGCCCGGCATGCACATCGGCAACGGCAAGGGCGGCACCGCAAGCCGGCTCGACCAGAATGCGCTGCGCATCGGCGAATTTCAGGCAGGCGGCAACGGCATCGGCGTCGCTGACGACGATACTTTCGATCGGATGCTGCTTCGGCAGGTCGAAGACATGCTGCGCCACCTGCCGCGCCCCGAGCGAAGTGGCAATCGAGGTAATGGCGGGAAGGGTGATACGCTCATTCGCCTTGAGGCTGGCGTTCAGCGAGGCCGCCCCTTCCGTTTCGACGGCGATGACGGGCACATCGGATAGCCCGTTTCGCTGCAACCCCGCGACAATGCCGGCAAGCAGCCCGCCACCACCGACGCTGGTGACGACGCAATCGAATTTTGCACCCTTCGCCACCACTTCGTCGATCAGCGTGGCATGGCCATCCCACAGCAGCGGATGGTCGAAGGGGTGCACATAGGTCGCCTTACGGCTCCGGGCGAGTTCGACGGCATGGGCATTGGCTTCGTCGAAGACCGAACCATGGACGAGGACATTGGCGCCCGTCGCGGTAATCGTCTGCCGCACATCGGCCGTCGTCGTCTCCGGCACGACGATCGTGACCGGTATGCCGAGCGCCCGGCCGGCATAAGCCGCGGCAATCCCGGCATTGCCGCCGGAAGCACAGAAGATCTCGCGCGCCCCATTTTCCACCTCGTGCTGGCAAAGCCTGCCGACGCCGCGCAGCTTGAAGCTGCCGGAAGGCTGCAGCGCATCAAGCTTCAGCCAGAGCCGTTTGCCGCTGGCGCTATAACCGGATGCTGTCTGAACCAAGGGCGTGTCGAGATGGAGAGGTGCGAAAGGCATGGGCAACATCCAGGGAAAGAAAAGGGTAGGCCCGCCGTTTCTAATCCGTTTGCAGGCACGGGAGCAACCATCGCGGCGAAGAGCGAAGCGTACCGATTCACCTCTTCTCTCGCTTGAAATGCCCATTTCCGGGGTCTAAGAAGCCGCAACTTGTTTTTCCCAGGAGGGTTTCATGACAGCGCGCAATCTTTTCCTGCTGCCGGGTGACGGCATCGGTCCCGAGGCCATGGGTGAGGTCCGCAAGATCATCGCCTATATGAACGAGGCGATGAACGCCGGTTTCGTCATCGACGAGGGCCTTGTCGGCGGCTCTGCCTATGATGCGCATGGCGCGGCGATCTCGGAAGCCGACATGCAGAAGGCACTTGCCGCCGATGCCGTTCTCTTCGGCGCCGTCGGTGGCCCGAAATGGGATAGCGTGCCTTACGAAGTGCGTCCGGAAGCCGGCCTGCTGCGCCTGCGCAAGGATCTGCAGCTCTTCGCAAACCTGCGTCCCGCCATCTGCTATCCGGCCCTGGCGTCAGCCTCGTCGCTGAAGCCGGAACTGGTCGAAGGCCTTGATATTCTGATCATCCGCGAGCTGACGGGTGGCGTCTATTTCGGCGAGCCGAAGGAGATCATCGACCTCGGCAACGGCCAGAAGCGCGGCATCGACACACAGGTCTACGATACCTACGAGATCGAGCGCATCGCCGGCGTCGCCTTCGAAATGGCCCGCACCCGGCAAAACCGCGTCTGCTCCATGGAAAAGCGCAACGTCATGAAGTCGGGCGTGCTCTGGAACCAGGTGGTGACCGAGACGCACAAGGCGAAATATTCCGACGTCCAGCTCGAACACATGCTGGCCGATGCCGGCGGCATGCAGCTGGTGCGCCAGCCCAAGCAGTTCGACGTCATTGTCACCGACAACCTCTTTGGCGACATGCTCTCCGACGTCGCCGCCATGCTGACCGGTTCGCTCGGCATGCTGCCGTCGGCCTCGCTTGGCGCGCCTGACGGCAAGACCGGCAAGCGCAAGGCGCTCTACGAGCCGGTGCACGGCTCGGCTCCCGACATCGCCGGCAAGGGCATCGCCAATCCGATCGCCATGATCGCCTCCTTCGCCATGTGCCTGCGTTACTCCTTCAACCTGGTGAAGGAAGCCGACGACCTGGAAAAGGCGATCGCCAACGTGCTCGACAAGGGCATCCGCACCGGTGACATCATGGCCGATGGCGCAAGGCAGGTCGGCACCGTCGAGATGGGCGATGCGATCCTGGCCGAGTTCAAGACGTTTTCCGCCTGATATTTCACGTGAAACAGTTCCGGCCCTTCGCATGATGCATGCGGAGGGCTTTTTCTCTCAGGAGCGCGAGCCGCATCGGCTTGGTCGAATTATCCCAACCGGACTATTCTCGGCCACAATCTCGTGTATTTTTGCGCCGGATTTTAACCAGCGCATGACCTCGAAATCGGAAGCGATATTCGGCAAGCATTATGCGCCAATTCAAGTGATAAAACGTCCTTAGCGCGTCCTGTAGGATATGGCGGCGCTCCAGGACAAAATTCGAATGGACGACGGCATGCGGGCATTTTGGGCTTCCCTGGACAGGCGCTGGCGCCGGAGCAGCGCCGGCATGCCGCCTTTGCGCTGGCAGGCCTGCCTCTTCATCACGCTCAATGCCGTCATTCTCTCCATGCTGCTCTTCGATGCGCCGATCGGCGCCAGCGAAGTTCCTGCACCGGTGAAGCAACTCGGCCAGATGCTGACCGGTTTCGGCGATTCCGCCTGGCTGATCTACACCAGCATCCTGCTGTTCTTTCAGGGGCGGGCGGGTTACAAGCTTGTCAAGACGGCGCGCTCCAAGGCGCAGGCGCTCTATGTCAGCTGGATCGGCGCCTATCTCTTCATCACGGTCGTCTTCTCCGGGCTTCTCGCCAATCTGCTGAAACGAGCGATCGGCAGGGCACGTCCCGATCATTTCCACGATTATGGCATGTTTTCCTTCACGCCTTTTTCAGGCCATGCCGCTTTCGAAAGTTTTCCATCCGGCCATTCCACAACGGTCGGCGCTTTCTTCGCCGCATTCGCGCTGCTGTTTCCGCGCTACCGCGTCGCCTTTATCGCCTGCGCCATCTGGCTCGGCATGACGCGTGTCATGGTCGGCGCCCATTATCCGAGCGATGTCATCGCCGGCCTTGCCTTCGGCGCCTGGTTCTCGCTGCTGACGGCGATCGTCTTCGCCCGCTGTGGTCTGCTCTTCACACTGGCGCCGGATGGCTGGCCAATCGCCAAGTGCCTGTTCTCTGACACGAAAAAACCCGGCGCCATGTGAGCGCCGGGCCTTTTCTCAAGTGGAACGCGGCTCAGCCAACCGCTCAATCCATTGCGTGGATATCCCTGTTCTTCGTTTCCGGCAGGAAGATCAGGCCGATCACCAGCGTGATCGTCGCAAAGACGATCGGGTACCAGAGACCGTAGTATATATCGCCCGCGGCAGCGCTCATCGCGAAGGCCGTCGCCGGCAGCAGGCCGCCGAACCAGCCGTTACCGATGTGATAGGGTAGCGACATGCCGGTATAGCGGATGCGGGTCGGGAAGAGCTCGACCAGAAGTGCGGCGATCGGCCCGTAGACCATCGTCACATAGAGGACGAGGATGAACAGGATGGCGATCGTACCGATCCAGTTGACGCGGGCGGGATCGGCGGTCATGGCGAAAGTGCCGCCATTGGCGATGTTGTAGACCGCCATGTCGGTGACGCCATTGGCCTCATCCGCCGTCAGCAGCTTGGTCTCGACCAGCTTGGCGGCCGGCACGGTTTCCTTCGTACCGGCGCGCACGGCATCGGCATTGAGCGACAGTTCCGGATTGGCGGCGATGAAGGCATCGAGCTTGGCATCCGCCACCTTGGCGGCGCCGCGGTTCAGCGGATAGCCGGCATCGTGAAGCGCGATGTTGACGCCCTTTTCGAAGGCGGCGGTCATGCCCTTGGCCTTGTCGCCGGCAGCGACGACGTCAAAGCTCGGGATCGTCGCGTTGCCGACCTTCACCGTTGCCGGCTGTCCGGCTGGACCCGGCACGACATCATAAGGCACCGAATTTCTGGTCAGGAATGCCGTCGCCACGTCGCAGGAACTGGTGAACTTCGCCGTGCCGGTCGGGTTGAACTGGAACCGGCAATCCGCCGGATCAGCCGTGACCGTTGCCCGGATCGAAGCCTGCGCTTCGGCAAGCGCCGGATTGGCCGTCCAGGTCATCGCCTTGAACAGCGGATTATACGTCACCGCCGCGATGAGAAGGCCTGCCATGATGATCGGCTTGCGGCCGATCTTGTCGGAGAGGCCGCCGAAGATGACGAAGAATGGCGTGCCGAGGAGAAGTGCGATCGCGACCATGACATTGGCCGAGAACAGGTCCACCTTCAGCACGTTCTGCAGGAAGAACAGCGCATAGAATTGGCCGCCGTACCAGACGACCGCCTGGCCCATTGTGGCGCCGAGAAGCGCGATGATCGCGATCTTGGCATTTTTCCATGTCCCGAAGGCTTCGGTCAGCGGCGCCTTGGAGCCCTTGCCTTCCGCCTTCATGCGCTGGAACGCCGGCGATTCGTTCATCTTCAGGCGGATCCAGACGGAGATGCCGAGCAGGACGACCGACACCAGGAACGGAATGCGCCAGCCCCAGGCGGCGAACTCAGCCGCACCCATCAGATATTGAACCAGGACGATGACGATCAGCGACAGGAACAGGCCGAGCGTCGCCGTCGTCTGGATCCATGAGGTGAAATAGCCGCGGCGCCCGTTCGGCGCATGTTCGGCGACATAGGTTGCCGCACCGCCATATTCACCGCCAAGCGCCAAGCCCTGCAGCAGACGCAACGCGATCAGGATGATCGGGGCTGCGATGCCGATGGTGGCCGCGCCCGGCAGGATGCCGACGAGGAAGGTCGACAGACCCATGATCATGATCGTCATCAGGAAGGTATACTTGCGGCCGACGAGATCGCCGAGACGGCCGAACACCAGCGCGCCAAAGGGGCGCACCAGGAAGCCGGCAGCAAAGGCGAGCAGCGTGAAGATGTTGCGCGTGGCCTCGGGATACTGGGTGAAATAGGTCGCGCCGATATAGGTGGCGAGCGAACCGTAGAGATAGAAATCATACCATTCGAAAACGGTGCCGAGCGAAGAGGCGAAGATGACCTTCTTCTCCTCGCCGGTCATCGGACCGGCCTTCGCGCCGTCGATGCTTGCGACATTTGCCATTGTCTGTCCTCCACAGAGTGATGAGCAACGCGCGCGACCTACTCTCCTCAAAGCAGACCCCTGGCCGCGACACGCCTGACGGGAGTGTGCCAGAAACGGCAGATCAAAAAGAGAGATGCTTTGGGATTATGACTTTAGTCTAATGATGCCGGGCAGTGTCATGCAGATCCGGCCCTCCGCCGCCGGAGGTTGGATCCGTTACGCTCTCAGCGCCTGCGCCGGCGATTGGCGATAGGCAAGCACTGCCGGCAAAGCGGCGAGGACCGTGGCAAAGACAAGCAGAACCGCCGCAAGCCCGGCATCTTCACGGGCGAAGACGACCGGCATGGTGATCCCGCTCGTCTCGGAGAACATGTCGGACAAGAGGAGGGCCGCAGCATAACCGAGGGCGAATCCGAGCCCAATGCCGACTGCCACCAGGAAGAAGAATTCCAGCCAGACAATGCCGAAAATCGCCCCACGCGGCGCGCCGAAGGCCCTCAGCGCGCCGATCTGGCGGCGACGCTGGCCGATATGGATGACAGTGACCAGCACCAGCGAGGCCGCGACGAGAGCTTGCGCTCCGGAGGCGACCGCGACGAGGATCTGCTTGGCGTCGCCGAGCGTGGCGTAGAGATTGGTCAACACCTCGCCGGGAAAAACGGCGACGGTATTGCCGCTGCGATATTCCTGCCGCAGCTTGTAGGCATCGGCGATCGTCTTCGGCTTGACGAGAATGGCGGGAAGGCCGGGAGCGTCGGCAGTCCAGCTCTCGTCGAGTGCGGCATCCGGGTCAAGCTTGCCGTGATGCTCATGTCCATCGTGATGCTCGCCGGCTTCCTCATGCTCATGGCCATGTTCGGCCGTACCCGTGCCGGACGCCGCTTCATGCTCGTGCTCGTGCTCGCTCTCGGCCCCTTCCTCCGCATGTTCCTCCGCCGCCAGGCCATGGATATGCCAGACGGCCTGGATCGGAACGAGAATAGCCCGGTCCCAGGCGGTCCCGGTCGGCCGCAGGCGGCCGGCGATATGATAGACGAGTTCGATGTGGGTCTCGCCGCCCTCTTCCGGCAAACCGTGCATCGGCTTGATCTCGCCGCCGAGCGACAGTTTGACGGCGGAGCCGATCACCGCCTCGCCCTCGCGCGCAAAAATCTTGCCCTCGATCAAGCCGCCGGACAGGTTTTGCGCCAGCATGGTCGTCGTGCCGACGATCGGATAGCCGGAGAAGGAATCCCCGAAGCCGATCGGAGCGGCCCAGTCGACACGCGGATCCGCGGCAAGCTTGCCCAGCACCTCGCCCCGCATGAGCGGTAAAGGCGAGGGCTGCAGGAAGACGGAAGACAGCACCAGCTGCGTCTCGCTGCCGCCTGCGCCGATGACGAGATCGAACTTGTCGGCGGCGCGCGCGCTGCCGAGGCGAAGCGCCCGTTCCTGCAGCACGACGGAAACGCCAAGCGCGGTCGCAAGCGCCACCAAAAGCACCACCACCAGCGACCCCGCCCAGAGGCGACGAAGATCGGAAAGGATGAAGCGGATCATGCAGCCTCTCCCGCCGTTGCCGTGGAATCTTCGCTGATCCGGCCGGAGCCCAAGGTGATGCAACGGTCGAGGCGGCTGGCCAGGCGCTGATCGTGTGAAACGACGATCAGCGTACTGCCTTCGGCAATGGCAAGATCGAGAATGAGATCGCCGACAGCCTCGCCGCTTTCGGCATCGAGGCTTGCGGTCGGTTCGTCGGCGATGATGACGCCGGGCTTGCGCAGCAGCGCCCGGCCGATCGCCACCCGCTGCATCTCGCCGCGCGACATGGTTTCGATCTTCTGGCCGGGGCGGGAAAGACCAACCGTGCTCAAAAGCGCATGCGCCCGCTCGATGATATCTGCCGTGGCGGCGCCGGCAAACCGCGCCGGCAGAAGCACGTTTTCCAGCGCCGAAAGGCCGGGAAAGAGATGAAACTCCTGCATCACCAGGCCGATATTGGCGGCACGGAACCGGTCGCGCCGGCTTTCTGAAAAACCCGCGATATCCTCGCCGTTCCAGCGGATGCGGCCTTGCCGTGTCCGCTCCAGCCCGGCAACGATATTGACGAAGGTGCTCTTGCCGGAGCCGGACGCCCCTGTAATGGCGACCCTGCTGCCGGCAGCGATCGACAGGTGGCCGATCGCCAGCGCCGGCGAGGACAGGCCAGGGAAGACAACGGAAAGGTTTTCGATATTGAGAGCGAGCATATCGGTTCAGACGGCGGAATATTCGGCCTGGCGGATGCGCAGCAGGCTGACGAAGCCGGTGTCCGGATCCGTCCACGAACCATGTTCCAGCATGCCGCGCACTTCGATGGTCTGGCGCGGCTGCACGAAGGTTTGTTTCTCCAAGAGATAGACGACGACGATATTGTCCGGCCAGTCCGTATCCGAGGAGCAGAAGGGGCAGAGCGACATCGGCACTTCGGTGAGCACGAAGAACTGGGCTTCGGCTTTCAAGGGCGGCGCCATGAAACCTTTCATGCTGACATCTTTGCCGGCAAGGCGCTTCACCTTGTCGGAGAATTCGAGGCCGAGCACGCCGAACTTGCCGTAGAGCTCAGCGAAGCTGATTGAGGAATCCGCAGCAAAACTCGGGCGAACCACAGCCGCGAAAGCCAGCGTACCGATGGCGCCGATCAGGCCGCGGCGGCTGAGATGCCGCGAACGGAGCTTTTCCATGGCGATCTCCAAGAATGAAGTCCCGGCCGTTAGCATCGGCCCGAAAATCGGAACGATTTTCGGAAAGCACGATGCTAGCTTCAAAGTGTTACAGCGTCCTTTTGCGCGTCTGAAAGACGCGCGGCGCTGTAATCGGCCGGGACCATGATCGATGAAAGAGGCAAGGCCGGCAAGCGACCTTGCTGAACGGGCTTCAGATCAATTCGTCTGCTTGGCGCCGAGCGCGAAGGTGTCGGCGAGCACGCGATAGACGTCGCTCTGTTCCATGTAGCCATGGAAACCTTCAGCGCCCGGACCGGCCGACTGCAGGACGACGTCGTCAGCGGCGTGCACGCCGGAGTCGCCGCTCTTCGGAATATTGCCCTGGACGAAGACGGCGCCCGGAACATCCTTATACTGCTCGTTGGCGACATATTCCTTCTTTTCGTTCTGGACAGCCGGAACGAACGGACCGTCGAGCTTCGGACGGAAGGTCTCGTAGTGATCGGGGCCGTTATTGGCACTCAGGAACAGCCGGCGGCTGACGTCGATCCTGTCGGGATAGCCGTCGCCGTTTTCATCCTTGTAGTTCGGGAAGCCGGCCTCGGCATAGATCCCGACCTTTTCGCGCATTTCCGTGCCGGGCTTGTCATCATCGACGGTGCCGATGATCGATACACCATGCGCATGGTCGCCGGTGACGACGATCAGAGTGTCCGGATGGGCCTTCTGGAATTCGCGGGCAACGCCGATGGCCTGGTCGAATTCGATGGTTTCCACGACGGCGCGGTCCCAATCGAGCGGATGGGACATCTTGTCGATCGAGGAACCTTCGACCATCAGGAAGAAACCATCAGGATTCTTGGAGAGGCGGTCGAGCGCAACCTTGGTCATGGCGACGAGACCCGGCTGGTTCGGGAACTTGTCGACGGTGCCCTTCTTCAGGAACTCGCGATCGAGCGTCACGTCCATATTGCCGGTGTGGAAGAGACCGAGCAGATTGCCTTCCGCCGATGCATTGGCTGCGAGCTCGTTCTTGTCGGTCGCAAGCTTGTAGCCGGCATCCTGAAACAGCTTGATGTAGTCCTGGTTGTCCTTACGCTTGGAACCGGCGACCTCCTTGCCGAGGAAATAGGCCGAGCCGCCACCAAGCAGGATTTCGGGCTTGACGTCGAGCAGCATGCCGACCACATCGGCCTTGTCGTTGCGGTTGCGGGTATGGGCAACGACCGCAGCCGGCGTAGCGTCCTCGACCTCGGCCGTTGCAACGATGCCGATCGACTTCTTGGTCAGGCGGCGGACGGCTTCTGCGAAGGTTTCGACACGCGGGTCATCGAGTGAGGCCGGCGTACGGTCCGCGTAGACGCCGATCGCGTTGACTGCCGTCTTGTGGCCCGTCATGTAGGCCGACATTGTATTGGCCGAGTCCGTATCGACGGCGTTGGTCGCCGACGTGCCGATAAAGGCCATGCGCTCGAGATCGTCCATGTTCAAGCGGCCATTCGCCTTCCCTTCAGTCATGCCCTTGGACATGATGCGGGCAGCGGTGCGATGCGCAACGGAAAGCCCGTCGCCCAGCAGGAAGATGATGTTCTTGGCCTTCGGCTGGGCTACGGTTTCGTAAACGTTCCAGGTGACGGACTTCGTCTCGTCTCCGGCAGCAACTTCGACCTTGTAGTCGCCCGGCGCGGAAATCTTCAGGCCGCGCAGCAGGAGAGCAGAGCCGAGAGCCTTGTCATCCTTGCCTTTTTCCAACTCGACGAACTGCGCTTCGCCCCCGAGCACGGTCTTGTAATCCTGGCCGTTGACGGTGATCTTCACGTCTTCGGGCTTGACCTGCTTGTTGAGCTCGATCTTGAAATCGAATGGCGAACCGACGAGGATCGTCGCGCGATCGAGCGGATAGACCGTTGTCGCCTGAGCGGCGCCCGCAAGGATGGTGGTGGCCGCAAAGGCGGCAAGAAGCGTACGCATGGAAAACCCCCGTTTTCGTGCAGACATTGATAACCGGGCCGGGATACCTCCCAAGGATGACAGCGGCATGACAAAACGTCGCAGCGCTGCGGCCGCCGCCTTTGCCTGCCGGCTCGGAGTGCAAAAACCTTGACTCCTGTGGAAAACCTTCTAAGAGCAACAGCGGAAAAGGAATCTCCATGGTTCGCGACGAACACGCCATTGCCGAATGCAATGACCGGGCACGAGTTGCCGGGGTGGACATTGCCGTTCCGGTTTCCGCCAAAACCAAGGCCAAAACGACGACGAAAACCGTCTGACGTCTCTGGCCTGCCGCTCTCTCCCCGGCTCGGCTGGGGACAGGAAGACGCGATCCGTCGCGCCTTTCCCCTCACCGAACAAGAGGAGAGAAGAGAAAGAGAGCTTGAGAAATGGGTTTCAAAGTAGCAGTTGCGGGAGCGACCGGAAATGTCGGCCGGGAGATGCTCAACATCCTCTCCGAGCGCGGCTTCCCCGCCGATGAGGTCGTGGCACTCGCCTCCTCGCGTTCGCAGGGCACCGAGGTTTCCTACGGTGACCGGACGCTGAAGGTCTCCAATCTGGAGAATTACGATTTCTCCGATACCGACATCTGCCTGATGTCGGCCGGCGGCGAGGTCTCCAAGAAGTTCTCGCCGAAGATCGGCCAGCAGGGCTGCATCGTCATCGACAATTCGTCGGCTTGGCGTTACGACGCCGACGTGCCGCTGATCGTGCCGGAAGTGAACCCGGATGCCATCAGCCAGTTCACCAAGCGCAACATCATCGCCAATCCGAATTGCTCGACCGCCCAGCTGGTGGTGGCGCTGAAGCCGCTGCATGACTTCGCCAAGATCAAGCGCGTCGTCATCTCGACCTATCAGTCGGTCTCCGGCGCCGGCAAGGACGGCATGGACGAACTCTTCAACCAGACGCGCGCCGTCTTCGTCGCCGATCCGATCGAGAACAAGAAGTTCACCAAGCGCATCGCCTTCAACGTCATTCCGCACATCGACGTCTTCATGGAGGACGGCTACACCAAGGAAGAGTGGAAGGTGCTGGCCGAGACGAAGAAGATGCTCGATCCGAAGATCAAGGTGACCTGCACGGCAGTGCGCGTGCCGGTTTTCATCGGCCATTCGGAATCGGTCAATATCGAATTCGAAAACGAGATCACGGCCGACCAGGCTCGCGACATCCTGCGCGATGCACCGGGCTGCCTCGTTATCGACAAGCGCGAGAACGGCGGCTACATCACGCCATATGAATCCGCCGGCGAAGATGCGACCTACATCTCACGCATCCGTGAGGATGCGACGGTCGAAAATGGCCTCAACATCTGGGTGGTCTCCGACAATCTGCGCAAGGGCGCAGCGTTGAACGCCATCCAGATCGCCGAGCTGCTCGTCAATCGCGGTCTTGTCAAGCCGCGCAAGCAGGCCGCCTGATACCATTTGTAAACCATAATAGGGTAAAGCCCTGCCGATGAAGGCGGGGCTTTTTGCCGGGCCGTAAGCGCCTCTATTCATAAGCGCTTACTAAAAGGTGATCGTGACAAGATCGCTTTCGGCTGGCATTCTGCCCGGCGTCAAGCCAGGGCGTGCCGCCCGAAACCGTTGAGTGGTTTTGGGAAAACGGCATGCACAGACCGAAGATTTAGGGCGCGTCGCATGGTTCCGATCGGCCGCGGCGCGCTTCAGCAGACTGGAGCGGGGTTTCTCATGCGCATGACAACATTCCTTCTGGCAGCGTTTACGGCAGCCGGCGTTCTTCACGCGCTGCCGGCAGCGGCCCAGGGCGCCCAATGTGGCAACAATAGTAGCGGTTTCAATGCATGGGTCGCCGACTTCAAGCAGGAAGCAGCGGCAAACGGCGTCAACCGCTCGGTCCTCGACCGCGCCTTCGCCAACGTCAATTACAACAAACCGACGATTGCCGCCGACCGTGGCCAGAAGAGCTTCAAACTGTCCTTCGACGCTTTCATGCAGAAGCGCGGCGGTGCCGCCATCATCTCCCGCGGCCGCAGCATGAAGACTGCCAACCAGGCGCTTTTTGCTTCGATCGAGCGCCGTTTCGGCGTTCCGGCTGGCCCACTGATCGCAATCTGGGGCATGGAAACCGGTTTTGGCAGCTATATGGGCAACCAGCATACGCTGTCGGCTGTTTCGACCCTTGCCTATGACTGCCGCCGTTCGGAATATTTCACCGACCAGCTCTATGCCGCGCTCCAGCTCGTTTCCGAAGGTTATCTGAGCCCGCAGGCCAAGGGTGCTGCCCATGGTGAAATCGGCCAGACGCAGTTCCTGCCGCGCAATGTCGTGCGCTTCGGTGCCGATGGCGACGGCGACGGCCGCGTCGACATGGTCGGTTCCCGGGCCGATGCGCTGGCCTCGACGGCGAATTTCCTCAAGGGTCACGGTTGGCGCCCCGGCGCCGGCTATCAGCCCGGAGAGCCGAATTTCGTTGCCATCCAGGGCTGGAACGCCGCCACCGTCTACCAGCAGGCGATCGCCTATATCGGCCAGCAGATCGACGGCAGATAATGCATGTCGCCCGGAAGCGTGCAGCGGTTCCGGGACAACGACATGCATAAAACAAAAGGACTTTAAGTCTTTATCGACACCGATAGCCGGAAACGCCGCTGCGATATGCGGCGTTTTTCATTTGCGGGAATCAAAACCGCCGCCGGACGCCGTCTTGCGTCGCTCCTCCGGGGCCGAAGCCTGCACGATCGGTCCCGAAACCACGCAGTTGCGGCCGGAGGCCTTGGCGGCGTAGAGCGCCAGGTCGGCGCGTTTGACCAGATCCTCGAAGTTCCTGTTGGAGACTTCATTTGCCCGGCCGGCGCATCCGAAACTCGCCGTTACCTTGAGAATTTCGCCGCTCGGCAAGGGGATTTCTGCCGCCTCGATCGCCAGCCGCACACGCTCGGCAACGATTACGGCATCGTCGGGCGTCGAATCCGGCAGAAGCGCCAGGAACTCCTCGCCGCCATGGCGCACCAGCAGATCGAAGGAACGGAAATTCTCGCGCGCAACGCCCGCGACCTGCCGGAGCACGGCATCGCCGGCGTCATGGCCGTGAACATCGTTGGTCCTCTTGAAATGATCGAGGTCGAAGAGCACGACGGAGATCCAGCGCGACCCGTGCTCGGCTTGTGTGAGAAGCGCCGATGCGGCGACCTCGAAGCCGCGCCTGTTGTACAGGCCGGTCAGAAGGTCTGTCTGGGCGGCATTGCGCAACTCGCCCACCAGCGTCTCGCGATCCCGCGTCAGACGGTCGATCAGGCGCAGGCCCCTTGCCGCCAGCACCATCACCAACGTGGCGAGAATGAGCAGGCCGGCGCACAGCGCCAGAATCCGCGTCAGATGTATGTGCGCGCGTCTCGAAAGGCTCTCGCCGGTCTCGTGAATATCTTTTGCGGCCTCGACCATCTTCTGCTGCAGGAAGGTCATGCGTTCGCTCTGCGCGGCGGCCCAGACATCGCGCACGGCCCGCGTCGGCCGCGATCCGGCAAGGATGGCGTCGGTGATCGCATTCGCCTTCACCTGACTGCTGCGGCCGAGATAGGCGACGATCTCGCGCACGATCGGCGCCGCGGAATGAAAGACCATGTGGTCCATGCCCTCACCGAGCATGGTCTTGCCCTGTACGAACTGCTCCACCGGAAATCTGGCGGAAACGCCGCGATCGAGATAGCGGGTGCCGACGCCGGTAATCAGCCTTTCGCCGTAATACGTCAGCAGGATGCCCATCAGCTGGTTGGATTTCTCAAGCAGCATCGGATCGCTGATCAGTGGTGAAAGCGCATCGACGACGGCAAGCTGCTTGAGAGCCGCATACCAGTAGATGGAACCGGGATCGCTGCCGGCATAACGGCCCTGGTCGACGGCGCTGCGCGCGGCAATGATGCGGCTGTATGCAAGGCTGAGAACCGACAATTCGCCGACGAGGCCGTCGTCGAGCGTATCGCGGGAGGGCAGGCTGGCATAGAAAGCGCGGCGCTCGCGATCGAGCGTCACCCGGCTTCGTTGCATTTCGGCGGCAGTCGTGCTGCCGGGGTATGCGAGGTAGAGGCGGGTGGCGGCAATTTCACTCAGGATCTCCGTGGCGGCGATGGATCCGCCGCGGGCAAGCACATCGGCGAACTGCCGGTCCTTTTCGAGATCCCTGTATTGTTTGATTGAAGAGCGTATGACGACGACGCCTTCAATCAGCATGAAGACGAAGGGCAGCAGAATGGCGGCCAGGATAACCCGTTTGATGGTTTCGAACTTCATCGCCAATCGCCACGGTGATCAAAACGTCGGTCGTGAGCGACCAATTGACGGTGAGCTTAACAACAATCCTTAAAAAACTGATAAACCGGCGCGTCCTTAGATTTCGGGACGAATGAAGTCGCGTGTCTCGGCGTCCATGACCCAGAGTTCACCGGTCGAAATGTCGAACCAGGCGCCGTGGAGATGAAGTTTCCCCGCTTCCTCGAGCGCCTTGATGTCGGGAAAGCTTCTGAGATTGCTGATCGAATTGCGAATGGAGACGCGCTCCAGCGCCGTCTGCCGTTCGGCGGCCGTCATCACGTCGTTGCTCTGGATCTGCTCGGCGGCGGGTTTGACCAGCGACATCCAGCGACCGATGAAGTCACCCGGCGACAATGGCTCGGCGTTCGGATCGAGCGCAGCCCGAATGCCGCCGCAACGGCCATGGCCCATGACGACGATATCCGTGACCTTCAACACCTGCACGGCAAATTCGAGAGCGGCCGACGTCGAATGGAAATGGCCATCCGGCTCGTAGGGCGGCACCATGTTGGCGACGTTGCGGATGACGAAGAGCTCGCCCGGGCCGGCATCGAAGATCAGCTCCGGCGCCGCCCGCGAATCCGAACAGGCAACGACCAGCGTATGCGGACTCTGGCCATTTTCGGCCAGCTGCCGATACCTGTCGCGGGCGTCGGCATAACGCCCGTTCATAAAGTTGCGATAGCCGTCCAGAAGAGGTGTTGGAAAACGCTGCATGCTTCTGGATTAGCGCGCGCGGAAGACAAGATCAACTGCTGCACCGCAAAATGAGCGCATTGGCAGATGCGTCATTTTTTCCGCCGCTGCACCGGGTGCACGAGTCGGCGCATCTGCACCATGGCCATCGGCGTCGAAAGACTGGACGCATCGCTCGCCAGCATCAGTTCGTTGCTGCCGCGCTTGACGGCACGCGCGAGGACCTCGAAGACGCTGGCGGTGGCAAGCTGCAGCGCCTTCTCGTCCTCGAGCCCGGAAAGCAGGCGCGACAGGAAGACGGCGGCAAGCAGGTCGCCCAGACCATTCGGCGGATTGTCGACGACGCGGTGCTCGGCAAGAAGCGCGTGACGGCCGGAAAGATAGAGATTGCCGGTGCCGCCCGCCATCATCGGCACGGCCGAAGTGACAAGCATGCGCGATGGTCCGAGCGCCAGCGCCGCCTCCATGATCGCGCCATTGTCTTCGAGCGCTGCCCCTGAAAGCCATGCAAGCTCATAGCGGTTCGGCGTCGCCAGCGAGGCGAGCGGAATAAGGTGGTCGCGAATGGCCTCCGCGGTTGCTTCCGGTACATAAAGGCCGCCGAGATCGCCCATGACGGGATCGCAGACATAGACGAGCTCGGGATTGTTTTGCCGGAGCGCATCGACCAGCCGGGCGACGGAGCGGACCTGAGCGGCGTTGCCGAAATAGCCGGAAAGCACCGCCTTGACTTCGCCGATCCAGGGCGCGCGGATGAGATCGTCGATCGCCGCGTCGAAATCCGTTTCCGCAAAAGTCAGCCTCGTCGAGCGGCCATGGCCGGGATGCCAGGGCAGCACGACGGTCGGCAGGGCCCAGACCGGGTGGCCAAGCGTCTCCAGCGCAAAGACGGCTGCCCGGTTTCCGACCGAGCCACGCACCACATGGCTGGAGATGACGATGACTGCACCCGCTGCATTTTCCGACATGATATCCAGATCCGAATGATGACCGCGTTTGATGATCTTTTTGACGCCACGCTGTCAACCATTGTTCATGCGGGCGTGGAATTGTGCGGCGGAACGAAAATCCTGAAGACGGAACTTTCTCTTTCATTTCGCCACGAAAGCGGAAAATTTCTTGGATTTTCTCGTTTCGAGCGCCAAAAAAGCGCCAAAACAATCCTTCGAACCTCTCTTTTAGAGATTTTTTCGAAGAATCTTCTGCTAGCTTGCAGAAAATCAGACCATTGAGGGAGGCGATCCATGGCTGCCAGAAACAATCCGAAACGGGAAAAGCAGATCGAAAGCGCGCGCAAGATCGCCAAGGCGACGGGCGAGGCGCATCTCGATCCGGAAATTCTCTTCGGCCGGGCAAGCAATGATGATCTCGAACTCTATACGCCTGAAATGCTGGCACTCTCTGCCGTACACTCGGCAAAGGAACTCGCCGCCTGGAGCGGCAAGGCGCCGCGCGTCAGCATCGACACCATTGCCGACGTGACGCCGGATGGCATCGCCGTCTCGGTGCTTTCAGTCACCGACCGGAACATGCCTTTTCTGTTTGAATCGGTCATGGGTGAAGTGACAAGCAGCTATCGCGACCTGTTCATGGCCGTGCATCCCATCCTGGTCATGGAAAAGGGCAAGGCGCCTGCGCTCTATTCCGCCGATCACCCGAGCGACCCGACCAATCGCGTCAGCCATATCCAGCTTCATATTGCGCCGCTCAATTCCACCCAGACCGCCGATCTCGTCAAACGCATCGAAACCGTGCTCGAACAGGTGCGCCTGTCGGTGTCCGACTGGAAGCCGATGCTTTCCAAGGTCGACGGCGTGATCGCCGAGCTTTCGGCCAATGGCACCGGCCGCAAGAAGGCCGATCGCGACGAAGCCGTCGCCTTCCTGACCTGGCTGCGCGACGAGAATTTCACTTTCCTCGGCATGCGTGAATATGTCTATTCCGGCAAGGGGAGCGATGCCAGGGTCGAACGCGACAAGGGCGCAGGCCTCGGCATCCTCTCCAACCCCGATGTTCTCGTGTTGCGCACCGGCAAGGACGCAGTGACGACCACGCCTGAGATTCTTGCCTTCCTCGACGGCCCCGACTTCCTGATCGTCACCAAGGCGAATGTGAAATCGATCGTCCATCGCCGGGCCTATATGGATTATGTCGGCGTCAAGCGCTTCGACGCGCAAGGCAAGGTCACCGGCGAACTGCGTATCGTCGGCCTTTTCACCTCGACGGCCTATACGTCGCTGGCCTCGGAAATCCCGCTGCTGCGTTCGAAGGTCGAGAAGGTGAAGGAGCATTTCGGCTTCGACCCGATGAGCCATTCCGGCCGGATGCTCGACAATACGCTGGAATCCTATCCGCGCGACGATCTCTTCCAGATCGACACGACGCTGCTTGCAAGTTTTGCCGAACAAATCAACGACCTGGCCGATCGGCCGCGCGTGCGCGTCCTGCCGCGCATCGACCATTTCGATCGCTTCGTCTCGGTGATCGTCTACGTCCCGCGCGAGGAATATGACTCGATCGTTCGTGAGCGGATCGGCACCTATCTGAAGACCGTCTATGACGGCCGTGTCTCCGCCTATTACCCGGCTTTCCCGGAAGGCGGCGTGGCGCGCGTACATTTCATCATCGGCCGCTCCGGCGGCAAGACGCCACGCATTCCGCAGGCAAAGCTCGAGCAGATGATCCGTGAGATCACCGCCCGCTGGGACGACCGTTTCGAGGCACTGGCCGGAGCCAAGGCGCCGAAGATATCGGTCGACCAGGCCTTCCAGGATTCCTTCACCCCGGAGGAAACCGTGGCCGACCTTGCCGATATCGGCGCCTGCGCCGCAGGCGAGCCGCTTCGCATCCAGTTCTACCATCGTCAGGAAGAGCAGGGCCGCACCCTTTCCTTGAAGATCTTCCACGCCGGCGGCCAGCTGGCGCTGTCGCGCCGCGTGCCGCTTCTCGAGAACCTCGGCTTCAATGTCGTCAGCGAACGTACCTTCGACATCGGAGTGCCGGCCGCCGATGCAGAAACGAAACTCGTCGTGCTGCACGACATGGAGCTCGAAACCCGCAATGGCGGCGAAATCGATCTGGCGCGTTACGGCGCCGCCCTCGAGGAAGCCTTCGTAGCCGCCTTCGCCGGCACGATCGACAATGACAGCTTCAACCGGCTGATCATTTCGGCCGGGCTTTCGGCGCGCGAGACCAACGTGCTGCGCGCCTATGCGCGTTATCTCCGCCAGGCCGGCATCGCCTATTCGCAGGACTATATCGCAACGACGCTCGACAAATATCCTGTCGTCGCCGCCGCCATCTTTCGTCTCTTCCATGACACGCTCGACACCCGGCTGTCGGAGAAGGTCCGCGTGAAGAAACTTGCCGAGCTGCACCAGGCGATCGAGGCAGAGCTCGCCGACGTGCCGAGCCTTGACGACGACCGTATCCTGCGCCGCTACGTCAATATCGTCGATGCGACGTTGCGCACCAATTATTTCCAGAAGAACCCTGACGGCTCGCCGAAACCGATGCTGGCCTTCAAGCTCGATCCGCACCTGGTCGACGGGCTGCCGGAACCGAAACCCTTCCGCGAGATGTTCGTCTACGGCGTCGAAGTCGAAGGTGTGCACCTGCGCTTCGGCAAGGTGGCGCGCGGCGGCCTGCGCTGGTCGGATCGCGCCGAGGATTACCGCACCGAAGTGCTCGGCCTCGTCAAGGCGCAGCAGGTGAAGAACGCGGTCATCGTGCCGGTCGGCGCCAAGGGCGGCTTCTATCCGAAAAAGCTCCCGGTCGGCGGCACCCGCGACGAGATCTTCAATACCGGCCGCGAGGCTTACAAGACCTATATCCGCACGCTGCTTTCGATCACCGACAACATATCGGGCGCCGATATCGTGCCGCCGAAGGATACGGTCAGGCTCGACGGTGACGACCCCTATTTCGTCGTCGCCGCCGACAAGGGCACCGCGACCTTCTCCGACACCGCCAATGCACTGGCGCAGGAAGCCGGCTTCTGGCTGGACGACGCCTTCGCCTCCGGCGGCTCGGCCGGTTATGACCACAAGAAGATGGGCATCACCGCCCGCGGCGCCTGGGAAACCGTAAAACGCCATTTCCGCGAAATGGACATCGATATCCAGACGACACCCTTTACCGTCGCCGGCGTCGGCGACATGTCGGGCGACGTCTTCGGCAACGGCATGCTGCTGTCTCCAAAGATCCGGCTTATTGCCGCCTTCGATCATCGCGACATCATCATCGATCCCGATCCCGACATGGAAAAGGCGCTGGCCGAACGTCAGCGGCTCTTCGACCTGCCGCGTTCGAGTTGGCAGGATTTCGACAAGAGCAAGCTCTCGAAGGGGGCAATGATCATTTCTCGCTCGGCGAAATCGGTCACGCTGACGCCGGAAGCGGTTGCTGCAATCGGCATCGACAAGGCCGTGGCCACGCCCTTCGAAATCATCACGGCGATCCTGAAGAGTGAGGTCGACCTGCTCTGGTTCGGCGGCATCGGCACCTATGTGAAAGCGCCTTCCGAAACCGACACCGAAGTCGGCGACCGCGCCAACGACCCAATCCGCATCACCGCGGTTGAGGTGCGCGCCAAGGTGATCGGCGAGGGCGCAAACCTCGGCGTTACCCAGAAGGGCCGCATCGCCTATGGTCTGAAGGGTGGACGCTGCAATTCCGACGCCATCGACAACTCGGCCGGCGTCAACACCTCGGACGTTGAGGTCAACATCAAGATCGCGCTGGCCGCCGCCATGCATGACGGACGCCTGACGCGGGCAAAACGCGACCAGCTTCTTTCCTCGATGACCGGCGAAGTGGCGGCCCTGGTGCTGCGCAACAATTACCTGCAGTCGCTGGCGATCTCGCTGACAGAACGCAAGGGCACGGCAAATGGCCTGGAACTTGCGCGCTTCATGACGGTTCTCGAAGGCGCCAAGCAGCTGAATCGCAAGGTCGAGACGCTGCCGGATGACCAGACCCTCGCCGAACGCTATGCTGCCGGCAAGCCGCTGACGCGGCCGGAAATCGGCGTGCTGCTGTCTTATGCCAAGATCGTGCTCTTCGATGCGCTGGCCGCAAGCGATCTGCCGGATGATCCCTATTTCACCGCGACGCTTTCGAATTATTTCCCCGTCAAGATGCAGAAGACGAATGCCGGCGATATCGCCAGCCATCGCCTGAAGCGCGAAATCGTCGCGACGGTGCTTGCCAATGAAGCGATCAACCGCGGCGGGCCGAGCTTCACCGTCGCCATGATGGACGCGACGGCGGCCTCGGCGCCGGAAGTGGTGCGCGCCGCGATCGTTGCCCGCGACGGGTTCGACCTGACCCGGCTCTGGTCCGAAACGGACGCTCTCGACGGCAAGATATCAGGTGAGATGCAGAACCGCATCTACGAGGAAATCAGCCATAGCTTTATCGTGTTGACGCGCCTGCTCTTGAAGACCGGCATGACCAAGGCCGATATGGCGGAGGTGATTAGCCGGCTGCAGGCGGCCCTGAAGAAGCTGAGGCCTGCCTTCGCCGAACAGGCGGCCGGCGATACCGCCGCCCGCCAGGCAGAGTACGGCCACGCAGGCGTGCCCGAAAAACTCGCGGCCGAGATTGCCAACCTCCAAAGCTTCGCGCTGGTGCCGGAGATCATGCAGATTGCCGAACGCACCGGCGAGCCCCTGGTGCGCGCCGCTGAAAACTACTTCGCGGTGTCGCAGACCTTCCGTATCGCTAGGCTGCTGGCGGCCGGCGGACGGATCCTCACCTCCGACCATTACGAGAATCTGGCGCTTGCCCGCAGCATCGACCAGATCGCCAGCGCCAGACGCGACATCGTCATCTCGGCTCTTTCCGATCACGGCAAGGAAAAGCTTCCGGTTCAGGCCTGGCATGCGCAGGATCGCATCCGCATCAACCGTATCCTCGAAGAGCTTTCGAGCCTCAGCGACGGCGGCGATCCCAACCTTGCGCGTATTACCGTTGCCGCAGGTATCCTGACCGATCTTGCGCGCGACCGGGCGAGGTGAGACAGTCCGCGAAAAAAGGAGCGGATGTTGAATCGCATTGACTGGACAGGAACGCAACCGCCGAAGGCCACGGAGAAGGGCATATGGGGGTGGATGTTCTTCGATTGGGCAGCGCAGCCCTTCTTTACCGTGGTCACAACCTTTATCTTCGGGCCCTATTTCGTTTCCCGCCTGACCGATGACCCGGTTTCCGCGCAGACGACGTGGAGCAACATGGCGACGATCTCCTCGGTGATCATCGCCCTGCTCTCACCCGTTCTCGGCTCGATCGCCGACCAGTCCGGCGCACGCAAACCCTGGATCGGCTTCTTCGCCGTCATCAAGATCGCCAGCCTTTCCTGCCTGTGGTTTGCCGCCCCGGGTTCACCAATCCTCTATCCCGTCATTTTCATGATCCTCGCCTCGATCTCGGCGGAGTTTTCGATCGTCTTCAACGATTCGATGATGCCGCGCCTGGTCGCCAGGCACGAGGTCGGAAAACTCTCCAACACCGCCTGGGGGCTCGGTTATCTCGGCGGCATGATCGTGCTCATTGCCGTCGTGACGCTTTTGGCGGCAAGCCCCGAGAGCGGCAAGACCATCCTCGGCCTCGATCCGTTATTCGGTCTCGATCCCAAGACCGGCCAGGATGCACGCATCACCGGGCCGATCTCGGCCGTCTGGTACCTGATCTTCATCCTGCCGATGTTCTTGTTCACACCCGATGTCGGCAAGGGTCTTCCCTTCGGCACCGCCGTCCGCTCCGGCTTGCGGGAGCTCAGAAACACGCTAGCCGAACTTAAGGAGCGCCGCGGCATCCTGACATTCCTCGTTGCCCGGATGATCTATCAGGACGGCGTCAACGGCCTGCTGATCCTCGGTGGAATCTTTGCGGCCGGCATGTTCGGCTGGGCGACAATCGAGATCGGCATCTACGGCATCATCCTGAATGTCGTCGCGATCTTCGGCTGCCTGATCGCCGGCCGCATCGACAAGGGCGTCGGTTCGAAGGTGACCGTCGTCATCAGCCTGACCATGCTGCTTCTCGCCACCATCGGCATCATCTCGACAGGACCGGGTTACACGCTGTTCGGACTGATGCCGCTGCCGATGGCCGATTCCGGTGGCCTCTTCGGGACCGCGGCGGAAAAGGCTTATATCCTCTATGGTCTGCTGATCGGGCTCGCCTTCGGGCCGGTGCAGGCCTCGTCGCGCTCCTATCTCGCCCGCAGCGTCAGCCCCGAGGAGGCCGGCCGCTATTTCGGCATTTATGCGCTTTCGGGGCGCGCCACGAGTTTCATGGCGACGCTGCTCTTCTCGCTGGTGACCTATATCAGCGGATCACCGCGGCTCGGAATGGCAACGCTGATCCTGTTTCTCGCCGGCGGACTGGTGCTCTTGATCCGCACGCCCTATCCGGCCGATCGGGCATAGGAACGGGCCCGATCAAGCCGGAGATGAGCGCGTGGCCGCGCCCGATCCTTATTCAATGGCGGAAATGGCGCATGCCGGTGAACACCATCGCGATGCCGTGTTCGTTGGCGGCATCGATGACTTCCTGGTCGCGCATCGAGCCGCCCGGCTGGATAACCGCGGTCGCCCCTGCGGCGATCATCGACAGAAGACCGTCAGCAAAAGGCAGGAAGGCTTCGGAGGCGACTGCCGAACCATGGGTCATCGGCACGGCAAGGCCGAGCGCCTTGGCGGCCTCCTCGGCCTTCAAAGCGGCGATGCGGGCCGAATCGACGCGGCTCATCTGGCCGGCGCCGATACCGGCTGTCTGGCCGTCCTTGGCATAGACCACGGCATTCGATTTCACATGTTTGCCGACCTTGAAGGCAAACTTCATGTCATCAAGTTCCCGTGCCGTCGGCGCGCGCCTGGTGACGACCTTGAGTTCCAGATCTTCGACCATGCCGTTGTCCCGGCTCTGGACCAGCAGGCCGCCGGAAACGGTCTTTGCCGTCAGGCCTGCGGCACGCGGATCGGGCAGGCCTCCGGCCGACAGCAGCCGCAGATTCGGTTTGCGGGCGACGATCGCCTTCGCCTCCTCCGTCACATCCGGCGCGATGATCACTTCGGTGAAGAGCTTGACGATCTCTTCGGCCGTTTCGGCGTCCAGCGTCCGGTTGAGGGCAATGATGCCGCCGAAGGCGGAAACGGAATCGCAGGCGAGCGCCCGCTGATAGGCTTCGACCAGGCTCGATCCGGTGGCAACACCGCAGGGATTGGCATGCTTGATGATGGCGCAGGCCGGCGCTGTCTCAGGCAGGAACTCGGCGACGAGCTCGTAGGCGGCATCCGTATCGTTGATGTTGTTGTAGGAGAGCTGCTTGCCCTGGAGAAGGGTGGCCGTAGAAACACCCGGGCGCTTCTCGCCGGTGACATAGAAGGCCGCCTTCTGATGCGGGTTTTCGCCGTAGCGCATCTCTTCCTTCAGCGCACCGCCGATGACCCGGTGGTGCGGCGTGTCGATCGACAGCGCCTCGGCGAACCAGTTGGAAATCATCGCATCATAGGCGGCGGTGCGGGCATAGGCCTTGGCGGCCATGCGCTGGCGGAAGGCATAGCCAGTCTTGCCGTCATCTGCGGAAAGCTGCTCCGTGAGTTCGGCATAATCGGCCGGATCGGTCAGAATCGTCACATAGGCATGGTTCTTGGCCGATGCGCGGATCATCGCCGGACCGCCGATATCGATATTCTCGACAGTCGTCGGATAGTCGCCGCCGGCGGCGCGCACCTCCTCGAAGGGGTAGAGATTGATGACGGCGAGGTCGATGCTCTCGATACCGTGCGTTTTCATCGCCTCCTGGTGTTCGCTGTCGTCGCGGATCGCCAGCAGACCGCCATGCACCGTCGGATGCAGCGTCTTGACGCGCCCGTCCATGATCTCCGGAAACCCGGTGACTTCGGAGACATCGGTGACGGCGAGACCGGCAGCAGTGATCGCTTTATAGGTGCCACCGGTCGAAAGCAGGCGGACGCCCCTGGCAGACAGGGCGTGGGCGAGCTCGACGATCCCGGTCTTGTCGAAGACGGAAATGAGTGCGGTCTTGATTTCGACCTTGTCGGGGGCGGGGATCTTCTTGGAAATGACGGCCATGAAACCTTCTCCGTTCGGGCTTCGGGAGATATCCGCGAGGGATGCTCGCATGCTGGCGTCGCGTTAGCACAGCTTTGCCGCCGCGCAAACAGGCGTCGGCACATGATCTAGCCCTTGCGGGACAGGAACCAGCGGATTTCCGTCTTCGCGGCAAGATCGAAATCGATCTCGATCTGGTCCGAACCGCAGATGCCGGAGCTGTCGGCGAAGAAAATGTCCTCGGTGATCAGCACTTCATTGCCGGGTGCCGAAAACAGCCAGCTTTCACCGTCCGGCGCCGTCAACAGCACGGACTCGCCGTCACTCTGATGCAGGACGATCGCGGGATGGATATGAAAACGGGCGACAGCATTCAGGGGCTCGTCACTCTCATATCCTTCGCGGACGACGAGCCGGTCGCGGCCTGTCACGATCGAGCCCGCGGCATTGAGGGTCAGTTCACGCTCGTGCAGCACCCCGAACACCCTGAGATAACCGTCATGGCTGAGCTTGATGCCGTCGCGTCCATCCTCCGTTTCGGCGCGCTCGACGGTGACTGTCTTGACCGGTTCGATGATCGCGTGATTGAGGAAGGGCGAGGGCGAAAAACGGCTGGACGAGGTGTCGTTGAGGATGACGGTCGAATGCGCCGCCGTCGTTCGCGCCATCTGGACATAGCGGTGCCCGGCAAATTTCGGCGAACCGGAATTGACGATGAAGCGATGGCGGCCGGACGACATCTCGAAGGAGAGGCTGCCGGCATGCGCGGTCCGCAGCCCGCCTGCCGAAGGCGGCGTGCCGGTATCGGCAATGATCACGGTCTTCCCGCCGGAAAGCCGCTGATAGCGCGAATGCGGCAAAGCTTTGAACGGCTGACCGGCGGTCTCGTCATATCGCAGCACCGACATCAGCTCGTTTGCGAGCGTCGAGGTCGCTCCGTTGAAGAGCGCCAGGTCGCCGTCCTGATGGCGAAAGAACCGCAATGCCGGATACATGCGGTCGATGCCGGAGATCAGCTTCTGCGGCAGGTCATGACCGAGATTGACATAGGTCTGCCTGAGCGGCAGCAGATCAAGCAGCAATTCCAGCCCGACACGTGGATTGCGCGAGATATGGCCGCCATCCGACAGAATCTGGCTATCGAACTCGCGGTCGAGCGCCTGCGCCGCCCTTCTGAGCGTGGAGGCGCGCGCCGGCATGGCAACGGAGGCCATGGCGAGCGCAATACGCAGCCGAAACAGCTCCAGGCCGCCGAGGGTGAACGGCGCCATGCGGTGCAGGAACCTCACCTGGAACGCCAGCGACTTCATGAAGCGGCGATAGAAGCCGCGATCGGCGTTCTGCAGCACCACCGGTGAATGCGACAGCCAGGCAATGACGCGCTGGGCGGTGACGTCGGTCTCCCAGGCGACCCCCTCCATCCGGCCGGCATGGATGGAAAGCCAGCTGTCGACGATCGCGCGGGCGGCAGCCGAGCTGCGCTCCGTCTTGTTCGCCCGCATATGACGCAACCAGCCGAAGCTATGAAGACGGATCGCGAAGGGGCGCGAGGGCAGGGTGAAGGTGAAGGGCGACTTTCCGTTGGTTTCCAGCATCCGCCCGGCCAGGAGAAAACGTCCGTTGAGGATCTCGTCGGCCACATGCGGATCGATGCTGCGCAGATCGGTCGGCGCGACGATCAGACGCTCGGGCACCTTGATCGAATGGCGAAAGAGCTTCAGGCGCAGCAACGCGACGCGGCGCAAGGCGCGCCGCCAAGCCTCCCGAACATACATGCTCGCAAAACGCCGACCAAACTGCATATTCTATTGTCTATTGACCCTCGTGGTTAAGAATAGGTGAAAAGCGGCCGATTTCATCGTCCGCAATGAATTAATTCGTGATAAGGTTCGAATATACGCAATTAACGCGTTTCAACGGCATCATGCGGGCGGTTTTGTGAGAACGGCATGCGTGATGCCGGGCTGTGAAATGTCTGGCTTGGCGGAGATTCGCCTGGGCGCGCTCAAGCCTGCAATCAGGCCACGCGACGCAGCACGGCCGCATAGAAGCCGTCGAGGCCGGAGGCGATGCCATCGGGCATTTTCAGCATGGTGGGAAGCGTGCGGAATTCGCCGAGTGGTGTGATCGCCGCCTCGAGGCCGGGCCAGTCGCCGGCACCGATCGAAACGCGCTCGACCGCATCCGTATCGGAAAGAACACGGGCGACGACGTCCTCACCCTCGGCAGGGTCGAGCGAGCAATTCGAAAAAACCAGCGTGCCGCCCGGCTTCAGCAATGTCAGCGCATGGCGCAGCAGCCGTTCCTGTAGCGCCGCCAGCCTGGCAATATCCTCAGCTCCTTTGGTCCACAGCACGTCAGGGTGCCGGCGTGTCGTGCCGGTGGAAGAGCAGGGGGCATCGAGCAGGATCGCATCGAAACGCTCCGCCGGCTCGAACGTCGTCAGGTCTGCCGCAATCGTCTCGGCTTTGAGGCCAAGCCGGTCGAGATTCGACCGCAGCCGTCTTAGCCGGCTTTCCGACTGGTCGAGGGCGGTGACTTCGCCACCGGCAAGAATGAGCTGCGCCGTCTTGCCGCCGGGCGCGGCGCAGAGATCGGCGGTACGTCTGCCCGAGAGATCGCCGAAAAGCTTGGCGGGGATGCTTGCTGCCGCATCCTGCACCCACCATGCGCCCTCATCGAAGCCTTGGAGCGCAGGAATGCCGCCGTCGAAGGCTGCAAGCCGCACACCGCCCGTCGGCAGGACGACACCGTTCAGCCGCTTGGCCCAGCCTTCAGGGTCGGACTTGACGGTCAGATCGATCGCGGCCGGCTCGAGCTGAGATTCCGAAATCGCCAGCGCCGCATCCCGGCCATAGGCCTTCTCCAGCCTGGCGATGAACCAGGCTGGCATCGGCGGGACCTTGCCGATCTCACCAAGCACCTCAGCCTTTTCGCGGCCGAGCCGACGGAGGATGGCATTGACCAGCTTGGCGAAACGGCGATTGCGCGGGTCCTGATTGGCCTGCTCGACGGCAAGATCGACAGCCGAATGATCGGGCACGTCGAGATAGAGGATCTGCGCCGCGCCGATCGCAAGCACATGATGCAGCGCCCTTGCCCCCTCCGGCAGCGGCGAATCCAGCAGCCCGGCAATAGCGGCATCGATGCGCGGCAGATGACGCAGCGTCGTGTTCAGGATGGCGCGGACGAGCGCCCGGTCGCTTTCGCCGAGCGCCCTATAGGCCGGATTACCGTGTTCATGATCGAGAGCGCCGTCGAGCGGCAGCTTGCGGTCGACGACGGCAGCAAGAATTTTTGCCGCAGCGGCCCGCGCCTGCATGCCGGGTTTAGCCGGTGCGGAACGCTCGGCGGAGGGCTTTTGCTTGCGGAATGGCTTCTTCGTGCCGTCTGAATTCAAGACCACGGACCTTTTGGCGGTTGCGAACCACCGCGACCAAGGCCCGTATCCGGAACAGAGCGCGATTTGCGCGACGGATTAGCAGCACGCGCCGGCGACGTCGAGACATTCATGCCGCCTTGCGCCATGTCATACAGGGCAGCGATGCGGTTTTCCGTGTTCGGATGGGTGGAAAACAGATTGTCCATCCGCTCTCCGGAGAGCGGATTGATGATGAACATATGTGCCGTCGCCGGATTGCGCTCGGCATCTTCGTTCGGAACATGGGCGGCACCGCGCGCGATCTTGCCGAGCGCCGAAGCGAGCCAGAGCGGATTGCCGCAGATCTCGGCGCCGCGGCGGTCGGCCGAATATTCGCGCGTGCGGCTGATCGCCATCTGCACCAGCATGGCGGCGAGCGGCGCCACGATCATCGCGACGATGACGCCGATGAAGCCGAGAGGATTGCTGTTGTTGTCACGATTGCCGCCGAAGAAGAAAGCGAAGTTGCCAAGCATGGAGATCGCACCGGCCAGTGTTGCCGTGATCGTCATCGTCAGCGTGTCGCGGTTCTGAATATGCGCCAGTTCATGCGCCATTACGCCCGCGACCTCTTCGGGAGACAATGCGCTGAGCAGGCCGGTCGAGGCGGCCACGGCAGCATTGTCGGGATTGCGGCCGGTGGCGAAGGCATTCGGCTGCGGGCTGTCGTAGAGATAGACCTTCGGCATCGGCAACCCGGCATTGCCGGCGAGATCGCGCACGATCCGGAAAAACTCAGGCGCGTTGCGCTCGTCGACCTCCTGCGCGCGATAGGCCGAAAGCACCATCCGGTCGGAATTCCAGTAGGAGAAGAAATTCATGCCGGCGGCAATGACGAAGGCGATCATCATGCCGGCCCGACCGCCGATCAGGAAGCCGACGAACATGAAAAGCGCCGTCATGAAGGCAAGCAACATGGCAGTGCGGACGAGGTTCATTGCGGATCTCCATCTCCGATTTCGGCGTCCCAAGCTTTCAATCCCGGCGCCAGCGCATTATGATTTGGTTATTCACCAGCCATTTTCAATATTTTCCGGCAGGAGAAGGCATGCAGGACGCTGATAATGACAATAGCGAAACGCCGGTAGCCGAGGGGTCGGAGCCGCGGCGCAAGATGCTGTCCCCGGCTGCCAGGCGCGCGCTTGCCGAAGCCGAAGAGCGGCGGAAGAACCAGAAACCGCTGGAACTGCCGCCGGAGACCGGCGGTCGCGGCGGAGCCGAACCGGCGCGCTTCGGCGACTATGAGATCAACGGCCGGGCGATCGATTTCTGAGTAATATTCCTATTGGCGTCTTTCGATCGGAATATGCGGATTTACGAAATCACTATGTCGAATCCGGCTAACGAGCCTTAGGCTCCAGTATTTTTGCCGTATCCTGATGTCGTCTTGACGGACGGACGTTGCCTCACCGAGGGCTTCGCCCGTGATTGCGGTCAACGCACGCCAATGCGTCGACGAAATGGGAGCCGCTCCGGAAGCCGCGAGGTACGGAGCGGCTCCATATCTCAGGCCGTCGCCTTGTTCTGCCGGTTGGCGATCAGATCGTCGACCACGGCGGGATCGGCGAGCGTCGAGGTGTCGCCGAGTGCACCGAAATCGTCCTCGGCGATCTTGCGCAGGATGCGGCGCATGATCTTTCCGGACCGGGTCTTCGGCAGGCCGGACGCGAACTGGATCTTGTCGGGCGCGGCGATCGGGCCGATTTCCGCCCGCACATGTTTCACCAGTTCCTGGCGAAGCGCGTCCGAACCATCGTGACCAGCCATCAGCGTCACATAGCAATAGATACCCTGGCCCTTGATCGGATGCGGATAACCGACAACAGCAGCTTCCGAAACCAGATTGTGCGAGACGAGTGCCGATTCCACCTCTGCTGTGCCGAGCCGATGGCCGGAGACGTTCAGCACGTCGTCGACACGGCCGGTGATCCAGTAATAACCGTCCGCATCGCGCCGGCAGCCGTCGCCGGTGAAATACTTGCCCTTATAGGTGGAGAAGTAGGTCTGGATGAAGCGCTCGTGATCGCCGTAGACCGTGCGCATCTGACCCGGCCAGCTGTCGGTGATGCACAGATTGCCGTCGGCCGGGCCGTCCAGCACCTTGCCCTCATTGTCGACCAGCTGCGGTTTGATGCCGAAGAACGGGGTCGTCGCCGAACCGGGTTTCAGATCGGTGGCACCTGGCAGCGGCGTGATCATATGGCCGCCGGTTTCCGTCTGCCACCACGTGTCGATGACAGGGCAACGCTTGTCGCCGACGACATTGTAGTACCACTCCCAGGCTTCGGGGTTGATCGGCTCGCCAACGGTGCCGAGCAGGCGCAGCGAAGAGCGCGAGGAGCGCGTGACGAAGTCGTCGCCGGCGCCCATCAGCGAGCGGATCGCTGTTGGCGCCGTATAGAAGATATTGACGTTATGCTTGTCGATGACTTCCCAGAAACGGCCCTGGTCCGGGAAATTCGGCACGCCCTCGAACATCAGCGTCGTTGCGCAATTGGCGAGCGGCCCATAGACGATATAGGAGTGGCCGGTGACCCAGCCGACATCGGCCGTGCACCAGTAGACGTCGCCGTCGTGATAATCGAAGACATATTCGTGCGTCATCGCCGCATAGACGAGATAACCGCCGGTCGTGTGCAGCACGCCTTTCGGCTTACCGGTTGAGCCTGACGTATAAAGAATGAAGAGCGGATCTTCCGCCTTCATCTTCACCGGCGGGCATTCCGCCTTCACGGTGGCGATTTCCTGGTGATGCCAGAGATCGCGGCCCGGCGCCCAGCCGGTCTTGCCACCGGTGCGGCGAACGACCAGAACCTTCTCCACGATCACGTGCTGGCGTGCCGCGATATGAATTGCGGTATCAGTATTGTCCTTCAGCGGCACCGGCTTGCCGCCGCGCACACCTTCGTCGCATGTGATGACGAAGGTGGATTCGCAGTCAACGATGCGCCCCGCTAAGGCCTCCGGCGAGAAACCGCCGAAGACGACCGAATGCACCGCGCCGATGCGGGCGCAGGCGAGCATCGCATAGGCGGCTTCCGGGATCATCGGCATATAGATGGTGACGCGATCGCCCTTTTTGACGCCGTGCTTCTTCAAGACGTTCGCCATCCGGCAGACATGCTCGTAGAGCTCGTTATAGGTGACCTTCTTGTCGATATAGGGGTTGTCGCCTTCCCAGATGATCGCCACCTGGTCGCCATTCGTTTTCAGATGGCGGTCGATGCAGTTGTAGGAGACGTTGGTCTGGCCGTCCTCGAACCATTTGATCGAGACCTTGCCGGTAAAGGAGGTGTTCTTGACCTTGGTATAGGGCTTGAACCAGTCGATCCGCTTGCCGTGCTTGCCCCAGAACTTGTCCGGGTTCTCGACGCTTTCCTCGTACCATTTCAGGTACTTTTCCTTATCGATCAGGGCGCGCGCCTTCACCGGCTTCGAAACCGGATAGATCTTCTCCGACATGGAACTCCTCCTCATGGGACATGCGATGGGCCGCGCCGGCGAAGCGGGCCTGGATTTCAAATCAGGGCAATTCATAGCAGTTCGCATCGTGGCGGCAATTAGACAAAGGTCATTTCATTTTGGAAGAATTGCAATTCTGCGACAGTGCGGTTATATAGCGGCATATTTCCCGGACATTGTGGTGACAATCCACGGACCGCGACCGGCGCGGACGATAGAAGGACTATATCCATGGCTCAAACACTGCTCATGCCGAAGGCGACAGCCATCTGGCTCGTCGACAATACGGCACTGTCTTTCGATCAGATTGCGCAGTTCTGCAAACTGCATCCGCTCGAAGTCAAGGCGATCGCCGATGGCGAAGCGGCGCAGGGTATCAAGGGCCTCGACCCGATCTCGACGGGACAGCTCTCCCGCGACGAGATCGCCCGCGCCGAAGCCAATCCGAACCACAAGCTGAAGCTTTCCGAACCAAAGGTGCGCGTGCCGGAATCCAAGCGCCGCGGCCCGCGTTATACGCCGGTTTCGAAGCGTCAGGACCGCCCCAACGCCATTCTCTGGCTCGTTCGCAACCATCCGGAGCTGAAGGACGCGCAGATTTCCCGCCTCGTCGGCACGACGAAATCGACCATCGAGCAGATCCGCGAGCGCACCCACTGGAACTCGGCCAACCTCGCGCCGATGGATCCGGTAACGCTCGGCCTCTGCAGCCAGATCGATCTGGACATGGAAGTGGAAAAGGCCTCCAAGGGTCGTCCGCTGCCGACCGCCGCCGAGCTTGGCGCGACGCTGCAATCGGCACAGGAAACCGAGCGCCTGACCCCGAGCTACGAGCGCGAAGAGGAAAAGGAAATCGATGCCGACGCTGTCTTCCGCAAGCTGAGCTCGCTGCGCTCGGCCCCGAAGGACGAGGACGACGACCAGTACTGAGATATCGGTTATCTCATGAAAAACCCCGCCGGGGCCGGCGGGGTTTTTTTATTGCCTATTGCCTGTAAAGGATCGCGACGCGCTTTAGCTGCGGAACAGGGTGAGGATGTTCTGGGCCGAGCTGTTGGCGATCGAGAGCGACTGGACGGCCAGTTGCTGCTGCGTCTGCAACGCCGAGAGCCTGCTCGATTCCTCTTCCATATCGGCATCGACCAGGCGTCCGACGCCGGAGTCGATTGAATCGTGAAGACCGCTGACGAAATTTTCCTGGAGCTGGATACGGGTCGAGATCGAGCCGAGAGCCGAGCCGGCGGCGGTCATGGCGCCGAGGACCAATTCGACGCCGGTCAAGGCCGCGTCGAGCTGGCCCTGGGTGAAACCGGTAATGTCGAGATCATAGATCGACGCCATGACGATAACTTTGCCGCCATAGGTTCCGTTGAAAGCCGTGCCGATGATACCGCTGGTCGTTTCGATCGCGCCGGTGCTGGTCATGCCGAAGAGCACGTTTCCAAGCGTGCCTGAATCGAGCACATAGTCCGTCGTCTTGACCGAGACGGCATTGCTGCCGTCGCGGACGAAGGACGAGACGACGCTCTTCGTGCCGGAAGCGCCGGCGACCCAGTTTTCACCCGAGAAGGATGCCGATTGGGCGATGCTGAGCAGCTGCTCCTGCAGCTGGTCGAGCTCCTGCTGGATCTTCGTCTTGTCGACGCCATTTTCCGTGGCGGCGACGATCTTGGCCTTGATTTCGCTGACAATGTCGAGGGCGCTGTCCATGGCCGAATAGGCGGTATCGACCTTCGCCGCGCCGAGACCGAGGGCATCCGAGACGGCCGAAAGCGCTTTATTGTCAGAACGCATGGTCGTTGCAATCGACCAATAGGCGGCATTATCAGCCGCCTTTTCAACACGATAACCCGAGGAAACGCGACCCTGGGTGTCCTTGAGACTATCGTTTACACCGCGCAAAGTCTGCAGCGCTGCCATGGCAGCGTTGTTGGTGAGGATGCTTGTCATGATCCGTTCCACAATCGTTGAGAAAGGGGCAATCCGGACTAAGCCGGTAACGGCGACCGCGTCATGCAAAGCCTGCTATGCAAGCCATTGCCGTTAACAAATGCTTGCATCGATATGGTTAACAATTCCTCAATTAGACTTACCGAAAGTTTAATTCACATCGGCAGCGAGCCGAACCCGCGCGCCCGCAGCGCCTCGCCGATTTCCTCCAAAATCGTTGGATCATCAATGGTTGCAGGCATTTTCCAGGGTATGCCGTCGGCGATCTTCTGCATAGTGCCGCGCAGGATTTTGCCGGAACGCGTCTTCGGCAACCGGTTAACGATGATGGCCATCTTGAAGGCGGCGACGGGTCCGATCGAATCACGAATCATCGCCACGACCTCTGATTCGATCACCGTCGCCTCACGGGAAACATGGCGCTTCAGCACCAGGAAACCGCAGGGCACCTGACCCTTCAGCGCATCGATCACTCCGATAACAGCGCATTCGGCGATATCGGAATGACGCGCACAGACTTCCTCCATCGCCCCTGTCGAGAGCCGATGACCGGCGCAATTGATGATGTCGTCGGTGCGCGACATGATGAAGAGATAGCCGTCCTCATCGACATATCCGGCGTCAGCCGTCTTGTAGTAGCCCGGAAACTCATCGAGATAAGCCGATCGAAAACGCTCGTCGGCGTTCCAGAGGGTCGGCAGACAGCCGGGCGGCAAGGGCAGCTTCACGACGATATTGCCGAGCGTTCCGGCCTCGATCGGATGGCCGGCATCGTCGAGCACCGCAATCTCATAACCGGGCATCGGCAGCGCCGGCGAACCGTGCTTGACGGGAAGGGCGCCGAGACCGAGCGGATTTGCAGCGATCGGCCAGCCGGTCTCCGTCTGCCACCAATGATCGATGACGGGTATGCCGAGCATGCGCTCCGCCCATTTCAGGGTCTCCGGATCCGCCCTTTCGCCGGCAAGAAACAGCGCCCGCAAATCCGGCATCGGATATTTGCGTATCAGATCGCCGTCCGCGTCCTCCCGCCGAATGGCGCGGAACGCCGTCGGCGCCGTGAAGAGCACCCGCACCTTATGCTCCGAAACGATCCGCCAGAATGTGCCGGCATCCGGAGTACCGACCGGTTTTCCCTCGAAGATCAAGGTGGTTACGCCTGATATCAGCGGAGCATAGACGATATAGGAATGCCCGACGACCCAACCGATATCCGAAGCCGTCCAGAAGACCTCACCCGGCTTCAAGCCGTAGATATTCCGCATCGACCAGTTGAGCGCAACCATATGGCCGCCATTGTCGCGTACCACACCCTTCGGCTGGCCCGTGGTGCCGGAGGTGTAGAGGATATAGAGCGGATCGGTCGCCTTAACCGAAACACAGGCGACCTCGGCGCCGCGATGCCGCGCCACCGCCGTCTCGAAATCCTGATCGCGGCCATTGACGAGATCTGCCCGAAGCTCCGGCCGCTGCAGCACTAGGCAACGCTCCGGCTTCGAACCCGCGATCTCGATCGCCTGGTCGACCAAAGGCTTATAGGCAATGGTACGGCCGGGCTCGAGCCCACAGCTTGCGGTGATCACCAGCTTCGCACCGCAATCGTCGATGCGCGCTGCAAGTTCGCTGGCGGCAAATCCACCGAAAACGACGGAGTGAACCGCACCGATGCGAGCGCAGGCGAGCATCGAAAAGACCGCCTGCGGTAGCATCGGCATATAGAGGATCACGCGATCGCCCCTGCCGATGCCGAATTCGAGCAGCGTTGCGGCGATCGCCTTTACCTCGACAAGCACCTCGTCGTAAGTGAAACGCCGCTTCTCGCCGGTCATCGCGCTGTCGAAGATAACGGCTGTCTCGCCGCCGCGCCCGGCAGCGATATGCCGGTCCAGGCAATTGTGGCAGGTATTGGTTTCCCCGGCTGAGAACCAACGGCCATAGACACCGTCGTCGGGCGAGAACACCCGTTCCGGCGGTTTGAACCAGTCTATGTCGGCAGCGGCTTCACGCCAGAAGGCTTCGGGATCGCGTTTCCAGGCCGCGTAGACCTGATGATAGTCGTTCTGCATCTGCTCCTCCCCAGGACATGCACGCCTCGATATCAATCTAGACAGCGGTAAGAGGAACGGGAAGCCCGACCAAAGCAGAGTTTCAGCGCGCGCCGAAAATCGCCGATCCGACGCGGACGCTGGTGGCGCCGAAGGCGATTGCCGTCTCGTAGTCACCGGACATTCCCATGGAAAGTTTTCCGACGCCGCATTTGGACGCAAGTCTTGCCAGCAGGGCAAAATGCGGCCCGGGATTTTCCTCGGCCGGCGGAATACACATCAAACCTTCAACGGAAAGGCCGAGTTCGTCGCGACAGAGCGCCACAAAGGCTGGCGTGTCGTCAGGAGCGATACCGGCCTTCTGCGGTTCGAGCCCGGTATTGACCTGGACGTAGAGCCGCGGCGTCTTGGCCTGCCGCTTCATCTCCTCGGCAAGCGCGCGGGCGATCTTTTCCCGGTCCACCGTCTCGATGACGTCGAAGAGCGCCACCGCATCCGCCGCCTTGTTCGATTGCAGCGGCCCGATCAGATGCAATTCGATATCCGGACGCTCGGCCTTCAGCGCCGGCCACTTGCCCTGGCTTTCCTGCACCCGGTTCTCGCCGAAGACGCGCTGTCCCGCTTCGATGGCCGGGCGGATCGCGTCCGCCTCGAAGGTCTTCGACACCGCGACCAGCTGAACGGAACCCGCCGGACGACCTGCCGCGTGTTCCCCGGCCGCAATCCGTGATCGCACCTCGTTCAACCGCTCTTGAAGTTCCATCGTTCTGCCTCGACATACCAGCATGAAAGGATTGGCAATGAACTAACCAGCCAACCTGTGCTTGCCAAGACCCGCCTTCGCGAAATCGCTTGCACGTGATCAAGATCGGACGCTTGCAGCGCCTGCAAAACTTGACGCTACGGTGGTTTCATGGTGAAGGTCTCGACCAACTCCCCTGATTTTCCGGAAATACGAATACGATGGCCACCGAACGTTATAATCCGCGCGATGCCGAGCCCCGCTGGCAGCAGAAATGGAATGAAGACAAGGTCTTCGAGACCGACAATGCCGATCCGCGCGAAAAATATTACGTCCTCGAAATGTTCCCCTATCCATCGGGGCGCATCCACATGGGCCATGTCCGCAATTACGCCATGGGCGATGTCGTCGCCCGCTATAAGCGCGCGCGGGGCTATAATGTGCTGCACCCGATGGGCTGGGACGCTTTCGGCATGCCGGCAGAGAACGCCGCCATGGAGCGCGGCGTGCATCCCGCTTCCTGGACCTACCAGAATATCGGCTCGATGAAGGCGCAGTTGAAGGCCATGGGGCTCTCGCTGGACTGGAGCCGCGAATTCGCCACCTGCGATGTCGAATATTACCAGCACCAGCAGCATCTCTTCCTGGATTTCCTGGAAAAGGGCTTGGTTTACCGCAAGCAGTCGAAGGTCAATTGGGATCCTGTCGACAACACTGTGCTCGCCAACGAACAGGTGATCGATGGCCGCGGCTGGCGTTCCGGTGCGCTGGTCGAACAGCGCGAACTGACGCAGTGGTTCTTCAAGATCACCGATTTCAGCCAGGATCTGCTCGACGCGCTGGACACGCTTGAACAGTGGCCGGAAAAAGTGCGGCTGATGCAGAAGAACTGGATCGGCCGCTCGGAAGGCCTGACGATTCGTTGGGAGATTGTGCCGGAAACGGCGCCTGCCGGCGAGAGCGAGGTCACGGTCTATACCACCCGGCCGGACACGCTGTTCGGCGCCTCCTTCCTGGCGATCGCCGCCGATCACCCGCTGGCAAAGGATGCCGCCGCAAAGAATGCCGATATCGAAGCCTTCTGCGAGGAGTGCCGCCGTGCCGGCACGTCGCTCGCCGCACTCGAGACCGCCGAAAAGAAAGGCATGGATACCGGTATCCGCGTCAGGCATCCGCTTGATCCCTCCTGGGAGCTGCCCGTCTATATCGCCAACTTCGTCCTGATGGATTACGGCACCGGCGCGATCTTCGGCTGCCCGTCAGGCGACCAGCGCGACCTTGATTTTGCTCGCAAATACGGCCTGCCGGTCGTGGCCGTCGTCATGCCGAGGGATGGCGACGCTGCGAGCTTTGCCGTCGGCGATACCGCCTATGACGGTGAGGGCGTGATGATCAATTCGCGCTTCCTCGACGGCAAGACGACGGAGGAGGCCTTCAATATCGTTGCCGACCGCCTGGCGGCCGCTTCGCTCGGCAATGCGCCGCAGGGCGAGCGCAAGGTCAATTTCCGCCTGCGCGACTGGGGCATTTCCCGTCAGCGTTATTGGGGCTGCCCGATCCCGGTCATCCACTGCGATGATTGCGGCGTCGTGCCGGTGCCGAAGAAGGACCTGCCGGTCAAGCTGCCCGACGACGTCACCTTCGATCAGCCCGGCAACCCGCTCGACCGTCATCCGACCTGGCGTCATGTCTCCTGCCCGACCTGCGGCAAGGATGCCCGCCGCGAGACGGATACGATGGATACTTTTGTCGATTCGAGCTGGTATTTCACCCGCTTTACCGCGCCCTGGGAAGGAAAACCAACCGATCCCGAAGCCGCGAACCGCTGGCTGCCGGTCGACCAGTATATCGGCGGCATCGAGCACGCGATCCTGCACCTGCTCTATTCGCGCTTCTTCACCCGCGCCATGCGCGAAACCGGTCACGTGGCGGCCACCGAACCCTTCAAGGGTCTCTTCACCCAGGGCATGGTGGTCCACGAAACCTATAGCCGCGGTGCCGGCGCCAGCCGCGAGTGGGTGGCCCCTGCCGATATCCGCATCGACGAACTCGACGGCAAACGCCGGGCCTTCCTGCTGACCAACAACGAGGAAGTTGCGATCGGCTCGATCGAGAAGATGTCGAAGTCGAAAAAGAACGTCGTCGATCCCGACGATATCATCGCCTCCTATGGCGCCGATACCGCCCGTTTCTTCGTTCTGTCCGACTCTCCGCCCGAGCGTGATGTCATTTGGTCCGAGGCGGGTGTCGAAGGCGCCCATCGTTTCACCCAACGCCTGTGGCGGCTGATTTCGGAAGCCGCGGACGCACTCTCCGCCGTCGCAGCTGCGCCGGCGAGCGAGGGGGAAGCCTTGCCGATCTCACAGGTCGCCCACAAGACGCTGAAGGCTGTCGAAAACGATTATGACAAGCTCTGGTTCAACAAGGCCGTCGCCCGCATCTATGAACTCGTGAACGCACTGGCCGCACCGCTGACCAGGGTTGCGGCGGGCGAGGGTGATGCCGCCTATCGCGCGGCAGTCCGCGATGCCGCAGAGATCCTGATCCAGCTGGTCGCACCGATGACGCCGCATCTGGCTGAGGAGTGCTGGACGGCGCTCGGCAATGAAGGGCTGCTTGCCCGGACAAGCTGGCCGCGCTACGACGAAACGCTCGTTGTCGAAAACGACGTCGTTCTGCCGGTCCAGATCAACGGCAAGAAACGCGCCGAATTGACAATTTCTCGCGATGCAGATCAGAATGCCGTCACCGCCGCCGTGCTGGATCTGGATGCGGTGAAGAACGCGCTGAACGGACAGGCACCGAAGAAGATCATCGTGGTTCCCCAAAGGATTGTAAACATTGTCGTTTGATATCGCTTGCAAGCTGGCTCGCAATGCCGGCATCGCCATGATCCTTGCCTCCGCGGCTTTTCTCTCTGCCTGCCAGGTCCGGCCGCTTTACTCCGAGAATTCCGGTCTCACCGAAAAGCTTTCCTCCGTCGGCTTTTCCCCGGCAGGCAGCCGGGTTGAGCAGCAGGTTCGCAATCACCTGATCTTCTTTGCAGCACGTGGCGCCGGCGAAGCCGCAAACCCGCAATATCAGGTTGAGATGCACGCCACCTCGAGCGTCGCCGATACGCTGCTTCAGGAATCCGGCGATACGTCGAAAGCCGGCCGGGTGACCGTCACCGTCACCTACACGCTGCGTGCCATAACCGACAATCATGTCATCAAGGCCGGTAGCCGTCAGGCCACGGCGCTGGTGGATTTCTCCGAACAGCAATTTGCCAAGCAGCGGGCGATCCGTGATGCCGAGAACCGCGCAGCGGATCAGGCGGCGGAATTCGTAGGGGCCGACATCGCCGCTGCCCTCAGCCGCTGAGGCGAGATGTGGCAGAGATAAAATCCCACGAATTCGAGATCTTTCTGCAGAAATCGGCGCTGAACTATCGGATCTTCGTCATCTATGGGCCGGATCGCGGCCTCGTTTCGGAACGGGCGGGTCTGCTTGCCGGTAAAAGTGGTGTGGCCCTCGACGACCCATTCTCGCTGACGAAGCTCGATATCGGCGATCTGCAGAAGGATCCCGGACGATTGGTCGATGAGGTCCAGTCGATCGGGCTGTTCGGCGGTGAGAAGCTGATTTGGATCCGCGGCGCCGCAAACGAAAAATACCTCGTCGATTCCCTGGCCCTGCTCGCCGAAAAACCACTCGAAGCCGCCTATCTAATCGTGGAGGCCGGCGACCTGAAAAAGGGTTCGCTGCTGCGCAAGACCGCCGAAGCCGCGCGATCCGTCATGACGATCCCCTCTTACGCCGATGACAGCCGTGCTCTGAATACGCTGATCGATACCGAACTCGGTGCAGAGAAACTCGGTATCACGCCGGCCGCGCGGCAGGCGCTGATCGCACTGATTGGCGGTGATCGCATCGCTTCCCGAAACGAGGTGCGCAAGCTCGCGCTCTATTGTCGCGGCGCCGATACGGTTGAAGAACATCACGTTACCGAAATAATTGGCGATGCCAGCGCGATCTCCGTCGACGATGCCGTCGACGCGATTCTCAGCGGCGATCTCACGGCCTTTCTGCACGCCATGCAGAAGATCAGCAGTTCAAAAACCGCAATCTTTCTCGTGCTTCAGGCATGCCTGAAGCAGTTTCAGCTTCTCGATACGATGCGCGCTGAAATGGAGGAAAAACGCCTGCAGCCGCCTCAGATCATGCAGACCATGGGGCGGCATCTGCATTTTCGCCGCAAGCCGATCATCGAACAGGCGCTGCGCCAGTGGACCGCCGAAAGCATCGCCCGTGAATCCAATCGCCTGCAGGCCGCAATTCTGCAGAGTCGGCGGCGCCAGGTACTGGAAGACAGCGTTGCGATGCAAACGCTTCTTTCCACCACCCTTCAATCCGGTCGAAAATCGGCGTGATTTGGAGCGCTTCAGCTGCTAACCGAAGCACGCTCTGCCCCTTCACGCCCTTCTGGACGGAAAACCGCTTCGCTATTTTCTGGGAATCGCTCTAACGCCGCTCGAGCAAGCGGCAGATTTCCTCGAGCTGCTCCAGCGACTTGTAGGAAATTTTAATCTGCCCGCCACTGGTTTTGTGATTGATCGCAACGTCAAGGCCGAGGGCATCGGAAAGTGTTCTTTCCAGGGCCAGCGTGTCGGAATCCTTCTGATCGCGCCGTAGGGCCGGCGGAGGCTCGGATTGTGCCTTGATATTGTTCTGCGCCAGCTTCTCCGCATCGCGGACCGACATGCCCTTCGCAACGATCGTACGGGCAAGACTGGCCGGATCCGGCGTCGAAACCAGCGCGCGTGCGTGCCCGGCCGACAGGCTGCCGGCAGCAAGCAGATCACGAACCGGGTCCGGCAGTTTCAACAGGCGCAGAGAATTGGCAACGTGGCTGCGGCTTTTGCCGATGATCTCGCCGAGGTCGTTCTGGGTGTAGCCATATTCTGCGATGAGCTGCTCATAGCCCAAGGCTTCCTCAAGCGGATTGAGATCCGCGCGCTGCACGTTTTCGACAATGGCGATTTCCAACGCCGTCTTGTCATCGACGTCACGGACAATGACTGGAATTTCGATCAATCCGGCAAGCTGAGCGGCGCGCCAGCGGCGCTCACCGGCGATGATTTCATATCGATCCCGCGACATCGTTCGCACCACGATCGGCTGCACGATACCATGCTGACGAATGGAGCTTGCGAGATCGTGCAGCTCAGTGTCATCGAAGAAACGACGAGGATTGCGGGGGTTACGGCTGACGAACTCGATCGGGATCATCCTGTCGGCACTGATGGTCCGCTCGGCTTCCACCGGGACAGGCTGATCCATTTCGCCTATCAGCGCCGCGAGGCCACGGCCCAATCGCCTTTTCGATACATCGTCATTCATGATCTACACTCACCTACACCCCTGAAATGATATTACGCGGCCAGTCTCTGGCGCTCCCGTTGAATGACCTCTGAGGCCAGTTGCAGATAGGCCTGGCTGCCCGCGCATTTCAGATCATAGAGAATAGCTGGCTTGCCGTAGGACGGCGCCTCGGAAACCCGGACATTGCGCGGAATTAACGTATGGTAAACCTTTTCGCCGAGATGGGTGCGCACATCATTGACCACTTGCTGGGCGAGATTGTTGCGCGCATCAAACATTGTCAAGACGATCCCCTGGATATCCAGGCGCGGATTCACCGTTCGACGAACCTGGCTGACGGTCTCGAGCAACTGGCTCAGCCCCTCCAGCGCGAAAAATTCACATTGCAGCGGCACCAGCACGGAATGCGCGGCCGCCATGGCATTCATCGTCAAAAGATTGAATGACGGCGGGCAATCCAGAAGAATATAGGAGAACGCCATTGCTTCAGGCGAAGACAAGGCTTTCCGCAATTTGAAGACTCGATCGCTTTGCTGCGAGATTTCCATCTCGACGCCAAGCAGATCCATCGTCGACGGGACGATAAAAAGATTGGGAACCACTGTTTCGAGCGTCACCTCGGTGATACCGCGATCACCAACCATCAGATCATAGGAGGAGAGTTTGCGATCGCGACGGTCGATACCGAGGCCGGTGCTGGCATTGCCTTGCGGATCGAGATCAACGATCAAGACACGCTCGCCAATGGCAGCAAGAGCCGTTGCCAGGTTGATTGCGGTGGTTGTTTTGCCAACACCACCCTTCTGATTTGCGATGGTGATAATCCGGTGTCGTTCGCCAGCCATTGCCGCAATATCCGATCTGTTAAACCAAGCGCCGGAGATTTGATACTTCCAAAATAACAGATTCCTGCTCGACGGCGCTCTTATGTTCTAACAGATCGAATTCCCACCGACCACGTGCTTTGTCGATTTCCCGCAGGTAATCCCGGCCTTTATGAAAAAAGCCACGGCAATTTTGCTTGCCCAGCATCCACGGAGCCGAATAGTCCATGAGCCCGTCCAGGTCGGCCAACGCTCGGGCTGAAATCGCACCGCAGTCGCCAATCTCGGCATAGGCATCTTCGATTCGATTGGTATGCACACTCCCACGCGCCTGCGTCTCTCGCAGCGCTGTCCGCAGAAAGGCCGCCTTTTTATGGTTGCTTTCGACCAGATGCACCCAGCCGCTTTGCAGCTCGGCCAGAAAAATCGCCGTAATAACGCCCGGAAAGCCCCCGCCACTGCCGAGATCAACCCAGGTGATCGGTTGAGGATGGATCTGAAACACCTGGCTGCTATCAGCGATATGCCGGTGCCATAGATCTTCGAGTGTCGACGGCGCCACCAGATTGATCGTTTTGGCCCACTTCTGAAAAAGTACCGCGAAGTGTTGAAGCCGTTCCTGTGTTTCACGTGAAACACGCAAACCGTTTAATTCCATTCTGAAAGACTTTCAAATCTCGTCGTCAGGCGCTTTGAAGCTCGGCAGACGTTAGGCGGCGCAAATGCACAAGCAGCAATGCGATTGCCGCCGGCGTCATCCCCTCAACGACGGAGGCCTGGGCAATGTTGAAGGGGCGAGCCGCGCTGAGTTTCACCTTGAGTTCGTTGGAGAGGCCGGAAAGCGCATCGTAATCGAAATCGAGCGGTATCTGCCGTTGCTCGTCGCGTTGCTGATCGGCAATCGCCGTGGCTTGCCGATCCAGATAAACTGAATAGCCGGCCTCGATTTCCAACGCTTCCGCGACCTTGGATCCCATCGTACCACATGTCTCAGGCCAAACACGGCGAAGTTCAGCAAAATCATAATTTGGATAGGACAACAAATCATAAGCGGTTCGGCGCTGCCCATCGAGATTGATATTCAAGCCGGCCCGCCGCGCTTCATTCGGCGTAACGGTGAGCGACTGCAAGAGCGCTCGACCCATGTCCATCTCAGCCTGATAGGCTGTAAATCGCTGCGCGCGTGCGCCGCTGGCGCAGCCCAACCGCATGGCCAATGGCGTCAACCGCATATCGGCATTGTCAGCACGCAAAGTCAGCCGATATTCCGCCCGCGAGGTAAACATTCGATACGGCTCCGTAACGCCACGTGACGTGAGATCGTCGATCATGACGCCAATATAGGAGCTGGTCCGACTAAAATGAAACGGATCCGAATCGCTGCTCTGCAGTGCCGCGTTTAGACCGGCGGCCAAGCCTTGGGCGGCCGCCTCCTCATAGCCGGTGGTGCCATTGATCTGGCCCGCAAGAAAGAGACCTTTCAGCCGTTTGACTTCCAACGACGGCGTCAACTCTCTCGGGTCAACATGATCATATTCGATTGCATAGCCGGGTTGCAGAATTCTTGCCGCTTCAAGCCCGGGAATTGTCTTGATGAAATCTGCCTGGACGTCTGCCGGCAAAGAGGTGGAAATACCGTTCGGATAAACTGTGTCGTCGTCCAGTCCCTCGGGCTCGAGAAAGACTTGATGCCCATCCCGCTCTCCAAATTTTACCAGCTTGTCTTCGATAGACGGGCAATAGCGAGGACCGACGCCTTCGATCTGTCCGGAATACATCGCCGATCGCATGATGTTGTCGACAATGATGCGATGGGTCGCTTCAGTCGTCCTGGTGACCCCGCATTCGATCTGCGGCGTCGTAATCCTGTCGGTCATAAAGGAGAAGGGCACGAGTTCCTCGTCAGCCCCCTGCCGGCCGACGGATTGCCAGTCTATGGTCTTTCCGTCCAACCGCGCCGGTGTCCCGGTCTTCAGTCGTCCCAAGCGCAATCCCAGCCTGGCCAGCGTGGCGGACAGCCCGATCGACGGCGCTTCACCGACACGACCGGCCGGCGTCTTTTCCGAACCGATATGAATAAGTCCACGCAGGAAGGTTCCAGTCGTCAAAACGACGGCAGGAGTCTTTAGGGTTCGACCATCCTTCATGACCACCCCGGCAACACGCCCGTCGACAACGTCCAGATCAAACGCATCGCCTTCGACGATGTCCAGACCAGGTGTGGCCTCAATCGCCGCCAGCATCGCCAAACGATAGAGCTTTCGATCGGCCTGGGTTCGCGGTCCTCGAACGGCTGCCCCTTTTTTCTTGTTCAGCATCCTGAACTGAATGCCCGCAGCGTCGGCGATACGACCCATCAGGCCATCCATAGCGTCGATCTCGCGAACCAAGTGACCCTTACCGAGCCCGCCGATTGCCGGATTGCAGGACATCACACCGATCGTGTCCCGCCTGTGCGTCACCAAGGCGGTTTTCGCACCGAGCCGCGCAGCCGCACTGGCGGCTTCCGACCCCGCATGGCCGCCACCGATCACGATCACATCATAGACATTATCAGTCATTCAAGACTCCAGATCGTGTGTACGTTTCACGTGAAACCAGCCATAAACGTGACACCGATCGCGTTTCACGTGAATCATTTCCCGATACAAAACTCCGAGAAGATCACCCCAAGCAGCTGTTCGACATCCACTCTTCCGGTAATTCTCCCCAAATACTCGGCGGCAATTCGAAGCTGCTCGGTCCGCAGTTCGAGATTTACGTCCTTCTGCGTAATCGCAGTATCAAGCGCCGCCAAACATTTCGTTAGCGAATCTTTATGCCGTTGCCGACTGGGGATCGCCATCGACAAACCACTGAAACGCGCTGCGACGCTGTTGCCGATCAATTGACGCAATTCCGGCAGGCCGTCACCCGTTGCCGCCGAAATCTGCAAATCATACCGACCCGAGACGACATCGATGAGATCCTTCTTCGTTCCAACAGTAACATGAGGCCAGGTTCGCTCCAAGTCGTCAGGAATCAGCGGATTGGTCATGTCCACCAGCAGCAGCACAAGATCGGCATCGCCAAGCGCAAGACGCGCGCGCCGAACGCCCTCTATTTCAACCCGGTCGTCGGCATCGCGCAGGCCGGCTGTATCATAGAGCTTGATCAGGTAGCCATCGATATCGAGATCAACCTGCAGGACATCGCGGGTGGTGCCGGCGATCTCGGTGACGATCGCAACATCGCGCCGTGCCAGAGCATTCAGCAGGCTTGATTTTCCGGCATTCGGCGCACCGGCAATAACCACCTTAAAGCCGTCCCTGATAATCTCACCTGCCGAAGCCGCACCCAAATGGTGCGCGATATCGGCGCGTAGCTCACTCATATCGGCCCAGACCATATCCGATACCGACCCTGGAACATCATCCTCGTCGGGAAAATCGAGTTCCGCCTCAATCAGCGCTCGTGCGCGGGTTAATCGTTCCGCCCACGAATCGTAAATTATGGAAAGTCCGCCCGCGCTATGTTCGACCGCAAGCCGTCGCTGCATTTCCGTCTCGGCACCGATAAGGTCGGCCAGACCTTCGACTTCGACCAGGTCAAGCTTGCCGTTCTCAAAAGCCCGGCGGGAGAACTCACCCTCAACAGCCATTCGAACACCTGGAATGTCGCCAAGCGTCTGAAACAGCGCCGCCAGGACAGCCTTGCTGCCATGGAGCTGTAGCTCCGCGACATCTTCCCCGGTAAATGAATTTGGCCCCGGAAAAAACAGCACCAGACCACTGTCGATCGGTTGGTCGTTACGAGTCCGAATCGTTCGGTGCGATGCGTATCGAGCTTTCGGCACCGAGCCGACGAGGCTCACCAATATGTCTCTGGTCAGCGGACCGCTGATGCGAATAACCGAAACACCTGAAGGTGCAGCACCGCTCGATAGCGCATATATGGTATCATTCAACATGGCCATATTGCCTGGTTAATCTTCGAATTCGAATCGGTTCCTCCTAAATAGAAAAGCTGGCGACATCATCATGATGCCTCCAGCTCTCATAGGATGAATCCGGCTAAGGATTATGTATTCATCGAATCGAAGAAGTCGGAATTGTTCTTCGTCTGCTTCAGCTTGTCGATCAGGAATTCGATCGCATCGGTCGTGCCCATTGGCGCAAGGATGCGGCGGAGCACAAAGATCTTCTGCAGATCCTGGCGTGGGACGAGAAGGTCTTCCTTGCGCGTGCCGGACTTGAGGATGTCCATCGCCGGGAAGATGCGCTTGTCGGCGACCTTGCGATCAAGGACGATTTCCGAGTTGCCGGTGCCCTTAAATTCTTCGAAGATCACTTCATCCATACGGCTGCCGGTATCGATCAGCGCCGTGGCGATGATCGTCAAGGAACCGCCTTCCTCGATATTGCGCGCCGCACCGAAGAAGCGCTTCGGACGCTGCAACGCATTGGCGTCGACACCGCCGGTCAGGACCTTGCCTGAGGAGGGAACCACGGTGTTGTAGGCACGGCCGAGGCGCGTGATCGAATCGAGCAGGATGACGACGTCGCGCCCATGTTCGACAAGACGCTTTGCCTTTTCAATGACCATCTCCGCCACCTGGACGTGACGTACGGCCGGTTCGTCGAAGGTCGAGGAGATGACCTCGCCGCGAACGGAACGCTGCATGTCGGTCACTTCCTCAGGACGCTCATCGATCAGAAGAACGATGAGATAGCACTCCGGATGGTTCGCGGTAATCGAATGCGCGATATTCTGCAGCAGCACGGTCTTACCGGTGCGGGGCGGCGCGACGATCAGTCCACGCTGGCCCTTGCCGAGCGGCGCCACCAGGTCGATCACGCGCGGCGACAGATCCTTGGTGGTGGGAATATCGAGTTCCATCTTGAAACGCTCGTTCGGATAGAGCGGCGTCAGATTGTCGAAATGAACCTTATGACGAATCTTTTCCGGATCGTCGAAATTGATAGTGTTGACCTTGAGCAGCGCAAAATAGCGCTCGCCTTCCTTCGGCCCGCGGATGGGGCCTTCGACCGTATCACCTGTTTTCAGCGAGAAACGGCGGATCTGCGAGGGGGAGATATAAATATCATCTGGGCCTGGCAGATAGTTGGCATTTGCGGAACGCAGGAAACCGAAACCATCCTGGAGCACTTCGACGACACCTTCGCCGATGATTTCGACATCCTGGCTGGCGAGCATCTTGAGGATAGCAAACATCAATTCCTGTTTGCGCATCGTGCTGGCATTCTCAACCTCGAGCGATTCGGCGAAAGCCAGAAGATCCGTCGGGGATTTGCTCTTAAGTTCCTGAAGCTTCATTTCAGCCATGAAGTGACCAATACTCTTTTCAATTTCGAAGGGGAAAGGCGATGTTGGGTCGTATTCGGTACTGCGAAAGGGCTCGCAGACGACTGAACTCTACACACATGCCACGTAGATGAGATGCGCGGAAAATAGCGACTCGCAATCGCTGCCGCAAGAGGGCTGCTTAAAATGAAGCAAATTTAACCTGAGTATGGATTTTGCCTCAGAATGGCTTCACCACGACGAGGATCACGATCAGGATCATCAGCAATGTCGGTGCCTCGTTCATGAACCGCCAATAGCGCGCAGAGCGGCGGTTTTCATCCCGCTCGAAGGCTCTGACGGCACGGCTGAAGAACATATGAACGCCCGTCAGCAGCACAACGAGACCGATCTTGGCGTGCAGCCAGCCGCCTTGGAATCCATAGACCGACCAAGCGAGATAGAGGCCAAAAATCCACGTCAGCATCATCGCCGGCGTCATGATGATTCGAAGCAGCCGGCGTTCCATCACCTTGAAGGTTTCCGATTGCACCGAACCCGGTTCGGCATCGGTGTGATAGATGAACAGCCGCGGCATATAGAACAATCCAGCCATCCAGGAAATGACCGCGATGATGTGCAGTGCCTTGATCCAGAGATAGAGATTATCGGGGTTCCAGGCGAAAAGCCCGACCGCCATCAGCGCGAAGAAGACCAGCGCAAAATGGGCTCGGCGCCGGGCGTAAGCGCCAGGTCTCCGATCGGTCTGCTTCTCCATCGTCACGCCCCGCCTCGCATCCGCCCGCCACGCACACGATCGACCAGCAGACGCACATGCTCGGGGTCGGCCTGCGGCGTGATGCCGTGACCGAGATTGAAGATCAGCGGCCCATTGCCGAGATGCTGCAGAATATCGTCGATGCCCTCTTCAAGCGCCCGACCGCCGGCAACGACGCGCATAGGATCGAGGTTGCCCTGCACCGGCCCGTCCTTTTGAAGTTCGGCGGCAAAGGCCAGCGGGACAGACCAGTCGAGACCGATCGCATCCGCACCAGTCTTCTGGCGATAGGTTTTCAGCTGGTAGCCGGCGCCCTTGGCGAAAGCGATGATGCGCGCGTGTGGCCGCTGCGATTTGACCGAAGCGATCATCCGCGCAACCGGCCTGATCGCGAACGCCTCGAATTCCCTCTCACCGAGAACGCCGGCCCAGGAATCGAAAATCTGCACGGCATCGGCGCCGGCATCAATCTGGGCCACGAGATAATCGGCCGATACGTCAGCAAGCAGCATCAGCAGATGCTCGAAGGCGCGAGCATGCCGATACGCGAAAAGGCGGGCAGGCGCCTGATCCGGCGTGCCACGTCCGGCGATCATATAGGTCGCGACCGTCCAAGGCGCGCCGCAGAAGCCGAGCAGCGTCGTCTCGGCTGGCAGCCCCTCACGCAGCCGCCGCACCGTCTCCAGCACCGGCCTGAGATAATCGACAACCTCTTCGCCATTCAATCTGCTGATCCCGGCTTCATCGATTGGATCCATCTCAGGACCATGGCCTTCGGTGAACCGGACGTTCCGCTTCATTGCATCGGGAATGACCAGGATATCGGAAAACAGGATGGCTGCATCGAAGCCATAGCGGCGGATCGGCTGCAATGTCACTTCGACGGCGTGATCGGGCGTATAGCAAAGATCGAGAAAACTTCCCGCCTTTGCCCGTGTCTCCCGATACTCCGGCAGATAGCGCCCCGCCTGCCTCATCAGCCAGAGAGGAGGAGGGGAGAGGCTTTCGCCATCCAGAACCCTCATGATCTTTCGGCGCGTCTCGCTCAAGCGCTTCTTCCCTATAAAAAATCAAAGATATTTTAAAAGGTTTCTATTTCTTAGAGTCGGTGTCTATCAAGGATTAAAATCCATCCACTGCCGATGCCATTTGTCGCGCACCTGCAAAAAACATTGGAAGGATCTCGCCGTTGTTTCCGAGGTTCGGGGAAAAGCTGAATCTGAAAATGATTCCAAGCCCTTCGGAATGGGTGATTTTTTTCGTGGCTGTGGATAGGCTGTGGACCAGTTTTCCAGAAATCGATCTTCTCCCCATCGTCCACAGGGCCAACCGAAACCGATCCGCAAAATCCGAAATGTGGATAAGCAGGCATGTTTTCCCTTGCCGGAGGCTGCCTCGGCACCGTAGCTCTGTTTCATCCAGTCTTTTCAACAGGCAGCGGAAAATAGCGTGGAGAACAGAACGAACTTCTTTCATCTGCATCTGATTTCTGACTCAACGGGAGAGACTCTGATCTCCGCCGGCCGCGCCGCGTCGGCGCAGTTCAGATCCGCTCAGCCGATCGAACATGTCTATCCGCTGATCCGCAATCGCAAGCAGCTGCTGCCGGTTCTCCAAGCGATCGATGACGCCCCCGGCATTGTGCTCTACACCATTGTCGACCGGGAGCTCGCGAGCCTGATCGATGAGCGCTGCGTCGAGATGGGCGTTGCCTCGGTGAATGTGCTGGAGCCGGTCATGAATGCATTCCAGATCTATCTCGGTGCCCCGTCGCGCCGCCGGGTCGGAGCACAGCATGTGATGAATGCCGGCTACTTCGCGCGCATCGAAGCGCTGAATTTCACCATGGATCACGACGACGGTCAGATGCCGGACGATTATAACGATGCCGATGTCGTCATCATCGGCATCAGTCGTACGTCGAAAACACCGACCAGCATCTATCTCGCCAACCGAGGCATCAAGACGGCAAACATTCCGATCGTCTACGGCGTGCCATTGCCGGAGAGCCTCTTTGTCGCGACGAAACCGCTCATCGTCTGCCTGATCGCCACCACCGACCGTATTTCCCAGGTGCGGGAAAATCGGGTGCTCGGGGTGACGCAGGGCTTCGATCGCGAACACTACACCGACCGCGCCGCGATTTCGGAGGAGTTGAAATATGCCCGCTCGCTCTGTGCCCGTCACAACTGGCCGCTGATCGACGTCACGCGCCGCTCAATCGAGGAAACAGCCGCGGCAATCGTTGCCCTGCGCCCGAAGCTGCGCTAAGCGCTGACGAAATGCCGGCACTCCGAGGAACCCATGACGCCGAAACTCATTCTTGCATCGTCGAGTCCCTTTCGCCGGATGCTGATGGAAAATGCCGGTCTACCCTTCGAGGCGCATGCCGCAAGGATCGATGAACGGGCGGTCGAAGTACCTCTGGAAAAAGCTGGCGCCAAGCCGGATGCCGTCGCTCTCGTCCTGGCCAAAGCCAAGGCCGAGGAAGTGAGCAGCCGTTTTCCGGATGGCTTGGTCATCGGTTCGGATCAAACTATGTCGCTCGGCGACCGCGTTTTCCATAAGCCGAAGGACATGGCCGACGCGGCTGGTCATCTTCAAGCGCTTTCGGGAGTGTCCCACCGATTGAACAGCGCCGTTGCGATCGTCCGCGATGGCGTGCTCTTGTGGGAATATCTGGCGCATGCCGAACTGACGATGCGGCCGCTGACAGCGGATTTCATCGCCAGGCATCTGAGCCGGGTTGGCGAACGCGCGCTTTCCAGCGTCGGCGCCTATCAGTTGGAGGGAGAGGGCATCCAGCTTTTCGAAAAGATCGAGGGGGATTATTTCACCATTCTTGGCCTACCGATGCTGCCGCTCTTAAAAAAATTGCGAGAACTGGGAGCGATCGATGGGTGATTCACGTGAAACATTTGGGCCGAAAGCGTTTGTCACGGGCTTTCCCATCAAGCATTCGCGCTCGCCGTTGATCCACGGATATTGGCTGAAGACGCTCGGCCTGCCAGGCAGCTACCGCGCTCATGAAGTCGCCCCCGAGGCCTTTGGTGATTTCATTCGTGCGCTGAAGGACGGCAGTTCCGGCTTTGCCGGAGGCAATGTCACCATTCCCCACAAGGAAATGGCGTTCCGGCTCGCCGATAAACCGGACGCGTTGTCACGCGAACTTGGCGCCGCGAACACGCTCTGGCTGGAGGATGGCGTCTTGCATGCTACAAACACCGACGGTCGCGGCTTCATCGCCAATCTTGATGAACGCCATCCAGGCTGGGACCGGCACCGCAGAGCCGTCGTCTTTGGTGCCGGCGGCGCCAGCCGGGCGATCATCCAGGCGGTCCGGGATCGTGGTTTCCGCGAGATCCATGTCGTCAATCGCACCGTCGAACGCGCGCGTGAACTCGCGGACCGTTTTGGTCCGAGTGTTCAGGCCCACCCTGCCGGGGCGCTTGCCGAAGTCATGAAGGGTGCCGGCCTCTTCATCAATACCACCTCGCTCGGCATGGACGGCGAGGCTGCGCCCCAGCTCGATTTTTCACCTCTTGCAGCCGATGCCGTGGTCACCGACATCGTCTATGTGCCCTTGAAGACGCCGATCCTGGCACAGGCAGAAGAGCAAGGATTTCCTATTGTGGATGGTCTCGGCATGCTGTTGCATCAGGCCGTGCCCGGATTCGAGAGATGGTTCGGACAGCGTCCCGTTGTCGACGCTGCACTGCGTGCGCTCATCATTGCAGATATGGAATCACACTGATGCTGAAGATCGGTCTCACCGGCTCCATCGGAATGGGAAAATCGACGGCATCAAAGCTCTTTGCCGATGCCGGAATCCCGGTGAACGATTCTGATGCCGTGGTCCACGATCTCTATGCCGGCGAGGCTGCGCCCCTGGTGGATGCCGCCTTTCCCGGCACGATGAAGGATGGAGCAGTCGATCGGCATGAACTTGGCCGCCAGCTCGCTCTTGATCCCGACGGCTTTAAACGCCTGGAAGCGATCGTCCATCCGCTGGTTCGCAAACGCGAGATGGAATTTCTGGCGCAACAAGGTGCCGCTGGCGCCGACATGGTACTGCTCGATATTCCGCTGCTCTTCGAAACCGGCGCTGAGGAAAGAGTCGACGTCATCGTCGTCGTCAGCACTGATCCACAGATTCAGCGTCAAAGGGTGCTTGCGCGTCCCGACATGACCGAGGAAAAATTCAGCATGATTCTCTCCCGCCAGACACCGGACGCGGAAAAACGGCGGCGGGCCGATTATCTGATCGACACCAGTCACAGTATCGCGGAGACGAGGGAACGGGTGCTCGAGATCGTCGCCGACCTGAAAACGCGGATTGCCAAGGGAGATTTCCGGAATGCGTGAGATCATCTTCGATACGGAAACCACCGGTCTCGACAATCGCGCCGACCGCATCATCGAAATCGGCGGCATCGAGCTCTTCAACCATTTCCCTACAGGCAACACGATCCATATCTTCATCAATCCCGGAGATCAGAAGGTTCATCCGGATGCGCTCGCCGTACACGGCATCACCGATGAATTCCTGAAGGACAAGAAGCCTTTTGCGGACGTCGCCGAAGAAATCCTTACCTTTTTCGGCGATGCGAAGTGGATTGCCCACAACGCCACCTTCGATATGGGCTTCATCAACGCGGAGTTCGCGCGGATCGGCTTGCCGCCGATCCTGCCGGAAAGGGTGCTCGATACCTTGTCGATGGCCCGACGCAAACATCCGATGGGGCCGAATTCGCTCGATGCGCTTTGCCGGCGTTACGGCATCGACAATTCGCACCGGACCAAACACGGCGCGCTGCTCGACTCCGAACTGCTTGCCGAAGTCTATATCGAGATGATCGGCGGCCGACAGGCAGCCTTCGGTCTGAGCACGGTCAGCAAATCCAACCAGGCAGCTCGCGGTGACATGGCTGGGGATGACGATGAAGTGATTGCCGCAGTGCTCGAGCGGCCCCGCCCGCTTGGTAGCCGCCTCAGCCAAACCGAGGAGCAGGCGCATGAGGCGCTCGTCGCTAAGCTCGGGGAAAAAAGTATCTGGGCGAAATACGCCAACCTTGATTGGACCAGCCACAATTGAAAATGCCCGGGACCAGCCCGGGCATCCGTATTTCAGTGAAGAAAGATCCGCTCAGTTTGGAACGGCTTGAACCTTGGCGCGGGCCTGTTCTTCGGCGACGCGCTGGGCGAACATCTGCGTAAAGTCGATCGGGTCGATCATCAGCGGCGGGAAACCGCCGTTGCGGGTGACGTCGGCGATGATCTGACGGGCGAAGGGGAAGAGCATGCGCGGGCACTCGATAAAGAGAACCGGCAGCATGTGCTCCTGCGGGAAACCGGCCACGCGGAAGACGCCGCCATAGGCGAGTTCGGTATGGAAGACCGTCTTGTCGCCATCCTTGGCTTCGGCGTTCAGCGACAGCACGACATCGAAATCCGTATCGGAAAGCGGGTTGGCGTTGACGTTCACATTGATGTTGATCGTCGGCGCCTTGTCGCGGGCCTGCAGCGAACGCGGCGCACCCGGATTTTCGAAGGAGAGATCCTTGGTATATTGCGCAAGGATCGAAAGGGTGGGGTTGGCCGCACCGTTGTTGTTGTTATCGTCTGCCATTGGCTTTTCCTCGAGGGGCATGGGAATGGTGCCGCCATCTAACATTTCAGGGAAAGGCTTACAACCCTGAGCGCTTGGCGCGGTTGATCAGCCGCAGTGCCTCAATCGCCGAGATGCTTGCCGGACCACGGCGAGTTGCGATCCGGCTCTCTATGATAGTCCTCCTCGTCGAGATCGACCACCTTTGAGTTTGGCTTGCGGTCGCGAAAATCGGGTTGTGGCTCGGAGGAAAAACCGCCCTTGGCGTTGACGACGACGAAGCGTTTGGCAATCGCCCGCCAGACCAGATCGCGCACCGGCGGAATGAGAATGAGGATGGCAATGATATCCGTGAGGAAGCCGGGAATGATCAGCAGCAGCGAGGCGATGACGTTCATCGCCGGCCGCAGCAAATCTCGGCCAGGCATCACCCCGTTTCGTCCTTCGCTCGACATGCGGCGCAAAATACCGATGCCTTGCCGGCGCAGCAGAACCACGCCGAGAACGAAACCCAGCATGACGAGCGCGAGCGTCAGCCACAATCCGATCGCCCGGCCGACGACGACGAAACCGGCAATTTCGGCGAACGGGAGCAGCAGAATGAAAGCTGGCAGGATCGAAAAACGCATGTCTGTCATGTCCCGGACGTGCCGGTCTCCTCTTGGCGCCGGCGAAGATGCCAGCCATCATTTGAATCATCTGTATAGGCGGACTATATGGGAGTACAAATCAGAGATGTTAACGGCGGCTGCGATACGATATGAGTTCGAACGACTTCATCACATTATTTTTCCTGGTGGCGGCTGTGCTGATTTTCTTTCAGCTTCGCTCCGTGCTCGGGCGCCGCACAGGAAATGAGAAGCCGCCGCGCGATCTCTATACGCCGCGGGATGCGGCTCCGGCCGATGCCGCCGATGCCGGCAAAGTCGTAACGCTGCCGCGGCGCGATGCGACGACCGAGGATGAGGATCGCTTCGCCGCCATCGATGCTTTTGCGGCGCCTGGAACGCCGCTCAACGAATCGCTGCGTGCGCTGAACAAGGCCGATCCCGCTTTCAGCCCGAAGGAGTTTCTGAACGGCGCCCGCATGGCTTACGAGATGATCGTCATGGCCTATGCCGATGGCGACCGGAAAACACTCAAGAACTTGCTGTCCCGTGAAGTCTATGACGGTTTCGATGCGGCAATCGGCGAACGCGAAGCCCGCGGTGAGAAGGTGAAGTCCACCTTCGTCGGCATCGACAAGGCCGAAATCACCCATGCGGAGACGAAGGGCAGCGAAGCGCAGATCACCGTGCGCATCATCAGCCAGCTCATTTCGGCCACCTACGACAAGGCGGATGTGCTGATCGAAGGCGACGCCGAAAACGTCGCCGAGGTCAACGACCTCTGGACCTTTGCCCGCGACACCCGCTCGCGCGACCCGAACTGGAAACTCGTGGCGACCGAATCGGAACATGAGTGACCACGCAGCGGACTTCGTCCTGCAGGCCATAAGCTTCGACACTCTGGAAGGCTGGAAGGATGATGATCCTTCCGGCCTTTTTGAAGTCATGCGACGCTGCCGGCGGCAAATCAGCGATGTCAAACCGTACCGCACCGGATCGCTTGGCCTGAGTTCGGAAGACCTGCTCCCGCTTCTGGTCGCCGCCGAAGATGTCAGTCCGTCATCTCCGGCATCGGCGCGCGCCTTTTTCGAGACGCACTGTCGACCCTTTCTGATCCGCCGCAAGGACGGCAATTCCGGCTTCGTCACCGCCTTCTACGAGCCTGACATCGAGGTGTCGGAGCGGCCGGACGAAATATTCCGTTTCCCTTTCTACAGGCGCCCGGATGATCTGATCGATCTCGACGACGCCAATCGCCCCGCCGAGCTCGACAGCGCCTATGCTTTCGGCCGTCTGCATGACGGCCGCATCGGTGCCTATCCGGACCGCCGCGCCATCGATCAGGGTTTTCTCGAAGGCCGAGGCCTCGAAATCGCCTGGGCGAAGTCGAAGGTCGATGTCTTCTTCGTGCATGTGCAGGGCGCTGCCCGCCTGCGTTATCGGGATGGCCATATCGGCCGCATCACCTATGCCGCGAAGGCCGGCCATGCTTTTTCGGCGATCGGCAAGTTGCTGATCGAGAGGGGCGAGATCGATCGGGCGGAGATTTCGATGCAGGCGATCCGCGCCTGGCTGGCGCGCAATCCCGAGCGCGTCGACGAGGTGCTGTGGCATAACCACTCTTATATTTTCTTCCGGGAAGCGCCCTCGCAGGCTTTCAGCCTGCGAACCGCCGATCCTGGGGCCGGTCCGATCGCCGCCGCCAAGGTGCCGCTTCTCGCCGGGCGCTCGCTTGCGGTCGACCGGATGATCCATACGTTCGGTTTTCCCTTTTTCATTCGCGCCGAAAGCCTCACCCATCTCGATCACGGTCGACCGTTCCGCCGGCTGATGCTGGCGCTCGACACCGGCTCGGCGATCGTCGGGCCGGCGCGCGGTGACATCTTCACCGGCTCGGGGGATATGGCTGGGGAAAGTGCCGGCACGGTCCGCAACGATGCCGATTTTGCCATCCTCATCCCCAATGCCGCCGCCGGAAGATTCGACTGATGGCCAGGGATCGCAAGCTCAGCGCAGATGAGAGGATCCTCTGGGGCAAGGTCGCCCGCAGCACGCGGCCGATGCCCGGCAAGGCGGGCGCGCTGACCGAACTCGACGCCTTTCTTGCCGAAGCCGAAGCGGCGGCCGAACGGGAACAGGAAAAACAGACACCCGCCGCGCCCATGCCGCTGCAGCCGACGCTACCATCGGCGGCGAAACCGTCGGCGGGGGTGCATCATCCGCTGGAAAAGCCGGTCAAACGCAAGATCGCCAAGGGCCGGCTGGCGCTCGAAGCGCGGATCGACCTGCATGGGCTGGTGCAGAGCGAGGCCCATTCCATCCTTCTCGACTTCCTGATCCGGGCGCATGAGCGCGGCATGCGCCATGTGCTTGTCATCACCGGCAAGGGCAGCTCGATGGGCAGCGAAGGCGCGCTGAAGCGGGCCGTGCCGCTCTGGTTCTCCAAGCCCGAATTCCGCTACCTGATCTCGTCATATGAACCTGCCGCGCAGCATCATGGCGGCGAGGGCGCGCTCTATATTCGCCTGTCGCGGCGGCATGGGGAAAGACCATGACACCCTTCGGAGAGGCGGTTCGCCGGCTGAGAGCGCGCAAGGGCGTCTCGCAGAAGGAGATGGCGCAAGCGCTGAACGTCTCTCCCGCCTATCTCTCGGCGCTCGAACATGGAAAGCGTGGCCTGCCGACATTCGACCTGCTGCAGCGCATCGCCGGCTATTTCAACATCATCTGGGATGAGGCCGAGGAACTGTTCCTGCTCGCCCGCTCATCCGACCCGCGTGTCGTCATCGACACGTCAGGCCTGCCTCCCGAATATACCGAATTTGCCAACCGGCTGGCGCGGCGGATTCGCAGCCTTGACAGTGCGGAGATAGGCCGGCTATCGGCTCTTCTCGAAAATGGCGGCAAAGGCGACGGAAAAGCGTCATAATCCCCTGTTTTATGCCCTGTTTTAGGGGCGTGCCATGGGAACTGAGTTCAAAAAACCTATATACAAGAGGGAAGAAAGCCGGTGATTCGCAAGGCGCGCCGCAGCTTTACGACAACAGGGAAAATCTCAACAGAATGAGCGATACATCCGCGACGGAAAACGGCGTAAGCACCGAATATGGCGCAGATTCCATCAAGGTTCTGAAGGGCCTCGATGCCGTGCGCAAGCGCCCCGGCATGTATATCGGCGATACCGACGATGGCTCCGGCCTTCATCACATGGTCTATGAAGTCGTCGACAACGCAATCGACGAAGCGCTTGCCGGTCATGCCGACATCGTCACCGTCACGCTCAATCCGGATGGCTCGGTGACGGTCACCGATAACGGCCGCGGCATCCCGACGGATATCCATACCGGCGAAGGCGTCTCGGCCGCCGAAGTCATCATGACGCAGCTCCATGCCGGCGGTAAGTTCGACCAGAATTCCTACAAGGTCTCCGGCGGCCTGCACGGCGTCGGCGTCTCCGTCGTCAATGCGCTTTCCGTCTGGCTGAAACTGAAGATCCGCCGCCAGGGCAAGATCCATGAAATGAGCTTCAGCCATGGCGTGGCCGATGCGCCGCTGAAGGTCACGGGCGAAGCACCGAATGAGACCGGCACCGAAGTGAGCTTCATGCCGAGCACCGACACCTTCACGATGACGGAGTTCGATTACGGCACGCTAGAGCATCGCCTTCGCGAACTCGCCTTCCTGAACTCAGGCGTGCGCATCCTGCTGACCGACAAGCGCCATTCCGATATCAAGCAGGAAGAACTGCGTTACGATGGCGGCCTCGAGGCCTTCGTCGCCTATCTCGACCGTGCCAAGAAGTCGCTCGTCGACAAACCGGTTGCCATCCGCGGCGAAAAGGACGGCATCACCGTCGAAGTGGCGATGTGGTGGAACGACAGCTATCACGAGAACGTGCTCTGCTTCACCAACAACATTCCCCAGCGCGATGGCGGCACGCATATGGCCGGTTTCCGCGCCGCGCTGACGCGCCAGGTGGTTTCCTATGCCGACAGTTCCGGCATCACCAAAAAGGAAAAGGTAACGCTGCAGGGCGAAGACTGCCGCGAAGGCCTGACGGCGGTTCTGTCGGTCAAGGTGCCCGATCCGAAATTCTCCTCGCAGACCAAGGATAAGCTCGTTTCCTCGGAAGTCCGTCCTGTTGTCGAAAGTCTGGTCAACGAGGCGCTGAGCACCTGGTTCGAAGAACATCCAAGCGAAGCCAAGATCCTCGTTGGCAAGGTCGTCGAGGCCGCCGCCGCCCGCGAAGCGGCCCGCAAGGCGCGCGAGTTGACCCGCCGCAAGGGCGCACTCGATATCGCTTCGCTGCCGGGCAAGCTCGCCGACTGCTCCGAGCGCGATCCGACAAAATCCGAAGTCTTCCTCGTCGAGGGCGATTCTGCCGGCGGTTCGGCCAAGCAGGGCCGTTCGCGCGAAAACCAGGCAATCCTGCCGCTGCGCGGCAAGATCCTGAATGTTGAACGTGCTCGTTTCGACAAGATGCTGTCGAGCCAGGAAATCGGCACGTTGATCACAGCACTTGGCACCGGCATCGGCAAGGACGAGTTCAATGTCGAAAAGCTGCGCTACCACAAGATCATCATCATGACGGATGCCGATGTCGACGGCGCCCATATCCGCACCCTGCTGCTGACCTTCTTCTTCCGCCAGATGCCGGAACTGATCGAACGCGGCCATCTCTACATCGCCCAGCCACCGCTCTATAAGGTCGCGCGCGGCAAATCGGTGCAGTATCTGAAGGATGAGAAGGCGCTCGAAGAATATTTGATCGGCCAGGGTCTGGAAGATGCCGCACTGCGGCTCGGCAGCGGCGAGGTCCGCACCGGTCAAGACCTGCGCGAGGTCATCCTGGATGCGCTGCGCATGCGCGCTTTGCTCGACAATCTCCACTCGCGCTACAATCGTTCCGTCGTCGAACAGGCTGCCATCGCCGGCGCGCTCAACGCCGACCTCGTCAGCGACCAGGCAAGGGCGCTGGCGCTGGCAAACGAAGTGGCAGGCCGCCTCGATATCATTGCCGAGGAAACCGAGCGCGGCTGGCAGGGCGATCTGACCAGCGATGGCGGCCTGCGCCTCGAACGCATGGTCCGCGGCGTCAAGGAAATCGTCGTGCTCGACATGGCGTTGATCGGCTCTTCGGATGCCCGTCACATCGACCAGCTGACCGCACGTCTCAAGGAAATCTATCAGACGCCGCCGTCGTTGCATCGGCGCGAAGGCGATGTCGAGATCTCAGGCCCGCGTGCCTTGCTCGACGCGGTCTTCGCCAGCGGCCGCAAGGGCCTGACCATGCAGCGCTACAAGGGCCTCGGCGAGATGAATGCCGAGCAGCTCTGGGAAACGACTCTCGATCCGAATGTCCGCTCGTTGCTGCAGGTCAAGGTCAACGACGCCACCGATGCCGACGGCCTCTTCGCCCGTCTGATGGGCGACGAAGTCGAGCCGCGGCGCGAATTCATCCAGGACAATGCGCTGAGCGTCGCTAACCTCGATATCTGATTGATATTTCAGGAATTAGAAGCCCCGCTATCCCTGGATGGCGGGGCTTTCGTTTATCCGGATATCTGCTTGGTCCCTGGCTTCGCCTCAGTTCGCAGCGAAGCGGCCGTTGAAGGCGACGTCGGAGAGCGGCTTGCGCTGGCTGGGGAATTCGCGCGCCTGATTGCGTTCGGAAAGAACGCTCTTGTCGGCGAGCTTGCCGACGGCGACGCCTGCCTCGACCCGGTACCCCTCGGGAATGGCGAAAGCCTGCCTGATCTCCTCGTGTTTGATGCCGCCCATGCCATGGGCGTAGAAACCGGAGAGCCGCGCCTGGATCGCCAGATGCCCCCAGGCCGCACCGGCATCGAAGGAATGGGTGTAGCTCGGCTTCTCCTCGCCGGAGCCGGCAACGCCGGTGAAGGCGCGCGACACGACGAAGATCAGGGCCGACGCATTCCTCGCCCATTCCTGGTTGGCGTCGACGAGCAATGCGACGAATTTCTCCCAATGCTCCGAACCTTTGAGCGCATAGATGAAGCGCCAGGGCTGATGGTTGGCTGAGGACGGAGCCCAATGGGCGGCTTCGAGCAGGCTGAGCAGCTGCGCTTCCTCGATGATTTCGCCGGTGAAGGCGCGGGGCGACCAGCGATCGAGAAACATCGGATCGATCGGATATTCGGATTCGCGGTGATTGCTCTTCGTCATGCTTGTTCCATGGTTCGGGGCAGAAAATTTGGATCGGGGGCCGGGCTCAGTTGGTCCAGACGATGTCGAGCTCCTCGCGGAAGGCGAAGCGCTTCAGGTGATCGTCGATGACATCATGCATTCTTTGCTGTTGCGCGGGATCGGCGACGGAAAGTGTCATGGTCAGCGCCGCATCGTCGGCAGAAAACGTCACCTCGGCCGTATCGCTGAACGGCACCCGGCCCTTCACGGGATCGAAATCGACGCTGAACTTGTGGCTCCAGTGTTTGCAAAGCTGCTGCAGGTAGCGGCTCGCATGTTCGGTCCGCACGACGGCCTTGGAGAGATGCATGTCGAACTCCACTTCATCTTGTATCGCGGAGTCATATTTCCTGCGTCCTCGGCTTGGCAAGCGCAGCATCGTCGCAGTTTGGGTGTACAGACTGTCTCCAGAAAAGCGCCCTCACGCCGGCGTCGAAGCAGGATAATGAACGGTCTCGTCAATCGATTGGAGAGTTGCGCATGCTGGTGAACGGAAAATGGACGGAAGACTGGCAGCCCGTCCAGGCCAAGGACGAGAAGGGCGGTTTCATCAGGCAGACCTCGAGTTTCCGCAATTGGGTGACCCCGGATGGCACCGCCGGGCCGACGGGCGAAGGCGGCTTTGAAGCCTGCGCCGGCCGTTATCATCTCTATGTCGCCTATATCTGCCCCTGGGCCTCGCGCACATTGATCGGCCGCAAACTCAAGGGCCTGGAAGACGTCATCTCCGTTTCCGTCGTCGAACCGCTGCTGAGCAAGCAGGGCTGGCGTTTCGGTGATTATCCCGGCGCGACACAGGATCACGTCAATGGCGTAACCTATATGCATGAAATCTATACCAGGGCAGCACCCGATTTCACCGGCCGGGCCACCGTGCCGGTTCTCTGGGACAAGCGGAAAAAGACCATCGTCAACAATGAATCCGCAGATATCCTGCGCATGCTGAACGGCGGCTTCGGCAACTTGGCAAAAAATCCGATCGATCTTTACCCGGCGGAGAGGCGCGCCGAGATCGATGCTTTCAACGATCGCATCTATCCGACCCTCAACAACGGCGTCTACCGCGCCGGCTTCGCCACCACCCAGATCGCCTACGAAGAAGCCTTCGCCGATGTCTTTTCCTGCCTCGACTGGGTCGATCCGCAATTCGAAGGCCGGCCTTTTCTTTTCGCCGAGCATCCGACGGAAAGCGATATTCGGCTTTTCGTGACGCTGGTGCGCTTCGACGTCGCCTATCACGGCATCTTCAAATGCAATCTGCGCCGTCTTTCCGACTATCCGAACCTGCGCGCCTTCTGCCGTCGCATGCTGGATTGGCCGGGCATCGCAGAAACGGTGAATCTCGATCACATCAAGCGCGGCTACTATTCGGTCGAAAGCCTCAATCCGACGAAAATCGTCCCTGCCGGCCCTGATCTGGCGGAAATTTTTTAAAGCGTCATGCCGAAAGAATGGGGCAATTTCGGCAGAAAATCATCCGAATCGCAGGAAAGCCGTACCGCTTCCTGGCAAAGCCGTAATGACACCGATGAATAATTCGTTCATAGGTGGTTGCAAATCCGTTTTCGATGAGGAGGAATTTCCATGAAGCTGATGCGTGTTGGCGAAGCAGGCAGTGAAAAACCCGCGCTTCTCGATGCCGATGGCAAGATCCGCGATCTCTCCGGTCATGTCGCCGATATCGGCGGAGAGGCGATCACGCCCTCAGGCCTTGCCAGGATTGGGGCGATCGATCCGAAGAGCCTTCCGGAGCTTTCCCCCGGCCGCATCGGCGCCTGCGTCGCCGGCACTGGCAAGTTCATCTGCATCGGCTTGAATTATTCGGATCACGCTGCCGAAACCGGTGCGACCGTGCCGCCCGAGCCGATCATCTTCATGAAAGCAACATCGGCGATCGTCGGGCCGAACGACGATGTCATCATTCCGCGCGGTTCGGAAAAGACCGATTGGGAAGTCGAGCTCGGCGTTGTCATCGGCAAAACTGCCAAATATGTAACGGAAGCCGAAGCGCTGGATTATGTCGCCGGCTATTGCGTCTCCAATGACGTTTCCGAGCGCGCTTTCCAGACCGAGCGGTCCGGTCAATGGACCAAGGGCAAATCCTGCGACACCTTTGGCCCGATCGGCCCCTGGCTCGTCACCAAGGATGAAATTCCGCAACCGCAGAACCTCGGCATGTGGCTGACGGTCAACGGCCAGAAGATGCAGAACGGCTCGTCGAAGACGATGGTTTACGGCGTTGCTTTCCTCGTCTCCTACCTCAGCCAGTTCATGTCGCTGCATCCCGGTGACGTGATCTCGACCGGCACGCCTCCGGGCGTCGGCATGGGCCTCAAGCCGCCGCGTTATCTCAAGGCCGGCGACGTGGTCGAACTCGGCATCGAAGGTCTCGGCACGCAGAAGCAGACCTTCGTAGCGGATCGTTAACGACGCTTCCTGCTGAGAAACTTAAGTTTTCAGGCTGATGATGATGCCGGAGATCAATTCTGCGGCATTTCTTGTGTGGGTCTGGCTCGTCCATGTTGCTGTGCAACAAAAAACTGTTAGTCTGCGTTACGTGCCCGCATGGCGAAAAGACTCGATGCCTTTCAATCGGCGTCATCTTTTCGATAGAGAAAGGTGGCGCCTTCCATGTTTTATCAGCTTTATGAATTGAACCATGCCGCCATGGCGCCGTTTCGCGCCGCGGCCGATATCATGCGGTTTGCTTATGCCAATCCGCTGAACCCGTTCGCCCACACGCCGTTCGGCCGGACGATGGCGGCAAGCCTCGAAATGTTCGAACGCACGACGCGGCGCTACGGCAAACCGGAATTCGGACTGAAGCAGACCACGATCGGTGATCAGACAGTCTCCGTCCGCGAAGAGATCATCTGGTCGCGACCTTTCTGCAATCTCCTGCATTTCGCCCGCAATGTTCCGCCGGCCCGCGGCAATGACCCGCGCATCCTGATCGTCGCGCCGATGTCCGGCCACTATGCCACGCTGCTACGCGGCACGGTCGAAGCGCTGCTGCCGAGTGCGGATGTCTACATCACCGACTGGATCGACGCCCGCATGGTGCCGATGACGGAAGGCACGTTCGATTTCGACGATTACGTCGATTATGTCATCGAGATGCTGCATTTCCTCGGCCATGACACGCATGTTATCGCCGTCTGTCAGCCTTCCGTCCCTGTGTTGGCAGCCGCTGCCGTGATGGAGGAAGCCAATGATCCGCTGTCGCCCTCGTCCATGACGCTGATGGGCGGCCCGATCGACACGCGCATCAACCCGACGGCGGTCAACAAGCTCGCGCAGGAGCGGTCGCTGCAGTGGTTCTCCGACAATGTCATCATGAACGTGCCCTGGCCGCAGCCGGGTTTCATGCGCCCGGTCTATCCAGGATTCCTGCAGCTTTCGGGCTTCATGTCGATGAACCTCGATCGACATCTCGTCGCGCACAAGGAATTCTTCATGCATCTCGTGAAGAACGACGGCGAGCCGGAAAAACATCGCGATTTCTACGACGAATATCTCGCCGTCATGGATCTGACCGCCGAATTCTATCTGCAGACGGTGGAGGAGGTCTTCATCAAGCATTCACTGCCGAAGGGTGAGTTGATGCATCGCGGCAAACGCGTCGACCCGGCGGCAATTCGCAAGGTGGCGCTTCTGACCGTCGAAGGTGAAAATGACGATATCTCGGGGGTCGGTCAGACAAAGGCGGCGCAGACCATCTGCGTGAACATTCCCGAAGATATGCGCATGCATTATCTCCAGCCGGATGTCGGTCATTATGGCGTTTTCAACGGTTCGCGTTTCCGCCGCGAGATTGCGCCGCGCATCATCAATTTCGTCCGCCAGCATTCCCGCTCTGCCGTTAAGCCTCCGGTCCCGCGTGTCATCAAGGGCGGTCGGACGGGCTGATTCAGCGATAGCTGAATTAGCAAAACGGATTCAAGGCCTTGTTCGATTTCGCGGGCAATCGTCTTGAAGGCACCTATTGCGGTAACCACATCGATTTCAGCGTTCGGTATCCTGCCGGGCGCGGAAAGCGAGGGATACCCGCACGATGAACCAGTCAGCATTGCTTCGACCGGATTGGACTCCGGCTACCATTGCCCTGATGATTCTCGGCTTCATGGTTTTCTGGCCTCTGGGTCTTGCCATGCTTGCCTACATCATCTTCGGCGACCGTCTGCGCGGCTTCAAGCGCGACGTCAACCAGGCGACCGATGGCTTCTTTGCCTCCTGCCGCCGCCCGCATGGACGGCACCGCCCGCACTTCTCGACCGGCAACGTCGCCTTCGACGACTGGCGCAAGGCCGAGATCGACCGGATCGAGGAAGAGCGCCGCAAGCTCGACGAAATGCGCGAGGAATTTGACGCTTACATGCGTGAACTCCGCCGCGCCAAGGATCAGGAAGAGTTCGACCGCTTCATGCGCGACCGCAAGAACGCCAAGCGCGATGACAACGGCCCGGTCGCTGAATATCAGACGCCGTGAACGCCTGAACCATCAATTGATGACCGGCATCTTCTGATGCCGGTTTTTCCATGTCTGCCTGCCTGGCAAATCGTTTAGATTCCGCGGCGAATCGGATAGAAAACAGCCATGTTTCCGCTTCTGAAGACAAGGCCGAAAGCGCGAAAGCCGGTTGCGCCCGAAACGCGGACGCTCGACGTCGCCGGCAGGCTGATGCCGTTGACCATCAAGCAGCATGACCGGGCGACGCGCATCACGCTACGTATCGAACCGGGTGGCCGGGCCTTGAAGATGACGGTGCCGAGGGGCCTCGCGACGCGTGAGGTCAATGCCTTCCTCGATCGCCACCAGGGCTGGTTGCTCACCAAGCTTGCCAAGTTTTCGACCGATACCGGCCTGCGCGACGGCGGCCAAATTCTGTTTCGCGGCGTTTCCCATCACATCCAGCATACCGGCGGCTTGCGCGGGCTGACGGAGGCGGTTTTGATAGACGGCAGGCCGGTGCTGCGCGTCAGCGGCATGCCGGAACATGTCGGACGGCGCATCGCGGCCTTTCTCAAGAAGGAAGCGCGCGCCGATCTCGCCAGACTGGCCACCATGCATGCCGGAGCGATCCGGGCGCCGATCCGCTCGATCTCGATGAAGGATACCCGCAGCCGCTGGGGCTCGTGCTCGTCGGAGGGAAATCTGAGCTTTTCCTGGCGCATCGTCATGGCGCCGCCCGCAGTGATCGATTATCTCGCCGCCCATGAGGTCGCCCATCTCAAGGAAATGAATCATGGGCCGCGGTTCTGGGCGCTTTGCAAGAAGCTTTGCCCAGGTATGGAGGAAGCGAAATCCTGGCTGAAGCGGCATGGTAGCCAGTTGCACGCCATCGATTTCGATTAGCCCAAAGCCGCGCTAAATACAGCTTTCCATGCAAATTGGCTCGACTCTTGCCGCATTTCGTGTCACTTCGCTGCCATGAAACCGGATATCAAGATCTGTGGCTTGAAGACGCCCGACGCTGTCGATCGCGCACTGAAACGCGGCGCGACCCATATCGGTTTTATCTTCTTCGAAAAAAGCCCGCGCTATATCGAGCCGGACCTGGCGGCAAAACTTGCCGAACCTGCACGTGGCAAGGCGAAAATCGTCGCCGTCGTCGTTGATCCGACCAATGACGAACTGGATGAGATCGTATCGCTGTTGAAGCCGGACATGCTGCAGCTCCACGGCAACGAGAGCCCCGAACATGTGCTGACCATAAAGGCGGTCTATGGTCTGCCTGTGATGAAGGCACTTCCGGTGCGCACGGCCGACGATCTGAAGCGCGTCGAGGCCTATATTGGCATCGCCGATCGTTTCCTCTTCGATGCCAAGCCGCCGAAGGGTTCCGAATTGCCGGGCGGCAATGGTGTTTCCTTTGATTGGAGCCTTCTCGCTTGGCTTGACGGCAGTGTCGACTACATGCTTTCCGGCGGGCTGAACAAGGACAACGTCGCGGATGCGCTATTCATCACCAAAGCACCGGGCATTGACGCTTCCTCAGGCGTCGAAACTGCGCCTGGCGTGAAGAGCGTCGCGAAGATCGATGAATTTTTTGACGCGGTCGAGAAGGCGAATGCGCCTGTCATGGCCTCAGGGAGTTGAGAGTGAACGAGACGCCTAAACCGAATTCCTTCCGTTCCGGCCCCGACGAAGACGGCCGTTTTGGTATTTATGGCGGTCGTTTCGTTGCCGAAACGTTGATGCCTTTGATCCTCGATCTGCAGGACGAGTGGAACAAGGCGAAGAATGATCCGGCATTCCAGGCCGAATTGAAGCATCTCGGCGCACATTATATCGGTCGCCCGAGCCCGCTCTATTTCGCCGAGCGGCTGACGGCCGAACTCGGCGGCGCAAAGATCTATTTCAAGCGCGAGGAGCTGAACCACACCGGCTCGCACAAGATCAACAACTGCATCGGCCAGATCCTGCTTGCCAAGCGCATGGGCAAGACCCGTATCATCGCCGAAACCGGTGCCGGCCAGCATGGCGTCGCCTCTGCGACCGTTGCCGCCCGCTTTGGCCTTCCCTGCGTCGTCTACATGGGCGCCACCGACGTCGAGCGTCAGGCGCCGAACGTATTCCGCATGAAGCTGCTCGGCGCGGAAGTCAAACCGGTGACGGCAGGCAGCGGGACGCTGAAGGACGCCATGAACGAGGCGCTCCGCGACTGGGTCACCAATGTCGAGGATACTTATTACCTGATCGGAACGGCAGCCGGTCCGCATCCCTATCCGGAGATGGTCCGCGATTTCCAGTCGGTGATCGGCACTGAAGCGAAAGAGCAGATCCTGGCGGCCGAAGGCCGTCTTCCGGATCTGGTCGTCGCTGCCGTCGGCGGCGGTTCGAATGCGATCGGCATCTTCCATCCCTTCCTCGACGATCCCTCCGTTAAGATCGTCGGCGTCGAAGCCGGCGGCAAGGGCCTGCAGGGCGACGAACATTGCGCGTCGATCACCGCCGGTTCACCGGGCGTGCTGCACGGCAACCGCACCTATCTGCTGCAGGATGGCGACGGCCAGATCAAGGAAGGCCACTCGATTTCGGCCGGGCTCGATTATCCCGGCATCGGCCCCGAACATTCCTGGCTGAACGACACCGGCCGCGTCGACTATGTGCCGATCATGGATCACGAAGCGCTCGAGGCTTTCCAGACGCTGACCCGCCTCGAAGGCATCATCCCGGCGCTCGAGCCCTCGCATGCGATTGCCGAGGTCATCAAGCGCGCACCGACGATGGGCAAGGACGAGATCATCCTGATGAACCTCTCCGGCCGTGGCGACAAGGACATCTTCACCGTCGGCAAGATTCTGGGAATGGGACTGTAAGACATGACCGCACGCATGGATAAACGCTTTGCCGAGCTGAAGGCCGAGGGCCGTCCGGCGCTTGTCACCTATTTCATGGGCGGCGATCCCGATTATGACACCTCGCTTGGCATCATGAAGGCGCTGCCGGAGGCCGGCTCCGACATCATCGAGCTCGGCATGCCCTTTTCCGATCCGATGGCTGACGGCCCGGCGATCCAGCTGGCCGGCCAGCGCGCCCTGAAAGGCGGCCAGACGCTGAAGAAGACGCTGCAGTTGGCGGCCGATTTCCGCAAAACCAACGATGCGACGCCGATCGTGATGATGGGTTACTACAACCCGATCTATATTTACGGCGTCGAGAAATTCCTCGACGACGCGCTCGCCGCCGGCATCGATGGCCTGATCGTCGTCGACCTGCCGCCCGAGATGGATGACGAGCTCTGCATTCCGGCGATCCGCAAGGGCATCAATTTCATTCGCCTGGCGACGCCGACGACGGATGAGAAGCGCCTGCCGAAGGTGCTGAAGAATACCTCCGGCTTCGTCTATTACGTCTCGATGAACGGCATCACCGGTTCGGCGCTGCCCGATCCGTCGCTGGTTTCGGGCGCTGTCGAGCGCATCAAGCAGCACACCAAGCTGCCCGTCTGCGTCGGCTTCGGCGTCAAGACGGCGGAACATGCAAAGGTTATCGGCGGTTCGGCCGACGGCGTTGTTGTCGGCACCGCGATCGTCAATCAGGTCGCGACCAGCTTGACGAATGACGGAAAGGCAACGGCGGACACGGTTCAGGCCGTTGCCACGCTGGTGCGCGGCCTTTCCACGGGAACACGTTCGGCGCGCCTTGTTGCTGCCGAATAGTTTGCCCACATTGGCACTCAGGCATGTCGCGCAAAACTGTGCAGCGGTTTTCCGTCGGGAATTGCGTACAAAAGGATAGAGCGGTTCGCCGCTTCCGTTAAAAGCTGAACCGCTCTGGTCAATCAGGAGTATTCGAGTTGAACTGGATCACCAACTATGTTCGCCCGCGGATCAATTCCATGCTGGGCCGTCGCGAAGTGCCGGAGAATCTCTGGATCAAGTGCCCGGAAACGGGCGAGATGGTCTTCCACAAGGATCTGGAAGGCAACAAATGGGTCATTCCGGCGTCCGGTTATCACATGAAGATGCCGGCCAAGGCCCGTCTGATTGATCTTTTCGACAATGGTGAGTTCGAATCGCTGCCGCAGCCGAAGGTCGTGCAAGACCCGCTGAAGTTCCGCGATTCGAAGAAATACAGCGATCGCTTGCGCGATAGCCGCCTCAAGACCGAGCAGGAAGATACGATTCTCGCCGGTGTCGGGAAGGTGCGGGGATTGAAGCTCGTGGCTGTCGTGCACGAATTCAATTTTATCGGCGGTTCGCTCGGCATTGCCGCCGGCGAGGCGATCGTTAAGGCTTTCGAGCGTGCGACGGCTGAAAAATGCCCACTGGTTATGTTCCCCGCTTCCGGCGGCGCGCGCATGCAGGAAGGCATCCTGTCGCTGATGCAGCTGCCGCGCACGACGGTTGCCGTCGACATGCTCAAGGAATCCGGCCAGCCCTATATCGTTGTGCTGACCAATCCGACCACAGGCGGCGTTACCGCCTCCTATGCCATGCTTGGCGATATTCATCTGGCCGAACCCGGCGCTGAAATCGGCTTTGCCGGCAAGCGCGTGATCGAGCAGACCCTGCGTGAAAAACTACCCGAAGGCTTCCAGACCTCCGAATACCTGCTGGAGCATGGTATGGTCGATATGGTCGTCAAACGTCACGATATTCCGGAAACGCTGGCGCGTCTCCTGAAGATCCTGACGAAGAAGCCGGTTTCGGCGGCGAACAACATGAATAGCGGCGCAATCGCTCTGGCGGCGAGCGCCTGATAACCGATAAGCAGGCGGGGTGCCGAATTGATACCCAGAGGCCAAACCGCGGTGAGTGAGGCAGCACAGGAGATCGACAAACTCATGGGATTGCATCCCAAGGGGTTCGATCTGTCTCTCGATCGCATCACCCGTCTTCTCGATGTGCTCGGCAATCCGCACAGGAAACTGCCGCCGGTGATCCATGTCGCCGGCACCAACGGCAAGGGGTCGGTTACCGCCTTCTCCCGCGCCCTGCTCGAAGCCGGCGGCTACAGCGCCCATGTCCACACCTCGCCGCATCTCGTCAATTGGCACGAGCGTTATCGCATCGGCGTCAAAGGCGGACGCGGACAGCTCGTGGATGATGCCGTCTTCGCCGAGGCCGTGCGTCGTGTGGCAGATGCCAATGCAGGACAGCACATCACCGTCTTCGAAATCCTGACGGCGGTCACCTTCATCCTGTTTTCCGAACATCCGGCCGATGCCGCGATCATCGAAGTCGGTCTCGGCGGCCGGTTCGACGCGACGAATGTCATTTCCGATCCGGCCGTCTCGGTGATCATGCCGATCTCGCTGGATCACCAGCCCTATCTTGGCGACAGAGTGGAGCTGATCGCGGTCGAAAAGGCCGGCATCATGAAGCCGGGATTTCCCGTTGTCATCGGTCATCAGGAATATGACGCAGCGCTCGACGTCCTGATGTCGACGGCCGAACGGCTGCATTGCCCGAGCGCCGTCTTCGGGCAGGATTTCATGGCGCATGAGGAATATGGCCGGCTCGTCTACCAGGACGAGTTCGGTCTTGCCGACCTGCCGCTGCCGCGCCTTCCCGGTCGCCACCAATATGCCAATGCCGCCGCCGCCATTCGTGCCGTCAAGGCGGCCGGTTTCACCGTCACCGAGACGATGATGGAAAAGGCGATGAGTTCGGTCGAATGGCCGGGCCGGCTCCAGCGTTTGAGCGAGGGCCGGCTGCTCTCGCATGCGCCTGTCGGCGCCGAAATCTGGATCGATGGCGGGCACAATCCCGGTGCCGGTGAAGTGATCGCCGAAGCCATGGCCAATTTCGAGGAGCGCCAGCCTCGGCCGCTTTTCCTGATCATCGGCATGATCAACACCAAGGATCCGGTCGGTTATTTCAGGGCCTTTGCCGGCTTGGTCGAGAAGGTTTTCTGCGTGCCGATCCGCGGCAGCGAAGCGATGATCGATCCGGTGATATTGTCGAATGCCGCCTATGATGCGGGCTTGGTTGCCGAACCGATGTCGACGGTCGGCGATGCGCTGGAAACCATCAAAGCCGTGCTTGATCCGGAAGCCTTGCCGCCGCGCATTCTGGTCGGCGGCTCGCTCTATCTCGTTGGCGATGTGCTTTCCGACAACGGCACGCCGCCGAAGTGAACCCTGCAAATTGAAAAAGCCCGGTCGAAACCGGGCTTTTCGTCAATGCGATATCATCAGGGCGATATCAATCAGGCAGCGTTCGAAATCCAGTTCGAAAGGGCGGTCTTCGGCTTGGCGCCGACAGAGATATCGGCAACTTCGCCGCCCTTGAAGATCGCAAGGGTCGGAATGGAGCGCACGCCGAACTGTGCGGCGAGTTCCGGGTTCTCATCGATATTGAGCTTGGCGACCTTGACCTTGCCTTCCAGCTCGACGGCGATTTCTTCGAGGCTCGGTGCAATCATCTTGCACGGGCCGCACCATTCAGCCCAGAAATCGACGACGACGGGTTCTGCGGATTCCAGAACTTCCGACTGGAAGTTATTGATATCGACTTTCACGGTAGCCATGGGCTGCTCCTTTACCGGATTGGATGTTGAACCACATGTGATGGTGCGGCGCCGAATTTTCAATGTCCGGTATTTCACTTTGTCTTGACTCCTGCAAGCGCCAAACCGAGCGCCTTTTCGCTCAGCGTGTAGAGCGAGGCGTTCTCGGTATAGACAAGCATGCAGTCGATCCGCTTATCAGGATAGAGCGGCGCCAGGATCTCGCGATAGATCGCGAGCTGCGCCTTGTGCGCGAAGGGGATGGCCTCTTCCGTTGCCGGCGGCACCCGGTTGGTCTTGTAGTCGAGAATGACGACGCGATCGGTAAGGACGGCAAGCCGGTCGATGCGGCCGGAGACGGCATAGCGCCGGCCTTCGAGCGTCAGCGTTCCCATGATCGAGACCTCGGGCTGGGCTTGCGCACCGAGGACGTCCTGCAGGCCCTGCTCGTCCAATATTTTCAGAACCGAATCGACAAGCTTGCGCCGTTCGCCTTCCGGCCAGAACCGAGCCGCCCGTTCGGCATAACGGCTCGCCGCATCGGGCTGTTCGGCAGGTGGAATGTCGGGAAGCGCCTGCAGCATGCGATGGATCAGTCTGCCCTTCTCCAGTGAACGATCGCTGCGCGGCTTCTCGGTAAACAGCGGCGAAACGACCAGCAACCCGCCCTCGTCTTCATCGATGATCGTGCCGGCGCCGGAGGGGCTGAGCGGCCGGGGCAGCGCAGCCTGCGGTGGCAAGGGCCGTAACAGGCCGTCCGGCAAACTCTCCTCGTTGTCACGCTCCTCGCTGCGGTTGACACGCTCGAAGCTTCGTTCCACCCGCGGCACGCGCCATTTGATGCCCGGCCATTCCCCATCGGGACCGGAGAATGTGGTCGCTTCCACAAGTGGATGATCGTCGCTCAGTGCCGTCGAGATCATCATATGCCAGGTGTCGTTGTTTACGCGCACGCCGCGATAGCCGCAGACGACCAGCCGGTCGGCGGCACGCGTCATGGCGACATAAAGCAACCGGCGATATTCTTCTTCCGCCAGCATCTGGATCCGCGCCGCATCGTCCTGCGTCAGCGAATTGGAAAGATCGGAGACAGGAACCCAGACCGGCATCGGCGGCTCGTCGGCGTCCGTCTCGATCAGGCGAAGCTTGGGCAGATGAGTATGGGTGAAGGCCTTCGAACCGCCGTCGACCAGGAAAACGATCGGTGCTTCAAGACCCTTGGACGCATGCACCGTCATGATTCGCACTTCGTTGCGCCCCTTGTCCTGCTCACGCTTCATTACGGGTGCTTCGAGTTCCAGCGTCGAGATGAAGGATTGCAGACCGGGAAGGCCGGAGCTCTCGTGGTCGAGCGTGAAGGTCAGGAATTCGTCGAGAATATCGCTGACCTCGGTGCCGAGACGGGCAAGGAATTGTCGTCGCCCGCCATGGCTGCCCAGCACACGGGCATAGAAATCATGAACCGACAGGCTTCTGGACTGCCGGAGGAACAATTCCAGCCTTTCGACGGCAACGCGGAAGCGTTCGGTGCCGTCGGCGGCGAAGCTTTTGAGATGGCTCCAGGCGCTCTCATTATCGCCGCGCAGGCCGGCAATCGCAAAGATGTCGTCCTCGGAAAGATCGAAAAGTGGGCTCTTGAGCACCGCGGCGAGCGAAAGATCGTCTTCCGGCAGAAGCAGGAAACGGCCGAGCGCCAGCAGATCCTGCACGGCGATATGGCTGGTCAGCACCAGTCTGTCGGCGCCGGCGACGGGAATGTCGCCGCGGCGCTTCAAGGCGCGCGTCAATGCATTGACGAAGGCGTCGCGCTTGCGCACCAGCACCAGGATGTCGCCGGCTTCGATCAGGCGCTCTTTGCCTTTGTCGACGATCGTCTCGCGGCCGACGAGCGTGCCGATCGAGTAGGCGATCCGCCGCGCGAGGATTGCGGCCGGCGCGCTTTCCGGCGTCGCGTCGAAGGGCGCCGTCCAGTCTTCCTCCTTCACCACCGCTTCCGGCGCGACCATCTCCCAGAGGTCGACGGCGCCGGGATGTCCGATGCGGCTGGAGCGGTGCACGACCGGCTCGCCGAGCGCGCTGAGGCCGCGCGCGTTCTCGGGTGTCTTGAAAATATGGTCGACGGCCTCGAGCACGTCGGCGGTCGAGCGGAACGACAGCGGCAGCCGGACAGAGGAAAAGCTCTGCCCGCTATCGGACACGCGCCGCCGCGTCCGGTCGCTCTCCTCGGAAAAACGCTCGGGCCGCGCCCCTTGGAAGGAATAGATCGACTGCTTTTCGTCGCCGACGGCAAACAGCGTGCGCACGATCGGCCGGGCGCTTTCGCCGGAGAAGAAATCTTCGGCGAGCGACTGGATGACGCTCCACTGGATCGGGCTGGTATCCTGCGCCTCGTCGACGAGGATATGATCGATACCCCGATCGAGCTTGTAGTGGACCCAGGGACCGACGCCGCTTTTCGTCAAAAGGTCGGCGGTGCGGGTGATCAGGTCCTCGAAATCAAGCTGGCTGCGCTGCTTCTTCAGCTCCTCGTAGTCGTGGTTCAGCCGGTCGGCGAGCACGAGTGCTGCATGCGTGGCGCCGTACATCCGCATCAGTTTCAGCCGGTCGCGGCTTGCTGCGACATGCGCGCGGGCAATGGCGATGGCGTCCGCCAACTGTGGTGCCTCGGCAAGCATGGCCTTTACGAAGAATTGCGAGTCCGCCTTGGGCTCGCCCTTCACGGTCAGAAAGATTTTTTCGAGAAACTCAGCGCGCCTTGCGTCGTCGCGCTCCCGCCCGGCGAGCCTGAGGCCGTAGGCAACCTCCTGCGCCTTCGCACCACCCTTCTGGTCGGCAAGCGAGAGATAGAGTTCCAGCGTTCGGCCCGAAAGCTCCGGCAAAGGCCAATATTGCGCCGCGATCCGGCTTTCCGTGTCGTCGGCGGCGAGGCCGAGCTTTTGGTGCAGGACCATCTCCATACCGCCCTGCTGTTCGGCCGTCGCGGTGAAACGACGAATGGCGTTGCGGTTGGCGACGATATCGCCGAGCAGGTTCTCCAGCCCGGATTCGTCGCCGAGATTGAGCACGTAGGCGAATGCGTCGGCAAGGGCGCTGTCTTTCTCCGGCGCCGTCGCCGTCAGCAGCGCCCGGCGCGCATCGGAAAGCAGGGACGCCGCCGCGCGATCGTCGAGAACCGAGAAATGCCCGGCAACGTTGGCCTCCAGCGGGAACTGATGCAGCAGCGCCTCGCAAAAGGCGTGGATCGTCTGGATCTTCAGCCCGCCGGGCGTCTCCAGCGCCTTTGCAAACAGCCGGCGCGCCTCGGCAAGCTTTAATCCATCAGGAGCCGTACCCTCGATCTGCATGATCCGCCGGCTAAGGTCGTCATCATCGAGCACCACCCAATCCGCCAGCCGCTCGAAGACCCGGTTCGACATTTCGGAGGCTGCAGCCTTGGTATAGGTGAGACATAAGATGGCCGAAGGCCGCGCACCGGCCAGCAGCAGCCGGATGACGCGCTGTGTCAGCACATGCGTCTTGCCGGAGCCGGCATTGGCCGAAACCCACGCCGAACGCAGCGGATCGGAGGCAATCGCCTGCTGGATGGTCGTCCAGCCGATCCAGGCGCCGGGATCGTCGTCGGTGGGAAGCGCGGTCACATCACTCATCGCCGCCGCCCTCTTCGGTTTCGGCCGTCGACCACTCGGAGACGCGGGCCAAATGATCGTAGTCGCCGCCGAAATCGAATTGCTGGGCCGGGATCAGCCGCGCGGTAAAACCTCTTTCGCTGGATTGCAGCAAACCCACGAATTTGACCAGCTGATCGATCGATTCGGCGGCGAGATCCATCGCGGATTTCGCCTTGTCGCTGCGGGTAGAGTTTTCGTTGTTGACCGTATCGACCTGGAAGCGGCTTCCGGGTCGCAGACGCACATAGAGCAGGTCTTGCGGCACGAGGCTGCCGGCATCGCGGAAGGCGCCGGCGCTCAAGGCCGCCGCTTCAAGCGCAAGCTGCGGATCGAGAAGCACGCGCGCCTGCGCCGGCGAGGGATTGTAGCCGGTCTTGTAGTCGATGATGTCGGCCGAGTGTGGTCCGGTTATGTCGATCCGGTCCGCGACGCCAGTGAGCCGGATATTGATCGGCTCCAGCTCCATGCCGCCCCGCACCTCCGTCAACGTTTTCAGGATGCCATGCCGCCGTCCGGCCTCCCATTCGAGGAAGGCGCGGGCCACCTCGCGAAAGCGCGGCCGCCACACGGCATCGATATGCGGCGGTAGCCGCTCCATGTCGAAAAGTTCGGAAAGGATGCGCTCCATGGCTGCTGCCGCATCCGGTGTCCCGGCAATATTAGCCTCGCGGATGAACCGGTCGACGATCTTGTGATAGAGCGTTCCGCGTTCGGCCGCACCCGGATCGCGGTTGAACGCGTCGACGGGGTCGAGACGCAGGATGCGGCGGGCATAGATGGCATAGGGGTCGCGGCGCAGCCGGCCGACTTCGCTGAAGGAATAGGATTTCGGCTGCAATGCCAGCGGCGGTTTCGGCGAGGGTCGCTGCGCCGGCGTCTGGCTATCTCCCCGATCGATGAGGCCGGCCCATTGCAGGAACCGGTTGCCCCGCCCTTTCAATTCCGCTTCGAACGCCTCTCCGCCGAGCGCCAGCAGCCGCTGCAGCCAGCGCGAGGCGACGGTCGGCGTCGAGCCCTGGCGCAGCGCGCGCGAATAGATCAGATGGCGCGTGCCGTTTGCCATCTCGAAATCATGCGCCAGCTGGCCGATGCGTCGTTCCGGCGGTTCGAGGCCGATCTCCGTCTTCATCATCCGTGGAATAAAGGGGTTATTGGCGGTCTGCCCCGGCCAGGTGCCCTCGTTCAGGCCGCCGAGGATCAGCGTATCGACGCTCTGCAGGCGGGCTTCCAACGTGCCGAAGATGAAGAGGCGGGGATGGCTGAGCGCCCGCGGCTTCACGGCATGACCGGCGGCAAGGGCGGCCATGATGTCGATCCATTGCGGTCCGTCGGCCTCCATCTGGCCGTCCGTGTCGATCACCTCGCTGAGCAGGGCGGCGAGTGCATCTCCCGCTTCACCAGACCAGAGATCGGCGAGATTGCCTTGCGGATCGACCGCGACCGCTTCGAGCGAACGGCCGGTGCGCTCCGCCCATTCGGACAATGTGAAGCTCAGAGTTCTCCCGCGATCTTCCGGCCGGTGTCGCATCAGTGCCGACGCCAGTGGCTCGGTCGCCTGCGTGACCCGCCGGGCAAGGTCGTTTGCGGCGTCGGCTGCATCAGGCGAAAGCGCTTTGCGCCATTGCGGCGCGTGCCTGTCCAGCGCCTGTTCGGCAAGTTGGTGGGTGAGCAACGGCTCGAGCGTGCTGATATCCACCTCGGCCACGCCGCCGCGCAGCGCCAGCAGCTCGAGCGCCTCAGTAGCGGAAATCAATGCGTCACGTTCCAGGCCGAAGCGGGCAAGCGGATGTTTGAGCAAAGAGACGATCGCCACCGGATCGCCCGGTCGCAGCGCTGCCTCGAGCAGCAATTGCAGCAAGGTGCCCTGCGGCATGGCCGCAAGCGGTGTACCCGCCGAATCGTCGGCGAGGATGCCGAAGCGGGAAAGCTCGGCCATGACCCGCCGCGCGAGATTGCGGTCCGGCGTGATGAGTGCTGCCCGGCTCTCGCCGTCCTGTCCCGGCCTCTCCAGTGCAAGCCGGAGCGCGATGGCAATCGCGGTTGCTTCTTCGCGTTCGTTGGCGGCTTCGATCAGCGAAACATCGGCGAAGGCTGAAGACAGGGCGCCCTCGGGCAGGCCGCTCTTCCACGCCCCCCAATCACTGGTCGCCTCCGATGGGGCGAGGGCCCGAGACAGGATTTCGGCGCGCCGGTCAAGATCGCCCTCCGGTCCGTCGAGGGGCGTTACGTCGGCACGCGCCAGCTTCAGCCGCTTGAGCAGCGACGACAGGCCATACTGCGGATGGCTGCGACTTGCCGGATTGGCATGTTGGCCGGGCGCCGGTTCCGGCGCGACCATCTGCCAGTGGTTCTCGGGCATGACGAGATCGAGGCCCGGGAGCACGATGACGCCTTCGGGCAGATTGGCGACGGCGGCGATGAGATCGGCGGTGGCGGGAACGGAACCCGTCGAACCGGCGATGATGATCGGCCCAGCGGGTTTCGTCGCCGAAAGCCGGCTTGCTTCGGCCCGGAGAATGGCGTTTCTGTGCCGCGCCGGCGAGGATTTGCCGAGTTCCGAAAGCCGCTCCGGCCAGAAAGCACTGGCGATCTGCAGGAATTCTGCCGTCAGCTGCCACCAGGCGGCATAGTCGCCGGTGTCGAGTTTCGACAACTCCGACCAGTCGAGATCCTCGGTTTCGATCGAATCGATCAGTTCCGCCAGGTTGCGGGCGAGCCAGATCGCATCCGCCGGGCTTGCGGGTGCGACGAGCGGCGAGTCCGAATGAATGTGGCGGACGATCTCAGGCAGCTTGTTTCGCCAGGCGAGGATCAGGCGCGCCAGTTCCAGAAGACGGGCGGTATTCGACAGTGGTTGGGTGAGATCGATCGTAGCCGGCAGTGCCTCGTCGAAATAACCGCTGTCGTCATCGGTTTCGCCGAGCGGACGGATGACCGGCAGAATCGCCGAGCGGCCGCCGAGCAGATCGACGAATTCAGAGCGCAGAACACGCACGGCGCGCCGTGTCGGCAGGTAGATCGTTACCTTGGCCAGCGATAGCGGATCATCGGCCTCGTGCCGGAAGAGTGGCGTCAGCCGGCCGTCGCAAAGCGTCGTCGCCAGCGTTTTCAGGAAGGAGAGACCCGCCGGGATCGTCAGGATGCGTGGCTGGTGCCGCTCCGCCATGGCTTAAGCGAACGCCCGCAATCGTCGGATCGTTTGCTCCGCCTCGCCGATCGCCTCCGGCGTTCCCACAGTCAGCCAATGGCCTTCGAGCACCATGCCGAAAAGTCGTCCGCGCGCGATCGCCTTGTCGAAATAGATATTGAGGTTGAAGGCATCCTTCGGCGCATCGTCGAACAGCGATGGGTTCATGGCGATGGCGCCGGCATAGACGACGGGATTGGATGGATCGTCGCGATAACGCGCCAGCCGGCCATCGGCCGCCAGACTGAAGTCGTTCTTGCCGTTGTGACCCGTCGTATCTTCAATCCCAACGCAAAGCAGCGCCATATCCATGCGGTCGGCATCGAAGAATCCGGCTAAGCGTTGCAGGTTCGTCGGCCGCCCCGGCTGTTCGCCGATCCAGAAGAGATCGGCATTCATGACGAAAATATTGTCGCGGGTAAGCAGGTTGAGCCCCTTCGCCAGCCCGCCGCCGGAATTCATCAGCGCGTCACGCTCGTCGGAAATGACGATGTCGAGGCCGCGATAATTCCCGAGATGATCGAGCATCTGTTCGGCGTGGTGGTGAACATTGACGACGGCGCGTTCGACGCCGGCCGCCACCAGCGAATCCAGCGCGTAGTCGATCATCGGCTTGCCGTCGATCTTCACCAGCGGCTTCGGGATCGTGTCGGTGATCGGGCGCATGCGGGTTCCGAGACCCGCGGCCAGTACCATGGCTTGTCTGATGGTCATCCTGATCCGGAACTTATGATTCGCTCTGGCCTATTCCAGCCCTTGCGCACCAATCGCGCAAGGGGGCAAGCGTTTCATGCTCGAGCGCGACATTCAGATAGGCGAGCGTGCGCGGCATGTGTTTCAGATAACCCGGCTTGCCGTCGCGCTGCAACAGCCGCACCCAGAGGCCGGCAAGCTTGCAATTGCGTTGCGCCGACATGATCGCCCAGGCCTTCATGAATCCGGTTTCGTCGAAACCGCCCTGTGCGTGGCGAAGCGTCAGATAATCAGCCATCAATTGCCGGAAGAGATCCGGCTCGATCGTCACACGCGCATCCTGGACGATCGAGGCGAGATCATAGGCCGTGGGGCCGATCATGGCGTCCTGGAAATCGATGAGGCCGATCCGTTGGATGCCCTTCGCCTGCGGTCGCCAGATGATATTCGGCGAGTGGAAGTCGCGCAGTAGCAGATTGTTCTCGGCCGATGCAAGCTCATCGATGAGCCTATCCCAGATCGCCAGATAATCCGCCCGCTCTTCTTCCGTTGCCGGTGCTCCCTGACGCTTCCAGGGCAGGTGCCAGTCGAGCACCAGCCGCACCTCCATCTTCATCGCCGTGCGGTCGAAATCAGGGATATGATGGACATGCGCCTTTCCAACAGGGATGTCCTGCGGAAATTTCAGGGCGTGCAGTTTGGCAAGGCAGGCAACGCTTTCGCGATAGCGTTCGACAATAGGCTGGCCCCGGGCATCCAGAACGCCGTCGCTGCCGAGATCTTCGATCAGCAGGATACCCTTGTTATAATCCACCTTGTAGATCTCGGGCGCCGCAAAGCCGTCCTTGCGCAGCACATCGGCGATCGCCACGAAGGGATAGGCGTTTTCGGCGAGATGCGCGACTTTGGGATAGGGTTTGCCGTCGAGAACCGGCGGTCCTTCGGCAAGCGGCGGCCAGTCCATCAGGATGACGCGCTGGTTTTCGGCCTTCGGATAGATCGCCTCATAGGCACGTAGCGAGGCATCGCCGGTCAGGAAGCGACGCCTCGCTTCGGGATAACCAGCATCGTCAAGGAAATCGCGAATCGACAGGACACGACGGATGCGTGAATTTTGTGCACCGGTAGCTCTGATTGTCGCCCGGCGGCCATTACCTTCATGTTCCAGCGTCAGCGCGATGCGCTCCGCAGGCAGTTCGCTCTCGGCCATCTCAGGCCATTCGACGAGACAGATGCCGTTTTGCAGAGCCTCGTCGAAGCCCAGTTCCATCAGTTCGGCCGGATCGCCAAGCCGGTAGAGATCGAAGTGAGAAACGGGGATGCGCAGGTCGTAGGATTGCACCAGCGTGAAGGTCGGGCTCGGGACTTCGAGCTCCTCGTCATCGGCGATGGCGCGCAGGATCGCGCGGGCGAGCGAGGATTTCCCCGCGCCGAGATCGCCGGAAAGAGCAAGGCAGTCACCGGCTTTCAGGGCCAGCGCCAAATCTTCGCCGAGGCGGAGGGTGGCCGCCTCGTCTTCCAGAAAAAGCGAGATTGCATCGCCGGTCGTCATTCGGCGGCGGCGGAATGCGGTACATCGACCGAGGGAATACGGCAGACGACGGTCGTACCATTGCCGGGTTCGCTGTCGATCGTCACGTCGCCATGATGCAGGCTGACGAAGCTGTCGACGATCGAAAGGCCGAGGCCGGCGCCGCCGCGTTTGCCGCTTTTCGCTCCCGTCGCGAAACGGTCGAAGACGGTGGCGATCATGTCAGGCGAGATGCCCGGGCCGCGATCGCTGACGGAGAAGACGAAATCCGTGCCGTCGCGATGGCATTCCAGCGAGATCGAGCTGCCTTCGGGCGAGAAATTCGCCGCATTGGAAAGCAGCTTCAGCAGGATCTGTTTCAGCCGCTGCGGATCGGCAACGATCGAGCCGAGATAGGCGGGTGCGGTGATTTCGAGTGCGACGCCGCTTTCCTGGAGACGATCGGCGATCTGCATCGACACGTCGTCGAGCAGATCGTTGAGATCAATATCCGCATAGTTGAGGCGCATGATGCCGGCATCGACGGTCGCAAGGTCAAGAATATCGTTGACCAGCGTCAAGAGAACGGAGGACGAGGTCGAGATGTGGTCGATATATTCGGCCTGCCGTTCGGTCAGCGGGCCGACGCCCGGCGTGCGCAGGAGATCGGTGAAGCCGATGATGTTGGTCAACGGCGAACGCAGCTCGTAGGACACGTGCTGGACGAAGTCGTTCTTCAACTCGTCGGCCTTGCGCAATGCTTCGTTCTTCTCGGTCAGCGCGCGCTCGGCTCGCACGCTGTCGGTCATGTTGACGAAGGTCAGCATGGTCTGGGCGTTCGGCAGCGGGATGACGGCGTAGTCGAGCACGAGGCCGGAGAAGAGCTCCAGCGTCCCCTGGCCCGAGCGGCGTTCGTCGTCGAAGCTGGTGATCAGTTCGGCGAAGGCCTTCCAGCCATCCGGCCGGTCATAAGACGGCGCGCAGGCCTCGCCGAGCGCACGGATATGGGTGCCGGGCTTGGCTTCGGTTTCCGTGATCCCCCAGAGCGCGCGGAAGGCAGGGTTCGAAAGGCGGATGCGTCCGTCAGGGCCAAACACCGCCACACCTTCGGAAAGATGGTCGATCGTTTCGCCCTGCACCTTGACCAGCGTGTTGTAGCGCGTTTCGAGATCGACCTGTTCGGTCAGGTTTTCGAACACCCAGGTGGCGCCGCCCTGCGGATGGGCGGTCGCGAAGACGCGCAGCGTCTGCCCGTTCGGCAGGTGCCAGAGATCGGATTGCGTGTCGAGCGCGCGATAGACGGAAAGCGCGGTTTCCTTCCAGCTTTTCCAGTTGAGCTGGTCCGGCAGTTTCTTCGCTGCCCGCAGCCGCTCGAGCAACTCGCTGTTGTCAGGCCGGCCTTCGAGGAAGGCGATATCGAGCTGCCAGAGCGCCACGAAGGCCTGGTTGTAGAATTGCAGGCGGCGGTCGCCGTCGAAAATGGCAACGGGAGTGGCAAGATGATCGAGCGTCTCGGCATGGCTTTTCAGCGTCCGCTCCAATTCGGCGCGCACGGCCTCTATGTCGGACACATCGATCGCGATGCCGGCCGAGCCGCCGGGAACCCTGACGTCGACGACGTCGAAGAATGTGCGGTTGCCGCGCACGACCGTCGAGATCGTGTCGTGGAAGGGCGATTCCGGCGTCGTCGTCGCGCGAATGCGTTCGCGCGCCACGGTCGTCAGCATCTCGCGGCCTTCATTGATCGCCTGCTGCGGCGAGCGCGCTTCGACCGCCTCGCCATAAGCCTGGTTGACCCAGGTGAGGCGCCCCACCGGGTCGCGCTGCCAAGCCGGCATGTCGATCGCGTCGAGCATGGTCTGGAAGGCCGAGATCGAGGTCATCAGCCGGTCGCGCTCGATCCTGAGCTCTGCGAGTTCGGCGCGCAAATTGTTAAGCGCCACGAAACGGACGAAGGCACGCCCGCCGGAAACCCGGCCCTGCGCCTCGAGGATTTCGTCGCGGATGGTTTCGACCACCATGTCGAAGCTCTGTGCCTCGTCGCGCAGCCGATCGATCGCCTTTTCCAGTTCGGAGGCCGAACGTGACTTCAGCCACAGGCCGAAGGCCAGGAATTCGCCGTCCTGCGGCGCGCCGGTCTCGGGCGGAAGCTGGCCGAGCAGTTCAGGGCGGGCATTGCCGTCCCAGATGACGATCCGCCGATTCTTGTCGGCGATCAGAGCCTGGTATTGGGAAATGCGCTGCTGGGCGTCAGAGAGTGCCGAGCGGATTTCCCGGCTCTCGTTTTCCAGATTGCCGCGCTGGCGCACGAGCCACAGCGTCGAAAGCAGTGCCGCCGATATGACGCCGATGACGACGGAAACGCCGACGACTTGCGAGGATGTGAAGAGGTGGGCCGAGGCCGCCGCCTGCTGCTCCGTCTGTGCCAGAACCGGCCGCGCCAACGCGGCAAGCGCGGTACCGGCCGCGCAGGTTTTCAGGAAGCGCGCCAATGGTCCATGCTCTTGCTTTGCGGCCTCGTGTGCCGTTGCAGATTTATATCCTTGGCCTGCCATGAGCGGGCGGCGACCGGCGCAAGCGCCATCATCCGCCTGACCGGGCAGGCTGCTTTTCATTTCCGACATCCGCGGTATGTCTCCGTCCTTCAATGTGCCGCATTACGACAAGACATCCCATTTTCGCAGCGGTCGGACGGGGTCCGGCGCCACGAATCAAGTCTTAAAACAATACTTCGGAAGGGAATCGGCGGGAAGGGAGCGTCCAAAAAATAAGCCGCGACATTTGTCAATGCCGCGGCTTCTACATCTTGTGGATATTAACGGTCGGATCAATATCTGTAGTGGTCGGACTTGAACGGGCCCTTCGGCGAGACGCCGATATAGGCAGCCTGTTCCTCGGAAAGCTCGGTCAGCTTCACGCCGAGCTTGTCGAGATGCAGGCGCGCGACCTTTTCATCGAGATGCTTAGGCAGGATATAGACCTTGTTGGAATACTGGTCGGGCTTGGTGAAGAGCTCGATCTGCGCCAGCGTCTGGTTGGTGAAGGAAGCCGACATCACGAAGGACGGATGGCCGGTGGCGTTGCCGAGATTGAGCAGGCGGCCTTCGGAAAGAAGGATGATCCGGTTGCCCTTGGGGAATTCGATCAGGTCGACCTGCGGCTTGACGTTGGTCCACTTGAGATTGCGCAGCGCAGCGACTTCGATTTCGTTGTCGAAGTGACCGATGTTGCCGACGATCGCCATATCCTTCATCTGACGCATATGGTCGATGCGGATGACATCCTTATTGCCCGTGGTGGTGATGAAGATATCGGCCGAGGAAACGACGTCCTCGAGCAGGACGACTTCATAACCATCCATGGCGGCCTGCAGGGCGCAGATCGGATCGGCTTCGGTCACCTTGACGCGGGCGCCGGCACCGGAAAGCGATGCGGCAGAACCCTTGCCGACGTCGCCGTAACCGCAGACGACGGCAACCTTGCCGGCCATCATCACGTCGGTGCCGCGGCGGATACCATCGACCAGCGATTCCTTGCAGCCATACTTGTTGTCGAACTTCGACTTGGTGACGGAGTCGTTGACGTTGATGGCCGGGAAGGGCAGCAGGCCCTTCTGGCTGAGCTGGTAAAGGCGATTGACGCCCGTCGTGGTTTCTTCGGTAACGCCCTTGATGGCATCACGCTGCTTGGTGAACCAGCCCGGCGAAGCGGCAAGGCGCTTCTTGATCTGCGCGAAGAGGATTTCCTCTTCTTCGGAATGCGGATGGGACAGCACGTCCTCGCCGGCTTCGGCGCGGGCGCCGAGCAGGATATACATAGTGGCGTCGCCGCCGTCATCGAGGATCATGTTGGAAAGGCCGCCATCGGCCCACTGGAAGATCTTGTCGGTATACACCCAGTAGTCTTCGAGCGACTCGCCCTTGATGGCGAAGACCGGAACACCGGCAGCGGCGATCGCGGCAGCGGCATGATCCTGCGTCGAGAAGATGTTGCACGAGGCCCAGCGGACTTCGGCGCCGAGCGCGACCAGCGTTTCGATGAGCACGGCCGTCTGGATGGTCATATGCAGCGAGCCGGTGATGCGCGCGCCCTTCAGCGGCTTTGCCTGGCCGAATTCGGTGCGGCAGGACATCAGCCCCGGCATTTCGGTTTCGGCGATCGTAATTTCCTTGCGGCCGAAGTCCGCAAGCCCGATATCGGCGACGACATAATCTTTTTCAGTGCTCATAGAGGTCTCCAGGCTGAAAAACGTCTCAAAATTGGCGCAGGCGCGAAGATGACCGCGCGACGGATGGGCCGCGTGCTCATGCATGTCGCCTGGAAGTGCAGCGGTTCCGGGACAACGACAGGCATAACGACGAAGAGCTAAAGTGCATTGCATGAACCAAGTTCGATGCGAACGCGCGTTAGCGCACGGCATGTCGCCGTTTAGCAGGCTTCGTCTGAGATGGCAATAAGGATATAAAGAAGTCTTTATATGTTTATATGAGCTCGGCCGGAGCTCACATTTCTTCGCCGAACCTGTTCTGGATCAGCTGATCCAGCGCCTCCAGGGCTTCCTCGGCCTGACTGCCGCTCGCCGAGACGACGACGCTAGAGCCGGGGCTGGCCGCAAGCATCATCAGGCCCATGATGGAAGTGCCGCCAACCGTCATTCCATCTTTGGAAACGGTGATGGCTGCATCGAAGGTTTCGACCATCTGCACGAATTTGGCGGAGGCGCGCGCGTGAAGACCGCGCTTGTTGATGATCAGGAGTTCCCGGGAGAGCGATGTCATGAAGGCCCGTTATTTTCCGCTGAGCACACGGCTCGCGACATTGATATATTTCCGCCCGGCTTCGGAAGCCTCCACCAGGGCCTTCTCCATGTTGTTCTCGCCGCGTACGCCGGCAAGCTTGATCAGCATCGGCAGGTTGACGCCGGCAATGACTTCGGTATGGCCGCTGCTCATCACTGATATGGCGAGATTGGACGGCGTGCCGCCGAACATATCAGTCAGGATGACGACGCCATGGCCGTCATCGGCACCGGAAACGGCTTCCAGAATGTCTTGCCGTCTCTGGTCCATGTCGTCTTCGGGGCCAATGCAGACCGTCTCGATGAATTTCTGAGGACCGACGACGTGCTCGACAGCATGACGAAACTCTTCAGCCAGCTTGCCATGAGTGACAAGCACAAGTCCGATCATGATATTACTGCTCCCATATACGCAATCGGTGGCCCCAATATCGCAATGCAGCAATTACGTCCACCGGTGGGGGCACATCTTGGCTATGAAAAGCCGAAGTGCAAGATAAAAATGCGAATATATAAGGCAGATTGACCAATCCGGAAGGCTTCAATGCCCGATATCGGGTGCTTTCGCCATCAGGATCGCAAGCGGTGCGGAAACACCTGTGAGCAACCGCAATGCGGGAAGCGAAAATCCGGCCGCAAGGCTGACGGTTTCGCCTTCGGGGGGCAGGCGGTATTCACCGGAAGCGGTGGCCGGAAGCACGGCATAATGCATGGCTGCGCTCGGAATATGATCCTGCTGAACGATGCCGGTGCCGCGAAGCTCGATCAGCCCGGCGATCGACGGTGGACATGTGGCGATGACCGTGCCGGCCTCTCCCGACAAAAGCACCTGGTCGTCGGCGACCAGTGCCGTGAAAAGCCCGAGCCGGCGCGCCTCGGTCATGCAGGTGAAGGCCAGCATCGATTTGCCCCAGCCGGAAGGGCCGCTGAACAAGAGCCCCGTTCTGCCGACGACGATCGCCGTCGCATGAATGTTCAGAGCGTCGGTCATGCGGCGGCGTCGACGGGCAAAGAGAGGATGAAGCGCGCGCCGAGCACATGTCCGCCTTCGGAATCGGTAATGTTTTCGGCTCTCAGCGAACCGCCATGGGCTTCGGCGATCTGGCGGCTGATCGAAAGGCCGAGGCCCGAATTCTGGCCGAAGCCTTCCGATTCCGGACGGTCCGTATAGAAACGCTCGAAGATACGGTCGATATTTTCCGCCTGGATGCCGGGACCATTGTCTTCGATCGTCGTGACGCAGCGCGAACGTGTCCGCACCAGCCGCACGATAATCTTGCCGCCCTTTTCCGGAACGAAAGAGCGGGCGTTCTCGATCAGGTTGGCGATGATCTGGCCGATGCGCAGATCGTGGCCGTTGACCACGAAGCGGGTCTTGACGTTCGGCTTGCGTTCGATCGCATATTCGATCTCCACCTGCTTCTTGCTGCTCCGGACCTGGCGCGAAACCTCGATCAGGTCGCGCAGCAGCACCTCCATGTCGACGGAGCCGGCATCGACGCGGGCGAGTTCGGCATCGAGGCGGGAGGCGTCGGAGATATCGCTGATCAGCCGGTCGAGACGGCGGACGTCGTGCTGGATGACATCCATCAGCCGCTTCTTGGAATCGTCGGAGCGGGCGAGCGGCAGCGTTTCGACAGCGCTGCGCAGCGATGTCAGCGGATTCTTGAGCTCGTGGCTGACATCGGCCGCGAAACTCTCGATCGCATCGATGCGGTCGTAGAGCGCCGTCGTCATTTCGCGCAAGGCGATGGAAAGATTGCCGATTTCATCCTGGCGGGCGGAGAAGTCGGGGATCTCCTCACGCGCCTTGGCGCCGCGGCGCACACGGATGGCGGCGGCCGAAAGGCGGCGCAGCGGATTGGCGATCGTCGAGGACAACACCAGCGAAAGCAGCACGTTGACGAGCGTCGCGACGCCGAAGACGCGCATGATGGCAAGCCGCTCGGCATGAACGATATTGTCGATGTCGCCCGCCTGTGTCGACAGCAGCAGCACGCCGAGCACGGCGCGGAAGCGCTGGATCGGCACGGCGACGGAAACGATGAGCTCGCCTTTTTCGGTCGTGCGCACGACCGCCCCGCGCACGCCGGTCAGCGCGTTCATCACCTCGGGATAGATCGAGCCGTCGCCACCCGGCGCCTCTTTGTAGACCGGCAGATTGCCGGGCTGCAACGCCTTGTTGAACAGGGTCGCGAACCACTCGCTCCAGGTCTGTTTCTCCTCTTCGACCGGCGGCAGATCGAAGCGCAGCACCTGCCCGCGCGAATAGAGATGGCGCGAATCGAGCAGCAGATTGGCGTCGGCATCGAAGATGCGGGCGCGCGTGCGCGTCGGAGAGATCAGCCGGCGCAGCACCGGGGCAACCTTCTCGGGGTCGATTGGGAATTCCAGGTCCTCGTCGTTCGGCACCGGGGTGATGCTCTGACCGGCCTGCAGCTCGAGCAGCTTCTGCGGATCGATGGTGATCGAGTTGGTATCGACCGACGCGGAAGCCGAAACGGCGCCGGCGATGATCTCGCCCTGCGTCAACAGGCTCTCGACGCGGGCGTCGATCAATCCCTCGCGAAACTGGTTGAGGTAGAGAATGCCGCCGACGAGCACCAGCAGCGCGGCCAGATTGAAGAACAGGATACGCCGCGTCAGGCTCGAAAACACGGCATTGCCGAAGATGCGGCGGATCAGCGTGAAGGGGTGCGACCAACGGCGGCCTCGGACGCGACGGGTGCTCACGCCCTCCGCATCGTCCAGATCCCTTTCCTGCACCAACTGTGCCAATGACAGGCCCTTTCGAAGGGCGGGGCCGGATGGAGCCGGCCCGCTGCCCTCAACAATTCCAACAGCGCCGCGCGTCTTTTCAGACGCGCAAAAGGCGCTGCAACAGTTTGAACCGCTGCATATTTTATTCTTGGATCGGCTCCAAGGAATTATGCAGTCGCGCCGCGCCGTTTAGGCTCAGGCTGCTTCGCGGAAGCGGTATCCCACTCCGTAGAGTGTTTCAATCATATCAAAGTCGGTGTCGACCATCTTGAATTTCTTGCGCAGCCGCTTGATGTGGCTGTCGATGGTCCGGTCGTCGACATAGACCTGTTCGTCATAGGCCGCGTCCATCAGCGCGTCGCGGCTTTTGACGACGCCGGGGCGCTGCGCCAGCGAATGCAGAATCAGGAATTCGGTCACCGTCAGCGTCACGGCCTCACCCTTCCAGGTGCAGGTATGGCGTTCCTGGTCCATGACCAGCTGGCCGCGCTCCAGTGAGCGGGCCTGCTGCACCGCGCCGGCCTTCGGCGCGCCGGCGGGGCTGGTGCCGGCGGCAGCGGCTTCACGGCTGGAGGCGCGGCGCAGGACGGCGCGCACGCGCTCGACCAGCAGGCGCTGCGAAAATGGCTTGGTGATGAAATCGTCGGCGCCCATCTTCAGGCCGAACAGCTCGTCGATCTCCTCATCCTTGGAAGTGAGGAAGATGACGGGAATATCCGACTTCTGCCGCAGGCGGCGCAGCAGTTCCATGCCGTCCATGCGCGGCATCTTGATGTCGAAGATCGCCAGCTGTGGCGGTCGCGCCAAAAGGCCGTCGAGCGCCGAGGCACCGTCCGTATAGGTCTCGACCTTGTATCCTTCGGCCTCCAGTGCGATCGACACAGAGGTAAGGATGTTGCGGTCGTCATCAACGAGCGCGATTGTCGGCATGGTGTTGGTCTCCGTCATCAGTGCGCAATCTCCCGGATTTTGCTCTCCCCAGGCGGTCTCAGTGACCGGATGCGCTTATGGAGGATAAAGGTGGAACAAATTGTGGCAAAGATAAAGGGGAAGATTGTCGTAAAATTCGCCGGCAATCTTAAGTGGTGCGGCAAAATGTTTAAACGCGGCTCCTTAAAACGATTTAAAATGTAGGCCATAAATTTAAATCGATTAAATATTTGATATTACTGCACTTTCTCAATTTCTACATCTTGTGTTTTAAAATTTCTGCCCGTATTTTCGCGCTTAGTTTTAACGGCAACGAGCCTGAGCGAAGGGAACTAGCCATGGAAATGTTCGGAGTTCATAACCCGGCAACAGAGCTGGCAACGGTTGGATTGGGCGGCGCAGCCAGCGCTCGCTACAACTTTTCCGCCGCCGCGCTCTATGAAGAAGCGATCCGCCGGGGCGAAGCCGAACTGACCGCTCAAGGTGCACTGCGGGCTATCACCGGCCAGCACACCGGCCGTTCGCCGCGCGACAAGTTCGTTGTTCGCGATGCCAATACCGATGGCGAGATCTGGTGGGACAACAACAAGCCGCTCTCGCCGGAACATTTCGCCCTGTTGCGCGACGATATGCTGGCGCATGCCGCGGGCAAGGAACTCTTCGTCCAGGACCTCGTCGGCGGTGCCGAGGAAGGCCACGCCCTGCCGACCCGCGTCGTCACCGAATTCGCCTGGCATTCGCTGTTCATCCGCAATCTGCTGATCCGCCCCGACGCTGCAGCGCTCCCCACCTTCGTGCCGAAGCTGACGATCATCGATCTGCCGAGCTTCAAGGCCGATCCGGCCCGCCACGGCTGCCGTTCGGAAACGGTGATCGCCTGCGATCTCACCAACGGTCTCGTCCTCATCGGCGGCACGTCCTATGCCGGCGAAATGAAGAAATCGGTCTTCACCGTGCTCAACTACCTGCTGCCGGCCAAGGGCGTGATGCCGATGCACTGCTCGGCCAATGTCGGCCCGGACGGTGACGCGGCGGTCTTCTTCGGCCTTTCCGGCACGGGCAAGACGACGCTTTCGGCCGATCCGGCCCGGACGCTGATCGGCGACGACGAACACGGCTGGAGCGAGAATGGTATCTTCAACTTCGAAGGCGGCTGCTACGCCAAGACCATCCGCCTCTCGGCCGAGGCCGAGCCGGAAATCTATGCGACGACGCAGCGTTTCGGCACTGTACTGGAAAACGTCGTGCTCAACGAAAGCCGCGAGCCGAATTTCGACGACGGGTCGCTGACCGAGAATACCCGTTGCGCCTATCCGATGGATTTCATCCCGAACGCCTCGGAAACGGGCCGCGCCGGGCACCCGAAGACGATCATCATGCTGACCGCCGATGCCTTCGGCGTGATGCCGCCGATCGCCCGATTGACGCCCGACCAGGCGATGTATCACTTCCTCTCCGGCTACACCGCCAAGGTGGCCGGCACCGAAAAGGGTGTCGTCGAGCCGGAAGCGACCTTCTCGACCTGTTTCGGCGCCCCGTTCATGCCGCGGCATCCGGCCGAATACGGCAATCTGCTCAAGGAGCTGATCAGCCGTCATGGTGTGCAATGCTGGCTCGTCAATACCGGCTGGACTGGCGGCGCCTATGGCACCGGCAAGCGCATGCCGATCAAGGCGACACGTGCGCTTCTCGCTGCCGCTCTGGCCGGTGAACTCGGCAATGTCGAATTCCGTGCGGATCCGAATTTTGGCTTCGCCGTTCCGGTCTCGGTCAACGGCGTCGATGGCAGCATTCTCGATCCACGCTCGACCTGGGCCGACAAGGCAGCCTATGACGCGCAGGCCGAAAAGCTGGTCTCGATGTTCATTGCCAACTTCGCCAAGTTCGAAAACCACGTCGACGGCGGCGTCCGCGATGCAGCCCCCGGCGTGAAGGTCGCCGCCGAATAAGGCGCGCAAGCAATTCCAGCAAAAGTGTGCAGCGGTTTTGCGTCCGGAATTGCGCTAAACAGACTCCCTGACTCACGTGAAACCCGGCATCGCAGGATTGCCGGGTTTTCCTTGATGCCGGCCGATATTTTCAATTCATCGTCGATGTGAGATAGAACGCCGCATGGCCAGCGACGCGCTCTATATCGATGACAGGATCACCATCGCGGGATGGGAGCTGACGGAACAATTCGTTCTGGCGGGTGGTCCCGGCGGGCAGAATGTCAACAAGGTCTCGACGGCGGTCCAGCTGTTCTTCAACATTCCGAATTCGCCGTCCCTCAATGATCGCGTGAAAACCAACGCGATCAAGCTTTCCGGCCGGCGTCTGTCGAAGGACGGCGTGCTGATGATCGAGGCGAGCCGCTTTCGCAGCCAGGACCGCAACCGCGAGGACGCGCGCGACCGGTTGAAGGAACTGATATTGGAGGCCGCCAAGCCGCCGCCGCCGCCGCGCAAGAAGACCAAACCGACCAAGGGTTCGGTCGAACGCCGCCTGAAGGAAAAATCCGGCCGCTCGGAAGTCAAGAAAATGCGCGGCCGCCCCGGCGGTAGTGAATGACATGCCGGTACTCCTGACCGGCATCCGCCATCTCCCCGGCTATCTCGACCGCGCGCGTCAGGAGGCATTGGTCGAGGTAATCCGCGCTGTCGTCGCCGAAGCGCCGCTTTACGTGCCCGCCATGCCCGGCACCGGCAAACCGATGTCGGTGCGCATGACCAATTGCGGGCCGCTCGGCTGGGTGACGGACAAGGAGCGCGGCTATCGTTACCAGCCGATGCATCCGGCGACCGGCAGGCCCTGGCCTGATATGCCGCAGCAACTGCTCGATATCTGGAATGACGTTGCCGGTTACGACAAACCGCCCGAAGCCTGCCTCGTCAATTTCTATTCCGACGACGCGCGCATGGGCCTGCATCAGGATAAGGACGAACAGGATCTCAAGGCCCCGGTTGTCTCGCTTTCGCTCGGCAACAGCTGCCTCTTTCGCGTCGGCGGTCTCAGCCGCAATGACCGTACCCTATCTTTCAAGCTTTCGAGCGGTGATCTGGTCGTGCTCGGCGGCGAGGGGAGACTGTGTTTCCATGGCGTCGACCGCATTCACCCGGCGACGTCGACGCTCCTGAAAAATGGCGGCCGCATCAATCTGACGCTGCGCCGCGTCAATCCCTGAAGCTGATATTCGGAATAGAATCGTCTGCTATAGTTTTCGCAGCGCGACCTGTTCGATCAGATGATCCTTGCCCTTTTTCAGGATGAGATCGGCGCGCGGACGCGTCGGCAGAATGTTCTGGCGCAGGTTCTTCAGGTTGATATTCGCCCAGAGATCCTCGGCGATATTAAGCGCTTCCGCGTCGCTGATCGAGGCGTAGCGATGGAAATAGGAATTCGGATCGCGGAAGGCTGTCTCGCGCAGCCGCATGAAGCGCGTCACATACCAATTGTGGATCTGATCTTCCGCGGCATCAATATAGATCGAGAAGTCGAAGAAGTCGGAGACCATCGGTACGATCTTGCCGCCGGCAGGCAGATCGCGCGATTGCAGCACGTTGATGCCCTCGAAGATCAGGATGTCGGGCCGGTCGACGATCTTGTATTCGTCCGGCAGCACGTCGTAGACGAGGTGCGAATAGCTGGGCGCCTTCACATCCGGCTGCCCCGCCTTGATTGCCGAGAGGAAGCGCAGGATCGCCGCTGTGTCGTAGCTTTCCGGAAAGCCCTTGCGCTGCATCAGCTTTTCCCGCTGCAGCACGGCGTTCGGATGGAGGAAGCCGTCGGTGGTGACGAGATCGACCTTCGGGCTGGAAGGCCAGCGCCCCAGAAGCTCCTTGAGGATACGGGCCGTGGTTGATTTGCCCACCGCGACCGAGCCGGCGATGCCGATGACGAAGGGCGTCTTCGTCACATCGGACAGGCTGAGGAAGCGGTTGCGCTGTTCAAATAGCATCTGCGAGGATTCGACATGCGCCGAAAGCAACCGCGACAGTGACAGATAGATGCGCCGGACCTCGTCGAGATCGATCGGATCGCCCATCGAACGCAGCCGTTTGACCTCGTCGCCAGTCAGCGTCAACGGCGTGTCGGCGCGGAATTTCGCCCATTGTTCGGAAGAGAAGAAGTGGTAGGGCGAATAGGATTCCGACTGGAAGTGATCCAACGTTTCCGGCACCCCGATAATCTCAGTCGCGATACTCATGAACTCTGCCGGCTGGCCTTTTCCTTGAGGCCGGACTGCGCGGTTCTGCGCTCGAGTTCGGCCATGACATTCTCTAACGGTATTTCAGCAATCTTCAATACGACCAATAGGTGATAGAGCACATCGGCGGCCTCATAGGTCAGATTGTCGCGGTCGCCGGTCACCGCCGCCATCACGGCTTCGATCGCTTCTTCGCCGAGCTTCTTTGCCGCTTTCGGCTGGCCGGCGGCCACGAGCTTGGCTGTCCAGGATTGCTCCGGCGAGGCTTTCGACCGCTCTGCGACAATGCTTTCGAGATCGGAAAGGGAAAATCCGCTCATAGGTCCGCTTTCAAGGTTCAGTCGAGACGCATGTCGATGCCGCACTTCGACATATAGTGCTTCGCCTCGCTGACGGAATAGGTGCCGAAATGGAAGATCGACGCGGCGAGCACGGCATTGGCATGGCCCTCCTTCACCCCGGCGACCAGATCGTCGAGATCGCCGACTCCGCCCGACGCGATCACCGGCACACGCACCGCATCGGCGATCGCCCGCGTCAGTTCCAGATCGTAGCCGACCTTGGTGCCGTCGCGATCCATCGAGGTGACCAGCAACTCGCCGGCGCCGCGCGCCACCATCTTCTGGGCGAATTCGACGGCATCGATGCCGGTCGCGTTGCGGCCGCCATGCGTATAGATTTCCCAGGCGCTGAGATTGTCGCCGCCGACCGCCTGCGTGCGCCGGCGCTTGGCGTCGATCGAAACGACGATGCACTGGTCGCCGAACTTGTCGGCGGCTTCAGCGACGAAGTCGGGATTGCTGACGGCTGCCGAATTGATCGACACCTTGTCGGCGCCGCACAGCAAAAGCTTGCGGATATCGGCGATAGCACGCACGCCGCCACCGACCGTCAGCGGCATGAAGCATTGGTCGGCCGTGCGCGACACGACATCGAAGATCGTCTCGCGATTGTCCGAGGAGGCGGTGATGTCGAGGAAGCAGAGTTCGTCGGCGCCGGCCGCATCATAGGCCTTCGCCGCTTCGACGGGATCGCCGGCATCGACGAGGTTGAGGAAGTTGACACCCTTGACGACGCGGCCGTCCTTGACGTCGAGGCAGGGGATGACACGGGCCTTGAGGGTCATTTACGCGGTCTCCTTCGCCCGGGCCGCTTTGATCAGCGCCAGCGCTTCCTTGGGATCGATACGGCCGTCATAAAGGGCACGGCCCGAGATCGCCCCTTCCAGCTTGCGTGCATCGGGTTCCAGCATGCGTCTGACATCGTCGAGCGAGGCAAGGCCGCCCGAGGCGATGACGGGAATGGAGACGGCATCGGCAAGCTCCAGCGTCGAGCTCCAGTTGATACCGGTCAGGATGCCGTCGCGGTCGATATCGGTATAGATGATCGCGCTAACGCCGGCGCCCTCGAATTTCCTGGCGAGCTCGACGATGCCGAGTTCGGAGGCCTCCGCCCAACCCTCGACGGCCACTTTGCCGCCCTTGGCGTCGATGCCGACGGCGACATGACCAGGAAATTTCCGGCAGGCTTCGATGACCAAAGCCGGATTTCTGACCGCGACGGTGCCAAGAATGACGCGCCGCAGCCCGCGCGACAGCCAGGCCTCGATATGATCGAGTGTGCGGATGCCGCCGCCGAGCTGCACCGGATTGTCAGTTGCCTTCAGGATCGCCTCGACGGCATCGCCATTAGCCGAATGTCCCGCGAAAGCGCCGTCGAGATCGACCACATGCAGCCATTCGAAACCCTGGTCTTCGAAGGATCTCGCCTGGGCGGCCGGATCGGTGTTGTAGACCGTCGCCTGTTGCATGTCGCCGAGCTTCAGGCGGACGCATTGGCCGCCCTTCAGGTCGATCGCGGGAAAAAGGATCATGTCGTCTTACGTCCGTAGAGTGGTCGGTACCATCAGCGCATTCCACGCATCTACGATATCCGAGCGGAAAAAGACAGCGGCAATGGTGGCCGCGCCGAAAAGCAAAAGAAGGAGCAGGATGACGGCAAAGCCGGCCCGGACCTGGCGCCAGAAGCCGAGGCGCCTCTTCATCGATTTCTCGATTTCGCGCACCCGGTGCAGTGCTTCGCTGTTGACGGCGGTGAGCCGGATTTCAGCCTCCATCGCCTCCACATAGGTCTCGGCATAACTCGACAGGATCTGCGAGGCGCGATCGCGCAGCGTGTTGCGCAGGTCGGTGGAGAGATAGTTGCTGCTGACGGCGGCAAGCTCGGCCTCGTTGGGCGAACGGCCGGCGTTGCGCTTGCGATGGCTGAGGACGAAATCGCGCTTCTGCCGCTCGTAGAGTGCATAGGCAAGCAGGCCGATCAGGTCATCCTCGCCCTCGATATAGAATTCCAGCACCGCTTCAGTGACGTCGCCGGCGTTGATGCCGTTGGCGCGCAGCAGCGAATTCTCGTTGCCGGCAAGAAATTCATGGATCATCGGTCCAGCCTTTCTTTCAACACCTTGGCCGCATTGGAGAGCGCTTTCTTATGGATGGTTTCGTCGACACGACGAATGATCGTTCCGTCGGGAAGCCGAATATCCGAGAAGGGCGGCAGGCCTTCCCTGGAGGGTCTCAGCGTGTAGAACACCTTGCCTGATTTCCGCGAAGTCGGCATCGAGCGCACTCCTGTTCCGCCGTTTCCATAAAGGGGAAATAAGGCGGCGGTATTACGGGTTCCAGCGCAGGAAATTGGCGATCAGCGCCAGGCCGAGCTTCTGGCTCTTTTCCGGGTGAAACTGCGCCCCGACCATGTTGTCGCGCCCGACCAAAGCGGTCATCGGGCCGCCATAGTCGACGGTCGCGATGACATCCTCAGCGTTTTCGGCGGCAAGATGGTAGGAATGCACGAAATAGGCGTGCAGCCCCTGCGAGCCGGTGGGAATGCCGTCGAAGAGCGGATGTTCGCGTTTCAGATCGAGCGTGTTCCAGCCGATCTGCGGGATCTTGAGCGTAGGATCGTCAGGAGTCATTTCGATGACGTCACCGGGAATCCAGTTAAAACCATGCGTCACGGTCTTCTCGAGGCCGCGCGAGGACATGAGCTGCATGCCGACGCAAATGCCGAGGAACGGCCGTGCCTTCTTCTCGACAGCCTCGATCAGCACCTCGGCCATCCCAGGCACGGCATCGAGGCCGCGCCGGCAATCGGCATAGGCGCCGACGCCGGGAAGCACGATGCGATCGGCCGCGGCAACATCCTCCGCCTTGTCGGTGAGATTGATATGCGCATCGATACCCGCCTCACGGGCCGCTCGCTCGAAAGCCTTGGTCGCCGAGCGCAGATTGCCGGAGCCGTAGTCGATAATCGCGACGCGCATCGTCAGCGTCCTCCATCAAAACCAAAGAGACCAAGCGATGTGGCTTGGCCGTGCGGGCTGTTCGAACGGGCCTTGTTGTCCCAGTCCGGTGCCGCGGTGTCGTCACTCGCCGCGACGCCCGTCCTGTCTGCGAAATAGACCTGCTCGGCAATGCCGATCGTATCGGCTGCAATGAGCGCGTCTTCGTTCCAGCCCTTGGCGGCAAGGCTGCGAATACGGAAGTTCTGGCCCTCGAGACCGACCAGCATATTCACGCCAAGCATGATTGCCGCTCCCGCCGGTCCGAGGCCCGGTTCGTCCGTCAGCGCCCCGCCAATCCCCTGCAGCAGAAAGGCTGCGGCCGCATGCAGCCACAGCCGATGCGCCAGCAGCCAAGCCCATGGAAACAGGAAGCCGAGCAGCGTGAAGCCGTCACGGATGGTTCGCGTCTCGTTGACCGTGGCGCTCGAGCCGCCAGGCGGTGTCAGGAAAATATAGCTGGATGTCATTGTCGCCGCTCCCTTGAGGGGCTCAGACGAGCGTACCCTTGGTCGAAGGGACGCGGCCCGCCTGTCTCGGATCGATCTCTGTCGCCGTGCGCAATGCGCGGGCAACGGCCTTGAAGCATGTCTCGGCAATATGGTGGTTGTTGGCGCCATAATGGTTGAGAATATGCAAGGTGATGCCGGCATTTTGGGCGAGCGCCTGGAAGAATTCGCGAACGAGTTCGGTGTCGAACGTGCCGATTTTCGGCGCGCTGAAGGCGACGTTCCAGACGAGGAACGGCCGGCCGGACAGATCGACCGCGGCCTTGGTCATCGTCTCGTCCATGGCGAGATCGATCGAAGCGTAACGGGTGATGCCGCGCCGGTCGCCGAGCGCCTTTGAGATCGCCTGGCCGATGGCGATGCCCGTATCCTCGACCGTGTGGTGGTCGTCGATATGCAGGTCGCCCTTGGCTTCGATCTCCATGTCGATGAGGGAGTGTCGCGAAAGCTGGTCGAGCATATGGTCGAAGAAGCCGACGCCTGTCGAAATCGACGATTTGCCGGTGCCGTCGAGATTGACGGAAACGGAAATCGAGGTTTCGTTGGTCTTGCGGGAAACGCTGCCCGTGCGGCTTGTTACGGTCTCGGCCATATGGCCCTCCATCGGGAATAAGGCCGTTCTTTATCAGGCGCATCTGGAAATATCCAGAAGCCGGGGACGAGAAAAGCCGGCCCATTTGCAATCGGCTCCGGCCCACTTACATAGGGCTCAACAGGGCCGGTAACGGCTTGGCCCGGATGACTTTAGGCCTGACTGCCCTGAAGTCGGAATCCGGATCGAAATCAACGAATGGCGTAACGCCCGTGTCATGGGCAGACAGGTGTTTTATGACAACAATCATTACAGTTCGAAAAGGCGGCAAGGTGGTGATGGCAGGCGACGGCCAGGTGAGCCTCGGCCAGACCGTCATGAAGGGCAATGCCCGCAAGGTGCGCCGCATCGGCAAGGGCGAGGTGATCGCCGGTTTCGCCGGCGCCACGGCCGATGCCTTTACCCTGCTCGAAAGGCTTGAAAAGAAGCTCGAGCAATATCCCGGCCAATTGATGCGTGCCGCCGTTGAGCTCGCCAAGGACTGGCGCACCGACAAATACCTGCGTAATCTCGAAGCCATGATGCTCGTCGCCGACAAGTCGATCACGCTGGCGATCACCGGCAACGGTGACGTCTTGGAGCCTGAGCATGGCACGACGGCGATCGGTTCTGGCGGCAATTTTGCTTTCGCGGCTGCCCGCGCTCTCATGGATACTGACAAATCGGCTGAAGAGATCGCTCGCCGCGCCCTCGATATCGCTGCCGACATCTGCGTCTATACAAACCACAACATCGTGGTGGAATCCTTGGATGTCGAAGGCTGAACCGCATGCCTTCTAGGCGCTTGGCCTAGACCAGACAGCCTTCGAGGACTTGGCGAAACAACGACGAATTACGGCCGGGCGCCGCTGAAGGCCCCGGACCGCCAGGAGAATGACACCCAATGACGACTTTTTCCCCCCGCGAGATCGTTTCCGAGCTCGACCGTTACATCATCGGCCAGCATGACGCCAAACGCGCCGTCGCGATCGCGCTGCGCAACCGCTGGCGCCGCCAGCAGCTCGACCCGAGCCTGCGCGACGAAGTCATGCCGAAGAACATCCTGATGATCGGCCCGACCGGTGTCGGCAAGACCGAGATCTCGCGCCGCCTGGCAAAACTCGCCGGCGCACCCTTCATCAAGGTGGAAGCCACCAAGTTCACCGAAGTCGGCTATGTCGGCCGCGATGTCGAGCAGATCATCCGCGATCTGGTCGAGGTCGGCATCGGTCTGGTGCGCGAGAAGAAGCGGGCCGAGGTGCAGGCCAAGGCGCATGTGAGCGCCGAGGAGCGTGTTCTCGATGCGCTGGTCGGCACGACAGCGTCGCCCGCCACCCGCGAAAACTTCCGCAAGAAGCTCAGGGACGGCGAGCTCGACGACAAGGAAATCGATATCGAGGTGGCCGATGCCGGTACCGGCATGGGCGGCTTTGAAATTCCCGGCATGCCGGGCGCCAATATCGGCGTTTTGAACCTGTCGGAAATGTTCGGCAAGGCGATGGGCGGCCGCACCAAGAAAGTCCGCACGACGGTCAAGGCCTCCTACAGCGATCTGATCCGCGACGAATCCGACAAGCTGATCGACAATGAGGTGATCCAGCGCGAGGCCGTTCGCTCCACCGAGAATGACGGTATCGTCTTCCTCGACGAAATCGACAAGATCGCCGCCCGCGACGGCGGCATGGGCGCGGGCGTTTCGCGCGAAGGCGTCCAGCGCGACCTCCTGCCGCTCGTCGAAGGCACGACCGTCTCGACCAAATACGGGCCCGTCAAGACCGACCATATCCTCTTCATTGCCTCTGGCGCCTTCCATGTCTCCAAGCCCTCGGATCTCCTGCCGGAATTACAGGGCCGCCTGCCGATCCGTGTCGAATTGCGTCCGCTGAACAAGGATGATTTCCGCCGGATCCTGACAGAGACCGAAGCGAGCCTCATCCGCCAGTACCGCGCGCTGATGGAAACGGAAAGCCTGAGCCTCGAATTCACCGACGACGCGATCGACGCGCTTGCCGATGTCGCCGTGCACTTGAATTCCTCCGTCGAGAATATCGGTGCCCGCCGCCTGCAGACGGTAATGGAGCGGGTCCTGGACGATATTTCCTACAACGCGCCGGATCGGGGCGGGACGGCCGTGACGATCGATGCCGCCTACGTCCGCGAACATGTCGGTGATCTCGCGCAGAATACCGATCTCTCGCGCTTCATTCTGTGATATCGGCGCACCGGTTCATGTCTTTACCGATGTGAATACCGGATTGTGACGAACTCGACCCTCGACAGCGGGCCTTTTCCTTTTTAGTGAAGGCCCGTTTTGTTTTCCGCTCCGGCTTTATTCGGCCAAGATTCTGGTCCAGTCAGCCGCATCGCAAACAGGACGATGAACGGACGGGATAGCGGATCGTGCGACGCCTTTTGACAAGCCTTTTGATTGCCGTTGCCATGGTGAATTCGGCGCCCGCCTTCGCCATGCAGACGGTGCCGGCCGGCAATCGTCACGCCGAGCAGCCCGATATTCCCGGCGCTTCGGTCAGGCGCACCAAGGGCACCAAGAGCAGCTTCGACCTGAAATATGAAAAGGTCCACGAGCTTCTGGCGACCGATCGCGAGCTGATGGGCAAGATTCGCAAGGTCTCCAGCGCTTACGGCATCAATCCCATCCATGTCGTCGGCGCGATCGTCGGCGAGCACACCTACAATGTCGACGCCTACGACCGGCTGCAGGCCTATTATGTTAAGGCCGCCTCCTATGCCGGGGAAAGCTTCCGCTTCGCCTATGACGGCGAAAGCGTCGATGAATTCGTGGCGCGGCCGCAATTTGCCGAATGCAATGGCAAGAGTGATTCCTATACGCTTTGGTCCTGCCGCGAAGATGTCTGGGAAAGCGATTTCCGCGGCAAGTCGGTGGGCGGCAAGAGCTTCCCCAACAACCGCTTCAGCGCGGTGTTCTTCCAGCCCTTCTATGCCGGTCAGACCTTCGGACTCGGCCAGGTCAATCCGCTGACGGCGCTGATGCTCTCCGATCTCGTCTCCCGCGTCTCGGGTTATCCGAAGCTGAACGAGAAGAATGCCGGCGCCGTCTACAAGGCCATCATGGATCCCGATATCTCGCTCGCCTTCGTCGCGGCCTCGATCCGCAGGTCGATCGACGATTACAAGGAGATTGCCGGCATGGATATTTCGGGCAATCCAGGCCTGACCGCGACGCTTTATAATGTCGGCAATTCGCGCCAGCGCGCCGCAGCCCTTGCTGCGAAAAACCGTGGCGCCGGCACGACCGCCTGGCCGGAGGAGAATTATTACGGCTGGCTGATCAACGACAAGCTGGACGAACTCAAGGGCCTGCTCTAGCTTCAAGCCTGACGGGAAGCGTAGATCTTCCCCGAAAGGCTTTTCCGATGGACATGCGTCCTGACCCCTTCGTTCCGCCAGCACCGTTGCCGCGTACCGTGCCGCCGAGCCGGCTGGAAATCATCCGCATTATCCTGCGCAATCCGCTCGAACTCTGGGGCGAACCGTCCTACACGCTGCCCTGGATCCGCACCGATTTCTTCGGCCAGAGGACGCTGATCGTCAATGATCCCGGCCTCATCAAACATGTGCTGGTCGACAATGCCAATAATTACCGCATGTCGGATGTGCGCCAGCTCGTCCTGCGTCCGATCCTCCGCGACGGACTTCTGACCGCCGAAGGTCCCGTCTGGAAAAGATCGCGCAAGGCGGTTGCGCCTGTTTTCACCCCCCGCCATGCCCAAGGCTTCGCCGGGCAGATGTTACGCCAATCCGAAGACTATGCCTGCAAATATGAAAGCGCAGGCGAGGCAGGCACAATTTTCGATATCAGCACCGACATGACCGAGCTGACCTTCGCGATTCTCGCTGATACATTGTTCTCCGGTGAAATCGTCACCTCGAGCGGCCATTTCGCCGATGACGTCAACGAACTCCTGCATCGCATGGGCCGCGTCGATCCGATGGATCTGATGCGCGCTCCGTCCTGGGTTCCACGTGTGACACGCATTGGCGGCCAGAAAGTGCTGGAGAAATTCCGCGCTATCGTGCGCAACACGATGGATATGCGGCTCGCAAAGATGAAGGCTGACCGCAGCGCTGTGCCCGAAGATTTCCTGACCCTGCTCTTGGAGCAGACCGGCCCCGAGGGGCTGACGAAGGAGGAGATCGAAGACAATATTCTGACTTTCATCGGCGCCGGCCATGAGACGACAGCCCGGGCTTTGGCGTGGACGCTGTATTGCGTATCGAACAGCCCGCATATCCGCGAGGCGATGGAAGCAGAAATCGACGCGGTGCTCGCCACCGGGGCCGAACCTGTGGAATGGCTGGATCTAATGCCGCAGACGCGCGCCGCCTTCGAGGAAACTTTGCGCCTCTATCCGCCGGCGCCATCCATCAATCGTGCCGCCATATCGGATGATTCCTGGACAAGCGCCAAGGGCGAGCGGATAGAGATCGAGGCCGGTGTCACGGTGCTCATCATGCCCTGGACGTTGCATCGCCACGAACGTCATTGGGATAGGCCGCGCGCCTATATGCCCGAACGCTTCCTGCCGGAAAATCGCGGCTCCATCGGTCGCTTCCAGTTCCTGCCTTTCGGCGCCGGTCCACGTGTCTGCATCGGCGCAACCTTTGCGCTTCAGGAGGCGGTGATCGCCCTTGCCGTTCTGATGCATCGCTATCGTTTCGATTCCACCGATCAGACCAACCCTTGGCCGGTGCAAAAGCTGACGACGCAGCCGCAGAATGGATTGCCGATGCGCGTAACCCCGCGCATAATTTCCGCGAAAGCATAAATCTTTCGAATTATTGCGGAATTGACTGTGAATGAAAGCCGGGCAAAGTGGCAGCATTCAAAGTCGTTGCCAGGGAGAATGCCGCATGAGCCGCGTTGATAAGAACGGTCTTGCCGTCGAAACCGTCCTTCATGATTTCCTCGTCAGCGAGGTGCTGCCGGGCTTGGCGGTCGATGCGGACAAGTTCTTTGCCGATTTTTCGGCGATCGTTCACGATCTCGCTCCGAAGAATCGTGCGCTGTTGGCAAAACGCGACGAGCTACAGGTCAAGATCGATGACTGGTATCGCCGGCATGGCGCGCCGACGGATATGGACGACTACCAGTCCTTCCTCCGCGAAATCGGCTATCTCCTGCCTGAGGGATCGGACTTCCAGGTTTCGACCCAAAATGTCGATCCGGAGATCGCCTCGATTGCCGGACCGCAGCTCGTCGTTCCCGTCATGAATGCCCGCTATGCCCTGAACGCTGCCAATGCTCGCTGGGGCTCGCTCTATGATGCGCTCTACGGCACGGACGCCATTGCCGAGAACGACGGCGCCGAAAAAGGCAAGGGTTACAATCCGAAGCGCGGCGAGAAGGTCATCGCCTGGGTGCGCGATTTCCTCGATACGTCAGCGCCGCTGCAGGATTTGCGCTGGAAGGATGTCGGGAGTTTCGCCATCAAGGATGGAGTGCTCGCTGTCAGATCGATCGATGGCGAGCAGGCCACGCTGACGGACGCCCGCCATTTTGCCGGCTATCGCGGCGACGCCGCCGCTCCGACGCATATTCTCCTGAAGAACAACGGCATTCACATCGAGATCGTCATCGATGCGGCGACGACGATCGGAAAAGTCGATCCGGCGCATATTTCCGATGTCTGGCTGGAATCGGCAATCACGACGATCATGGACTGCGAGGATTCGATTGCGGCTGTCGATGCCGAGGACAAGGTCACCGTCTATCGCAACTGGCTCGGCCTGATGAAGGGCGATCTGCAGGAAGAGGTGGCAAAGGGCGGAACCAGCTTCATCCGCAAGCTCAATCCGGATCTGCAATATGCCGGTCCGGACGGAACCTCCTTCGAGCTGCATCGCCGCTCGCTGATGCTGGTGCGCAATGTCGGCCACCTCATGACCAACCCGGCGATCCTCGACCGCGACGGCAATGAAGTGCCCGAGGGCATCATGGATGCCGTCATCACCGGCTTGATCGCGCTTTACGATATCGGCCCGGCCGGCCGGAAGAAGAATTCCCGCGCCGGCTCCATGTATGTGGTCAAGCCGAAGATGCATGGACCTGAAGAGGTGGCCTTCGCCGTCGAGATCTTCTCGAGGGTCGAAGATGCGCTTGGTTTGGCGCGCAACACCATCAAGATGGGCATTATGGATGAGGAGCGCCGCACGACCGTCAATCTCAAGGAATGCATCCGTGCCGCCCGCGAGCGCGTCGTCTTCATCAATACCGGCTTCCTCGATCGGACCGGCGACGAGATCCACACCTCGATGGAAGCCGGCCCGATGATTCGCAAGGGCGACATGCGCCAGGCGGCCTGGATTTCCGCCTACGAGAACTGGAATGTCGACATCGGGCTCGAATGCGGCCTTGCCGGCCACGCCCAGATCGGTAAGGGGATGTGGGCGATGCCGGATCTGATGGCGGCGATGCTCGAACAGAAGATCGCCCATCCGAAGGCCGGCGCCAACACCGCCTGGGTACCGTCGCCGACGGCTGCAACCCTGCATGCCACCCATTATCACCGGGTCAATGTCGCCCGCATTCAGCAAGGACTGAAGGATCGCGCCCGCGCCAAGCTCTCCGACATTCTCTCCGTGCCGGTTGCGGTGCGGCCGAACTGGACCCCGGAGGAAATCCAGCGCGAGCTCGACAACAATGCCCAGGGCATCCTCGGCTACGTCGTGCGCTGGGTCGATCAGGGTGTCGGTTGCTCGAAGGTGCCCGACATCAACAATGTCGGCCTGATGGAGGATCGCGCCACATTGCGCATCTCGGCTCAGCACATGGCGAACTGGCTGCATCACAAGGTCGTCACGGAAGCGCAGATCGTCGAGACGATGAAGCGCATGGCCGCTGTTGTCGACCGGCAGAACGAATCGGATCCGGCCTATCAGCCGATGGCCGGCAATTTCGACGATTCGATCGCCTTCCAGGCCGCCCTCGATCTCGTCCTGAAGGGCAGGGAGCAGCCGAACGGCTACACCGAGCCGGTGCTTCACCGCCGCCGCCTCGAGCTGAAGGCGAAGCAGGCTGCGTGATAGGAAGATACGAAAAGGCCGCCGGAACGACAGTCCCAGCGGCCCTTTTTTTACCGAATTCGATATCTAGCTTACTGAATGACGACGACCTTTGATGTGCCCTTGCCGGGACGAACGCGGCTGTAGAGGTCGATAACATCCTGGTTCATCAGGCGAATGCAGCCCGAGGAAGCGGCGGTGCCGATCGAAGCCCATTCCGGCGTGCCGTGCAGGCGGAAGAGCGTGTCCTTGCCGTCCTCGTTGAAGAGATACATGGCGCGTGCGCCGAGCGGATTGCTGAGACCCGGGCCCATGCCGTCTTCGACATATTTGGCGACGTCGGGCCGGCGGACAGCCATTTCCTTCGGCGGGTGCCAGGTCGGCCATTCCTGCTTCCAGGCGACGTAGGCGGTGCCGGCCCATGCGAAGCCCTGCTTGCCGACGCCGATGCCGTAGCGCATCGCCTTGCCGTTGGCCAGGATGTAATAGAGGAAGCGCTCGCGCGTGTTGACGATGATCGTGCCGGGGCGCTCTGTGGTCTCGTAGTTGACGACCTGGCGGCGGAACTGCGGCTTGACCCGGCTGATCGGGATCGCCGGCAGCGAGTATCCGGCATCCTTCGTCACGCCGTAGGCGTCATCGAAGATCTGGGCCGTCTGTACTGTCGGGCCTGCGCCCTTGTCGTCGACGGACGCGCTGTCTGAGCTCGTGGAGCAACCGGCCAGAGCGAGCGTTGTCAGCAGGCCAAATACAGGGAATGCATTGCGGATGCGCATGGATGACTCTTGAAGTTTTGGGGCAAGGAGAACGGTCTCTCGACCATCGTTGATTATGGTTTATTTTCGATTAACTTGCGCTTTGCAAGGCTACTGCAGCGCGACAAATCCGTCTGCGGCGCAAATTAGAAGCGCATGGTTTTTTTGCAACAACACGCCAGCCCCTGCGGTGGTTATCCATGACGATTTTGAGTGTTTACAATAACAATCCGTTAATCGATGGCCGGCAATCGGACAGGGCCATGATGGTGCGGCGGGGAACGCAGATATTGCTGCATGAAATGCGCCATGCCGTGCTGCCCGAACTGCCGCTCGCCAGCGGCCGCCGCGCCGATCTGATCACGCTTTCGGAGAAGGGCGAGGTCTGGATCATCGAAATCAAGACATCGATTGAGGATTTCCGGGTGGATCGCAAATGGCCGGAATACAGGCTGCATTGCGACCGCCTGTTCTTTGCGACTCACCAGGATGTGCCGCTAGACATATTTCCCGAGGAATGCGGTCTGTTCCTGTCGGATGGTTATGGCGCCCATATGATTCGCGAGGCGCCGGAACACCGCATGGCGCCGGCCACGCGCAAATCCGTCACGCTCAATTTCTCGCGTGCCGCCGCCCAAAGGCTGATGATGGCCGAATGGGCGAATGGAAAACCGTTCACCGTGGACGATGTCTGATGCTGCGCCTGCTTATTTTGGCGCGCGCTTGGCAAGGATGCGCTGCAGTGTGCGCCGGTGCATGTTGAGCCGGCGCGCCGTTTCGGAAACATTGCGCTCGCACATTTCATAGACCCGCTGGATGTGCTCCCAGCGCACCCGGTCGGCCGACATCGGATTCTCGGGAAGTTCCGCCTTTTCGCCCGGCCGCTGCGTCAGCGCCGAAAACACGTCGTCGGCATCCGCAGGCTTTGCCAGATAATCGACGGCGCCGAGCTTCACGGCCGTGACCGCCGTTGCGATATTGCCGTAGCCGGTCAGCACGATGATCCTGGTGTCGTCACGCCGCTGGCGGATCGCCTCGATGACGTCGAGCCCATTGCCATCGCCGAGCCGCAGGTCGACCACCGCATATTTCGGCGGCCTGCCTCTCGATTTGGCAACGCCCTCCGCCACTGATTCGGCCGTCTCCACCTGGAAGCCGCGCGTCTCCATCGCCCGTGCCAGGCGGCGCAGGAACGGCCCGTCGTCGTCGACGATCAGCAGGCTGGCGTCGGGACCGATATGATCCTCATCCGACGCGGCGAAATTGTCATGGTTCTGTTCTGTCATCGTTTCGGTCCCGGCGGTTGAACGCCCGATCTGCGTCAGCCGCTCTATCCTGTTTATGCCGACAAAGTCATTTTGTCGAATTTGCGTCGATCAGCATACGTGGCCATTCGATTCGGATACGCGCGCCCGCACTTTCCGGATCGCGGTTCTCGAAAATCAGCGACGCGCCCGAGCGCTCCAGCAGCGTCTTGGCAATGAAAAGCCCGAGCCCCAGGCCGCCGGCCGTATCCTCTTTCTGCCGCTTGGTCACATAGGGCTCGCCGATCCGCGTCAGAATATCGGGCGCATAACCGTTCCCATCGTCTTCAATGACGATCAGCACTTTGTCGTGATTGTGCTCGATGGTGACGGTCACTTTCTCGCGGGCATAATCGACGGCGTTTTCGATCAGGTTGCCGAGCCCGTACATGATGCCGGCATTGCGGTCGGTCACCGGCTCGCCCTTGCGTGGGCTCTTTTCGATGAGTTCCAATCTGATGCCGAATTCCCGGTGCGGCGCGACGATCTCCTCGATCATCGAGGAAAGCGGCAGGCGGCGCATATGCGCTTCGCCCTCGGAGGAAAGTGTGGTCAGCCGCCGCAGGATATCGCGGCAGCGTTCGCTCTGGCTGCGCAGCAGCATCACGTCCTCGCGGAAACGATCGTCGTCCTTGAGTTCCCGCTCCATTTCCTTGGCGACGACGCTGATCGTCGCCAGCGGCGTGCCGAGCTCATGGGCGGCGGCGGCCGCCAGCCCATCGAGTTGCGAAAGGTGCTTTTCTCGCTGCAGCACCAGTTCGGTCGCAGCCAGCGCATCGGCAAGCTGGCTCGCTTCCATCGAGACCCGATAGGCATAGAAGGCGGCGAATGCCATTGTCGAGGCGATCGAGCACCAGACGCCGAACTGCATGACATTGTGCACGTTGATCTCGACCCCGTCGAACCAGGGCAGCGGAAAGGGCGAAAAGGCAAGCACCGTGATGCAGACCATCGCAAAGCCGATCAGCGCGGTGCTGTAGCGGATCGGCTGCGAGGCAAAGGAGATGATGACGGGCACGCAGACGAGCGCGGCGAAGGGATTGGCCAGGCCGCCGGTGATGAAGAGCAGCGCGCAGAGCTGCAATAGGTCGAAGCCGAGCAGAGCGAAGGCGGCCGGCGCTTCCAGTCGGTGGGTCGGCGGATAACGGATCGTCAGGTAGAAATTCACCCAGGCAAGGGCAGCGATCAGCGAAGAGCTGGCAATCAGCGGCAAGGGAAATTTCAGCCAGAAGGCAACGATGAACACCGTCAGCGCCTGTCCGCCGACGGCAAGCCAGCGCAGCCGCACCAGCGTCTGCAGGCGCAGCCTGCGGCTATTATGCCGGTCTTCCAGCGTATAGCCTTCCGTCTTGTCGATCATGCCAGGCTTGTCGATCATGCCGCGGGCTCCTTGAATGGGCCTCATGTACCACGCGGTTTTGCCCGTGTCGTCGGCAACGCATCTTCCGGCCGCTCCGGCCAGGGATGACGGGGATAGCGGCCGCGCATATCCGCACGCACATCCTTCCACGAGCCGGCCCAGAAGCCCGGCAGGTCGCGCGTGGTCTGGATCGGCCGGTGCGCCGGCGACGTGAGTTCGAGCAGCAGCGGCAGGCGGCCGCCGGCAATGGCCGGGTGCTGCTTCAGCCCGAACAGCTCCTGCACGCGGATCGTCAGCACCGGCTCCTCGCCCTCATATTGGATCGGATGCCTTTGGCCGGTCGGCGCTTCGAAATGGGTCGGAGCCAGCCGGCTGAGGTCGCGTTGCAATTCATGCGGTACCAGGGACATCAGGCCGTTCGAAAGCCCGGCTGCGGAAATCTCGGAAAGGCCGCGGGCCTCCATTTGGAAGGGTGCGAACCAGTCGTCCAGCCGGGAAAGCAGGGCGTCATCGCTGACATCGGGCCAAGGTTCGCCGATTGTCCTGTGGAGGAAGCCGATCCGCTCGCGAAGCTGAATGGCTTCCTTCGAGAAGGCAAGTTGATCGAGCCCCAGCTCGCGCACCCCATCCACCAGCGCCTGGGTGACGGCTGCACCGGAGGGGCGCGGCAAGGGCGTCTCGTCGAAGATAATCGCGCCGAGCCGGGTTGCTCGCCGCGCCCGTATTTGCCGGCTTTGCCGATCGAAGAATATTTGATCGCCGGATTTGATCTCGCCGGGCAACTCGGCTTCGATGTCGCCGCGTGTCACTTCGGCTGCCGCCAGAACCCGCGCCTGCGCCGCTCGTCCGGTGAGATCGGCAATCACCAGCATCTGGCTGCCCGCCAGCCTCTCGGTTTCCGGCAGCTCCGCTCCGCGCCCGTTCGCCATCACGAATCGGCCGCGTCCGCCGCGCTGAAGTGCGATTCGGTCCGGGAATGCGTGCAACAAAAGCTGGCCCGCAAGCGCCGGCGCCGTTGCCGCACCGCTGTCGAGGCCGCTCGCCAGCCGTCCCGCCAGCCGGCGCGAGGCCTCTGCTCTCTCGCCACGCTCAGCCTTGAAGCGCCGCAGCCGTTCCTCGATATCGACGCTCGTTCCGCCAAGCCCCTGTTCGGTGAGAAGCACGGCGATCATCGCCGCATCCCGGGCATATCCGGCTTCCCCCGCCGAGACGACCATGGCGGCAAGCCGCGGTGGCAGTGCCAGATCGCGCATCACCTTGCCGCGCGCCGTCAGCGCTCCGTCCTTGTCGAGCGCGCCGAGCTGGCCGAGCAGAACCCGCGCTTCCCTCAGCGTCGTTTCCGGCGGCTGATCGACGAAGGCAAGGGATGCCGGATCTTGAACGCCCCAATGCGCGAGGTCGAGCACCAGCCCCGAGAGATCGCTGGAAAGGATCTGCGGCGGTGTGAAGGCCGGCAGTGCCGCCGTCTGTCCCTGGTGCCACAGCCTGACGGCGATACCCGGTTCCGTTCGTCCGGCACGACCCGCCCGCTGATCGGCGGAAGCCCGCGATACGCGCACCGTCTCCAGCCGCGTGATCCCGGTCGACGCCTCGAACACCGGCAGACGCTGCAGCCCGCTGTCGATAACGATCCTGACGCCGTCGATGGTGATCGAGGTTTCGGCGATCGATGTCGCAAGCACGATCTTACGCGTCCCCTGGGATGCCGGTCGAATAGCCGCATCCTGCTCCTTCTGGCTGAGATTGCCGTAAAGCGGCGCAATCAGCGTTTCGGCTCCGAATCGTCCCTGCAGGCGTTCCACCGTCCGCGTGATTTCCGCCTGGCCGGGCAGGAAGGCGAGGATCGATCCGGCCTCGTTGGCATGCGCATCGAGTATCGCCCGAGTGACGGCATCCTCGACGCGTTCGCCGCCCGGCCGATCCTGGTAGCGGATATCGATCGGAAAGCTGCGCCCCAGGCTTTCGATGACGGGCGGATGGTCGAGCAGGGCGGCCACACGTTCGACATCGAGGGTCGCCGACATGACGAGGATGCGCAGATCCTCACGCAGCGCCGATTGGACGTCGAGCGCCAGAGCGAGTCCGAAGTCTGCATCCAGCGAACGCTCATGGAATTCGTCGAAGATCACCGTCGAGACACCGGTCAGTTCCGGGTCGTCGAGGATCATCCGGGCGAAAACCCCTTCGGTCACCACCTCGATCCGTGTCGCTGCCGATATCCTGTTGTCGAGGCGCATGCGGTAGCCGACCGTCCCGCCGACCTGTTCGCCGATCAGCGATGCCATCCGGCTTGCCGCTGCCCGCGCCGCCAGACGTCGCGGCTCCAGCAGGATGATTTTGCCGTCACCGCGCCAGGCCTGGTCGAGCAGGTAAAGCGGCACCAGCGTCGTCTTGCCGGCGCCCGGTGGTGCGGAAAGAACGGCGCGTCTCCGCTCGGCCAAGGCGGTACCGACGGCCGGCAGGATATGTGAAACCGGAAGGTCCGGCAATGATGCACTGATTGTCACTTACGGCCCGTCACGGTCTCATAGGCAAGAATCGCCCCGGCGAGATCTTCCAAAGCTGCGCCGACCGACTTGAACAGCGTGATCTCAGCGTCGTGGCTTCGTCCGCCATGGGCGCCGCTGACGAGTTCCGCAAGCTCGGCCTTGATGTTGCCTTCCTTCAGCACACCGCTTTTCAGCGGCTGGACGATGTCGCCCGCCTCGCTGATGGCACCGGCGCGGGTATCGACATAGACTGAAGCACGGCGGATGGCCTCGTCGTCGCTTTCGCGCATGTTCGGTTTGAAGGCGCCGACGAGATCGAGATGGGCGCCGGGCTTCAGCCATTCGCCTGATATCAGCGGCTCGCTGGAAAGCGTGGCGCAGGAAATGATATCGGCCGTCCGCGCCGCGGTTTGCGCATCCGCGACCGCCTCGGCATCGAGGCCGAGCGCTCGTGCTTCGGCGGCGATCTTTTCCGCCGCTTGGCCGTTGCGGCCCCAGACCCGATAGCGCTTGATCGGTCGGGTCGTGCCGTGCGCAAACATCAGGTTGAGCGACAGACGGCCGGTTCCGCAGACCAGCATCTCCTCCGCGTCGGGACGGGAGAGATGACGGGCCGCCAGAGCCGATGCCGCCGCCGTCCGCCGCGCGGTCAGTTCGCCGCCGTCGATTGCGGCAAGCATCTCGCCGGTAGCGCCGGAGGAAAGAAGATAGGTTCCGAAGATCGCCGGCAGGCCCCGCCGCACATTGCCTGGGAAGACCGAGACCGTCTTCACCCCGGCATAGCGCCCGGGAACCCAGGCCGGCATGAGGAGCAGCGTCGCGCTCTCCTCATTCGGCACATCCATTTCATGGTGATGGCGCACCGGCATCACGCATTCGCTCTGGAACATCCGGGCGATCGCCTCGATCAGCTCCGGCCAGGGCAGGGCCGCGCGCGTTTGTTCTTCATCGAGGACAAGCATTCTTCACTCCGCCGTATCGTTCTTCATCGCCAACCTAGCGAGTGAGGCGCGTCATAGGCAAGCACCCTGGAATTCCGCGTCGGGCACCCCATATATGGCTTGTCTCCCCGGCCGAAGCCTTTCTTTCAGGATTCGGCAAAACGAATCTCAAAAACCACCCAATCGGGCGGGAGATTTGCTTGTTTTTGAAGGCTACCCCTAAAAGCCCTTCATTTTCAACCTGTTACAAAAATGTCAAAAAACTTTGGCTAGGTGTGTTGACTTGGAAAAGGGGTTAGTTCTATAAGCCCCCTCACTGAACGAGGGCGGCGGCGCTGCTGGCGACGAAGTCTTTCGTTCTAAAGAACCTCAAGCGGATTGGCGGAT
>NZ_JACIFK010000004.1:0-513026 GCF_014197345.1 Rhizobium sp. BK008 | reverse complement strand
CTTCTTCGCCCTCCGCCAACACGACCGGCAAAGAATCCAATCGCCAAAAAAGCAAAACCCGCCGAAAAAATCGACGGGTTTGTCAGCAGTCTGAGGCGCCACTTGGGCGCCTTTCTCCTTATACGAGAGGGAACCGCGGTTACTTGATGTTGAGGATCGGCACAAACGAGGTCGGCAACTTGCCATCCCACTTCTCGGCCTTCGTCGGGCGAGACCGTCGGCGGATAACCCAAGGTGAATGGCAAAAATTCGTCGGAGCGGGATTCGTGGACGCGAACGAAGAGCCTTCAGTAGCCAGAAACGCGGGCTATGATTTTTAACGCGATAACTCGGCGATGATCCGGGAGAATGATGCGGAAAACTGTTCCGGTTGCTTCAGGGCTTAACCAGCTAAGTGACTGAAAAATAATGAAAAACAAGAATTGGCTGGGGAACCTGGACTCGAACCAAGATTAACGGAGTCAGAGTCCGTCGTTCTACCATTGAACTATTCCCCAGCAGTTGCCGCCGAAGCATGGCTTGGCTGCTGTGCGGCGCTTATAACCAAAAGCGGGCGGATTGCAAATACCCGTTTTGAAAAAATTCGGTGCCGTGCGGAGGACGTGAAACCAGCCGCAAATCCCCTGTCCAAAAAAGAATTTGGCGAATTCGGCGGGCGCTGATATTCTTGCGGCAACGCAAAAATCGAATGAGCGCCTGCTGCATACCTCAGGGACTTGCGCGGCGCGATGGAAAAAGAACGTGGAAGACCCCGAAGGCGGCGCCAAGCCGCAATTTGACGGGGCGTCGGCGGCAGGGCGCAAGGACGGCAAGAAGTCCAGGCGCCGCAAGGGCAAACGTGGCGGGCAATCCCGCAACGCTGCTCATCCCGCTTCGCATGAGCCTTCCGGCGGTGCCGGACAGCCTGCGCGCCCGATGGAAGATGCAGCCGGCAATCCGGCCCGCAAGCGCAAGCGCCGCCGTCGTGGCGGCCATGGTGTTGCGCAGAACGGTTCACCTCAACCTCCTGTGATGGAACAGGCCGCAGCGGCAGAGCATGCTGCCCGCTCCGATGGCGATTCGGCGCCGAGCCGGCGCAACCGCCGCAAGCATCGTGGCAAGCGCGGTCTGCAGGGCCGGCCGCTGACATCGGCAAAGCCTTCCAGTGCTCCGCAACAGGAAAGCCGCGTGGAAGAGGCGCGCATATCCGTTCCGCGCGAAACGCAGAACGGCGCGGCCGCCAATCGCAAGGGCCGTCAGGATGGCCAAATCAATCCCGGTTTTCAGGGGGATCGCCAGGCCGGCGACCACGCCTGGCCGGAGGAGCTCTACGCCGCTCTCGATCTCGGCACCAACAATTGCCGTCTGCTCATTGCCCAGCCGACCCGCCCGGGTCAGTTCCGCGTCGTCGACGCCTTTTCCCGCATCGTGCGCCTCGGCGAAGGCCTTGCGGCAAGCGGCCGTCTCTCGGATGAGGCGATGGAGCGGGCGATCGAGGCGCTGCGGATCTGCGCCTCCAAGCTCAGGAACCGGGAGATCCGCCGCATGCGGCTGATCGCCACCGAAGCCTGCCGCCAGGCGGTCAATGGCGAGGAATTCCTCAGCCGGGTCGTTGCCGAAACCGGCCTGACGCTCGAGATCATCGATCGCGAAACCGAAGCGCGGCTTGCCGTCTCCGGCTGCTCCTCGCTGGTCGGTCGCGAAACGCGCTCTGTCGTGCTGTTCGATATCGGCGGCGGTTCGTCGGAGATCGCCGTCATCCGCATCGGCGACAATCGCTTCAGCCGCCTCGCCAACCACATCACCCACTGGACCTCGCTGCCGGTCGGCGTGGTGACGCTGTCGGAGCGCCATGGCGGGCACGACGTCACGCCGGAGGCTTTCGAGGGCATGGTGCGCGAAGTCGAAGGCATGCTCGGAGGCTTCGATTGCCCGGAGATCGAGGTCGCCCAGACCGGCGACTTCCACCTGATCGGCACATCGGGCACGGTGACGACGCTTGCCGGCGTCCATCTCGACCTGCCGCGTTATGACCGGCGCAAGGTCGATGGCATCTGGCTGTCCGATGACGAGGTGTCCGCCATGCAGGCAAAGCTTCTCTCCTGGGATTTCGAAAGCCGCGCCGCCAATCCCTGCATCGGGCCGGATCGGGCCGATCTGGTGCTGGCCGGCTGCGCCATCCTCGAGGCGATCCGCCGCCGCTGGCCGAGCCCGCGCATGCGCGTTGCCGATCGCGGCTTGAGGGAAGGCCTGCTGACAGACATGATGGCCGATGATGGCGTGTGGCGGCGCCACCGCAACCGACGCGGCCAGAGAGCGAGATAGAGGAAGGCATGACCAAGGCACCGATCGCGGGAAACCGCACCGGCCGCAAGCTCGGCCAGCGCGTCAAGAACAAGAAGATGAAGGCCTCCTCGCGCCAATGGCTGGAGCGCCATATCAACGATCCCTATGTGCAGCGCGCCCAGCTCGAAGGTTATCGCGCCCGTGCCGCCTTCAAGCTGCTGGAGATCGACGAGAAACACCATATCCTGCGCGGCGCCAGGCGCATCATCGATCTCGGCGCTGCACCGGGCAGTTGGTCGCAGATCGCCGCCAAGGTCACCGGCTCGACGGATGAGGATATCCGCGTGGCCGCGATCGATTTCCTCGAAATGACCCAGCTGCCCGGCGTGAAGATCCTGCAACTCGACTTTCTCGATCCCACTGCACCGGAAAAGCTGCTGGAGGCGGTCGGCGGCACGCCCGATCTCGTCATATCGGACATGGCCGCACCCACCACCGGCCATCACCGCACCGATCATCTGCGCACCATGCATCTCTGCGAAGTGGCGGCCCATTTCGCCGTCGAGGTGCTTCAGGAAGGCGGGCACTTCCTGACCAAGACCTTCCAGGGCGGCACCGAGCGTGATCTGCTCGCCATGCTGAAGCAGAACTTCCGCCAGGTCGTGCATGTCAAGCCGAACTCGTCGCGCGCCGAATCGGTCGAGATGTTCCTGCTCGCCAAGGGCTTCAAGGGGCGCAAGGCGGAAGGTGAAGCAGAGCAAGCTTGATCTTGGGGCCGGTCCTGTCCGATGATGCGGCCCTAAGATTGGAACCGCTGATCCCCATGCTTCTTTACGTCACGCTCGGAACCAACGACCTTTATCGCGCAGGGCATTTTTATGATGCCGTGCTGCCCGTGCTCGGCTATCGCCGCCAGCGCGATTCGGAGGAGGAAATCGGCTATGCCGCCGATGGCGATACGCGCTGCCGCTTCTGGGTGGTGACGCCCTTCAATCGCCGTCGGGCGACGTCGGGCAATGGCGTCATGGTGGCCTTTGCGGCCGAGCGCCGGGCGGATGTCGATGCCTTCCATGCGGCGGCGATAGCCGCGGGCGCCGTCGATGAGGGCGGGCCGGGCCTGCGCTCCTACCATGCCCATTTCTATGCCGCCTATGTGCGCGATCTCGACGGCAACAAGCTCTGTGCCGTCTGCGAAAGTCCCGAATAGAGCATGTCGCGCAAAAGTGTGCAGCGGTTTTGCGCTATAGACATGCGAAAAACCAAAGATCTAAAGCGTGGCAAGCGAATCCGAATGATCGCGACACGCTTTAGGCTGCCTTATTTCACCGCGTGCTGCTCGGCCTCAACGGTTGCTGCCGCCATCGCCTTCGAGCGGTGTCCGGAAACGAGCGCGCCGGCATTGCGGTCCATCCGGATGAAGGGAATGGTCGCAATAATAGTCAGCCCGGCGATGATGTAGAAGGCGAGGTGGAAGTCGGCGACCTGCAATTCCTCGCCGCTGATATAGATCGAGCTCTCCAGGATCGCGGCGGCGACCGCGACGCCGAGCGCCAGGCTGATCTGCTGCATCACCGAGCTCATCGAGGTCGCCTGGCTGGCTTCGGCATCATTGATGTCGGCAAAGGCGAGCGCATTGACGCCGGTGAACATGAAGGAGCGGGAGAAGCCGCCGAGCAGCAGCACGCCGATGATGACGAGGTGCGGTGTCGACGGCGTGAACAGGCCGGTGACGACAGTCACCAGCGTCGTCACCATGGCGGCGGCAAGCAGCGTCGTGCGGAAGCCGGCGGCGGCGAAGACGCGCTTCGCCATGAATTTGGTGGTGATCGCCCCGATGGCTCCCGCAAAGGTGATGAGGCCGGATTGGAACGGCGTCAGCCCGAATCCGAGCTGCAGCATCAGCGGCGTCAGGAAGGGCATGGCGCCGACGCAGATGCGAAACAGCGTGCCGCCCAAGGTGGAGGCCCGGAAGGTCGGGTTCTTGAACAGGTTGAGGTTGAGGATCGGGGCCGGATGGCGCTTGGCGTGGCGCACATAGAGAAAGCCGCAAGCAAGGCCGATCAGAGTGGCGGTGACGCCGATGACGGGGGGCAGGGCCGGCAGGCTGACCACCGACAGGCCGAAGACGACGCCCGCGGCCGAAAGCGAGGTGAGCACGAAACCGGTGAAATCGAGCTTCGGCGGCGCCGTCGCCTCCACTTCCGGCAGGAAGATCGTCGCCAGCCAGATGCCGATGATGCCGACCGGCACGTTGATCAGGAAGATCCAGTGCCAGCTGAAATAGGTGGTGATGAAGCCGCCGAGCGGTGGTCCGGTGAGCGGGCCGACGAGCGCCGGGATGGTCAGCAGCGCCATGGCCGAGACCAGATCGCTGCGCTTCGTCGTGCGCACCAGCACCAGGCGACCGACCGGGGTCATCATCGCGCCGCCCATGCCCTGCAGGAAGCGGGCGAAAACGAATTCGACGAGGTTGGAGGAGATGGCGCAGAAGATCGAGCCGATGACGAAGACTGATATGGCAAGCCGGAAGATCTTCTTGGCGCCGAACCGGTCAGCCATCCAGCCGCTCACCGGGATGAACACGGCAAGCGCCACCATGTAGGAGGTCAGCGCCAGCTTCAGCGTGATCGGCCCGACATGCAAATCACTAGCGATCGCCGGCAGCGCCGTCGCAATGACAGTCGAATCCATCTGTTCCATGAAGAGGGCGACGGCGAGGATCAGCGGGACGATGCGGTTCATAGGCGGGAGCCTTGATGGGGCAGCGGATTGGAGCTGGGAAGGCCAGTGCTGTTTAGTCCCAGTTCCCAGCCGTGCCAATCCCCAAATCCGGGTCCACGAGACGTTTGCTTCACGTCTGCGTGAGACGACTTGCGCATCAACGTCGGCAGTCAAGATTGACATATGTCTACTTGGCCGGAGCAAGAAATCCGGCCGGGATCGACACTGCGGGCCGTGCGGCGACGCATCGCACGTCATAAGAGGATGGACATATGGCAATTTCATCGGGAATAAAGCGGCGCACCCTTTTTGCCGCAGGCCTTGGCATGCTCGCGGCGCCGGCAATTTTTAAAGAGAGGGCCGAAGCGGCCGCAACTGGAGAAAGCAATCATATGGATGGAACGCTTTTGCCCGAGATCAATCAATTCAAGCTCGGTTCCTATAAGTTCACCGTCGTCCGTGACGGCACCAGCATCGTCGAAAAGCCCTATGAAACCTTCGGCACCAATCAGAACCCCGAAACGGTCCAGGCGTTGCTGACCGCAAACTTCCTGCCGGCCGACAGGTTCATGAGCTTCTACACGCCGGCTCTCATCGATACCGGTTCGGATGTCATCCTCGTCGATACCGGCTTCGGCGTTGCCGGCCGCGCTCGCGGCGCCGGCCAACTGACCGAAGGCCTGAAAGCGGCAGGCTATTCGGCCGACGACGTCACGCTGGTGGCGCTGACCCATCTGCACGGCGATCATATCGGCGGCCTGATGGAAAGCGGCACGGCTGCCTTCAAGAATGCCCGCTATGTCGTCGGCCAGGCGGAATATGATTTCTGGTCGGACAAGGCACGCGAGGGCACGCCGGCCGAAGGCAGTCACAAGGCGGTGCTCGCCAATGTCGCACCGCTCGCCGAAAAGACCACCTTCATCAACGACGGCGATAGCGTCGCGCCCGGCATGACGGCGATGCTGGCGGCCGGCCACTCGCCGGGGCATATGGTGTTCCACGTCGAATCCGAGGGCAAGCGCCTGATGCTGACCGGCGATACGGCCAATCACTATATCCTGTCGCTGCTGCGGCCGGATTGGGAGGTGCGCTTCGACATGGACAAGGCGCAGGCGGCGGCCACGCGCCGCAAGGTTTTCGAGATGATCGCGACCGACAAGATCGCCTTCCTCGGCTACCACATGCCGTTCCCGGCGGTCGGCTTCGTCGAGAGGCAGGATGGCGGTTATCGCTTCGTGCCGAAGACCTACCAGTTCGACATCTGATCTGGAGCAATTCCAGCAAAAACGCGCAGCGACTTTCCCGGGAATGCGTAAAAAGAAGGATCTGAAGCGCGAGCGGCGAATCTGAAAGATCGCGATGCGCTTTGGACGCATGGCACCCATGACGAGCCCGGCGGACGCGCCGGGCTTTTTGCTATTTCCTTCCTGTCATAGACGTGTTACCAGCCCTCGCCAACTTCCAAGCAACTCATGCACACCGCCGGGGCGGACGATTCGTTTCCGGGCCGGGTTGCATTTTTCTTAAATGAAGGAATTTGGCCATGGCACGCATCATAGAAACGGCAACCGGCGCGGACGCGCTTACCTTTGACGACGTCCTGCTGCAGCCGGGACATTCCGAGGTCATGCCCGGCCAGACGAATATCTCCACGCGCATCGCTCGGGATTTCGAACTCAACATCCCGATCATCTCATCCGCCATGGATACGGTCACCGAGAGCCGCCTGGCGATCGCCATGGCCCAGGCCGGCGGCCTCGGCGTCATTCACCGCAACCTGACGCCGATCGAGCAGGCCGAGCAAGTCCGGCAAGTGAAGAAGTTTGAAAGCGGCATGGTCGTCAATCCGGTGACGATCGGCCCCGATGCCACGCTTGCCGATGCACTCGGGCTGATGAAATCCTACAGCATTTCCGGCATCCCCGTCGTGGAGAAGTCCGGCCGCCTCGTCGGCATCCTGACCAACCGCGACGTCCGCTTCGCTACCGATCAGGAACAGAAGATCCATGAACTGATGACCAAGGACAAACTGGTCACCGTCAAGGAAAACGTCGATCAGCAGGAGGCCAAGCGCCTGCTGCATTCGCATCGCATCGAGAAGCTCCTGGTGGTCGATGCCGAAGGCCGCTGCGTCGGCCTCATCACCGTCAAGGATATCGAGAAGTCGCAGTTGAACCCGAACGCTTCCAAGGATGCGCAGGGCAGACTTCGGGCTGCGGCCGCCATCAGCGTCGGCGATGACGGCTTCGAGCGCGCCGAACGGCTGATCGAGGCCGGCGTCGATCTTCTGGTCGTCGACACCGCCCATGGTCATTCGCAACGCGTCCTCGATGCCGTCACCCGGGTCAAGAAGCTTTCCAACTCGGTGCGCATCATGGCCGGCAACGTCGCCACCTATGACGGCACCAGGGCGCTGATCGATGCCGGAGCGGATGCGGTCAAGGTCGGTATCGGTCCGGGTTCGATCTGCACGACGCGCATCGTCGCCGGCGTCGGCGTGCCGCAGCTCGCCGCCATCATGTCGGCGGTGCAGGCCGCGAATGATCAGGACGTGCCCGTCATCGCCGATGGCGGCATCAAGTTCTCCGGCGATCTGGCCAAGGCGATCGCCGCCGGCGCTTCCGCCGTCATGATCGGCTCGCTGCTGGCCGGCACCGATGAGAGCCCGGGCGAGGTCTATCTCTACCAGGGACGCTCCTTCAAGGCCTATCGCGGCATGGGCTCCGTCGGCGCCATGGCTCGCGGCTCGGCCGACCGCTACTTCCAGGCCGAGGTGCGCGACACGCTGAAGCTCGTGCCGGAGGGCATTGAGGGCCAGGTGCCTTACAAGGGGCCGGTCTCGGGCGTCATCCACCAGCTCGCCGGCGGCCTCAAGGCGGCCATGGGTTATGTCGGCGGCAAGGACCTCAAGGACTTCCAGGAGCGGGCCACGTTCGTGCGCATCTCCGGTGCCGGTCTTCGCGAAAGCCATGCCCATGACGTGACGATCACCCGCGAGAGCCCGAATTATCCGGGCGCCGGCCTCTGATCATGAAGGCGGGCAGCGGGATTCCTCTCTGGATCGTCGCGCTGCTCGCAGCCCTCTGCCTTGCCGTGCTCGCCTGGACGACCTTCGGTTTCGTCGTTCCGTTCAAGCACGAAACCGGGCAGGCGGTGCTCGATACCTATTTCGCCGGTTACGATGAGTCGGCGGTCTTCCACATGCAAAAGCTGCTCGATGAGAACGAGACGGCGACCAGGTTGCTGCGCGCTATGTATTTCGGGCCGGAGCTGGTCTTTCCGGCACTGCTGACGGCACTGCTGTTCCTCGCCTTCCTCAAGCTCGGTCCTGCCGGTGCGTGGTTTGGCCGATCGGTGCATCCGCTTGTCGGCAGGGCGATCTATCTGCTGCCGTTCATCTACGGCATCGCCGATTACGGCGAGAACATCTCGAGCCTCATCGCCTTCGGTAATGGTGCGCCCTCAACGCTTGCAACGCAGCTGCTGCCGTGGATGACGCGGCTGAAATTCGCAAGCCTCGCCATCTGCTTCATCCTCATTGTCCGGCTTGCCATCGGCCGCTGGCTTGCGCCGCGTGAAGATTGAGGGTGCCATCAGCCTGTCCACCGCCACGTCGGATTTGCAAGCCGCGCCACCATGAAATCCGAGAGCACCTCCACCTTCGCAGGTCGAGCTCGGGCAGAGGGCGTGACGAAATAGAGCGCTCCGCTCGGCAGCGTCCAGTCGGGTAGGATCGCTTTCAACCTGCCATCGGCGAGATATTCGTGCGCCATGAATTCCGGCAGCTCTACAACCCCAAGTCCGTGCAACGCCATTGGAATCAAGGCTTGCGAATTGGTGGAGCGCAAGGGACCGGCCGGCACGACAACTTCCTCTTCGCCTGCCTTATTGCGAAAGCGCCAGATGTCCTGGCGCGGCCGATAGGCGTATCCTAGACAATGATCGGCCTTAAGCTCGCGCGGATGTCGCGGCGTGCCGTATCGATCGAGGTACGCAGGTGCAGCGAGAATGAAGGGAGCCACCGCTGCCAGCCTCCGGGCGACCAATGAGGAATCCGGCAGAACGGCAATTCTCAGGGCAGCATCGAATCCGTCTCCCACCAGGTCGACGACGGCGTCGCTCATATGCAGGTCGATAGAAATATCGGGATAGAGGTCGAAAAAATCGGGCAGGATCGGCGCCAGCCAGCGTGTGCCGAAGGCCATCGGCGCGGCAAGCCGGATAAGCCCTCGCGGTCGGCTGGACAGCTCGCGCGCTGCATTTTCCGCAGCCTCTGCCTCCGCATAGAGCCGCGAGGCACTGTCGACCAATCGCAAGCCGAAATCGGTCAGCGCCAGTTGCCGCGAGGTGCGGTTGAAAAGCCGTGCGCCAAGTCTCTCCTCCAGCCGGCTCACGGCCCGCGAAACGGTAGGCACCGATACACCGAGCGTCCTAGCGGCGCGAGCGAAAGAACGCTCTTCGGCCACCTTGGCGAACATGGCCAGGCCTTCGAAATCCGGAAAGTTCGTCATTTCATTCCTGTAACGATAGCTTTCATTTCTTTCTATTTCGAAACGTTTCTCGCGTCCATATCTCAGTCTCGGTCGAACAACAGGAGACGACAATGACACAGAGATTGAGTGGAAAGATCGCAGTGATTACCGGCGCGACATCGGGCATTGGCCTTGCCACTGCCAAGCGTTTCGCCGCCGAAGGCGCCCAGCTTTTCGTGACCGGCCGGCGCAAGGACGTGCTCGACGCGGCGGTTACGGAAATAGGGGGTAAGGTTGTCGGCATCCAGGCGGACTCGGCAGAGCTTGCAGACCTTGATCGGCTCTATGAACGCGTGAAAGCCGAAGCCGGCCGGATAGATGTGCTGTTCGTCAATGCCGGCGGTGGTTCGATGCTGCCGCTCGGCGAAATTACCGAAGAGCAGTATGACGACACGTTCGACAGAAATGTGAAAGGTGTTCTTTTCACCGTGCAGAAGGCTTTGCCGCTGCTCGGTTCGGGCTCATCGGTTATCCTGACGGGATCGACGGCGGGCTCGACCGGCACTCCGGCCTTCAGCGTTTACGCCGCCTCGAAGGCCGCGTTACGAAGCTTTGCTCGCAACTGGATCCTTGATCTCAAGGATCGCGGCATTCGTATCAATACGCTGAGCCCCGGTCCTACAAAGACAACTGGTCTCGTCGAACTCGCCGGTAAAGATGAGGCGCAACAGCAGGGCTTGCTCGATTATCTCGCAACCCAGGTGCCAATGGGGCGCGTCGGCCGCGCCGAAGAGATCGCCGCCGCCGCACTCTTCCTCGCTTCCGACGATTCGAGCTTCGTCACCGGTATCGAACTCTTCGCCGACGGCGGCGCCGCGCAGGTGTGACGAAATCCGGCGGCCCGCCAATGTTGGATGGCGGGCCGCCGACGCTGGTATCCCGCTCGTCTTTCGACTAATGCTCGCGTTGAAAGCGGAAGCAGAAGCGGAAAGGAAACGGCCACATATGACCGGCTATCAAATCTTCTGGCCACTCCTCGCCCATGTGGCCCTGGTCTACGGTCTTTATGCGCTGCTCGGCATGCGGCGCGCGAAAATGGTCCGCGCCGGCAGCATCGCCAAATCGGATTATCGCGAAAATCGCGGCGAGCCGGCCGAAAGCCTCATCGTCAAGAACTGCCTCGCCAATCAGTTCGAACTGCCCGTGCTGTTCTACGCCTGCTCAATTCTTCTCTATATCACCGAGGCCGACAATCTCATCTCTGTCGTCCTCGCCTGGGCCTTCGTCGCCCTGCGCTACGCCCATGCCGCCATTCACGTCACCAGCAACGATATGCGCTATCGCAGCCCGATCTTCGCCGCAGGTTACATCATACTCGCCGCCATGTGGGTATGGCTCGCCGCATGGATGGCGATGAGCTGAGGAGCGCGTGCGCCTCGTCCGTCACTGACCGGTCACGCGGCTGACACCGTATCGGTACCGGTTGCGATGGGTAAAATCACATCCTGGAATCGTGATCGTCACGGGCTTTTCTCAACCGTTAAAATGCGAGCATTTCCATTTACCGCCGATGAACACCCTGCATGTCATGCCTTCCGCCGCGAACAATAAATATGGGAACGACATGGGCGCGGAAAGCATGGATCGGATCGGCTTGCGCAGGAAGCCGAAGCAGGAACGCAGCATCCAGAGGCTGGATCTCATCCTTGCCGCGGCCGCCAGGATCATTGCCGAAAAGGGCGTCAGCGCCATGCGGATGACGGAACTCGCCGTCGCCGCCAAAGTGCCGATCGGTTCGGTTTACCAGTATTTTCCCGAGAAGGCGGCGATCGTCAAAGCCCTGTTCGACCAGCACGCTTCGGCGATCCAGGCGAAGACGGCGGCGATGTTTGCCGACGTCAGGTCGCTCGACCAGGCGCTCGACCGCGTTTGCGCCATCATCGACTGGTATTACGATTTCTACCATGACGATCCCGTCTATCTCGGCGTCTGGATGGGCACGGAGACCGATCAGGATCTGCTGCAGCTGAACATCGAGCATAGCGGCCGTGTCGCCGGTATCTTCCATAACGCCGTGCGCGATCTCACTCCCGACCTTTGCGACGAGGATATGTACGCGCGCACTTACCTGTTCAGCCACCTGATCGGCGCCGTCATCCGGCTTGCCGCCGTCAGCGACAAGGAGTTGGCGCGGCGCATGCTCGACCAATGGAAGCGCGTCATCCGCGCCTCCCTTTTCACCACGACCGTGCCTGCTGCTGCTTGAGTCGGCTTACCAGCTCGGAACCATATTGGCGGCCTTCAGCCGCGGATAAAGGCGTGCCTGGGCGGATTTGACATCGGCCTCGAGGGTATCGTCGACGACGGCAGGGGTGATGTTGTCGAGGCAGGCGGTGATATGCGCCGTGATCGCGTTCATCAGCGAGAGCGAAACGCCCGGCCGCTTCATGATGCCGATCTGCACCGGCGGCAGCGCCGGAAAACCGTCGGCCTGGCTCAGTACCTTCATGCCTGTTCGCAATGCCGATTCCGGCATGACCGAAACCGCCATGCCGGCAAGCACGGCAGCGGCAACCACGGTGCAGGACCAACTGGTGAACAGGATCTGGTGCTCGCGTCCCACAGCATCGAGCGCCGAGCAGGCGAGCTGGCGCCACTGGCAGTCGCGCCGGCCGACGGCAAGCGGCACCGGCGCGTCGTCGCGGATCGGATGGTTGGCCGAGCCCACCCAGCAGAGCGGCTCGGTTCTCACCACATCGGACATGCGCTCGCGCGGATTGTGGGTGACGAGGGCGATGTCGAGCTCGCCTTTGTGCATGCGCTCGGCGAGATCCACCGAAGGCTCGCAGACGATGTAGAGTTCGACATTCGGATGCGTCTTGGCGAAGCGGCCGATGATTTCGGGCATGTAGCGGTCGGCATAATCGTCCGGCGTGCCGATCCGCAGCGTCCCCTCCAGCCTGTTGTCGTCGAAGGCGGCGATCGCCTCATTGTTGAGGCGAATGATGCGCCGGGCATAGTTGAGCAGCTTCTCACCCTCGACCGTCAGCCGGTTGCCGCGCCCATCCTTGATGAACAGCTGCTTGCCGATGCGCTCTTCGAGGCGGCGCATCTGCATGGAGACGGCCGATTGGGTCTTGTAGACCCTGTCGGCCGCCTTGGTGAAGCTGCCGGAATCGACGATGGCGATGAAAGTCTGCAGTTGGTCGAGATCAAGAGGTGCGGACATGGTTTCACCCATAAAGATAGCTGATGATAATCATTAGAAACATTCGTTGGACTGATCAATAGGTCTTTGGCATCTTCGGGATGCAAATCAAAGCAAAGTGAAGGACAGACACCCTGCCTGTCTAAGCGGAATTCAGCTTGCTCCTTCCCGCATGACCTCGCGGGAGGGGTGGGTTGCGTTGCGCGCCGATCTAAAACGTTACAGCGCCCTTTATGCGTCTAAAGACGTGCGGCACTGTACAGAAAGGAGAGTTCAATGCGCATGACAGACCGGACACTCGAACTCGACTGCGGCAAGCCGACCCCGACGTTTTTCCAGCGTCTGGCGGCAGGCCTCGCACCGTTGGCCTCTCTCTTTCGCGTGTTCCGCAATCGCATGGAGATCAACGCGCTGCATGATCTGAACGACACGCAGCTGAGGGATATCGGCCTTACCCGGTCCGATCTGACCTCCGCGTTCCTGGCGTCGACCTTTTTCGAGGACCCGTCGGAACATCTGACGCGTTCGGCGCGCAATCGCTGGCGCCTGTCGTCTCTTTTGCGCTCCTACGAATAGTAGGAGCGTCGAGTTTCCCCGCAGGGTGATAGCCAATAGCCCTGCCGCTTGACCCGGTGATAGGCTTTCCCAAGCCATCTCCGGGTTTTTTTATTCGGAGGAGGGTTTCGGCCGGTAGGTTTCGAAGATCGCTTCCAGGTTCTTCTGGTAGCTCTTCTGCACTTCCAGTCCACTGTCGAACATGGCGTTCAGCATCTGGGTATAGCTGTCGGCATTGACCTTCGCCTCTTCCTTGGGCGCCTCCGGTGTCTTGGCCTTGGTCGGGGCCGCCGGCTGCTGGCCGAGCCCGCCCATCATCTCCTGGAAGGCCTTGGCGAAGGGATTGTCGAGGAAGGGGTTGGGCGTCTGCGTCGGCGCAGGCTTCGGCACCGAAAACATCTGCTGCATCGCCTGCGTGAACGGATTGTCGAAGATGCTGGGCTCCGGGGCCGGTTTCGGCGCGAAGCCGGTACTCTCAAGCCATTTCTGGATGGTCTCGCCCATCGCCGTGTTGAAGAAGGGGTTGACCGGCGAGGCCATCTGTCCGGTCGTCTGCTTGAAGAGCCCGCCCATCAGCGTATCGGCCAGCACGGGCAGCATCCGCTTGTAGATATCCTGGCCGATGCCGGTCATCTGTGCGGCCTGGGCGGCGACTGCGCGCGAAACCTCCTTCGAGCCGAAAAGCTGGGCAAGGATGTTGTTGCCGTCTGAAATGCCCTCCGGTGTGAAGGCCCGGCTCATATCCTCGAAATAGCGCCCATAGTTGCCGGAGGAGACCGCCTGCATCAGCCCGACGAAATCGTAAGGATTGCTGGTGCTGCGCTTCAGCCCGGCGGAAAAGGCCGGCATCAGCGCCGCCATCGCCTTCGTCGCCTGTTCCTGCGCGAGGTTGAACTGCCGGGCGATCGCTTCCATCGCCGCGCCATTCTGCGCCTGCATCATCATGTCGAAGAGTGGCAGCATGGAGGTCCCTTTCCCCGAGTCGTGACGCGTTGTAACGCCACTATAACCTGAAATGCTCATGCGCAAACGGCTTTTTGCCATAAGAACTTAGGGAAGAATTTGGCCGGTGTTACCCGGCCGAGGCCCCAGCGAACCGAGCTCACGAGCGAAAGCGGCCACAACGACGGCAGGCTGTCACGCCTTAACCAGCATCTATGCTATCCTCACCGGAAACCGATCCCTGCGCGCCGGCGTTTTCCTTCCATGGCCGAGACGAAATCCCCCGCTGGTCACGACGAGGCGCCGCCCGGTGAAGACGGTGAAAAGCCCGGCGCGGATATTTCCTTTCCCTATGACAGGATGACCGTCGAGCAATTCCGAAGACGCTTTCCCCGTGCCCGCTGGAGCGATGCCCGCAAGGCTTGGTTTGTTCCCGGCCGGACGGCGTCCCGCCGCATCGGACGGTGGCTTGCCGAGATGGAGGCCGAAGCCGACGCCCACGCCGATGCGAAGGGACGCGACGCCTTCGTCTTCGATCCGATCGACAGTCCCTACCTCGAATTCGGCAAGGCAGGTTTCCGAATTCGCACACCCTATTCGAAAACTGTTGTCGACAAACTGCGCGAGGTGCCGTTTTCACGGTGGGACGGTGATCTCAGAATATGGCACGTTCCCTTCCGGTCCTATGAGGAACTCCGACGACGGTGGCCTGATATCGAGACTGCGGCGCGCAGAAACGAACCGGCGGAGAGACGGCGTCGCGCCGAGGAGCGCAAGGGAACCGAACAGGATATACGCAGCAAGCGCCGCTCCGCGGAACGCAAGCGTCATCGTTACCCGCTTCAGAGCGATGACTTGCCGCCGATCGAGCGTCCGGTGGCCACTGCCTATGGAATCGTCGTCTTTACTGACATCTCAGGCGAACTGGTCGAGCCGGACGTCATTGCGGACTTCTATCCCGGCGTAACCGAAGATCGCGTCTGGGGACATTGGCGGGTTCCCACACTCGAAGAACTCGTCCGCACCTGGCCGGCGAAAGTTCCTCCGGTTGAGGACGCCGAGTGGTGGCTGCCGACCATTGAGGAACTGAGACCGGCTCGCCGTACGGCACGATCGCGTGAAGCCAGGAAGCGCGCGAAGGCGCCGTGAACCAACTTGAATTCCTTGAAACAGTCTCGCCTCAGTACTGATAGTCCTCGAAGACGGGTTCCACGGAACCGTTCCAGCGGCCGTGATAGAGCGACAGCAGATCCTCGGCGAGCGTTGCTTTCTTGGCGAGCACTTCGTCGAGCGGCGCAAGGAAGATGGTCTCGTCCTGGCCTTCGCCGTTGAGCTTGCCGCGCGCCTTGAGGCCGGCCTTTGAAATGCCGACCACCTCGCGCGCCATGTCGAAGAGCGGATGGCCGCGGAATTGCGCCTTCAAGCCTTCGGCGGGAACGGCATTGCGCAGGGCGCTGATCTCGGCAAAGCTCCAATCCTTCGTCAGTTCGTCGGCGGCCTCGAGGGCCGTATCGTCGTAGAGCAGGCCGACCCAGAAGGCCGGCAGCGCACAGATGCGCCGCCAGGGGCCGCCGTCGGCGCCGCGCATTTCCAGGAAACGCTTCAGCCGCACGTCGGGGAAGAGTGTCGAAAGATGGTTCGTCCAGTCCCCCATCGTCGGCGCCGGATCGGCGACTTCGCCCTTCAACGCGCCGTTCATGAACTGGCGGAAGGTGACATGGGTACAGTCGTGATAGTGGCCGTCGCGGACGATGAAATACATCGGCGCGTCGAGCGCCCATTCGGCATAATCGCGGAAGCCGAAATCGTCGCGGAAGGTGAAGTCGAGCAGGCCGGCGCGTTGGTTATCGACATCGCGCCAGATATCGCCGCGCCAGGAAAGCAGCCCGTTCGGCTTGCCTTCGGTGAAGGGCGAAGATGCGAAGAGGGCGGTCGCCAGCGACTGCAGCTTCATCGAGACGCGCATCTTCTTGCGCATGTCGGCTTCCGAGGAGAAATCGAGATTCACCTGGATCGTGCAGGTGCGGTACATCATGTCGAGACCCTGGGTGCCGACCTTCGGCATATAGCGGGTCATGATCTCGTAGCGTGATTTCGGCATTTGCGGGGTTTCCGCATAGGTCCATTTCGGACTGCCGCCGATGCCGAGGAAGCGGATGCCCATCGGCTCGGCGATTTCGCGCAGCGTCGCCAGATGCTGGTTCGATTCCTTGCAGGTCTCGTGGATCGTCTCCAGTGGTGCGCCGGAGAGTTCGAACTGGCCGCCGGGCTCGATCGAGATCGCGCCCATGCCGTTCTGCTCGGCAAGGCCGATGATGTTGCCGCCGTCGGTGATCGGCTCCCAGCCGCTTTTCTTCTGCAAGCCGGTCAAAAGGGCCGAAATGCTGGCATCGCCGAAATAGGGAACCGGACTGTTGTCGGCGCGGAAGAAGGCGAACTTCTCGTGTTCGGTGCCGATCCGGAAGCGCTCCCGCGGCTTGTTGCCGGCGGCAATGTAATCGGTCAGATCCTGGACCGAAGAGAGCGGTGTCTGGTCGGTAGTGTCGCGGGCCATGCGGGATACCTGTATTCAAAAAGGCGCCCAGGGGGCCGGGCAGTTGGAAGGGTGATTAGGACCCAAGCCACCCATGTTGCAAGTGAAATTGTTTCAACGACGCATCAAAAAAATAGCAGCGATTTCCATGTCAACCCGTTTTCGACCTAATTCCAGTCGCCGATCGCCGCCTGGACCACCGCCAGCGCCGCAACGGCCGCCGTATCGGCCCTGAGGATGCGCGGTCCGAGCGGAATGGCGGTGACGAAATCGAGGCTTCGAAGCCGCGCCCGTTCCTCTTCCGAAAAGCCGCCTTCCGGCCCGACGAGCAGAGCAAGATGCTTTTCGCGGATCGCCGACAGCACCGGCAGCGGGTTCTGCCCGGCGTCGCCCTCGTCGCAATAGATGATGCGGCGCTCGCTCGGCCAGCGGTCGAGCAGGTCGAGAAGCCTCACCGGCTCGGTCACATCGGGGATGCCGAGAATGCCGCATTGTTCCGCCGCCTCGACGACATTGGCGCGCAGCTTGTCGAGATTGGTGATCTTGCCCTGGACGTGCTGGGTCATGACCGGCTGCAGCAGGCCGGCTCCCATTTCCACAGCCTTCTGCACGAGATAATCCATGCGGCCGACCTTGAGCGGCGCAAACAGATAATGCAGGTCGCAAGGCTGCGGCTGCGGCCGGGTCTCTTCGGTTGCCGTCAAGACGATGCGTTTGCGCGTAGGAAAAGTGAGGCTCGCCTTCCACTCGCCGTCGCGGCCGTTGAAGAGCAGGATCTCCGCCCCTTCCTCCATCCTCAGCACATTGGCGAGATAGTTGAACTGGTCGGTATTTGCCTCGAGGACGGCGCCGCGGGAAAGCGGCGCGTCGACGAAAAGCCGTTGCATACGGAAATTGGCGCGCATTCGAAAACTCGGGGTTTCACACGAAGAGCGCGAACATAGCCCAATAAATCATTGCCGCAAGCGCCCCCGAAACCGGCACGGTGACGATCCAGGCAGCGACGATCGTCATGAAATGCGAACGTCGCACGAGATAGCGCCGCCGCGTCTCGTGAATGTTCGGCTCCTCCGGCTCGTCGATATCAAAGCTCTCGGCCTTGCGCCTGATATAGGCGATGCGGCGCTTCGAATGACGCGTGTACCATTCGCGGAAGAATCCGACGCCGAAGACCGAGCCGACGGCGATATGCGTGGTGCTGACCGGCAGACCGAGCCAGGAGGCGACGATGACGGTAAAGGCGGTCGACAGCGCGACGCAATAGGCCCGCATCGGATTGAGCTTGGTGATCTCCTCGCCGACGAGGCGGATGAGGCGCGGCCCGAAGAGCAGCAGGCCGACCGAGATGCCAAAGGCGCCGATCAGCATCACCCAGAGCGGCGGATGGCCGATGGCGTCGCCGCCGACGCCGACCGAATGGACGATCGCCGACAGCGGCCCGACCGCATTCGAAACGTCGTTGGCGCCATGCGCGAAGGACAGCAGCGCCGCAGAGCCGATCAGCGGCAGGCGGAACAGCACCCGCAGCGAACTGTTGCGGTTTTCAAGATCCCGCGCCTGGGCGAGAACGAGCGGCCGGGCGGCAAGCCAGCTTAGCAGCCCGGTGGCAATTCCGATGAAGATGATGGTGAAGGATTGAAATTTGCCGGCTGGCGACAGTTGCAGCACCATATAGGCCATGAAGCCGCCGGCCATTGCCGCCACCAGCACCGGCACCCAGCGCTTGGCCGCCGCGATCTTATCGTCGCGATAGATGATCAGCGTCTTGACGAGATAAAGCAGCCCGGCTGCGATCAGCCCCCCGATCAGCGGCGAGGTGATCCAGCTCGAAGTGATTTCCAGCAGCACCCGCCAGTTCACCGGCTCCGGCCCGACGGCTGAGATGCCGGCTCCGATCACTGCTCCGACGATCGCATGGGTGGTGGAAACCGGCGCATTCATCCAGGTCGCGAGATTGATCCAGAGGGCCGCCGCCATCAGTGCCGCCATCATGATCCAGCCGAGTATTGCCGGCGGCACCTGGACGGCGTCGACCAAGTTCGAGGAAATTGTCTTGACGACCTCGCCGCCGGCGATGGTGGCGCCAAGGATTTCAAAAATCGCCGCGATGACCAGGGCCTGGCCCATCGTCATGGCGCGCGCGCCGACCGCGGCACCGACATTGTTGGTCACATCATTGGCGCCGATGTTCATCGCCATGTAGCCGGCAAGCGCCGCCGCCGCCACCACCAGCATCGCTCCCGGCCGGTCGAACACATAGACGCCGGCAAAAAGCATGGCCAGACCGAGAAAGATCAGTCCGAGACCGGGCGCCACCAGCCGCCGCAAAACATGCTTCGCCACGTCCTCGGCATGGGTGATCTTGTCGAGGTCCTTGTCGAGCGTGCGTTTCGTGAGGACTGCGGGACGTGGCGGCATTCTTGTTCCTGAGAATGAATCTGCTTCTACGCTGCTTTTCTAGCAGTGCAAGATGGCAGGAATCATTCCGCCGGAATTTGCTTGGCCGCCGGAATTTCGTTGTCCGTTGAAATTTGCGTCGCCGCGTTGGCCGAAAGCCTGTCGGTCATCTTTTTCTTGAAAGCAAGGAAGAGGTGACGGAGCTCCGGTTCGCGCACCCGCCCGGCCGCCTCGTCGAACGACACCCATTCGATGCGGCGCTCGCCTTTTTCCTTGAAGTTCTTCATCATATTGGTGACTTCGAGCGCATAGACCTGCACCTTGCAGACCACCTGCACCCCATCGCGCAGCACTTTGGGATAGGTATAGGCGCCAAGCGTCTCCGGCTCGACCACGCCGCGCACGCCGGCTTCCTCGAAGGCCTCCTGCATCGCGACCTCATGGGCGCATTTGCGCGTCATCGGCCAACCCTTGGGAATGACCCAGCGGCCGGTGTCGCGACTCGTCATCAACAGCACCTCGACCTCGCCGCTCTTCTTCTTAACCCGGTAGCAGAGCGCACCATATTGCTGTCGCGGCGGGCGCCGGAACATCAGTTGCACATCGGAAGCCAGTCGGGCGAAAAGAGTCAATTGTCGGGTCACCTTCACAGTCGTCGTTAGGAATCACTCATATACGTATATCACGGAAAGCTTACGCAATCCAAAATGGCATGACGATTCGAAACGCCATTTGATCGTCGTTCATAGGGAAAATCGAGGTAGGACAGGTTCGGAGAATCCGTCACGCCCTGTCTCGAATGCGTCACATTGCACAGCTGTACAATATGGCGTGATCTTGCCTTTCGTTCAATGGCAAGATCAAGTGATGCACTATGATTTTCGAATGTGGTAATCATGCGTCTACCCCCTCTCAACGCCGTCCGCGCCTTCGAGGCCGTCTGCCGTCACGGCAGCATTCTGAAAGCTGCCGAAGAGCTGAATGTGGTGCGTGGCGCCGTGCGTCAGCAGATTGCCACGTTGGAGAATCACCTCGGCCGCAAGCTCTTCACGCGTGACGGCCGCCGGCTGGTTCCGACGGTGCAGGCGAGCGCTTTCGCCGCCGCAGCGGGCGTGGCTTTCGACATTCTGCAGCGCGCCGTTTTGGAGCTCGAAGACGCCGAGCAGAATCGCATTCGGCTCGGCGTGCCCTCCGCCTTCGCGGTCTGGTGGCTGATGCCGCGCGTCGCGGATATGCAGGCAAGTCTCGGCGATACGGCGGTCGAGATCGTGCCGATGACCGTGGTCGAACCGCTGCAGATGCACCCGGAGTTGGACGCTGTGATCATGGGCGGTGAATACCGGCCGGCCCCGGGGATCACCGCTCTGCGATTCATGGAGGACGAGTTCGGCCCGGTCTCCACACCTTCGCTCGCCGCGACACTATCCAAGGACCCTGCAGCGATGGGTGCACTGACGATGCTCGCCAGCCGCAGCGTTCCGAAGCTCTGGGACGAATGGTTCGCCGAAAGCGGCACGCCGCCGGTCGTCTTTTCCCGCGTCCAGGAATTCGAGGATCTGCTGCTGGCGCTGGGGGCTGCCCGCTCCGGGCTTGGCATCGCGCTTGCGCCGCGTGCTTCGATCGAAGACGATCTCGAACGCCGGCATCTCGTGGCGCCCTACGGCTTCATATCCCGCCCGTCGGGCTACAGCCTCTGCTGCCGCACGCCGGATGCGAAACGGCCGGCCTTTGTGGCTTTGTCCGGCTGGCTGCTTCGTTGCGGGACGTCGGCCTGAAAGGGCAGATTTTCTGCCCCTTCGCCAGAATTACTTCCATATTCGCAGCCCTGTTGCTCCGCTAAAACAGCACCAAGGCGCAAATAGGAAAGAGATGATGGAAAAGACCGCAACCCGTATCGATTGGATCGGCGGCAGCTGCCGGCTGCTCACGGCGACGGCGGCCGAATTCGAGCGGACGCGTCCTTTCGAGGGTCTATCGATCGGTACCGGCATCCATCTCGAGCCGAAGACGGTGGCGCTGTTGATGACGCTGCGCGCCGGTGGCGCGCGTCTCGTCTGCACCGGCAATCTCAACAGTACCCAGCCGTCGACGGTCGAGTTCCTGCGTTCACAAGGAATCACCGTCTTTGCCACGCAGACGACCGATCCCGCTGCCCATCATCAGAGCCTCGAAGCGGTCATCGCCGAGAAGCCGGATCTGCTGCTCGACAATGGCGGCGATCTCTTCGCCATCGCGGCGGAAAAGCCCTATGCCAATCTCCTGGGCGGCACCGAGGAGACCACTTCGGGGCGCACCCGTCTGCTGCCGCTGCGCGAGCGGCTGGAGATGCCGATCCTCGTCATCAACGACAGCCCGATCAAGCAGTTCGCCGAAAACAGGCATGCCGTCGGCCAGAGCCTGTTCGAAAGCTACCTGCGCTTCACCAACCGCTCCACCAACGGCAAACGCGTGACCGTCTTCGGCTACGGCGCCTGCGGCAAGGGCACGGCCGCCTGTTTCCGCAATGCCTTTTCAACCGTCAGCGTCGTCGACATCGATCCGGTGACGACGCTCGAAGCCCATCTCGACGGTTTCGTCACGCCGCTACGCGACCAGGCGATCCGCTCGGCCGATATCATCGTCACCGTCACCGGTTTTGCCGGCATCGTCACGGCAGCCGACCTGCCGCTTGTCAAGGACGGCGCGATCCTGATGAATGGCGGCCATTTCCCGCATGAGATCGATGTCGAGGCCCTTCGCCGCCATCCCGATGTCACCGGCATCGATCGCTACGAGGCCGACCATATCGAGACCTTCCATCTCGCCGACGGCCGTTCCTTCCATGTACTCGGCGGCGGTCACATGGCCAATCTCGCCGGTCCGCGGCCGCTCGGCAATACGGTCGAGTCGATGGATCTCGGCTTCACCCTCCAGGCCCGCTGCCTGGAACGCATCGCCCGGGGCGAGGCCGGTCCCCAATCCTGCGTCGTCCCCGTACCCCGCGATATCGACGCGATGGTGGCGAACGCCTATCTCGATCTGGCGCGCTAATTCTCTCGTCGAGGTTAGTCGATCTCGACGACGAGCTTTCCATCCGCCTGCCGGCTTTCGATCAGCCGATGCGCCTCATCGGCATCGGCAAGGGTGAAGCGGTGCCTGTCGAGCTTGGGCATCACCTTGCCGGCTTCGACAAGCTTCGTCATCTCCCGCATGATCTGACCGTGATGGGCGCGTCCCTCGCCGGTCAGAAGCGGCAGCAGCGTGAAGACGCCGGAATAGGTGGCGGCCTTGAAGGAGAGCGGCGCCAGCGCGTGGCTTCCCCAGCCAAGACAGCTCACGACATGGCCGAACCGGCTGACGGCACGGAATGCCGTATCGAGCCCCTGGCCGCCGACCGTATCGTAGACCAGATCGAAACCCTTGCCGCCGGTGTGTCTTGCGACATAGGTTTCCACCGTTTCCACGTCACGATCGATCGGTGTTGCGCCAAGGCCGGCGAGATAATCCGCTTTCGAAGCGCCGTCGACCACATAGACCTCGGTTCCGGCAGCCTTGGCGATCTGCGCCACGATATGGCCGACACCGCCGCCGCCGAGTACGAGAACCTTCTGGCCGGCCTTGACCCCGGCGCGGTCGACAAGCCCTTCCCAGGCGGTGATCGAGATCAACGGCAGGGCGGCTGCCTCGCGCATCGACAGATTCTGTGGCTTTGGCGCCAGCAGCGCGGCGTCGATGGCTGCAAATTCGGCAAGCGATCCCTGAATGCCGCCGACCCCGCCGGTCATGCCGTAGACCGCGTCGCCGCGGCGGAAACCACTGACGCCAGTTCCGATCTCTTCGACGATGCCGGCCATATCGATGCCGAGTATGGCGGGAAGCGGATGGCGGGCATGGACCGCATTACCGGCCCGGATCTTGAGGTCGAGCGGGTTGACGCCACTTGCCTTGATGCGCACCAGAACCTGGCCCTCGCCGGGGGACGATTTTGCGATATCGGCGATCCGCAGCGGCGAATTCGGCGTCTCCGCCAGCAGTGCTTTCATCGTTGATTGGACAGGCATGGAACTCTCCTTCGTTCGCAGCGCGGCGTCTGCTGGGGCGTCGGCAATGGCTTGTGCTGGAAGAAGATGGTGCATTGAAGCGCGAATGAAAATGAAAGATAATGACTGAAATCCATGCATTTTTGTTTGACGGATGCGGGCGATGGAATGGAGCGACCTCAAGCTGTTTCTGGCGATCGCGCGGTTCGGCACGCTGGGGGCAGCAGCCCGCAGCCTCGGGCTGACGCAGCCGACGATGGGCAGGCGGCTGCGTGCTCTTGAAGCCTCGCTCGGCCAGACGCTTTTTCAGCGCACGACGGATGGCTTCGTGCTGACTGACGAGGGCACCGCCGTGTTCGCCGGCGCTGAACGCATCGAAGAGGAGGCGCTCGCCATGGAGCGCGTCCTCGCCGGTGGCAGTCGTCAGCTCGATGGCTTTCTCAGGCTGTCCTCATCCGATTGGTTCGGCGCGCATGTGCTTTCGCCGGTACTGGCGGAATTCTCGCAAGTCCATCCAAAGGTAGAGATCGAATTGCTGACCGACAGCCGGCTTCTCAACCTGTCGCGACGCGAAGCCGACCTCGTCTTCCGCATCCGGCCTTTCACGGAGGCGGAGGTCATATCGCGCAAGCTCATCCATATCGAATACGGCCTTTACATCAGACGCGGCGCACCGCACCCCGAAGCTGGCGATGGCACGGGCGCCCGCCTCATCACCATGGACGAGGCTTTCAGCGACATGCCGGATGTCGGCTGGCTGCAGCGCCTGTTGCCGCGGGCCGATACCGTCATGCGGAGCAACAGCCGCGACGTGCAGGCAGCGCTCTGTGCCAACGGTGCCGGGCTCGCCGTTCTGCCGCGGCCGCTCGGCGATTCCCTTGCGGTCGTCGAACTGGTCGATCTCGGTGAACCGCCACCCGGCCGCAACACCTGGGTCGGCTATCACCGCGACATGAAGCGGCTGGCGCGGCTGCGCGCCCTGCTGGACCTCGTCATCGAGAGGCTGGCGCGCTGAACCGGCACTGCCATCAGCGCTCCCAATAGGGGACGGGGCCATAAAGCTCTGCCAGATAATCGATGAACAGCCGCACCTTGGCTGGCAGGAACTGCCGGCTGGGATAGACGACCGACAGCGCGACATTGTGCGAGCCTTCATAGGCCGGCAGCACCTGCACCAGCCGGCCGGCCTTGAGCTCTTCGCCGATATCCCAGGTGGAGCGCAGGGCGATTCCGAGACCGGCGATGACAGCCTCGCGGATCACCTCGCTGGAATTGGTGATCAGCATGCCTTCCGGCCTGAGACTCAGCGCTCCGTCCGGTCCGTTCAGCCGCCAGGTGTCGTTATTGTGCGCCGGCAGGCAGCGGTGGTGTTTCAGTTCGTCGATATGCCGAGGTGCGCCATGCGCCGCCAGGTAATCCGGCGAGGCGCAGAGCAGCCGGCGCACCGGCGCCAGCCTTCGGGCGACGAGGCTCGAATCGGTGAGTTCGGCGATGCGGATCGCCAGATCGAAGCCGCCGCCGACGATGTCGCTGAATTCGTCCGTCAGCACCAGATTGATCGCAAGCTCCGGATGCGCCTCCATGAAACCCTTCAGATGCGGCGCGATATGCATGCGCCCGAAGGAGGTCGGCGCCGAGATCTTCAGCGTGCCGTGCATCTGCGCCGAGCGGCCGGAGATATAGAATTCCGCTTCCTCAAGCCCGGCGAGAATGCCGAGGACGCGGTCGTAGAAACCCTGTCCGGCTTCCGTCAGCGAGATCTGCCGAGTCGTGCGTTGCAAAAGCCGGGTGCCGAGCCGGTCCTCCAGCCGCTTGATCCGCTTGGAGACGACGGCCGGGGAAAAGCCGAGCGCGCGCCCGGCGAGAGACATGCTGCCTGTCGAAACGACCTTGGCAAAGATTTCGAGATCACCCAGATTGGTCATAAGGTTTTGCGACTTTTTCCCCTTTTGGCATAAGTGCTTAGCATTTGCGCCGCTTTCGGGAAAGTGCTAAGCCGGTCAATCGGCGGCAGGGAGGTTCGCGGCCGGTTCCGCTACCCACTTCCCGCTGTCATTTCCCCGTCGTCAGGGCCAGGGAGAACGCCATGTCCGACGCCATTTCGTTTCTCAGCCCCCGCGCCGATGTCCTGGCGCGCAGAGCCCAGATCGTCGCCGATCTGACCGATCTCCTGCCGCCGGAATGCCTGGTGCATGAGGCGCGCGAGCTGGTGCCGTTCGAGACCGACGCCTTCGTCTCCTACCGCCGTCTGCCGCTCGCCGTCGCCCTGCCGCGCACGACAGCCGAGGTTTCGGCCGTCATGCGCTATTGCCACCGATACGGCATTCCGGTCGTGCCGCGCGGCGCCGGCACCTCGCTTTCCGGCGGCGCCATTCCGCAGGAGGATGCGGTTGTGCTCGGCCTGTCGAAGATGAACAGTATCCTCGAAATCGATCTGCCGAACCGCGTCGCCGTGGTTCAGGCCGGCGTCACCAATCTCAACATCTCCGAATCCGTCTCCGCGGACGGCTTTTTCTATGCGCCCGATCCAAGTTCACAGCTTGCCTGCACCATCGGCGGCAATATCGGCATGAATTCCGGCGGCGCCCACTGCCTGAAATATGGCGTCACCACCAACAACCTGCTCGGCGTCAGGATGGTGCTGGTCGACGGCACGGTGATCGAACTCGGCGGCAAGGCGCTGGATGCGGCGGGGTATGATCTGCTCGGCCTCGTCTGCGGCCACGAAGGCCAGCTCGGCATCGTCACCGAGGCGACGGTGCGGCTGATCGCCAAGCCGGAAGGCGCCCGCCCGGTGCTCTTCGGTTTCGAAAGCTCGGAGGCCGCCGGCTCCTGCGTTGCCGATGTCATCGCCGCCGGCATCGTCCCGGTTGCGATCGAATTCATGGACAAGCCGGCAATCGAGATCTGCGAGGCCTTCGCCCATGCCGGTTATCCCCTCGATGTCGGCGCGCTTTTGATCGTCGAGGTCGAAGGGTCGGAAGCGGAGATGGACGCCACGCTGAAGGACATCGTCGAGATCGCCCGCCGGCACGCGGTGAAGACCGTGCGCGAATGCCAGTCGGCGACCGAGGCGGCATTGATCTGGAAGGGCCGCAAATCCGCCTTCGGCGCCACCGGCCGCATCGCCGACTACATCTGCATGGACGGCACGGTGCCGCTCAGCCAGCTTTCCCATGTGCTGAAGCGGACCGCCGAAATCGTCGATCACTATGGCCTGCGTGTCGCCAATGTCTTCCACGCCGGCGACGGCAATATGCACCCGCTGATCCTCTTCAACGCCAACGATCCCGAGGATGCCGCTCGCGCGGAAGCCGCCGGCAACGACATCCTGAAGCTCTGCGTCGATGCCGGCGGCTGCCTGACCGGCGAACATGGCGTCGGCATCGAGAAGCGCGACCTGATGCGCCACCAATATTCCGAGGCCGATCTCGCCCAGCAGATGGCGGCGCGCGCCGCCTTCGATCCCGGCTGGCTCCTCAACCCGTCGAAGGTCTTTCCGCTCGAAGGGCGCCCCGCCGCATGATCGATCTGATGCCGACGAGTGAGGAAGAGGCGACGGCAATCGTCCGCGCCCACGCGGAAAGCGGCCAGCCGCTCGCGATTTGCGGCGGCGATAGCCGCTCGGGCTTCGGCAATGCCGTTGTCGCCGAAGGCCGGCTGCGCTCGACCGGGCTTTCCGGCATCGTCGCCTATAATCCCGGCGAAATGGTCATGACCGTTCGAGCGGGCACGCCGCTCGCCGAGGTCGAGGCGGCGCTGTCTGAGAGCGGCCAGATGCTCGCCTTCGAGCCGATGGATCATCGCCCTGTGATGGGGACGTCCGGCGAGCCGACCATCGGCGGCGTGTTTGCCGCCAATGTCTCCGGCCCGCGCCGGCTCATCGCCGGTGCCGCCCGCGACAGCCTGCTCGGTGTGCGCTTCGTCAATGGCAAGGGCGAGATCATCAAGGCCGGCGGCCGGGTGATGAAGAATGTCACCGGCCTCGATCTCGTCAAGCTGGTGGCCGGCTCGCATGGCACGCTGGCTTTCCTCACCGAAGTTACTTTCCGCGTGCCGCCGCGCCCGAAGACGGAACAGACGGTGGTTCTGTCGGGCCTCAACGACGCCGAAGCGGCAAAGGCCATGGCCGCGGCAATGGCGCTGCCGGTCGAAATCTCCAGTGCCGCCCACCTGCCGCTGACGGTGACGTGGAAATTCCTCGCCGGCACATTGCCGGAGGGTGAGGCGACGGTGCTGCGCATCGAAGGCTTGGCCGGTTCGGTCGACGTGCGCATTGAAAAGCTTGTCGCGACAATGTCGGCCTTCGCCACGGTCACCAGGCTGGAGCAGCCCGACAGCCGCAGGCTCTGGCAAGAAATCCGCGACGTGCTGCCCTATGCCGACGGCACCGCGCGGCCGGTCTGGCGCGTCTCGGTCGCCCCCGGCACCGGCCATCAGCTGGTCGCGGCGCTGCGCCTCGAGGCCGGCGTCGACGCTTTCTATGACTGGCAGGGCGGTCTTGTCTGGATGCGCATGGAGGCCGGTCCTGAAGCCGAGCTGGTCCGCCGCTTCATCAAGGCGCTCGGTGGTGGCCATGCGACGCTGATCCGCGCATCGGCCGAGGCGAGGGCAGTCACCGCGGCTTTCCACCCCGAGCCTGAGGCGGTGGCGATGCTGTCACGGCGGGTGAAGGAGAAATTCGATCCGGCCGGCATATTCAATCCGGGGAAGATGGGGTGAGGGAGAAGATGAGCACAACCCCCGATATCCTCCAAAAGCGGAGGTCCCTCTAAATGCAAACCAACTTCACCCCGAGCCAGCTGCTCGATCCCGCTGTCGCCGAATCCGAGCAGATTCTGCGCAAATGTGTACATTGCGGTTTCTGTACCGCCACCTGTCCCACCTATGTGACGCTCGGCAACGAGCTCGACAGCCCGCGCGGCCGCATCTACCTGATCAAGGACATGCTGGAAAACGGCCGCCCCGCCGATGCCGAGGTCGTCACCCATATCGACCGCTGTCTCTCCTGCCTTGCCTGCGTCACCACCTGCCCCTCCGGCGTCGATTACATGCACCTGGTCGATCACGCCCGCGCCCATATCGAAAAGACCTATAAGCGCCCGTTGATGAACCGGCTGACGCGCGCCATCCTTGCCGCCGTGCTGCCCTATCCCGGCCGTTTCCGCCTGGCGCTCAATCTCGCCCGTCTCGGCCGGCCCTTCGCCGGCCTGATGCGGGGTGGCGCACTGAAACCTTTCGCCGCCATGCTGGCGCTTGCGCCGCGCCGCGTGCCTGCAGCTTCAGCCTTCGCAAAACCCGGCAGTTATCTGCCCGAGACGGAACGGCGCGGCCGGGTGGCGATCCTTTCCGGCTGCGCCCAGCCGGTGCTCGATCCCGGCATCAACGCGGCGGCGATCCGGCTGCTGACGCGGCTCGGCGTCGAGGTCGTACTGCCGGAGGGCGAGGTCTGCTGCGGCTCGCTGGTCCATCACATGGGCCGCGCCGAACAGGCGCTTGCGAGCGCGCGCGCCAATGTCGATGTCTGGACACGCGAGATCGATGGGCAGGGCCTCGACGCGATCATCATCACCGCCTCGGGCTGCGGCACGACGATCAAGGATTACGGCCACATGCTGCGCCTCGATCCCGCCTATGCCGCAAAGGCGGCCAGGGTCTCGGCGCTCGCCAAGGATATCACCGAATATCTCGCCACCCTCGAGCTGCCGGCCCACATGCCGAAGGGCATCACGGTCGCCTATCATTCCGCCTGTTCCATGCAGCACGGCCAGCGCATCACGCTCGCGCCGAAGCAATTGCTGAAAGCGGCGGGCTTTACGGTGCGCGATCCGGCGGAAGGTCATCTCTGCTGCGGCTCTGCCGGCACCTATAACATCATGCAACCGGAGATCTCGGCTGCGCTGAAGGCACGCAAGGTCAAAAACATCGAGGCCACCAAGGCCGATATCATTGCCACCGGCAATATCGGCTGCATCACCCAGATCGCCACCGGCACCGGCATGCCGATCCTGCATACGGTCGAACTGCTCGATTGGGCTTATGGCGGCGCTGTGCCGGAAAAATTAACAGGTTTACCGCTAGGCTGAAGCTACTACAGCGCCGCGCGTCTTTTCAGATGCGCAAAGGACGCTGTAGCACTTTAAATTGCTGCATATGCAGCAGGCCCGTCGGGCCGGTCTCGGGAGGTTGGGCGATGTGGCGGGGAATGATCGTGCTTGCGGGACTGCTCGGAGCGGCAGGCGCCGCCCATGCCGACAGTCGTTTGTTCTGTTCCGCCGACGACAAGGAAGCGCGTTTCACGCTCGAAAGCGGTTTCGAAAGCGATGCCGGCCACAAGCTCAACCATTTCCGCGGTGCACTTGTTGTCAAGGACCAGGCGCAATCGACGGTATTCGGAAAACGTGTTTTCGAATCGCAGCATCTGACCAATCACTGGTCGCGTGACGGCGAACTGCTCCTGGAGGTTCTCGACGGTGGTGATGACGACACCGGCGGAGCAACGCTGGATCTCGTCGTGGTTGCCGGCGAACGCGGCAAGCCGTCGGCAAATTTCAGCGGCACCTATTCCCTGACGATCGCAGGCGGTGAAAAGCCCTATGCCGTCCAGGGCAAGGTCAGCTGCGGCACGAAATAGAGCAATTTCAGGAAGTACGAAGCGGTTTTCCCAGGCAAAGCGCAAGGCGGTTTTGCCTGGGAATTGCATAACGATAAAAGGTTAGAGCGGTTTTGCGCTTTTATGCGCTGAACCGCTCTCACGTCGCAGCCGAAATTTGTTCTTACCAGTGGAATGAAACGCCGACGTTGACGGCATTCGTGAAGATGTTGGTCTTCAGGTCCACGCCGTTGTCGATCGGCACGTCGATGCGCGAATAGGTGCCCTTGTATTCGACGAAGGTCGACCAGCGCTCGGTCACCTTGAAGTCGACGCCGGCCTGGGCCTGCAGCGTCACGCCGCCGAATTCATAGGCCCAGGTCTTGCCCTCGGGGCGAATCACTTCGACATGCGGAATGTTCACGCCGATACCGGCGCCGAGATAGGGCGTCCAGCGGCGGGTCGGATCCTGGAAGCGGTAGAGACCGTTCACCGTAAGCAAGTTCAGGCCGTCGGTGAATTCGAAGTGCGACCAGCCGGTCTTGGCCAGCGTATCGTCGTCGGCATAGACCTTGTCATGGGTATAATCGAGCGAAATACCCCAGTTCGGCTTGTTGAAGTTCTCGAGCCACCAGGTGACGCGGCCGCCGTAATAAGGCGGGCTGCCGAAGGACTTGCCTTCCCAGCCGGCGGTGAAATGCGTGCCGTCGGAGAGATCGACGCCGCTGTGCGGTGCGGTCTGATAACCGCCATAGACAGAGAATTGCAGATCTTCCGCCGAGGCGGAAACTGCTGAACAGATTGTCAAAAACGCGATGCCCGCAAGTAGCGAAGCGGAGGAACGCAGCGCATATGTCATTGAATAGCCCCGATATTGCAAATATGTCGACTCTTAGGCATGTGTGCCAGCTTTCGGCCGCAAAGTCTAAGCAAAACAAAAGGCGCGTCGAAATGCGCCTTTCGTTTTTTTCGTCAGTGTTGCTCAGCCGCCAAACATCGTGCGCAGCACGTCGATGCCTCGGTCCTCGAAAGCCACCTTGCCCTGCCGGTTGCCGGGGCCGATGACGATCACCTTGGTGCCGACAGGCGCGCGGTCGTAGAGGTGCGTCACATCCTCGTTCATCATCCGGATGCAGCCGGAAGACATGTTGAGGCCGATCGTCCAGGGCTGGTTGGTGCCGTGGATGCGGAAGATCGTGTCGCGGCCGCCCTGGTAGAGATACATGGCGCGGGCGCCGAGCGGATTGTCCTCGCCGCCTTCCTGGAAAGCAGGGATGATGTGGCCCTTGGCGGCTTCGCGGCGGCGCATCTCGGCCGGCGGCGTCCAACTCGGCCATTCGGCCTTGCGGCCGATCTTGACGATCCCCGACCAGCCGAAGCCGTCGCGGCCGACGCCGATGCCGTAGCGGGTGGCGCGGTTGTTGCCTTCGACGAGATAGAGATATTTGTTGTTGGTATCGATGATGACGGTGCCGGCCGCTTCCGTCGTCACCAGGCGCACTTTCTTGCGCTTGAACTGCGGCTTCACGTATTTCGGCATCTGCGCCACGCGCACGATCTGCGCCGGGGCTCGTGTATTGTCCGGCGCGGAGCCGGCGGGTGCAGCAAAGGCGGATGTGGACATCAAGGACAGGACAAGTCCGGCGGCAGCCAGACCCGGCATCAATTTGATCATGATCGATTCCCCTCAAGCAAATTCGCTCGAAGCTACATGAACTTCTCCCCGATTCAAGATCGGCGTGGCCGGATAAAGCTCTTTTGGAGAAGGGAGCCGGCTATTCTCTACGGCTCCCCAGGTATTTGCCCGGTCGTTACATGACGATGACGCGGGTTCCGACGTTGACGCGGTCATAGAGATCGACGACGTCTTCGTTGCGCAGGCGGATGCAGCCCGAGGAGACGGCGCTGCCGATCGACCAGGGCGCGTTGGTGCCGTGGATGCGGTAAAGCGTCGAGCCGAGATACATGGCGCGGGCGCCGAGCGGGTTTTCCGGGCCGCCGTCCATGCGCGCCGGCAGGTAATGGCCCTTGGCGGCTTCGCGGCTGATCATTTCGGAAGGCGGCGTCCAGTCCGGCCATTCCGTTTTGCGGGTGATCTTGTGGGCGCCGGCCCATTCGAAGCCGGGCTTGCCGACGCCGACGCCGTAGCGCCTTGCCTTGCCGCCTTCCATCACCAGATAGAGGAAGCGGTTGTTGGTATCGATGACGATCGTGCCGGGCTTTTCCGTGGTATCGTAATCGACCATCTGCGGCAGGAATTGCGGCTCGATCGGACGGCGGATCGACGGGATGCCGGGATTGATCGCCGAAACGGTCTGCGGTGCGGCCTGCGGCGCCTGGCGCAGCGCGCGGCGCTGGAAGATTCCGCGCTGCGGCTGCCGGATGACCGGCCGCTGATAGACGACGGGTCGAACCGCGCCGCCGCCGAGCTGGTTGATCCAGGGCGCCGTCAGATCCGGGCTGAGCACGACCGGCGGACGGGTGGCGTAGCGGTCGTCTGCAAGGGCGGCCGTGGAGACAATGCCGAAGAGGGCTGCGGCAAGAATAAGCTGTTTCATCATCGGACGAACTCTCTACAAATGACCGAAAATGGCTGGCGGGACTACTTCTCCGCCCGGGCGGACATGTTCCGCCCGCAAAGACGCTGCCACCCTATCCGCCAGCGAATGGTAAAGATCGATTCATGAAAAGCCGACCGACCGGATAAACTTTTCGTCAGGGTTACCGTTCGGTTTGGAAAGACGGTTTGCAAATGGTAAAGCCGGAATCATGCACGGTGAACGAAGCGGACCCCCGCAGGATGAAGGATCATGAGCGCGACAGGCATCATCATCGGCGAGGACGGCAGGAGCCGCTGCCACTGGCACGCCAATCTGCCCGACTACCTCCGCTATCATGACGAGGAGTGGGGCCGCCCCGTCACCGACGACATCCGCCTCTTCGAGAAGATCTGCCTCGAAGGCTTCCAGTCCGGCCTTTCCTGGCTGACGATCCTGCGCAAGCGCGAGAATTTCCGCGCCGCCTTTTCAGGCTTCGATTTCGACAAGGTCGCTCTCTTCGGCGACGAGGATGTCGCTCGCTGCCTTGGCGATGCCGGCATCATCCGCCATCGCGGCAAGATCGTCTCGACCATCAACAATGCCAAGCGCGCGATCGCCCTCAGGGACGAGTTCGGCTCGCTCGCCCGTTATTTCTGGCGCTACGAGCCGGGCCATAACGAGCGGCCTGTTGTGGTCGACCGCGAGCATATCGTCGCCAACCCGACGACGCCGACATCGGTCATCATTTCGAAGGATCTGAAGAAACGCGGCTGGACCTTTGTCGGCCCGACCACAGTTTATGCTTTCATGCAGGCGATGGGTCTCGTCAACGATCATCTGGAAGGCTGCTTCTGCCGGCCCGAGGTCGAGGCGATGCGCTGCGCCCTGGTCCGTCCATGAAAGATCTGTCCGTGAGAATATTGATAACAGCCGCTGCCCTGTTTTTCCTGCCGGTCTCCGCCATGGCGCAGACACCGCAGCTCGATCCCGGCGAGAAGCTGGAGAAGCTGCAATTCCCGGCCGTCACCATGCAGCTGAAGGGCTGGACGAAGTTCGGCAATAGCCATGTCTATACGCTGCCGGTGCGCACCGGCCAGCACGTGAAGGTCAGTTTTTCCACCAAGAGCAAATTTGCCTTCCTGGCGATCTTCGACCTGTCGAAGCCGGATGACGAGGCCTTCTTCGGCACCGACGAGGATGGCATGAGCTTCGAGACGACGGTCAAGGAAGACGCCACCTGGCTGCTGCGTCCCTATTATTCCAAGGTCTCGCCGCGCCGCGGCCTCGGCGCTCCGTTCAGCATCTTGATCGAGCCCTTGGCGGCCGCCCCACAACCGCCGCAACCGCCGGCCGAGCCCGAACGCCCGTCGCTGTTTCCGAAGGCGCCTGCCAAGCAATGAGGCTCTAGCCGAGCCGGTCGATCAGTTCGCGCAATTCCCCGAGATGGCCGATCTTGCGGAAACGCGGCGCTTCTTTCGGTTCATCGACATGTTCCAGCACCCAGGTGAGTTCGTGCGGCACGAAGACGCCATAGCTGCCGGCGGCGATTGCCGGCACGATGTCCGATTTCAGCGAATTGCCGACCATCATCGCCCGCTCCGGCCCGTCGCCGACCTTGGCGAAGATGCGCCGATAGGTGACGGCGGTCTTGTCGGAGACGATCTCGACGGCATCGAAGAAATCGCCGAGCCCGGATTGGGCAAGCTTGCGTTCCTGATCGAAGAGATCGCCCTTGGTGATCATGACAAGCAGGTATTTGCCGGCAAGCCCCTCCAGCGTGTCGCGCACATGCGGCATGGTTTCGACGGGATGGGAGAGGAGCTCGCGGCCGATATCGAGGATCTTGGCGATCACGCCCGAGGGAACCTTGCCCTCGGTGATCTCGATCGCCGTCTCGATCATCGACAGCGTGAAACCCTTGATGCCGAAGCCGTAATGGCGAAGATTGCGTTTCTCGGCCTCCAGCAGCCGCTCGGAAATCTTCGGTCCTTCGGCGAAATCGGCAAGAAGCCTGGTGAAATGCGCTTCCGTCAGTCGGTAATATTGTTCGTTTTGCCAGAGTGTATCGTCGGCATCGAAGCCGATCGTCGTCAGTGGTCGCGTCGTCATATGCGCACCTCTTAAAATATGGCCGGCAATCTATCGGCTGCCTGTGTCGAGACAAGGGCGTCATCTTGGGTACGGTTGGGCGCAGCGTTGAAAAGCGCCGCTGCCGCACTAAATGCACTTTGCCTCACCCTGCAGCCAGCCACGGCTGTGCCTGTCGCGCGCAGGCCAATAATCAAAAAATGAAGTTCAGCGGTTCGCAAGCCCTCTTGCGGCAGACACAAAGGAATTTTTCCACCATGCGTTACAACCAGCTCGGAAATACGGGACTTTTCGTCTCGGAAATCTGCTTGGGCACCATGACCTTCGGTGAAGCCAAGCAAGGCAGCATGTGGGGCGCCATCGCCGATGTCGACCAGAATGCCGCCGACCGGATCGTCGAACGCTCGCTTGCTTCGGGCGTCAATTTCATCGACACGGCCGATGTCTATTCGGCCGGCGAGTCCGAAAGGCTGCTCGGCCAGGCGCTGAAGAACCTCGACATCCCACGCAAGGACGTCGTCATCGCCACCAAGGTCTATGGTGTGATGGGCGACAAGCCGAACGACCGCGGCGCCTCGCGCGGCCACATCATGGATTCCGTCGAGGCGAGCCTCGAGCGCCTGCAGACCGATCACATCGACCTCTATCAGATCCACGCGACCGATACGGTGACGCCGATCGATGAGACGCTACGCGCCTTCGACGATCTCGTCTCCCGCGGCCTGGTGCGCTACATCGGCGTCTCCAACTGGCAGGCCTGGCGCATCTCCAAGGCGCTCGGCCTGTCCGAACGCCGCGGTTTTGCCCGTTTCGAAACCGTGCAGGCCTATTATTCCATCGCCGGCCGTGATCTCGAACGCGACATCGTGCCGATGATGCAGGAGGAGAAGCTCGGCCTGATGGTCTGGTCACCGCTCGCCGGCGGACTGCTCTCCGGCAAGTATGGTCCCGGCGCGCCCGGCAACGGCGAGGGCCGCCGCGCCAGTTTCGATTTCCCGCCTGTTGACAAGGACAAGGCCTGGGCCTGCGTCGCCGTCATGCGCGAAGTCGCCGAAAAGCACGGCGTCGGCGTCGCCACCGTGGCGCTCGCCTATATCCTCGCCAAGCCCTTCGTCACCACAGTCATCATCGGCGCCAAGCGTGTCGACCAGCTCGACCAGAACCTTGCCGCCGTCAAGCTGAAGCTCGATGAAGACGATATGAAGAAGCTCGACGAGGTGAGCGCGCTTGCGCCCGAATATCCCGGCTGGATGCTGGCCCGACAGGGCGCCGGCCGCCGCCCGGCCGATTTCGAGCCGAAGGACTGACCTCGCCAACATAAGTCTTGGGGAACGCCTGACATCCCGGCGTTCCCCTTTTCATCCACGATCGATTATTTGCCGTGGGCCTTGAGCCAGGCGGTCATCTCAGCGATCTCGGCTTCCTGTGCCTTGATGACGGCTTCGGCGAGCTTTCGGATATCGGGATCTTTTCCATATTGAAGCTCGATCCTGGCCATATCGATCGCGCCCTGATGGTGCGGGATCATGCCGCGGACTAAATCCGCATCGGCATCGCCGCTATACTCGATCATCATATCCTTGTGCATCTTGGCATTGGCCTCGCTGAAGGCGTGGCTTGCCGCATCGTGATTGCCCATCGGCTTGCTCATATCCATCGGTTTGTCTTCGGCAAGGACGGGAGCGGCAATGATGGCGAGCATGGCGGTGAGGGCGATGATTTTCAAAGACATGAGAGTTCCTTCCTCTGTCTGACAATAGGTTTGCCGGGCGGCTGAGCCACCCGATTGGCATGGATTGCTATGGTGTCAGGACAATCGCGGAGGCGGCGACTGTGGTGTCGGTTTGTCGTCGTCGAGGGCGCGGGCAAGCGCGGGGTCGGGATAACCAAAAATGGACTTACCGCTGGCCATGACCGTCACCGCCGGTGGCAACAGCAGGCAGGCGGCGCAAAGCGGCATATGCGCGGAATTGCCGCCGGCGCAGGGGCCTTTCGAGGGTTCAGTCTTGCCCGCCGCCTCGGACATAGCCATGCCGTGCATTTCGTGATGCATGCCGGTTTCGACGGCAACCGGTGCATTCATCGATGCGCAGGTCGGACAGCCTGCCCATGCGGACATGGCGCTGTAGACCAGCCAGCCGAGAAACATCACGATGAGGGCGAGCATGCGCATGCTGTTTTATAGGCGAATGACTGATGCAAGCCAAGCCGACCGGCGATCACATCCTGATCACCAGCTGGCAATGACCTTGTGCTCGATCCGGTAATCCTTGCTCTCTTCGCCGAGCGGCGCCACCGGCCATGTCCAGGTAGCTTTTGCCGGCGGCGGCAATACGCCATGCAGCAGGTCGGCCTCCTCATGCGTCCTGCCGTTGCGGTCGATGACGGCATAGGCGATGTCGGTCACCAGGCAGCCGCGGCAGGGGAGGCCCGAAAGCCCGGTCAGATGCGCCGCGATCAGCCTTTCCACCGTGTCTTCGGGCATTCGCCCGGCCTCGGCCTCCGAGCGCCGTTTCACACCGCGACCGATCTGCGACAAGAGGTTGGCCGAAACCACCAGATCGAGATAGGGCACGCTCCTGAGGAAGCCGAGCGGTTCGGGCTGCCGGCCGGCGGCAAGGTCGTCATAGCCGGAGAGGTCGCGCTCGATCAGTCGGACATTGCGATAGCCCTTGGCCGACAGCCACAGGCGCACCGATGCGAGGTGAACGAGATCGACCAGCACGACGGTATCGAAATCGCGCGCCAGTTCCTCGATCGGCACGTCCCGCAACAGACCGGAACCGAGCACGACGGCGGTCCGCTTCTGCCTGAGACCGGCCGCAGCCGCGCGGATCGCAGTCCGGCTCTTTTCCTCATGTTCGGCCCAATCCGCCGCACAGCGCCCGGCCCGCGACCACAGATTGACGGAATAGCGGATGAACTTTCGATGCGGCTTGCCGGTCAGCGGCAAGGTCGCGGCATAGAGAAGCGCTTCAGCGATCATGAGCATATCCGCATTTCTGATGGATGCCTCCGGTTCAATCGATACTCCCTGCGGCATCAAGACCCTTCGCCCTTGCCGCTCCCCGCCCGATCGGTTAGGAAACCGCCACTGTCACAGTCAGCGGAATTCCCGGAAATGAACGACAAGCAGAAGAAACCGCAAAAGCTCAAGGCCCGCCTGCCGCGCGGCTTCGTCGACCGCACGGCCACCGATATCCGCGCCGTCAACGAGATGACGGCAAAGATCCGGGAAGTCTATGAGCATTATGGTTTCGATCCGCTCGAAACGCCGCTGTTCGAATATACCGATGCGCTCGGCAAGTTTCTGCCCGACAGCGACCGGCCGAACGAGGGTGTCTTCTCCCTGCAGGATGACGACGAGCAATGGATGTCGCTGCGTTACGACCTGACGGCGCCGCTCGCCCGTCATGTCGCCGAGAATTTCAACGAGATCCAGCTTCCCTACCGCACCTATCGCGCCGGTTACGTCTTCCGCAACGAGAAGCCGGGCCCCGGCCGCTTCCGCCAGTTCATGCAGTTCGATGCCGATACGGTCGGCGCGCCGGGTGTTCAGGCCGATGCCGAAATGTGCATGATGATGGCCGACACGCTTGAGGCCCTCGGGATCAAGCGCGGTGACTATGTCATCCGCGTCAACAACCGCAAGGTCTTGGACGGCGTGCTCGAGGCGATCGGCCTCGGCGGCGACGACAAGGCCGGCCAGCGGCTCAACGTGCTGCGTGCCATCGACAAGCTCGACAAGTTCGGCCCGGAAGGCGTGGCATTGCTGCTCGGCCCCGGCCGCAAGGATGAATCCGGCGATTTCACCAAGGGCGCCGGGCTTGATCAGGAGCAGATCGACAAGGTGCTGTTTTTCGTCGGCATCAAGGATTATGCCGAAAGCGCTCAACGCCTCGCCGAGCTCGTTGCGGGAACCTCGAGGGGTGGCGAAGGCGTCGAGGAGCTGAATTTCATCGCAGCGCTCGTCACCAGCGCCGGCTATCAAGCCGACCGGATCAAGATCGATCCCTCGGTCGTGCGCGGTCTCGAATATTATACCGGCCCGGTCTATGAGGCCGAACTCAGCTTCGACGTCACCAATGAAAAGGGCGAGAAGGTCGTCTTCGGTTCGGTCGGCGGCGGCGGCCGTTATGACGGTCTCGTCTCTCGTTTCATGGGCCAGCCGGTTCCGGCGACGGGCTTTTCGATCGGCGTCTCTCGCCTGATGACGGCGCTGAAGAACCTCGGCAAGCTCGGCGCCAGCGAGGTGATCGAGCCGGTGCTGGTCACCGTCATGGACGGCGATGTCGAGGCGATGGGCCGTTATCAGAAAATGACGCAGCAACTGCGCGCCGCCGGCATCCGCGCCGAGATGTTCCAGGGCAACTGGAAGAAATTCGGCAACCAGCTGAAATACGCCGATCGCCGCGGCTGCCCTGTCGCCATCATCCAGGGCGGCGACGAGCGCGCCGAAGGCGTCGTGCAGATCAAGGATCTGATCGAAGGCAAGCGGCTTTCCGGCGAGATCGAAGACAATGCCAGCTGGCGCGAAGCACGCGTGGCGCAGGAGACGGTGCCGGAAGCCGACCTTGTGGCCAAGGTGAAGGAAATCCTTGCTGCGCAGGCTGAGGATCGGAAGAGGGCAGCATCGAATGTCTGAGGCGTACCTTCAGGCACGCCCTTCGCCTACTATTTGGAGCTCGGCATGCCCCTGATCAACCTCCCCGAATTCTCCAACGACCTGCTGGCCGAATTTACCGCGCGCAACGCCGAGCGCATCGATACGCCTGTCATTCAGCCGGCCGAACCTTTCCTGGACATCGCCGGTGAGGACCTGCGCCGCCGCATCTTCATGACGGAGAGTGAAACCGGCGCCAGCCTTTGCCTGCGTCCCGAATTCACCATTCCCGTCTGTCTGCGCCACATCGAGACGGCGACCGGTACGCCGAAGCGTTATGCCTATCTCGGGGAGGTTTTCCGCCAGCGCCGTGACGGCGCCAATGAATTCTACCAGGCCGGCATCGAGGATCTCGGCGATATCGACCTGTCAAACGCCGACGCCCGCGCCATCGGCGATGCCACCGGCATCCTCGCTCGCCTGCTGCCGGGCCGGCGACTGTCGGTGACATTGGGCGACCAGGCAGTGTTCGAGGCCGTCGTCCAGGCGCTCGGCCTGCCGCTCGGCTGGCAGAAGCGCCTGATCCATGCCTTCGGCAACATGACGCAGCTGGAAGCGCTGCTGGCCAGCCTCGTCAGCCCGCAATTCGTCACCGGCCTGGACGACGATATTGCCAGGCTGGTCGCATCCGGCGACGAGCAGGCGCTGGTCGTCCATCTCGAGCGGGAGATGCAGAAGACCGGCTATTCGACGAATGCCAGCCGCTCGCCCCTGGAGATCGCCCGGCGCCTCAAGGAAAAGCTGATCCTCTCCGAAACCCGCCTCGACGATGCGGCCTTCCAGGTGCTGGAAGAGTTCCTGTCGCTCGACGTGCCGCTCATCAACGCGTCCGCGGCCCTTGCCGGTTTCGCCGATGCTGCTGGCCTGAAACTCGGCAACGCGCTCGCCCGCTTCAATGGCCGGGTCGCAGCCCTTGCCAATGCCGGCGTCGATCTTTCCTGCCTCGACTACCGCGCCGCCTTCGGACGGCCGCTCGACTATTACACCGGCCTCGTCTTCGAGGTGACGGTGGAAGGCTCGAGCGCGGTGCTCGCCGGCGGCGGTCGCTTCGATCGGCTGCTGACCTTCCTCGGCGCCACGGACCGCATTCCTGCCGTCGGCTTCTCCTTCTGGCTCGACCGTATCGAAACCGAAAGGGCAGCCGCATGACCATCACCATTGCGCTTCCTTCCAAGGGCCGGATGAAGGACGACGCTTCGGCGATCTTCGAACGTGCCGGCATGCCGATCTCGGCTGTTGGTAACGACCGCTCCTATCGCGGCCGCGTCGAAGGCTGGGACGATGTGGAAGTCGCCTTCCTGTCGGCTTCCGAAATCTCTCGCGAAATCGGCAACGGCAGCGTCGATTTCGGCGTCACCGGCGAGGATCTGATGCGGGAGGGTTTTGCCGAGATCGACAAGCGCGTCGAATTCTGCGCCCGGCTCGGTTTCGGCCATGCCGATGTCGTCGTCGCCGTGCCGGAGATCTGGTTGGATGTCGACACCATGGCCGATCTCGTCGATGTCGCCGCCGATTTCCGCGCCCGCCACTCCAGGCGGCTTGCTATCGCCACCAAATACTGGCGGCTGACCCAGCAGTTCTTTTCGAGCCAGCACGGCATCCAGCTTTATCGCATCGTCGAAAGCCTGGGGGCCACCGAGGGCGCTCCCGCCGCAGGCTCGGCTGACATCATCGTCGATATCACCTCCACCGGCTCGACATTGCGCGCCAACCACCTGAAGGTGCTCCAGGACGGCGTCATCCTGCATTCGCAGGCCTGTCTCGTGCGCGCCCGCAAGGAGAGCCACGCCGACGAACCGGCGGTGCAGGCGATCATCGATGCGGTGCGCGCCGCCCTCTGATCTCGGCTACATAACGGCACAAGAAAAACCCGCCGTCGGATGACGGCGGGTTTTCTGTTTCTGGGAGGATGTCTGCTGGTGTCAGGCCGTTGCGTAGGCGCCGCGGCGGGCGTCGAGCGAGTAGGCGCCTGCGCCATTGGTGGCGAGCATGATATAGGCGCCGGCGAGCGTGATGTTCTTCATGAAGTTGACGAAGTTCAGGCCGCTCAGCCAGGCGTTAGCGGCGGCCGGGAAATCAGGAACGTTGATCGGCGAGAAGTGGAAGACGAAGCCGGTAAAGACGCAGAAGACGGCAAGCAGCCAGCCGACGATGCGGACCTGGAAGCCGACGAGCACGGCAAGGCCGGTTGCAAGCTCGAACAGGCCGGCGAGATAGGTGAGCGCGGTGGAAGCCGGCAGGCCGGCGCCGGCGATCATGCCGGCGGTCGATGCCGGATCGGTCAGCTTGCCGAAGCCGGCGAAGATGAACATGAAGGAAAGAAGGATACGGGCGATCAGGATGATGACGTTGTTTGACATGGACGTTGTCTCCGTTTGATTGGCTCTGGAGATCTTGGTGCCCCGGCACCGGTTGGACCTCGGATGCTTCTATGTCGCTCTTTTCCTTCGTTGTGGAAAGATAAACGGAAGCGGACAGATCGTTCAACAATATGGAACGATCTCCTGGTCGCCGCTGCTTGCCTTTACCGAGCCCGGTCTTTTATGGTCGGCGCCCAACATGGAGATTCCGATGGCAGATCTTTCCGCATTTCCGATCACGACGCGCTGGCCGGCGAAAAATCCCGACATCATCCAGCTCTATTCGCTGCAGACGCCGAACGGGGTGAAGGTTTCCGTCGCCCTCGAAGAACTCGGTCTTGCCTACGAGCCGCATTATGTTTCCTTCGCCGCCAACGAGCAGAAGTCGCCGGAATTCGAATCTCTCAACCCGAACGGCCGCATCCCGGCGATCATCGATCCGAATGGCCCGGACGGGAAGCCGATCGGCCTTTTCGAATCCGGCGCCATCCTGCTTTATCTCGCGGAAAAGACCGGCAAGCTCATCCCTGCCGACGCCGCGGGCCGCTACGAAACCATCCAATGGGTGTTTTTCCAGATGGCGGGCATCGGTCCGATGTTCGGCCAGTTCGGGCATTTCTACAAATTCGCCGCCGACAAGGTCGCCAACAATTCCTACCCGGTGGAGCGTTATCGCGACGAGTCCAAACGTCTGCTCGGCGTGCTCGAAGACCGGCTGAAGGGCCGCCAGTGGATCATGGGCGATCTCTATACGATCGCCGACATCACCACCTTCACCTGGGTTCGCGGCGCCGATATCTTCTATGGCGGCCGCGAGGTTCTGGAATATGCGAAATTCCCCGCAGTCTCGGATTGGCTGGAGCGCTGCATCGCCCGTCCGGCAAGTGCGAAGGGCCTCAACATACCCGTCAAGCCGGAATAACGGAGAGGCCGACCGGAAATGCCGAAGGCCGCCCTTGAGAGCGCCTTTTCTTTGCGCTGGCGGCTTTTATCGGCGGCTTGTGATCTGCCTTGCGCCTTCAAGCTTGAAGCGCGGGAAGATGAAGACGCCGGACATGCCGCCGCTGTATTTCTCTTCGAGCCCGTTCGACTCGCCCATGCAGAACAGCGGCTGGCGGAAGCCATTCGGCATGATGATCGTCGTCGAAAAACAGAAGGAGGAGTTGAGCGTCGCCGCCTGTTCGAACAGCTCCAATATGTGGCTGCGGTCTTTGGTATCGTAGCAGCGGATCAGGCTTAACAGCCCGCATTCCTGTGCGGAGAGGCCGTGTAGCATGCCGCTCCATTCGCCGAGGCGGAGCATGCCGCTCGACAAATCTCCGATCCAGCTTTCGGAGATGGAAAACTGCGCCAGCATCTCGTGATTGCGATTGGCGTCCTCAAGCGAGCCGGGCATCAGGGGCAGGGCTGCATTGGCTTTGGCGATCTTAAACAAGGCGTTCTCCCGTTCGCATGCGGCTTCTCCGCCGCACGCTCGGCAAACACAAAGAAACAGGATCATGTCGCTGCGGACATGATGTCCGCCCATCCGGCAATCGCCATGGCGTTCAGGGGCTCCGGAAGCGGAGCCGTTGAAGCCGAACATTCGCGTATCGCCGTTTCGCGCTCCGACCTCGTCTATTAGCGAAAAATTATCGCCGGGCGCACTTTAATTGCAGCGCGGATTTATAGGAGCTTTTGGACAAACGGCAACGGCTTTTTAAGGGGTATTCGGATCGGGATCATTTCTCGTGAGGCCGCGCTTCCGGGACATTTCAGGAGAATCGGCGGTGGAGGATCATCTTTGAGGGCATTGGAAGCGTTTTCACCTGATGCGGAGGCCGGAAACGGCACGGCAACCCTGCGACCCCGCGCCGATGTTGGCATACTGCAGAGGCGCAGCAGCGCAAGCTTCACACAAGCTTCGGCCCGGGGGCGGGCAATAGACGGCTGGTTAGATGGGTTGATCAGCTGAATCGGGCGTGCCACGTGGTCGAATCGCCGCTGCATCATTCCTGAAATCGGAAGCGGTTGAAAAGACATCGGCGGTGCTATCGAGACAAAAGAAAAGGGCGACCCGAGGGCCGCCCTTCCTGTTCCGGATGCCGGAATGGTGTCAGTGCAGGCTTTCGCCTATCACATCATGTCCATACCGCCCATGCCGCCCATGCCGCCCGGCATAGCCGGAGCGTCCTTCTTCGGCAGCTCGGCGATCATGGCTTCGGTGGTGATCAGCAGCGATGCAACGGAAGCTGCATCCTGCAGGGCCGTGCGAACGACCTTGACCGGGTCGATGATGCCCATGCCGATCATGTCGCCATATTCGCCGGTCTGGGCGTTGTAACCCCAGTTGTCCTGATCCTTGTCGAGGATCTTGCCGATGACGATCGAAGCTTCGTCGCCAGCGTTTTCAGCGATCTGGCGAGCCGGAGCCTGCAGAGCGCGACGAACGATGTTGATGCCGGCTTCCTGGTCGTCGTTGATACCCTTGGAGGTGATCTTGACGGAAGAGCGCAGCAGGGCAACGCCGCCGCCCGGTACGATGCCTTCCTGAACGGCAGCGCGCGTCGCGTTCAGAGCGTCGTCGATGCGGTCCTTCTTTTCCTTCACTTCGACTTCCGTCGAGCCGCCGACGCGGATAACGGCAACACCGCCGGCCAGCTTGGCAAGACGTTCCTGCAGCTTCTCGCGGTCGTAGTCGGAGGTGGTTTCTTCGATCTGGGCCTTGATCTGGGCAACACGGCCTTCGATGTCGGACTTGGCGCCCGAACCGTCGACGATCGTGGTGTTTTCCTTGGAGATCGAAACCTTCTTGGCACGGCCGAGCATGTCGAGCGTGACGGATTCGAGCTTGATGCCGAGGTCTTCGGAGATGACGGTGCCGCCGGTCAGGATAGCGATGTCTTCGAGCATGGCCTTGCGGCGGTCGCCGAAGCCGGGCGCCTTGACGGCAGCGATCTTGAGGCCGCCCCGCAGCTTGTTGACGACGAGCGTTGCAAGAGCTTCGCCTTCGACGTCTTCAGCGATGATCAGGAGCGGCTTGCCGGTCTGGACGACGGCTTCGAGAACCGGCAGCATCGACTGCAGGTTCGACAGCTTCTTCTCATGGAGGAGAATGAAGACGTCTTCGAGGTCGGCGATCATCTTTTCCGGGTTGGTCACGAAGTAGGGGCTGAGGTAGCCGCGGTCGAACTGCATGCCTTCGACGACTTCGAGTTCGGTTTCGGCGGTCTTGGCTTCTTCAACCGTGATGACGCCTTCGTTGCCGACCTTCTGCATGGCTTCGGCAATGTCGAGACCGACCTGACGTTCGCCATTGGCGGAGATCGTGCCGACCTGGGCGACTTCTTCCGAGGTGTTGATCTTCTTGGCCTTGGCCTGGAGATCCTTGACGACTTCGGCGACGGCGAGATCGATGCCGCGCTTCAGGTCCATCGGGTTCATGCCGGCAGCAACGGCCTTGGCGCCTTCGCGAACGATCGCCTGGGCAAGAACGGTTGCAGTCGTGGTGCCGTCGCCGGCGATGTCGTTGGTCTTCGAAGCAACTTCGCGGACCATCTGGGCGCCCATGTTTTCGAACTTGTCTTCGAGTTCGATTTCCTTGGCGACGGAAACGCCGTCCTTGGTGATGCGCGGTGCGCCGAAGGACTTGTCGATGATGACGTTACGACCCTTCGGGCCGAGCGTGACCTTGACTGCATCGGCGAGAATGTCGACGCCGCGCAGCATCTTTTCGCGCGCGGTGCGGCCAAACTTGATTTCTTTAGCTGCCATGTTAGTGACTCCTGAATTCGAGTTGTTCGGGCAAAAGGCCCGTCAGCCATTTCGGGAAAGCAGGTCGGCCGATCAGCCGATGATGCCCATGATGTCGGCTTCCTTCATGATCAGAAGGTCTTCGCCGTTGATCTTGACTTCGGTGCCGGACCACTTGCCGAACAGAACGCGGTCGCCAGCCTTGACGTCGAGTGCAACGACCTTGCCGGACTCGTCACGAGCGCCGGAACCGACGGCGACGATTTCGCCTTCCTGCGGCTTTTCCTTGGCGGTATCGGGAATGATGATGCCGCCCTTGGTCTTTTCTTCGGACTCGACGCGACGAACGACGACGCGGTCGTGAAGCGGACGGAAATTGGTGCTTGCCATTGTCTAATCCCTCGATCGAATGACATTCGCGGACCGGAGCGGCCCACATGGATAGGTGTTAGCACTCCCTTGCGGTGAGTGCTAGCGACGAGCATTTAGGGATGGCTCCGAAAGGAGTCAATGAGAGCAATCACGAATTTTTGTGCCGGAATTGTGAAGAGACCGGAGAATAGTCGGAGATTGCAGGCGAAACCATGGCGCGACCGGGCTTTGGCGAAGTCCGTCTGCCCTTGACGATCTGCCGCTTCGGGATGGGGTCGGCAAAACCTTTTGCCCATCCGCGCCATCGGATTGCCGGTCAGGATCTTCGCATTGGCCCGGCAGCGAAGAAAATGCCTTGCCATCGCCTTGCGCCTTTGCAATGTCACCGTGACTAAAGCAAATCGGGAAATCGGAATGGCCAAGCGGATAGAAAACTTCTCTAACATAACAGGTCACTATGATGTGGTGCTCTGCGATGTCTGGGGCGTCGTTCATAATGGCGTCGATCCGTTTCCGAAGGCGGCTGCCGCCCTTGAAGCGGCCCGCGCAAGCGGCGCCGCCGTCGTCCTCATCACCAATTCGCCGCGCCTTTCCTGGCAGGTGGTCGAGCAGCTGCGCCAGATCGGCGTTCCCGACAGCGCCTATGACCGGATCGTTACCTCGGGCGACGTCACGCGCCGGCTGATCTCCGAAGGGCCGAAGACGGTCTTCCTGCTCGGCCCCGAGCGCGACAAGGCGCTTCTCGAAGGCATTGGCGTCGAGCGCCGGCCGGCTGGCGAAGCGCAATCGCTGGTCTGCACCGGCTTTTTCGACGACGAGACGGAAAAGCCGGAGGATTACACCGACATGCTTCTCGACTTCAAAGCCCGCGACGTGCCGATGATCTGCGCCAATCCCGACCTCATCGTCGAGCGCGGCCATCGCATGATCCCCTGCGCCGGCGCCATGGCCGCCTACTACGAGCAGCTGGGCGGCAGCACCCGCATCGCCGGCAAGCCGCACCAGCCGATCTACGAGGCGACGATGGCCGCTGCTCGCGAGCTTCGCGGCGATTTCCCGGTCGAGCGCGTGCTGGCAATCGGCGACGGCATGCCGACCGATGTGCGCGGCGCCTTGAATTACGGCCTCGACCTTCTCTACATCAGCGGCGGTATCCACGCCAAGGAATACACCTTGAACGGCGAGACCGACGAGGCGATCCTCCACGCCTATCTCGAACGGGAAAACGCCGCGCCGAAGTGGTGGATGCCCCGCCTTGCATGAAGAGAAGCCAGCCGATGACCGTCTTCCACCGCAATGAAACCCGCGAACCCTTGCCCGCCCATCTGAAGGGCGGCGTCATTGCCATCGGCAATTTCGACGGCGTGCATCGCGGCCATCAGTCGGTGCTCAATCGCGCGCTCGAAATCTCCAAGGCCCGCGGTATCCCCGCTTTGGTACTGACCTTCGAGCCGCATCCGCGCACGGTCTTCCGGCCGCAGACGCCGGTCTTCCGCCTGACGCCGGCGCCGCTGAAGGCCCGCATCCTGGAAACGCTGGGGTTCAGCGCCGTCATCGAATATCCCTTCGACTACGAATTCTCGCAGCGCTCGGCCGATGATTTCATCCATTCGATCCTGAAAGATTGGCTCGGCGCCTCCGAAGTCGTCACCGGCTTCGATTTCCATTTCGGCCGCGGCCGCGAGGGCGGCCCCGCCTTCCTGATGAATGCCGGCCATAGCTACGGCTTCGGCGTCACCCTGATCGATGCTTTTCGCGATGAAAACGCCGATGTTGTCTCGTCGAGCCATATCCGCGCGCTGCTGAAGGAGGGCAATGTCAGCGAAGTCGCCGGCATGCTCGGTTACCGCTATACGGTCGAAGCCGAGGTAATCGACGGCGAAAAGCTCGGCCGGCAGCTCGGTTTCCCCACAGCCAATATGCGCCTGCCGCCCGAGGTCGATCTTGCCGCCGGCATCTATGCCGTGCGTTTCCGCCTCGAAGACGGCACGCTCCACGATGCCGTCGCCAGCTACGGCCGCCGCCCGACGGTGACGGAAAATGGCGCGCCGCTGCTCGAAACCTATCTTTTCGATTTCAGCGGCGATCTCTACGGTCAGCTCTGCTCCGTCTCCTTCTTCGGCTATCTGAGACCCGAACTGAAATTCGACGGCCTCGATCCGCTCGTCGCCCAGATCAAACGCGACGAGGAGGAGGCGAGGGCGCTGCTATCGGGCGTCAGGCCGCTCGGTGCGCTTGATGGGAAATTGTGCTTTTCCTCAGCGCAATAGCCGGCTGTCGAAAGGATAGCGGATCGTTTTTTCGATTGTCAGCCGCGACGCGTCCGGATGACGCGGATTGATGAGAATATTCGCGGCCTCCGGCATGATTGCCGATGGGACGCGCAGCAGACAGAAATCATTGTCTTCCAGCAATTTGCTGCCACGGTCGCGCGTCAGGCTGGTCTGATTGACCGCAGCAGGGTCGATCCCGATATCGAAGGCTTCAATGTCGTCCGGGCAACGGATTTTCAGGAGCTGAAAATCTCTCGGAATTTGATGCAGATCGACCTGTACCAGAATTTCGAGGAGCGCAGTCGACGGGTGATCGCAGCAATAGACGACGGGAATTCCCTGATGATGGCATCGTCCCGGTGCAAGCAGCCCGCCGCGTCCGGAAAGATCGGCATAATTCGAGATACGCCATAAGATCATCGCCTAGACGTAAATCCCGTGGTCGATCTGCTGCAGGGCCTGCTCGACGAGGCGCGCGCCGGTTTCCGATTCCAGGAGATCGATTGGCGTGATGCCGTCCATGCCGCGATTGGGCTTGCGCAGCCAATCGAACGCGATGGCTCTGTCGCCGAAAATGCGCTTAGCCATGTCCGCGATCCGCACGATACGTAAGGCGCCGTCGTTTTCCTCGACCGTCAGCGGCTCGCCGTTCGCATTACGTCTCGCCAGAGTTCGGCGCGGTGCGACGAAACGATATATTTCCTCCACGGAAAAGCCGAACTCTGTCAATTTCAATGCCATCGCTCCGTCATAAACCTGGACGGAGCCGTGCGAAGCGATCTCGAGGCGCTCGCGTATGGTCATCGGATCGGACGTCTGAAGAGAACTGAGCATTACCGTGAACACCTTCTTGCCAATTGCCCCTATATATATGCGCATTTGGCTCAGTCTTCAATTGCTTCCGTTGTGGCAGCCGGCCTCTTCCTTTTCCCGGCAAAAACGCCTATGAACCGGCGCGATGATGAAATTTCGGCTGGCGATGACGATGCGAATTATCGGCCCGGCCTTCCGCGCGCGCTAAGCGGCCGGAAGGTCCGGGTTTTTGGCGCTTGGATACGAGCGCTGCCGTCACCAGCTATTTCACGCCCGTTGCGCCCTTCCTGGGCTGCCAGAAAACGATTGTCAGACATGACCGACACAGCCGAAAAGATCGACTATTCGAAGACCCTCTATTTGCCCGAGACCGATTTCCCCATGCGCGCCGGCCTGCCGCAGAAGGAGCCCGAACTCGTCAAGCGCTGGCAGGAGATGGGTCTCTACAAGAAGCTGCGCGCTTCTGCCGCCGGCCGCGAGAAGTTCGTCCTTCACGACGGCCCGCCCTATGCCAATGGCAACATCCATATCGGCCACGCGCTGAACAAGATCCTCAAGGACGTCATCAACCGCTCATTCCAGATGCGCGGCTACGACGCCAATTACGTGCCTGGCTGGGATTGCCACGGCCTGCCGATCGAATGGAAGATCGAGGAGAAGTACCGCGAGAAGGGCAAGAACAAGGACGAGGTCCCGGTCAACGAATTCCGCCGGGAATGCCGTGAGTTCGCCACCGGCTGGATCAAGGTCCAGGCGGAAGAGTTCAAGCGTCTCGGCATCGAGGGCGACTTCGACAATCCCTATACGACGATGAACTTCCACGCGGAATCGCGCATCGCCGGCGAGCTTCTGAAGATCGCCGCGAGCGGCCAGCTCTATCGCGGTTCCAAGCCGATCATGTGGTCGGTCGTCGAGCGCACGGCGCTGGCCGAGGCCGAGGTCGAATACCAGGATTATGAGAGCGACACGATCTGGGTGAAATTCCCGGTCGTCGAAGGCCCGGCCGCGCTCAAGGACGCGTTCGTGGTCATCTGGACGACCACGCCCTGGACGATCCCCGGCAACCGCGCGGTCTCCTTTTCCGCGCGCGTCTCTTATGGCCTTTACGAAGTGACGGCGGCCGAGAACGACTTTGGTCCGCGTCCCGGCGAAAGGCTGATCTTTGCCGATAAGCTGGCCGAGGAATCCTTCGCCAAGGCCAAGTTGCAGTACAAGCGCTTGAGCGATGTCTCTGCGGCCGACTTCGCAGCGATGACCTGCGCCCATCCCTTCAAGGGTCTCGACGGCGGCTATGAATTCCATGTGCCGCTACTCGATGGCGATCACGTCACCGACGATGCCGGCACCGGCTTCGTGCACACCGCACCCAGCCACGGCCGCGAGGACTTCGATGCCTGGATGTCGGCTGTCCGCACGCTCGAGGCGCGCGGCATCGAGACCAAGATCCCGTTCCCGGTCGACGATGGCGGCTTCTACACATCGGATGCCCCCGGCTTCGAAGGCGCCCGCGTCATCGACGACAACGGCAAGAAGGGCGATGCCAATGACCGCGTCATCAAGGAGCTGATCGCCCGCGGCGCGCTCTTTGCCCGCGGCCGGCTGAAGCACCAGTATCCGCATTCCTGGCGTTCGAAGAAGCCGGTGATCTTCCGCAACACGCCGCAATGGTTCGTCTATATGGACAAGACCCTTGCCGACGGCACGACGCTGCGGTCGCGCGCGCTGAGCGCGATCGACGACACCCGTTTCGTGCCCGCCGCCGGCCAGAACCGCCTGCGCGCCATGATCGAAGGTCGCCCGGACTGGGTGCTCTCGCGTCAGCGCGCCTGGGGCGTGCCGATCGCCGTCTTTGCCGACGAGCATGGCGAGGTCCTGGTCGATGACGCCGTCAACGCCCGCATCCTCGAAGCCTTCGAACATGAAGGCGCCGACGCCTGGTTTGCCGAAGGCGCCAAGGAACGCTTCCTCGGCAATGACCACGACCATTCCCGCTGGAAGCAGGTCATGGATATCCTCGACGTCTGGTTCGATTCCGGCTCGACGCACACCTTCACGCTTGAGGACCGCCCGGACCTGAAGTGGCCGGCCGACCTTTATCTCGAAGGTTCCGACCAGCATCGTGGCTGGTTCCATTCGTCGCTCTTGGAATCGGCCGCCACCCGCGGCCGTGCGCCTTACAACGCCGTCCTCACCCATGGTTTCACCATGGACGAGAAGGGCGAGAAGATGTCGAAGTCGAAGGGCAACGTCACCGCACCCCAGGAAGTGATGAAGGATGCCGGCGCCGATATCCTGCGCCTCTGGGTGATGACCTCGGATTATGCCGACGACCTGCGCGTCGGCAAGACGATCATCCAGACCAATGTCGACGCCTATCGCAAGCTGCGCAACACCATCCGCTGGATGCTCGGCACGCTCGCCCACGACAAGGGCGAGGAGATCGCGCTCGCCGATCTGCCGGAGCTGGAGCAGCTGATGCTGCATCGGCTTGCCGAACTCGACGAGCTGGTGCGCGAGAACTATGACAGCTTCGACTTCAAGAAGATCGCCCGGGCGCTGATCGATTTCGCCAATGTCGAGCTTTCGGCCTTCTATTTCGATGTCCGCAAGGATGCGCTTTATTGCGACGCGCCGTCGAGCCTGCGCCGGCGCGCCAGCCTGCATGTCATCCGGCAGATCTTCGATTGCATGGTGACCTGGCTCGCTCCGATGCTGCCCTTCACCACCGAGGAGGCCTGGCTGTCGCGCAACCCGTCCGCCGTGTCAGTGCATCTGGAGCAGTTTGCCCCGGTCGCCAAGGAATGGCGCAACGATGCCCTGGCCGAGAAGTGGAAGAAGATCCGCGCGGTGCGTTCGGTTGTGACCGGCGCGCTGGAAATCGAGCGCAAGGACAAGCGCATCGGCTCCTCGCTGGAAGCGGCTCCCGTCGTCCACATCGCCGATCCGGACCTGCTGAAGGCGCTCGAAGGTCAGGACTTCACCGAAGTCTGCATCACCTCGGCGATCGAGATCAAGACCGGCGAAGGCCCGGCGGATGCCTTCCGCCTTGCCGAGGTGCCTGAGGTCAGCGTCGTGCCGAAGCTGGCCGAGGGTGAAAAATGCGCCCGCTCCTGGCGCATCACCCGGGATGTCGGTTCCGATCCTGAATATCCCGATGTCTCGGCCCGCGACGCCGCCGCCCTTCGCGAACTCGCCGCGCTCGCGTGAAGAATATTACCGGGTGAATTGCGCTTTCGCGGTTCATCCGGTAAAAGCTGCCTGAAAATGGCCGGATTTTTGCGTCAGGGGGACGGTTGTCCGGTTGGGCGACGATTGCACCGGGGTGGAAGGGTTTTCATGTTAACATCGCATTGGTTCCGTATGGGCGCCTGCCTGTCTGTCGTCATGGCGGGATGCTCGATGGTGTCCGGTTGCGCCAGCAGCCCGACCTACGGCACCGACAAGACCGCCATGGAACAGCTGACCGACGATCTCGGCCAGTCCGTGTCGTTGACCGGACCGGACCCGAAGAACAAGGGCGTCAAGTACACGCCGCGTCCGACGCTGGTGCTGCCGGCCGAGGCGCAGAAGGAAAACCTGGTTGCGCCGCAGCCGACGGTCGCCAACAAGGACAATCCGCAATGGCTTGAATCGCCGGAGGAGACCCGCGCCCGCCTCGTTTCCGAGGCCGACGCGAACTCGGACAATCCGAATTACCGCTCGCCTCTCGCCAGCTCGGCGATCGAAGGCGGCCGGCGCACGACGGAAGCCCAGACCAAGGCCTATCGTGAAGCCCGCGCCCTGCAGAAGGGCTCCTATGTCGATCAGCGCCGCTATATATCCGATCCGCCGCCCGGTTACCGCACTGTCGACGATCCGGCAAAGCTCGATGATCTCGGCGAGCCAGAGCTCAAGAAGCAGAAGAAGCGCAAGAAGGATGCAGCGGTCGCCAACACCGGCAAGCAGTGGTGGAACCTCCTGCAATAGCTTTTTCGGCGCCGACAGGAATGACGGCGCCGCGCACAGACGCCGCTGATTACGGCGCCTCTCTCCGTTGCGAAAAGAATCTCCGCAAGATCTCGGCCGATTGCACCTCGTTGAAGCCGGAATAGACCTCCGGGGCGTGGTGGCAGGTCGGCTGCGCATAGAATCGCACGCCATTGTCGACGGCGCCGCCCTTCGGATCCTCGGCGCCGTAATAGAGCCTGCGGATACGCGCAAACGAGATGGCTGCCGCGCACATGGTGCAAGGCTCGAGCGTCACATAGAGATCGGCGCCGACAAGACGTTCCTGCCCAAGCGCGTCGCAGGCGAGCCGGATTGCGGCGATTTCGGCATGCGCGGTCACGTCATTGAGCTCGCGCGTGCGGTTTCCCGAGCGTGACACGGCAATGTCGTCGACAACGACGACGGCGCCGATCGGTACCTCGCCGCGTTCTCCGGCGGCGCGCGCTTCTTCAAGCGCCATCTCCATGAAACGATTTGTCTTCACGATCGCACGAATTTCCACTTAACCGCAGATGCGTGACCTGATAGACAGGCCCAAAAGGCAGGCAAACAACAAATGACACCCAAAGACAAGCCAAAACGCCCGGGCGCAAAGCCGTTTTCACGGGACACCGAGCCGAAGACCGGCGCCAAGCCGGGCGGTGGCAAGCCGGCAAAGGCTGCGATCGCCGAGGCCGATGGCGAGGCCAAGGCCGAACGCATTTCCAAGGTGATGGCGCGCGCCGGCGTCGCCTCCCGCCGCGACATCGAACGCATGATCATGGAAGGCCGGGTAACGCTGAACGGCAGGGTTCTCGAAACCCCCGTCGTCAACGTCACGCTCGCCGACCGCATCGAGGTCGACGGCGTGCCGATCCGCGGCATCGAGCGCACCAGGCTCTGGCTCTATCATAAGCCGGCTGGCCTCGTGACCACCAATGCCGATCCGGAAGGCCGGCCGACCGTCTTCGACAACCTGCCGGAAGAATTGCCGCGCGTCATGTCGATCGGCCGTCTCGACATCAATACCGAAGGCCTGCTCTTGCTGACCAATGACGGCGGTCTTGCCCGCGCGCTGGAACTGCCGGCGACCGGCTGGTTGCGGCGCTACCGCGTCCGCGCCCATGGCGAGATCGATCAGGACGCGCTCGACAAGCTGAAGGACGGCATCGCCGTCGACGGTGTGCTCTATGGCTCGATCGAGGCGACGCTCGACCGCACCCAGGGCTCGAACGTCTGGATCACCATGGGCCTTCGTGAAGGCAAAAACCGCGAAATCAAGAACGTGCTCGGCGCGCTCGGCCTCGACGTCAACCGCCTGATCCGTATTTCCTATGGCCCGTTCCAGCTCGGCGACTTGCCGGAAGGCCATGTCGTCGAAGTGCGCGGCCGCACGCTGCGCGACCAGCTCGGCCCGCGCCTCATCGAAGAAGCCAAGGCGAATTTCGACGCGCCGATCTACAATGCGCCAGCTGTCGCTGCCGAGGAAGAGGCAGAGCCTGCAGTGCCGGAAAAGCGCGAGCGACCGCGCCGCGACGAGGACAAGCGCGAACGGGCGCTGAGCCGCCTCGACACCAAGCGCGACGACCGCCACGGCGGTGGGCGCAGAGATGACGATCGCCGCGACAGCGGCCGCAGGGACGACGACAAGCCGAAGCGTCCCCAGCCGCTCGGCCAGCGCCGCAGCGCCAATGTCTGGATGGCGCCGGGCGCCCGGCCGCTCGGCGAAAAGGCCGCCGCGAAAGCCGCCAAGAATGCACAAACGGCGCGCAAGCGCGGCGAGCAGGCGCCGGCAAAGAACGCGTTCGACCGTACCGAGGATCGCCCGCGCACGCAGGTGAACCGTGTGCGCGAAGAGGATGGCGAATGGATTCGCTCGAGCGAGCAGCCCCGCCGCAAGGATGAGGCTGAAGGTTCCGGCCGCAAGCGTTCCTTCGGGGACCGCCCCGCCCGTGAAGATCGCGGTTTTGGCGACCGCCCGGCGCGCGGCGACCGTCGCCCGCGCGAAGCGGGTGACGAACGTCCGCGCACCAGAAGCTCCGCCGGCGAAGGCCGCTCGGAGCGTCCGCGCGGCGACCGGCCTTTCGGTGACCGTCCCTCGCGTGGCGATCGACCCTTCGGCGACAAGCCGCGCGGTGATCGCAGGCCGCGTGCCGACGGCGACGAGCGTCCTCGGGCTGCCAGAGCCTCCACCGGTGAGGCCCGTTCGGAGCGTCCGCGCGGCGAGCGGCCCTTCGGCGACCGTCCCTCGCGTGGCGATCGTCCCTTCGGCGACAAGCCACGTGGGGATCGCAAGCCGCGTGCGGATGGTGACGAACGTCCGCGGGCAGCCAGAAGCTTTGCCGGCGAGGGCCGCTCGGAGCGTCCGCGCGGTGAAAGATCGTTTGGCGACAAGTCTTCGAGTGCCAGGCCTTCGAGCGACAGGCCTTCGGGTGACAAGCCGCGCGGCAAGGGTTTTGCCGGCAAGCCCGGCGGGGCCAAGAATTTTTCCGGCAAGCCGAAAGGCGCCAAGTCGAGCAGTGACAGGTCGGGCGGTGACAGGCCGGGCGGCGACAGGCCTGCAGGCGGGCCGTCCAAAGGTGGTGCGAAAGGAAAGGGAATGACGCGCGGTGCGGATCGTCGGCGGTGAGTTTCGCGGACGGCCTCTCGCCGTGCCAAAATCCAACGATATCCGGCCGACTGCCGACCGGACGCGCGAGAGCCTGTTCAATATATTGAGCCATGCCTATCCGGAATGTGTCGACGGCACCCGGATCCTCGACCTTTTTGCCGGAACCGGCGCTGTCGGCCTCGAAGCCGTTTCGCGCGGCTGTCGCCACGCGCTCTTCGTCGAAAACAGCGTCGAGGGCCGGGCGTTGCTCTGGGAGAACATCGATGCGCTCGGCCTGCACGGCCGCACCCGCATCCTGCGCCGGGATGCGACCGATCTCGGCAGCGTCGGCAATCTCGAGCCCTTCGACATGCTCTTTGCCGACCCGCCCTACGGCAAGGGGCTCGGCGAAAAGGCGATGGCGGCGGCGGCCGAGGGCGGTTGGCTGCGGCCGGGCGCGATTGCGGTGCTCGAAGAACGCGCCGATATTGTCGTTTCCGTCCACCCTTCCTATGTTTTCCTCGAAAACCGCATCTTTGGCGATACGAGGGTGCATTTCTTCCGATATCAGCCGCAATAAGCGGGGGCGGGGCGTGCAGCAGGCAGAGATCATCAGTCCGAAACTGCCTGCGATCAGCGATTTGCCGACGGTTGCGGTTGCCTTCGGCGGCGGCGGCGCGCGCGGGCTTTCCCATATCCACATCATCGAGACGCTGGATGAACTCGGTATCCGCCCGGTGGCGATATCGGGTTCCTCGATGGGCGCGATCATGGGCGCCGGCATGGCGGCCGGCATGTCCGGCGCTGAAATCCGCGAACATGCGCTGGCGACCGTCGGCAACAAGACGGCCGTCATCGCCCGCATCTGGGGCCTGAGGCCGGCGACGGTGCGCGATGCGGTGGCCAAGGGCGTCCGCATCGGCCAGTTCAATCTGGAGCGGATCCTCAAGGCCTTCCTGCCATCCGAGCTGCCGGCCCGTTTCGAGAACCTGCTGGTGCCGATGAAGGTGATCACCACCGATTATTACGGGCAGTGCGAGGTGATCATCGAGCAGGGCGAGCTGTTCCCGGCGCTCGCCGCCTCTTCCGCCATTCCCGCCGTCTTCATGCCGGTGCGCCTGCGCGACCGCGTGATGATCGACGGCGGCATCAGCAATCCCGTGCCCTATGAATGTCTGATGGACCTTGCCGACATCGTCATCGGCATCGATGTCGTCGGCGCGCCGGAAGGCGATGGCACCCATATTCCGAACCGCATGGAAAGCATCTTCGGTTCCGGCCAGCTGATGATGCAGACGGCGATCACGCTGAAACTGAAGCTCCGCGCGCCGCATATCTTCCTGCGCCCGACGGTCGGCCGCACCGGCGTCATGGATTTCCTCAAGGCCCGCGAAGTCCTCGCCATGTCCGTCGGCGTCAAGGACGACCTCAAGTTCGCCCTCGACCGCGAGATCGAAGCGCGGCTAAAGCGCTAAAGTGCACTGCACGGGAACCGTTGCTTGTTTCCGGGCGACATCCATGCGCGGTTCAGTGAGCATCGCTTCGGCTATGAGTTCGGCATCGTCATTGTCGATTTCGAAGAGACCAAAGCGCAATCGATAGCCCCAGCCTCCCCGGTCGCTTGTGAAAGACAGCCGGCCGAGCAACGGCCGGATCGGCGTTTCCACGGCCCGCCACCAGGCGACATCGCGCCTCCAGGGACGGAAACCGGGGTCAACGTCCACCTGATATGCCGCCGTCTCCTCGACCACGCCAATTGCCGTGAACGCCTGCAGGCGATCCTTGCAGCCAAATGTTTCGGTCGGCGAATAATAGATCACCCGGTCGCCAGGCGCGCTTCGCTTTAGCGGTGCGGCCTTGCCATGACAGACCTGCATGAACCCGGCTTCGCGCCCGATGCGGACATGATTTGCTGATGCGACTGCGATCCAGCTGCGGGACATGTTTCAGTCCTCCGCAACGTTGTAGACGCGCAGGCGATGCCCGTCGGGGTCGGCTGCAACAAAGGTGCGGCCGAAATCCAGGTTGGTCGGCGGCAACAGCATGGTCGCGCCCTTGACTTGCCATTCGGCGTGAAGCGTATCGACCTTATCAGCTGTCGCGACCTTGAAGCCGACATCGCAGCCGCCGCCCGTTGCAGCCGGCGCCGGCTCCACGCCCGCTCTGCCCCAGAGTCCCAGGGCCAGACCCGAAGGCAGGATGAACATGGCGAAGGTCGGGCTGAACTCAACTGGATCCTGCCCGAGCAGTCGGCCATAAAAGCCGGCGCTTTTTGGCACGTCGGCTACGAAAAGTAGAATGCTGTTGCTGTCGATCATTGGTGGCCTCCTGGTTGGGTCAGGAGGATCGTCTACAGAGACATGCTGACAGATTCTGGCAGTAGCATTCGCCTCTGCCGCCGTTCAATCCGCTCAAGCTTCGCACGTCCCGGAGTGGATTTATGCGTCCGCCGTCGCATCCGCGGTGCCCGCCAGCAGATCATCCTCGAAGGGATCGACGGCGCGCTTCGGCTTGACCAGCGGTTCGGGGCGGACCGGGTGGGAAAACAGCATGTCGCGCCCGGCCTGCAGCCCTTCGGAAACCTGCAGCGCCAGGCGGGCCTCGTCGCGCTTGCGGATATCCTCGCCGATTTCGTAGGCGTCGACCTCGGAAACGCCGAGCGCCTCCAGCGTCCGCCGCCCGAAGAGCAGGCCGGATTCCAGCGTTTCACGCAGCTCGTAATCGACGCCCTTGTTGCGCAGTTCGATGGAATGGATGCGGTCGTAGGAGCGCACATAGAGCCTTGTGTGCGGATAATCCGCCTGCACCAGTTCGACCACCTTGTCGGTGACTTCCTTCTTCTGGGTGCAGACGAGCACGATCTTTGCCCGGTCGATGCCGGCCGAGCGCAGCACGTCCTTGCGGGTGCCGTCGCCGAAATAGATGCGGAAGCCGAAGGAGGAGGCCTGGCGGATGCGGTCGGCCGAAAATTCGATGACGGTGACGCTGCGTCCGCCGGCAAGCAGGATCTGGGCGGCGATCTGGCCGAAACGCGAGAATCCGACCATCAGCACGTCGGCGCCCGCGCCCTCGAAATCCTCGTCCAGCTCCTCCCGTTCGTCGCCGTTGAGCAGCCGCTTCGAAAGCGCCGCCCCGATCGGCGTTAGCGCCATCGACAGCGTCACGATCGCGACCAGCAGCGATGCCGTGCTGGTCGACATCAGTCCGGTCGTACCCGCGGCGGTGAACAGCACGAAACCGAATTCGCCGCCCTGCGGCAGCAGGAAGGCGATGCGGATCGCATCGTCGTGCGGCGAGCCCGAGACCCGGCAGAGCCCGTAGATGATGATCGCCTTGACCGCCATGACGATCGGCACGGCGACGATGACGAAGAGCCCGTTGTCGAAGAGAACGTCGAGCTGCAGCGACAGGCCGACGGCGATGAAGAAGATAGCGAGCAGCACGCCGCGGAACGGCTCGATATCCGCCTCCAGCTCGTGCCGGTAGGAGGATTCGGCCAACATCACGCCGGACAGGAAGGCGCCCATCGCCATCGAAAGTCCGGCAAGCTGCATCAGGCTCGCCGATCCCATGACGACGAAGAGCGCAGCGGCGATCATCGCCTCGCGCGCGCCGGTCCGGGCGATGATCTGAAAGAGCGGCGTCAGCAGGTAGCGCCCCGCAACGATCATCGCCGCGACCGCGCCGACGGCCACGGTGAAATCCAGGAGCGGCGCATTGCTGCCTTTGCCACCGCCGTCGAGAATGGTGATCAGCGCCAAGAGCGGCACGATCGCCAGATCCTGGAACAGAAGCATCGAGAAGGAACGCTGCCCGTATCGCGTATTGACGTCGCCGTCGCCTTCGAGGATCTGCATGGCAAAGGCCGTCGAAGACAGCGCCAGGCCAAATCCGGCAACGATGCTGCCGCGCCAGTCGAGAACGCCTGAAAGCCACGCCAGCGCGGTCAGCGCCAGCCCGCTCACCACCACCTGCGCCGTGCCGAGGCCGAAAATGTCACGCCGCATCTGCCAGAGGCGCGAGGGTTTCAGCTCCAGTCCGATGATGAAAAGCAGGAAGACGACGCCGAGCTCGGCGACGGCGAGGATCTGTTCGCCATCGGTGATCCCGTGGAAGACAGGGCCGATGACGATGCCGGCGGCGAGATAGCCGAGCACCGTGCCGAGCCCCAGCTTCTTGAAGATCGGCGCGGCGACCACGGCTCCGCCGAGCAGCAGGATCGTTTCGGAAAAAAGGGCATTGGGCGCTGACATGCTGGCAATTTCTTTCAACGGCGGGAAGCGAGCAAGCAGCCCCGATAAAGAATCGGTGGCGGCGGCCTTGATGCTTGGGAGAGTGCACAATAAATGGAAGCCGAAGGAAAGGCCAAATCATGTCCTCTGAAATTGATTCCTCGACACTTCTTTCCCGCGCAAGTCAACTGATCGATCTGGCAAGGAAGGCAGGGGCCGATGCCGCCGACGCCGTCGTCGTCCGGTCGCGCTCGCAATCGGTGAGCGTCCGCCTCGGCAAGGTCGAGGCCACGGAATCTTCCGAAAGCGACGACTTTTCCCTGCGCGTCTTCATCGGCAAGCGCGTCGCCAGCGTTTCGGCCAATCCGGGCTTCGATCTCCAGGCGCTGGCCGAGCGCGCCGTCGCCATGGCCAAGGTTTCGCCGGAAGATCCCTTCGCCTGCCTGGCCGATGAGGCGAGCCTGTCGAAATCCTATCCCGACCTGCAATTGCTCGACACCACCGAGGTCTCCTCCGAGATGCTGCGCGAGGCGGCTCTTGCCGCCGAAGCCGCAGCCCTTGCGGTCAAGGGCGTCACCAATTCCTCCGGCGCCGGTGCGTCGGCCGGCATGGGCGGCCTCGTTCTTGCCACTTCGCACGGTTTCGAGGGCAGTTACATGGCCTCGCGTTTCGGCCATTCCGTCAGCGTCATCGCCGGCGAAGGCACTGGCATGGAGCGCGACTATGATTACGACAGCCGCCTTTATTACGCCGAGCTCGACGATCCCGCCGAAATCGGCCGTCGGGCCGGCGAGCGGGTGATCAAGCGGATCAATCCGCGTCAGGTGCCGACCGGCAAGGACGTCACCGTCATCTTCGACCCGCGTGTCGCCCGCGGCTTCGTCGGCCATATCGCCGGTGCGATCAACGGTGCTGCCGTCGCCCGCAAATCGAGCTTCCTGCGCGACAGGATGGGTCAGCAGGTGTTGAAGTCAGGCCTGTCGATCACCGACGATCCCTTGATCGTGCGGGGGCCCTCCTCGCGGCCCTTCGACGGCGAGGGCGTGTCCGGCGAGCGGCTTGTCATGATCGAGGACGGCGTGTTGAAACACTGGTTCCTCTCGACCTCCACGGCGCGTGAATTGGGTCTTACGACCAACGGCCGCGGCGTGCGCGGCGGCACATCAGTCTCGCCTTCCTCCAGCAACCTTGCCTTGGAACCCGGCGACATCTCCCCGGAGGAGCTGATCCGCAGCGTCGGCAACGGTTTTTATGTCACCGAATTGATCGGCCACGGTGTCAACATGATCACCGGCGAATACAGCCGCGGCGCCACCGGCTTCTGGATCGAGAACGGCGAACTGACTTTCCCGGTTTCCGAGGTGACGATCGCCTCGAACCTCAAGGACATGTTCATGCGCCTGACGCCGGCAAACGACATCGATCGCAAGTTCGGCGTCGCGGCCCCCACCTTTGCCATCGAAGGCATGACGCTTGCAGGGCGCTAGAGCATGATGCCGAAAACTGTGCGCGGTTTTCGGACGACATCATGCTCTCATGATAGTTCAGAAACGGATTGATCTGATGAGCGACATGGAGAAAGCCCGCTGGCAGAGCGATCTCACGCTGATCGTCGATGCTGCGAAGGAGGCGGGTGCCGTCGCTTTCGGCTTCTTCAACCAGTCTCCGGAAGTCTGGTGGAAGAATGACGACCGCTCGCCCGTCAGCGCCGCCGATTTCGCCGCCAACAAGACGCTCGAGACCATTCTGCGCAAGGCCCGGCCGGATTATGGCTGGCTGTCTGAGGAAACCGACGACGATGCCGACCGTCTCTCACGCGAGACCTTGTTCATCATCGATCCGATCGACGGCACGCGCGCCTTCCTCGGCGGCCAGAAGGTCTGGTGCGTCAGCGTCGCGGTGGTTCATCGCGGCCGGCCGGTCGCCGGCGTGCTCTATGCCCCGGCGCTCGAAGAGCTCTATGAGGCGGTCGAGGGCGGCGTGGCGCTGAAGAACGGCGTGCCCTTCACCGTCTCTGTCGCCGACCCGGAGGAAATGAGCCGTCTTGCGATCGGCGAAGACTTGCTGAAGACCTTGCCGTCGGAGTTCCAGGAGCGGGTGACGCGCGAGAAATACATCCCCTCGCTGGCCTATCGCATTGCCATGGTGGCCGACGGTCGTCTCGAAGGCACCTTCGTCAAGGCCAATTCACATGATTGGGACCTTGCCGCCGCCGATCTGATCCTCGCCTGCGCCGGCGGCGGTCTCGTCGATCTCGAAGGCCGGGCGGTCGTCTACAACAGCGTCGAAGTCACCCACAAGGTCCTCTGTGCGGGTCCGACGCCCCGCCTCGGCGAATTCCTCGCGGCCTTTGCAGGACGACGAGACAGTTGACGTTTCCGTCAAAATCCCGCAGATGGGATGGCGGAGGAGAATAGGCAGAAAGAGAAGAAAAAATGACTGAATCCGGTGACAAGAAGCAGCTTTTGCATCTCGTTTTTGGCGGCGAACTGGAAAGCCTCGATGACGTCCAGTTCCGTGATCTGAAGGGTCTCGATATCGTCGGCATTTTCCCGGATTATGCCACGGCGCTGACGGCCTGGAAGTCGAAGGCGCAGCAGACGGTCGACAATGCGCATATGCGCTACTTCATCGTCCACATGCATCGTTTGCTCGATCCGCAGGAAAAGGCCAAGGGCAACTGACCTCGGCCACCAAGCTGAGTCAGGGACATCGGCCAGGAGCTTCGGCCGGGCACCTCGGGATGTGCCGCCGGCGCGGCCGCTCGTCGAGCGGGCTTTCGTGCATCGGGCGCCGTCGATCCGGATTGGTCGATCCGGATTGTTTGACGCATTCTGAACAAATTGATCGGCCATTGCGGCCGCAACGATAATTAGGGAATGGGTGTGATGTCGATCGGTTTTGATCGGAGGCTGGCGCAATGAGCTCCCGGATGGCGCGGTTCGGTCTGAGCGCATACCGTCTGGCGGGAACCGTGGCCTCTCCGGTCGTCGGCCTCTATATCACCTACCGCACCGCCAAGGGTAAGGAAGACCGGGCGCGCCGCCTGGAGCGCTTCGGTTATCCGAGCGCCAACCGGCCGCAGGGTCCGCTCGTCTGGTTCCATGCCGCAAGCGTCGGGGAAACCAATGCCGTCATCCCGCTGATCCGTGAAATCCGCCGCCGCGATATCCATGTCATCCTGACGACCGGCACCATCACCTCCGCCAAGCTCGCCGCCGAGCGCCTCGGCCAGGAGGCGATCCATCAATATGTGCCGCTCGACCTGAAACCCTCCGTCAGCCGCTTCCTCGATTATTGGCAGCCCGACTGCGCCATCATCGCCGAATCCGAGATCTGGCCGGCAACAGTGCTGGAGCTTGGCCGCCGCCGCATTCCGCAGATCCTGATCAATGCCCGCATGTCGGATCGCTCCTTTGCCCGCTGGCGCCGCCGCCCGGCGATCGCCGAAGCCTTGTTCGAGAATCTTGCCCTCGTCATTGCCCAGTCGGATGTCGATGCCGAACGTTTTCGCGATCTCGGCGCTGTCCCGGTCATCACCTCGGGCAATCTGAAGGTCGATACCGACGCACCGCCTTATGACAGCGCCGTCCTGGCCCGCTATAAGAAGCAGATTGGCGACCGCAAGACCTGGGCGGCGATCTCGACCTTCGACGGCGAGGAGAATGCCGCCGCCATCGTTCATCGGGCGCTCAAGGAGCGTGATCATCAATTGACGATCATCGTGCCGCGTCATCCCGAGCGCAGCGACGAGATCGAGGCGGCTCTGGTCAAGCAGGGGCTGAAGGTCGCCCGCCGCACCCGCGACGATGTCTTGTCCGCCGATGTCGATATCTTCCTCGGCGATACGATCGGCGAAATGGGCCTCTATTTGCGACTGACGGAAATCGCTTTCGTCGGCCGCTCGCTCTTTGCCGAAGGCGGCCAGAATCCGCTGGAGCCTGCCATGCTCGGCTGCGCCATTCTTTCCGGCGGCCATGTGCAGAACTTCCGCGATGCCTATCAGAAGCTTGCCCGCAGCGGCAGCGCCCGCATGGTGCGCGATACCGAAATGCTGGCCAAGGGCGTGCACTACCTGCTGATCAACGACGAAGCCCGCCGCAATATGATCGAGGCCGGCATCACCGCCGTGCACGAGATGCGCGGTGCGCTGACGGCGACAGTGAAGGGGCTGGAGCCCTACATCAACCCGTTGACGGTCAAGGCGCGGCTGCTGCCCAAGGCCGTGGCCCAGCTCTGAGGAACGAAGATGTCGGCAGCCGCCCCCATCAAAGGCATTCTTTTCGACAAGGACGGCACGCTGCTCGACTATGACGAGAGCTGGCTGCCGGTAAACCGCGAGCTGGCTCGCATCGCCGCGGAAGGGGATCCGCTTCTCGCCGACCGGCTGCTTGCCGCCTGCGGCATGGATCCGGTGACCGGTCATATCGTTCCCGACAGCCTGCTTGCCGCCGGCAATACCCGCCAGATCGCCGAGGGCCTCGTTGCCGCCGGCTCGATGGTCGATGTCGGCGAACTGACGGTGCGCCTCGACGCGCTCTTTTCCAGCGCCGCCGAATTTTCCGTGCCGGTAACCGACCTTGCCGGCTTCTTTTCCCGGCTGCATCGGCGCGGCTTCAAGCTCGGCGTCGCCTCCAGCGACAATGAGCGGTCAATCCGCCAGACGGCGGAGCGCTTCGGTTTTGCCGGCTATATCGACTACATCGCCGGCTATGACAGCGGTTTCGGCGTCAAGCCGGAACCGGGCATGGTGCTCGGCTTCTGCGCCGCGACCGGTCTTTCGCCTGAAGAGGTCGCCATGGTCGGCGACAACAATCACGATCTGCACATGGGCCTGAATGCCGGGACGGGGCTGAGGATCGCGGTGCTGACCGGCACCGGTTCGCGGGATTCGCTTGCCGCCGCCGCCCATCACGTGCTCGACGATATCACCGCCATCGAGACGCTTTTGCCGGACCTGCAGCCGGCCTGACCGGTAAGGGCTTGCATTTTTTCAGGTTTTGGCTTCTCAATCCAGCCGATCGAAAAGCAGGGGACCGGTTGCGGCTGGAGCAATTCCAGCAAAAGTGCACAGCGGTTTTGCCGGGAAGAGCGCGTAGCGACTTCCCAGGAATGGCGTGAGAACAAGGCCGGCAGGGGAGCGGGACGGCAAGATGATATCCGAAGCGCCGCCGTTCTGGTGGAGGAAAGCCGATTGGCGAGCCTGGCTGCTGCTGCCGCTTTCTTTTGTCTATGGCCGCATCGCCGGCCACCGCATGGCCCATGCGCGCCGCGCCTCTGTTCCAGTTCCGGTCATCTGCGTCGGCAATTTCACCGTCGGCGGCGCCGGCAAGACGCCGACGGCGCTGACGATCGCCCGTGCCGCCAAGGCGAAGGGGCTGAAGCCCGGTTTTCTCAGCAGGGGTTACGGCGGTTCGCTCGATGTGACCACCGTCGTCGATCCCGATCATCACCGGGCGGTTGCCGTCGGCGACGAGCCGTTGCTGCTTGCCCAGGAGGCGCTGACGGTGATTTCCCGAAGGCGTGTCGAGGGTGCTGCGCGCCTGGTGGCGGAGGGCGCCGATCTCATCATCATGGATGACGGGTTCCAGAGTGCCCGGCTGGCGATCGACTATGCCCTGCTCGTCATCGATGCGACCCGCGGCCTAGGCAACGGCCATATCGTGCCGGGCGGCCCTGTGCGAGCGCCGATCCGCCAGCAGCTGCGTCATGCGACGGCGCTGCTGAAGGTCGGCGGAGGCAATGCGGCCGACAGGATCGTCCGCATGGCGGCGCGGGCGGCAAAGCCCTATTTCACCGCATCGCTGAAAGTGCGGGGCGACAATACGCTCGCCGGCACGAAGGTGCTCGCCTTCGCCGGCATCGCCGATCCTTCGAAATTCTTCCGCACAGTGGAATCACGCGGCGCCGAAATCACGGTCGCCAAATCCTTCGGCGACCACGAGCACCTGACCGAGGAAGAGATCGACGACATCCTGACGACCGCCGAGCACCAGGGCCTTCTGATCGTCACCACCTCCAAGGATTTCGTCCGCCTCTCCGGCCATCCTGGCAAGGCAGCCCGGCTCGCCGAAAAGAGCCGGGTGATAGAGGTCGACATGGTGTTCGACGATCACCTCGCGCCCAGTCTCATCATCGACCGGGCGATCATTGCCTGTCGCGAGCGGCGCCTGCGGGAAATGAAGCCTGCCAGCCAGGGCAATCCAGGAAAAGCTGAGCCGCAGTTTTAAAGTGATAGAGGGCTTAACGCCGTTGGTTCGGCAGCACGCCGGCGCGTTTGTCGGCATCGATGGCCGAGATCACGTCGGCATAGGGCTCCTGCCGGGCGACGCTCCAGTAGCGCAACTCGTCGAGCGGGATCTGTTTCCCCGTCATCGCGCAGACGACATAGGAGCCGGGCGAGAGAATCTGGAAATCGCCATCGAGATACCGGATCTTCGCCTCGCGGTTTCCGTGCCCTTCGAACAAATTCATGCGCTCCGTTCCCTGCAGTCTGTCATTAGAGCATGTCGCACAAAAGTGTGCCGCGGTTTTGCGATCACGACATGCGGAACACCAAAGATCCGAAGCGTGGCAAGCGAATCTGAAAGATTCGCGACACGCTTTAGTCTGCCATACTCTCGAAAGGGCTGCTTTTCCAGCTTTTTTAGCTTCTGCCGAAAAGCCGCTCGATATCGCTGAGCTTCAATTCGATATAGGTCGGCCGGCCGTGATTGCACTGGCCGGAGCCGGGCGTCACTTCCATTTCCCGCAGCAGCGCGTTCATTTCCTCCGGCCGCAGCCGCCGTCCGGAGCGCACCGATCCGTGGCAGGCCATGGTCGCCGCCACATATTCGAGCTTGGCCGACAGGCCCGACGCCGTATCCCATTCGGCAATCTCATCGGCAAGCTGGCGGATCAGGCCATGCGCATCGACCTCGCCGAGCATCGCCGGCGTCTCGCGCACGGCGATCGCCCCGGGGCCGAAACGCTCGATCGCCAGGCCGAGTTCGGAAAGCTCCGCCGCATGCTGCATCAGCCGGTCGCAATCCTCTTCGGGAATGTCGATGATCTCGGGGATGAGCAGCACCTGCGAAGCGAGCCGCTTCGAATGCAGCGCCTTGCGCATCGCCTCGAAGACCAGCCGCTCGTGCGCGGCATGCTGGTCAACGATCACCAGCCCGTCCTCGGTCTGGGCGACGATGTAATTTGCGTGGATCTGCGCCCGCGCCGCGCCGAGCGGATAGCGCGCGGTTGCTTCGGGGGCGGCCGGCTGCGGCGAAAACTGCGACTCGGCCCGCGCCGTCGGCATCGACAGCCCGTCGAAGGACGCCTGCGGCCGTTCGCTGAGACCCGTTGCCGGCTGATAAGGCCGGAAGGGCGAGGTCTCAGCCGACCATGGCGCCTGCGGCCGCTGCGCCTGCGGCTGGAAGCCGGGGCGGAAGGAGCGCAGCATGTCGCTCGCCCCGGTCGTTGCCGCCCGACTGCCGTCGCGGGCCAAGGCCTCACGGATGGCGCCGACGATCAGGCCGCGCACCAGGCCCGGGTCGCGGAACCGCACGTCGGATTTTGCCGGATGCACGTTGACGTCGACGAGAGCGGGATCGAGCGTGATCGACAGCACCGCCACCGGATGGCGTCCGGAAGGGATCGTCTCTGCATAGGCGCCGCGGATCGCCGAGAGGATCAGCTTATCCTGCACCGGCCGACCATTGACGAAGGCGTACTGATGGGCGGAATTGCCGCGATTGAAGGTCGGCACGCCGGCAAAACCGGTGAGCGAGATCTCCTCGCGCACGGCGTCGAGCGCAATGGCGTTGTCGCGGAATTCCTTGCCGAGCACCTGCGCCATGCGCGCCAGGTGATCGTCGCCGGTCGCCGGAAATTCCAGCGTCGTGCGGTCCGAGCCCGACAGCACGAAGCGTACGGCGGGAAAGGCGATCGCCATGCGCTTGACGATCTCGGTGATGGCGCCGGCCTCGGCCTTCTCCGTCTTCAGGAATTTGAGCCGGGCCGGTGTGGCGAAGAACAGGTCGCGCACTTCGACGATCGTGCCGGGATTGGCGGCGGCCGGCCTGATATGCGCGATTTTGCCGCCGGCGACAGCGATCTCGTGGCCGCCGGCGCTGTCGCGCCTGCGGCTGGCGATGCTAAGCCTGGCGACAGAGCCGATCGAGGGCAGCGCCTCGCCGCGGAAGCCGAGTGTGCGGATGTCCTCGAGCGTCTCCGATATCTTCGAGGTGCAGTGGCGCCTGACCGCCAGTTCCAGATCGGCCGCGTCCATGCCCGAGCCGTTGTCGCTGACGCGCAGCAGCGCCTTGCCGCCGCCTGATGTGGCGATCTCGATGCGGGTCGCGCCCGCGTCGAGCGCGTTTTCGATCAGTTCCTTGGCAGCGCTCGCCGGCCGTTCGATGACTTCGCCGGCGGCAATCTGGTTGATGAGCGTTTCGGAGAGCTGTCTGATGGCCATGGGTTATTTTCGGGGATTCGCGGGCTGGAGGGAAGGGGTTGGCGCAAGCTTTCCCTAGGCGTGATCGGGGCCTCCCTCAAGATCGGGGTCGCCGCTGCATGATTTCATCCTCAAATCGGAACCGATCTAAGGATGAAATTATGCAGCAGTTCAAAGTGTTACAGCGTCCTATGCGCGGCTGGAAAAGACGCGCGGCGCTGTAATGTTAAGCCGGTTTTAACATAAAAATGGCATTTCTATTCATATACCTCCGGAAGCTGCGAAATCGAACAGATGTGGGACGCAAGAGCATGAGTGCCGGCTTCGAAAAGGCGGACACATCATCAGAAATCGATGGGACCTCCGTCGAGGCCGATCTGCAGACGGCGCTTTTCGATGTGGTGTGCGACAGCCTTTCCGCAGCTTTCATCATCTACGACAAAAACGATCATCTGATCTTTGCAAGCCGCCAGACGCTGGAGTTCTTCCCCCTGCCGCCGGAGATGCTGAAGCCGGGCACCCGGCTTCGCGATTTCCTCGGGGCGATGTATGACACCGGCATTCGTCAGCAATATGCTGCGAAGCAGGGCGGCTCGCTGAGCCGCGAGGACTGGCTGTCGCAGAAAATCGCCTCGCATTGGCGCGAGCGCTTCGAATCCGTCGAGCGCCATGGCGCCGACAGCTGGGTCCGCTTCGTCAAGCGCAGGCTGCCGGGCGGTTACGGCGTCACCATCATCTCCGACATTTCCGAGGACAAGAAGCGTGAGGAGCAATGGCGTTCGGATCTGGAGCGCGTACAGCTGACCGAGGACATTCTCGACAATCTGCCGTTCCCGCTCTTCGTCAAGGACCGCAATCTCACCTATGTCGCCGTCAATCTCGCCTTCTGCGAAAAATATCAGACGACCGCCGACGAAGTGCTCGGGCGCAAGAGTGGCGATCTCTTCTCACCGGAGATCGCCAAGCGTTTTGAGGAAAGCGATCGTCATGTGCTGGAGACCGGCGAAATGTCGGTCTCGCGCCAACGACAGATCTCCCGCGACGGCATCGAGCGCGACATCGTCAGCCGCAAGCACCGTATCGGCAAGCCCGGCCGCTATTTCCTGGTGTCGACCACGCAGGACCTGCCGCGCGACGGCGCCGATCTCGACGAGTTCGGCCGGGCCTCGGCGATCACCACGTCAAGCAATCAAAGCTATCGCCGGGCCTATGTGCCGGTGCCGAGCGCCGTCGAGCGCCGCGAACCGGCGGCAATGGAAGCGATCGTTCCAGAGAATTTCTCGGGCCGCAAGGTCCTCGTCGTCACGGCCGACCTCGCCGCCGAGACCGCTGCGCTCCGGACCCTGTCGAAATACGGCTTCGAATCCTGCTCGGTCCGCGGCGAGGACGAAGAGGAGCGCTTCCTGGAAATCGCCACCTCCTCCGGCATCTCGCTCGATCTCCTGATCATCGACAATCAGATGGGCATGCGCTGCCTCGAACTCGCCGAGCAATACGGCATCCCGTCGCTGGTCATGGACGGTTTCCAGATCGCCAACGAGCTCACCTTCCAGATCGCCCGCCATTTCAATCGCAACAGCCGCAGTGCTGCCGGTTCGGATACGGATTGGGAAATCAGCATCTCCGACGACGTGGTCGGCCTGCAGGTTCTCGTCGCCGAGGATAATGATATCAACCAGATCGTTTTTTCTCAGATCCTCGAAGGCCTGGGCTACAGCCATATGATCGCGGCGACCGGCGACGAGGTCGTGCGCATGTGGGCCGAACACCGGCCGCAGATCGTGCTGATGGATATTTCCCTGCCGGGCTTCAACGGCTTCGAGGCAGCGCGTCTCATCCGGCAGATGGAGGAAACCGGCGGCGGAGCCCGCACCCCGATCATCGGCGTGCTCACCCAGGCCTTCGAGCGCGACCGCGCCGAATGCGTCAAATCAGGCATGGACGATGTCATCATGAAGCCCGTCAGCCCCGACATGCTGGAGACCGTATTTCAGAAATACCTGATGGATGAGGCCGTGCGGGCGCGAGGCTAGGCGGAGAGACCCGTCAATTCCCTAAATTTTGGGGCGGTTCAGGCGGCAGAAGCCGTTGATTTACTATCGAATTGTTAAGACATGCCGGTCATTCTTTGCATGGCTCCGGAGGAAAGCTCGGGTTTGGATGATAAAATCGGCGGACATAGCCTTCTTGACCGTCGGTCAGAACGAGCTGCAGGCCATGGCCTATACCGATCCGCTGACCGGATTGGGTAACCGCAATCGCATGCGCGACAAGGTCTTGCAGATCTCTTCCGAGCGTGCCAGCGACCCGGCCCCCTTCACCATCGGCATCGCCAATCTCGACAGTTTCAAACCGATCAACGATCTCTTCGGCTCGGCAGCCGGCGATGAAATCCTTTGCCAGGTCGCCCACCGCCTCAAGGCCTGTATTCCCGATGGTGCATTGGTCACCCGTCATGATGGTGACGAATTCGCTTTCGTGCTGCCGCTGATTTTCGAGCGGGCGAGTGCCGAGAAATTCGGTCAGATGATCCGCGAAGTTCTGTCGGCTCCCTATGACCTCGGTGACCGCAACGTCCGTCTCTCCGCTTCCCTCGGCTTCTCCATCTATCCCTTCGCCGGAGAGGATTGCGATGAACTGCTGAAGAGCGCCGAAACCGCCCTCTACCGTTCCAAGCGCCGCGGTCGCGGCCAGATCACCGTCTACTCGCGCGAGATCGCCCAGGAGATGAAGCGCGCGACGCAGCTGGAGCAGGCGCTCAGAAACGCCATCATCTCCGATGCGATCGATGTGCATTTCCAGCCGATCGTCTCGCTGTCCAACAACCAGGTCGTCGGTTTCGAGGCGCTCGCCCGCTGGAACGATCCCGATCTCGGCTTTGTCCCGCCCGGCGTCTTCGTGCCGCTCGCCGAAGAGCGCGGCTTCATCGACGCGCTGTCGGAAGCACTGCTGCGCAAAGCCGCCGAAGCCGCCCTTTCCTGGCCACGCGACCTCTTCCTGTCGTTCAATCTCTCCTCGGCCCAGCTGATGGATCCGGGCACCAGCGGCAGCATCCTGTCGATCCTCGGCCGCGTCGGCTTCGATCCCCATCGCCTGGAGCTGGAGATCACTGAGACCGCGGTGATGAGCTCGGCCGATACCGCCCACCGCATCATCGCCGATCTGCGCGCCGCCGGCGTGCGCATCTCTCTCGACGATTTCGGCACCGGCCAGTCGAGCCTCGGGCGCCTGCGCGACTTCATCTTCGACAAGATCAAGATCGACCGGGCCTTCGTCTCACGCATCAATTCCGATCGCGCCTCCGAACATATCATCAAGGCGATCTTGACCATGTGCGAGGGTCTGGAGCTGGAGGTCGTCGCGGAAGGCATCGAGGATTATGCCGAGGCGGTAAAGTTGCGCACGCTCGGCTGCGGCATGGGCCAGGGCTATCACTTCGGCCGTCCGGCCGACGGGATCGCCACGCTGCGCTTCCTGCACGAGAACTATTACGATCCGACCATAGCGGAGCGGGTCAGCGCATAAAGCGATGGCGCCCCTAGGAGCGCCATCGCCTGCGCTATACTACCGCGCGTGGTTTAGTTGACCCCGGTCTACTTGGCCGTGGTCGAGCCTGTCGACGTGGCGTCGGTCGGCAGGGCGGTACCGGTGGCCGGTGCCTTTTCAGCCGACTGCATGGCCAGCGTCTTGAACTCAGGTGCGGCCTTCAGCGATTCAGCCGTTTCGCTTGTCGTCAGCTTGACGCTGCCGTCCTGGGTGTTCTGGGCGACGGTGATCTTGTCCATCGGCACGGCGACGTTCTTTTCGCCGATACCGAGGAAGCCGCCGACGCCGACGATCGCGGCAACCAAGCCGCCATCCTTCTTCATGATCAGGTCGTTGACGCTGCCGATACTTTCATTGTTGCCGTTATAGACCGACTGGCCGATATAGGTATTGGCGCTGATCTGATCCGGAGCCTGTTCGGTGATATAGCCGGCCTGAGCCGTGTCTGTCGTCGCGGCCGGGGCGGGAGCCTGTGCGGCATCGCCTGCGGGCTTGGTGACGTCAGGAGTGATCGGCGGCTTCGGGGCTGCCGGATCGGCAGGCGCCGCTTGGGTCGGAGCGGCGGGATCCGCCGGCTGCGGGGCCGTCTGTGAGAATGCCGCCGGTGCGAAAGCCGTGGCAAACAGCGCGCCAGCGGCAACGGTCGTCAAGAGTTTGCGTGTCATTTCGAACCTACCTTCAGTTCCCTAGAGTGATCGCTGACCCGGCAATATCTGTGTGATTGCCGCGCCGGTTCGAAGGGAAAATGACTGGTGGGCCGATTGGTTCCGGTTGAAAACACGGAAAATTTCTCGATTCTCACGGAACATTTATCGAAAAACCGCTGCAGAAACGAGAAAGAGCGCCCCGGTCCGAGGGCGCCCTTGAGGGTCGTTGGCAAAGCCGGATTTAGATCACATAGACGGGATCGAACGCGCCTTTGACCTCGATGCCGAGTTCCAGAAGCGCGCCGGCGCTCGGCTGGGCCGAACGGGCATTTTCATCCAGCCCTTCCCAGGCGGTGGTGACCGCCAGCCGGTCGGCATTGACGCCGATGAAGGCGGGGCAGGAGGGCTGGACGGCAGGAACCTTGTAGCGGGAGATGCGCAGGCCATCGGGATTGTAGCGGTCGACGACCCCCGCACCCCAGCGTGCATTCCAGATATAACCATCGGCATCGACCACCGAGCCGTCGATGTCGCCGGGCTCGTTCATGCTGTCGACGAGCACGATCGGTTCGCCCGAGGGCAGGCCGGTCTGCGGATCGACCATGACCCGCATCAGCCGGTTGATGCGGGAATCCGTATAATAGCCGACCGTGCCGTCCGGCGAGAAGCAGATCGAATTCGGGATGCTGATGCCGTTGAAGATCTTCGTCACCTTGCCGCTGGCGACATGATAGATGGCGCCGGCCTGGTTTTCCGCCCGCTTGCTCATCGTGCCGATCCAGAGTGCACCGGAAGGATGGGTGCGGCCGTCGTTCGAACGGTTTTCCGGCCTGTCGTTTTCGAGCGCGGCGTAGAAGGTGAGGTTGCCGCTGGCCACGTCGCGCACGAAAAGCCCTTCCTCCGTCGCGATCAGCTGCCGTCCGGCGTCGATGCGGGCAAGTACGCTCGCCATCACAGGCAGCGGATGCACCTTTTTCGCGCCTGTCGAAAGATTGAGCTCATGCAGTTCCTTGCCCAGGATGTTGAACCACCAGACGGTATTGCTGTCCGGATCATAGGTCGGGCCTTCGCCGAGGACGGAATTGGTGTTGCAAAGGGTTTTGCCCTCGAACTCATAAATATCGGTCATACGCTCACGCTCCCAATGGCTGCATCATAGGCGTAAATGGTCGCCTTGGCGCGCTCGGCAACCTCTGACGCGGTCATTCCGGGTTTGTAGATGCTGGTGCCGAGGCCGAAGGCGAAGATGCCGGCCTTGGTATAATCGCCGAAGTTCTTGTCCGATACGCCGCCGACGGCGGCAATCGTGAGTTCCGGCGGCAGGATGGCCCGGATCGCCGTGATGCCGGAAGGACCAAGCACGCTTGCCGGAAAGAATTTGAGACCGGTGGCGCCGGCGCGTGCTGCCGCCAGCGCCTCGGTCGGGGTAAAGACACCCGGCATCGTCACCATGCCGTATCCGCGCGCCCGGATGATTACCTCAGGCTCGACATTCGGCGTGACGAGCAGTTTGCCGCCGGCAGCATGCAGGCTGTCGACCGCCTCGACCGTCAGCACAGTGCCGGCGCCGATCAGCACGTCTGCCGGCGCCATCTTCGCGGCGATCTCGATGGATTTGAACGGTTCGGGCGAGTTGAGTGGGATCTCGATCGCCGTCAGGCCGTTTTCGATCAAGGCGCCGACGACGCTTTCGGTCTCTTCAGGCCTGATGCCGCGAAGGATGGCGATCAGCGGACGCTTCATGTCGGGGAAGGGGATACGGGTCATTGTGTCAGCTTTCTCAATTCGGCCAGATGGCTTCGGCGGCAGCCGAAAGCCCGCGGCGCACGGCGGCGTCGGCGTCGATGGCGGTGAAGGCAAGGGAGAGGGTTTTGAAAGCCTGTTCATAGAGCGCCTGCAGGCGCCCGGAGGCAACGAGGGTGATGTCTGAGTTGGCCGCATCCTGCAGTGCCCCGGCGATTTCGAGGCCGATCAGCGTGCCGGAAAGCCGGGCTTGCGCGGCAGCGGCTGAAATGCCGTGCAGGAGCTGGCCCGAGCGGGCCGTGAACAGCAGATTGGAGGCAAGGGCCGGGCGCGCGAAAGCCGCCGAGACCGCCGCCTCGAAGGCCGCCGCATCCGCCGGCTGCTCTTCCGCCCCCGCAACCGCATGCGACAGGATCGTGTGTTTGCTGATGACGTCGAAAAGCTCGCCGGTCATGAAGGTCGAAAAGCCGGTAACTTTGCCGTCCGTCACATGCACCCATTTCGAATGCGTGCCGGGCATGCAGACCGCCTGCGCTCCGGAGCTTGCGCGGCCGAGCGCGCCGAGCAGCTGGGTTTCCTCGCCGCGCATGACGTCGGGTGTGGCGATATCCCGCTGGGCAAGGCCCGGCAGGATGCGGATGTCGCGGCTTTCGCCGGGCACGGAGACCGCCCCGGTGAGGATCGCGGCGAGCGGCGTCGGCACGTCGATATAACCGGCCTCGACCCAACCTTGCCTGGCGCCGGCCATGCCGCAGACGATCACCGGCAGGTTTTCCGGCGCTTCGATGGCAGCGAGATGGCTGGCAAGCACGGTGGAAAAGCCGGTCTTTGCGGCGCTCGTCATCCCTTCGCCGCTGCGGCGTTCGGCAAGGACGGTGCCGTCCCGGTCGATCAGCCAGAGCCGGAAGCTGCTGGTGCCCCAGTCCACCGCGACATAAGCGGGATTTGCCATTACAGAACGCCTCCATCGACAATCAGGGACTGGGCGGTCATCGCCGCCGCGCAGTCGGATGCAAGAAACAGGCAGGGGCCGACGATCGCATCGGGCTTGAGTGCGACTTTCAGGCACTGGTCCTCGACCGAACTCGCAATGCTCTCCTCGGTGAGCCAGAGCTGCATCTGCCGCTCGGTGACGACCATGCCGGGCAGGATGCAGTTGACGCGGATATTCTCCGGCCCGAGCCTGCCCGCCATGCTCTTCGTCAGCCCGACGACCGCAGCCTTCGCCGCCGCATAGGCGGGAAAGCCGCCCATGTTCAGCTTGAAGGCGATCGACGACATATTGATGATCGCCCCGCCGCCGGCCGTCCGCATCGACGGCACGACTGCCTGCGAGGTAAAGAACACATGCCTGAGGTTCACTGCCTGGTTGTTGTCCCAATAGACCTCGGTCACCGCGTCGAATTCATGGCGGTCGTCCCAGGCGGCATTGTTGACCAGCACGCGGATCGGTCCGGACCGCGCAATGACGGTATCGACCGTGCTCCGGATCGCCTCGATATCGCGCAGGTCGGCATGGTGAAAGGAAACCGGATGCGCCGTCTCGCGCGACAGCCTTTCGGCGAGCTCGCGGCCTGCGGTCTCGGCGATATCGATGAACGACACCTTGGCGCCCTGGCGCGCGAAACCTTCGACGATCGCAGCGCCGATGCCCGATCCGCCGCCGGTCACGAGCACGGCTCGGTCCTTGAACTCGGGAAATTGTGCTGTTGGCATCATGGTCACTGTCATCGTCAGCGGCGCCTCCCAATTTTATCATTGTTCCATTATCTGGAACTTAATTTGACTATATGGAATTATCGAATTACACTGGCCTTTCTGTCAAGGGTGAGTGAGGCGATGAATTCAAACGGCGACGGGCCAGCACAGTCACGCGAAACCGGCACGCTCGGCAAACTGATGGTTCTGCTCGATCTCGTCACCCATGCCGATGCGCCGCTGCGTTTCACCGATATCCTGGCTCTTGCCGGCCAGCCGCGCGGCACGCTGCATCGCCAACTGAGTCACCTGGTGGAGGAAGGCCTGCTCGAACTCGATGGCGACGGCCGTTATGCGCCGGGCCTGCGCCTGCTCGATTTCGCCGCGCGCAGCTGGGCGCGCAACGAATTTCGCCTGATTGCCGAGCCGCACCTCGCCGATCTGCAGCAGGCGACCGGCGAGACGGTGCATCTCGGCGTTCTGAGAGGCCAGTCGATCATCTATCTCGACAAGGTCGAAGGCCGGCAGCCGGTGCGCATGTATTCGCAGATCGGCAATGCCTCGCCCTGTTATTGCACCGGCGTCGGCAAGGCGGCCCTGTCGCTGCTCCCGGCCGAGAGCCTCGGCGATCTCGTCGCCGGCCTGAGCTTCACCAGCTTTACCGCCTCGACCCATGTCTCGGCCGAAACGCTGCTGGAAGAAATCCGCGAAATTGCCGATCAGGGCTTTGCCTTCGACCGTGAGGAGCACGAGGCCGGCATCCGTTGCGTTGCCGCACCCGTCTGGTCGGAGGATCGGACTTTTATTGGGGGCGTTTCGATCACCGGCCCGGCCTATCGCCTGTCGATGGAACTTCTGCGCCAATGGGCCGTTCCGGTTCAGCTGGCAGCTGGGAGGATCATGGAAGGCATGCGCGTCCGTCTGGGGCCGCGCCGCTGACGGAAAAAATCGCAGTCCGCCCGCCGCTGGACGCGATTGCAGAGCATGCTTATGGTGAGTGCGATATTGAGATTTGCTGGCGAATCACCACAACTAGAACGGTCAGCGAAATCTACAACCATTCAACGGCCGAACGCTAAACGCCAAAGCCGATCCCATGTGATCCCAAGCGATCATCATTCCCTATGCAATCGAAACACCCATGGCGGGCAGGTTTCGCAAACGGTTTGCCGGCCGCTGTGCCGAAGATGAAGAAATGTGATGGCACCCTTGTCGCAAGCATCCCCGGAAGAAGACGATCATGTTCAGGAAATAGCCGGACTGAAGACCCAGTTCGATATTTTCCGTTTCATGAAGCGTGTGACCGAAGCCTATCGCAGCCGGGCCTTCATGGTTCTCAACCTGCCGCCCGTCACTTCCTTCGATCTTCAGGGCAGCACGGTCATCACCAGTTGGCCGGCCGAGCTTCTGGCGCTTTACGACCAGGAAGGCCTGATGGTGAACAGCCCGGTTCTGAGGCGCTTGAGAACATCGGCGCGACCCTTCTTCTACGACATGTCGCGCCAGAACTGGTCGCGGGACGACGGCAAGTCCATCCTCGTCGTCTCCCTGTTCGAGCGTTTCAAGATGATGCGCGGCGCCTATTTTCCGACGCATGAGCCCTCCGGCCTGCGCGGCGCCGTCTCTTTCGCCGGCGACCGCGAACCCTTCAGCCCGGCCGAGATGCGCGAACTCTGCTATATCGCCATCCATGTCTTCGACAGGCTCGCCGAGATCCGCAACCTCGATACGCGCATCACCGACACGCTGACCGACCGCGAGATCGATTGCCTCAACTGGACGGCGGCCGGCAAGACCAGCGCCGAAATCGCCGAAATCCTCACGCTGTCCGAGCACACGGTCAATCACTACCTCAACCGCGCCACCAAGAAGCTCGACACTGTTAATCGCACCCAGGCGGTCGCCAAGGCGCTGCGCATCGGCCTGATCAAATAAGTTGCAAAAAACAACCACGTGCTTTCGCAGCCGCCCAGCGCTTAGGCATATCTATCCCGTTGAGCGCCTGCCGCAGGCGCTTTGGCGCTGCTTTTCGCCGATTTTGGATCTGGCACGCTTTCTGCTTCTCTTTTGTCAAAGGTCCAGAGGGGACTGAGCCAGCGCCAGGAAATGGCGCGGCCGACACACCGCTGCCCGACGCCGATGCCGCTTTCTCCCGGCCCTTCGGTGTCGGCGGCGGTTGTTGCGTTTTGGCACCGCTTCTTTCGCAGCTGCTGGTGACCTGGCCTGTCTTCGGCATTTTTTGCTGGCCTTTTTTCCGGCTTGCTCTAGTTCGCCCCGCATTGCGCCGGTTCTCGGGGAGACCGTTGCGGCCATCAGGGCGAAAGCCCGGCGGACTTGATGGCCGCAACGGATTGACAATTCTCCGGCCCCTTTGGGCGCGCCGGCCATCGATTGTCCTCCCGATGATTTTGTTTGGCGAAGGCCTCCGTCTCCACTATCTCTACTGCATGATGTCAGCCTTAAATCGGCATGGATTTAGGCTGACATCATGCAATTCAAAGTGCGACAGCGTTCCTTGCGCGTCTTGAAAGACGTGCGGCGCTGCCGTCTGCAAGAAGCAGCAATGAGGGTGGAATGACCGACGTCACCAAGGAACAGGTTCTCGAAACGCTGAAGACCGTGCGCGGACCGGATCTCGAGCACGATATTGTCGAGCTCGGCATGGTCTCCGACGTCTTCATCTCCGACGGCAAGGTTTATTTCTCCATCACCGTTCCGGCCGATCGCGCCCAGGAGCTGGAGCCGATGCGGCTCGCCGCCGAGCGCGTCATCAAGGAAATGCCCGGCGTCAAGGGCGCCCTCGTCGCCCTGACCGCGGACAAGAAGGCGGCCACCGCTGCTCCCGCTGCCCGCCCTGCGCCCAACCCGCCGCACGGTCATGCTGGCCACGATCACCATGCGCATGCGCCGCAACAGCCGCCGCGCGCCGGCAAGATCGGTGTGCCGGGCATCGGCGCCATCATCGCCGTCGCCTCGGGCAAGGGTGGGGTCGGCAAGTCGACCACCGCCGTCAACCTGGCGCTCGGGCTGCTGGCCAACGGTCTTCGCGTCGGCATTCTCGATGCCGACATCTATGGTCCCTCGATGCCGCGGCTCTTGAAGATATCCGGCCGCCCGACACAGATCGACGGCCGCATCATCAATCCGATGGAGAATTATGGCCTCAAGGTCATGTCGATGGGCTTCCTCGTCGACGAGGAGACGGCGATGATCTGGCGCGGGCCGATGGTCCAGTCGGCGCTGCTGCAGATGCTGCGTGAAGTCGCCTGGGGTGAGCTCGACGTGCTCGTCGTCGACATGCCGCCCGGCACCGGCGACGCGCAGCTGACCATGGCCCAGCAGGTGCCGCTTGCCGGCGCCGTCATCGTCTCGACGCCGCAGGATCTCGCGCTGATCGATGCCCGCAAGGGCCTCAACATGTTCCGCAAGGTCGAAGTGCCGGTGCTCGGCATCGTCGAGAATATGAGCTATTTTATCGCCCCGGACACCGGCACCCGCTACGACATCTTCGGCCATGGCGGCGCCCGCAAGGAGGCCGAACGCATCGGCGTGCCCTTCCTCGGTGAAGTGCCGTTGACGATGAACATCCGCGAGACCTCCGACGCCGGCACGCCGCTCGTCGCCTCCGAGCCGAACGGCGTCGTCGCCGGCATCTATCGCGGCATCGCCGCCAAGGTCTGGGAGCAGCTCGGCGGCCAGCCGCAGCGCCCGGCGCCGGCGATCGTCTTCGAATAAAGCATTGCATGATTTAAATTCGATGCGATGCGCTTTCGGGTGCCGAATCACCGTCGCGAATACCCCAAATTGTGGGTGAAACGTGGTGAAAAGCCGCGCTTCACGGAAGATGTCTTGATTATTTCATGGCTTTGCTTCATATGCCGCGGCGCCATGATGGCGTTTGCTGCAGATGCTCAATGACGGCCGTCTTCATTCCGAAGGATGTGGCCCGCCTGCGAGTTCGGAGTTGTCTTGTCGATCGAAGGATTGGTAACTGCGATGCGGTGGAGCACAATGCGCATGCCGGCCTTTGAGGTCGGATGCAGCCGGAGTCGTATGAACTTTCTTGATCCGCTTCCGCTTCGACCGAGGACAAGCGACCGTCGCGTTGCCGCGCTGGCGATCGCATGGAAAGGCTTTCGATGAAAAGTGCATTGGCCGCGAAGCGCCGTGAGCATCGGAGAGGCTGCCGGTGATCACCGCTTACTGTTCCAATTGCAGGTCGGTCGAGATCCGCGATCTGTCGCATGCCGCATCCTTTCCCGAGGATGTCGTGTGGATCGACATGATCGAGCCGACCCGCGACGAGGAGCTCTATGTCGAGAAGATTCTCGGCATCGAGGTCCCGACCCGCGACGATCTCAAGGATATCGAGCCTTCCGCCCGGCTCTATGTCGAAAACGACGCCGTCTTCATGACCGCTTCGCTGCTCTGGAAGGCTGATACCGACGCGCCGACGCTGACCGATGTCGCCTTCATCCTGGCCGGAAACCGCCTGGTCACCATCCGTTACGCCCATCCCAAATCCTTTGCGCTGTTCATTGCCGCCCTTCACCGGCTGCCGGAAAACTGGCGCAGTGGCGCTGCCCTTCTCGCCAAGCTCCTGGAGACGATCGTCGACCGCACCGCCGAGATCCTCGAGATCTCCGTCTCGCGCATCGACATCCTGTCGATGCATGTCTTCGGTGATCGGGCAAGGAAGGTGCGCAAACCTTCGAACTATCTCGAGGAGAAGCTCAGGGATATCGCCGGCCATCACCGGATGATCAGCAAGGTGCGCGACAGCCTCGGTTCGCTGTCCCGCCTGCTGACCTTCTTTCACACGATCCCGGCAATCCAGCAGGATCGCGAGACAAAGGAGCTCTGCCGCACCGTTTCGCGCGATATCCAGTCGCTATCGGAGCATGCTTCCTTCGTCGCCGCCAACATCACTTTCCTGCTCGACGCCTCGCTCGGGCTGATCAACATCGAGCAGAACTCGATCATCAAGATTTTCTCGATTGCCTCGGTGGTGTTCTTGCCGCCGACATTGGTCGCCTCCATCTATGGCATGAATTTTCAGGTCATGCCGGAGCTGACCTGGGTCGCGGGTTATCCCTATTCGCTGGCCCTGATGGTGATCTCAGCCGTCATCCCCTTTTTCTTTTTCCGCTGGAAAGGCTGGCTCTGAGGAGCCTGTTGCAACTTCATGTCCGAAGAGAGCCATCCGAACGAATCCCATATGACGCCGCGAAAGCTGTTCTATCTGGCGCTGGGTTCCGTCGGCGTCGTCTACGGCGATATCGGCACCAGTCCGCTCTATGCCTTTCGTGAGGCGCTGAAGCCGGTGGCCCATGACGGCGTCACCCGTTTCGAGGTCATCAGCCTGATTTCGCTAATGATCTGGGCGCTGACGATCATCGTCACCATCAAATATGTGCTCTTCCTGCTGCGCGCCGACAATGACGGCGAGGGCGGCACGCTGTCGCTGCTCGCCCTTCTGATGAAGACCGCCAACGGCCATACCGCCATCCTGATGCTGCTCGGCCTGATGGGGGCTGCCCTCTTCCTCGGCGATGCGATGATCACGCCGGCTCTGTCCGTGCTGTCGGCCGTCGAGGGCCTGAAGCTCGTCACCCCCAGCCTTGCGGAATATATCGTGCCGATCTCGGTGGTGATCCTGGCGCTGCTCTTCGTCGTGCAATCGCGCGGCACCGGCGCGGTCGCCAGGTTCTTCGGGCCGATTACCGCCGTCTGGTTCCTCGTCATGGCTGCCGCCGGCATTTCCCATATCTCGGATGATTACGGCATCCTTGCCGCCTTCAATCCCTATTATGCCGTCAGCTTCCTGCTGCATGAAGGCTTCTACGGCGTCGTCGTGCTCGGCGCCGTCTTCCTGACGGTGACAGGCGCCGAGGCGCTCTATGCCGATCTCGGCCATTTCGGCCGCCGCCCGATCCAGTGGGCCTGGTTCCTGCTGGTCTTCCCGGCGCTGACGCTGAATTATCTCGGGCAGGGGGCGCTCGTTCTCGGCAATCCGGCGACGATGTCCGATCCCTTCTACCTGATGTACCCGAAATGGGCGCTGTTGCCGGTCGTCATCCTGGCGACCGCCGCGACGATCATCGCCAGCCAGGCGGTCATCACAGGCGCTTTCTCGATGGTGCGCCAGGGCATCAACCTCGGCTTTCTGCCGCGCATGGAAATTCTCTTCACCTCGGAAACCAATACCGGGCAGATCTTCGTGCCTTCGGTCAATGCCGTGCTGTTCATCGGCGTCATCTTCCTGGTCCTGAGTTTCAAGACGTCGGACGCGCTGGCGACCGCCTACGGCATCTCCGTTACCGGCGCCATGGTCGTGACCTCGATCATGGCCTTCGAATTCGTCCGCGCCCGCTGGAACTGGTCGCTGCCGGTTGCGGTGATCGCGCTCGCGCCGCTGGTCGTGCTCGAATTGATCTTCCTCGGCGCCAACCTCTTGAAGATCCATGACGGCGGCTACATCCCGATCATGATCGCCACCGCCTTTACCGTCGTCATGTGGACCTGGCGCCGCGGCACCGCGATCCTGATGGAAAAGACCCGCCACACCGATATCCCGCTTGCCTCCTTCGTCAGCTCGATCGAGCGCAAGAGCGAACATTCGCCGGCCCAGGTGCCGGGCACCGCGATCTTCCTGACCAGCGATCCGGAATCAGCCCCCGCCGCCCTGCTGCACAATCTCAAGCACAATCATGTGCTTCACGACCGCAACGTCATCCTGACGATCCGCACCGTCAACAAGCCGCGTGTGCCGAGCCAGGACCGCTATAAGGTCGAGCAGATTTCTCCGCGCTTCTCCCGCGTCGAACTGCTCTTCGGCTTCATGGAATCGCAGAACGTCTCGCAGGCCTTGGCGACGCTGCGCAAGACCGGGCTGAAGTTCGACATCATGTCGACCTCCTTCTATCTCGGCCGCCGCAAGCTGGTGCCGGACGCCAAGTCGGGCATGCCCTACTGGCAGGACCGGCTCTACATCGCGCTCGCCAATGCCGCCGCCAACCCCTCGGACTACTTCCGCCTGCCGGCCAACCGCGTGGTGGAACTGGGCTCGCACGTCATTATTTGACACGGGGGGCAAAGACCCCGCCTCACGAGGGGGAGGGGCTTAACCTGTTGCTCCGCATCTCCCAAAACTCCAGCTCGGCAAACGACGAGATGATGGCGGGCAAAGCGGTGATGCTGGGCTAGTCCCCCGCCCTTGTGGGGAGGGGACCTTTCCAACACATTAGAACATCCAAACGTGCTCACAGTCACATTCCGGCACGGTCCGTTAACCGGACGTCAAGGTTAATGCGGGATTTTTAATGGAATGTTCCCGCGTTCCATGCCCGGAGTTCGTGTTGCGTCGAAAGAGCCCTTCCCGTAGCAAGCTGCGTCTTTTTCCCGAGAACTGGGTGTCTCCGGTCATCTTCGGTCTTGCCGGCTGGCTGATTTTCCCGAGCGTCGCATCCCATGCCGATCTCGCCGCCATGCTGGCCGGCCTCGATCATCAAGGCGAGAACTGGCGCATGGTGCTGACCAATTCGCCGGCCGGCTCCATCCACCAGGCCGAACTCGCTTTCGCCGAGCCGATGGTGACCGGTTCGATTTCCGCCGGCGCCGGCATGGTGCTGCCCGATGGTCGCAAGGTCGCCTTTACCGCCAAAGACAAGGGTCACGAGGACACGCCGGACGAAGATCGCGTCAACCGCTCCACCAAGAAGGGCCGTGTCGTTGCCGTCGAGAAGATGCAGCCGCCGAAGGACTTTTCCGCCGGCTCCATTCTCGAGCGCACCAGGATGCTCTTCACCCCGAGCTTCGACCTCAAGGACAGGTCTGCCTTCGTCAAGCCGAAGATCCAGGGCAAGGAAATCGAGATCGCCACTTCTTTCTATAAGAAGCAGCCTGTCGTGACCGACAATGGCGTGCCGGCAATGCTCGCAAGCCTCGTCACCAGCAACAAGGCCGATGTGCTCGCCACCGCCTATGCACCGCCTGCACCCGACTATTCCCGCCAGTCGCCGTTCGATTCCATCCTGACCGAGAAGGATAGCGGCCGCTTCGTTCCGGAGATTGGCCCGCGCGATCATGCCTGGGCCGCAAGCGTGCTGGCGCCGAGCGTCTTTTCCGCCCGCGAACAGCAATGCCTTGCCTCCGGCATCTATTTCGAGGCGCGGGGGGAATCGGTGAAGGGCCAGGCGGCCGTCGCCCAGGTCATCCTCAACCGCGTCCGCAATCCTTCCTATCCCAAGACCATCTGCGGCGTCGTCTATCAGAACGAGGATTGGCGCAACCGCTGCCAGTTTTCCTTCGCCTGCGACGCCATCAAGGACAGGGTGAACTCGGAATATCATTGGCGAGTCGCCCGCGATGTGGCGATGGCGGTGACGGCAGGCAAGATCTGGCTGCCGCAAGTGGGCTCGGCGACGCACTACCATGCCGTCTATGTCAGGCCGAAATGGGCAAGGACCATGGAAAAGGTCGGTCGCATCGGTCTTCATGTCTTCTATCGCACCTATGGCGGCGGCTGGAGCTGAGATAAATCGCCTGGGCAAGGCGATTTGCGGGGCTTTAAAGCGGATTCTTTCCATCGAATTTAAGCGATTGGCCTTAAATTGGCCTATCTCTTTGATTTGACGAATTTATTTTCTCGCTGGACAGAAGCTGTCTACGCCTTGACTATACCAATCCCTAAAACTATGTTGCGCGCGACTTCAGAACGGGCCGGAAGGGTCTCAACCTTCGTGTCCGGGGTCCGAATGACCGGGGTAGCGGGAGTGCGGGCGACGGGCAGACGAGGAGAGATCCATGGCGGACGACCGCGAGGAAAGTCTTGAAAAGCGCCGTGCGCAATTGGGAGCGAAACTCGCGACCAAGGGCGTCGAGACGGGAGAAGACGAGGCTAGGGAAGCCCGCGCCGAGGTAAGCCGCAAAGGTTATGCCCAGGCGATGAAGCTTTCCAGCGAGTTCATTTCCGCAATCGTCGTCGGTGCTCTGCTTGGCTATCTCCTCGACCGTTTTGTTGGCACGGCGCCTTGGGGTTTGATTGTTCTTCTGCTTCTCGGATTTTGTGCCGGCGTTCTGAACGTGCTGCGTTCTGCGGGGGTGGTGGCCCATCCCCTGGACGACAAGGGCGACAAGAAATAAGGACCGGTTCCGGTCCAGTGCAATGACCCCGCGTTCTGCGGGCCAAAGAGAGAGAACAAGCGGTGTCTAACGATCCGACTCATCAGTTCCTGATCCAGAAGATTGTGCCGATCGAAATCGGCGGAATTGATTTTTCGTTCACCAATGCATCGCTCTTCATGGCCGCTTCTGCTGCCGTTGCCGTAGGCTTCCTCTACTTCGCGACCTCGAACCGCGCCATCGTGCCGGGCCGCTCGCAGTCGGTCGCGGAAATGTCCTATGAGTTCATCGCCAACATGCTGAAGGAAGGCGCGGGCAAGCAGGGAATGAAGTTCTTCCCGCTGGTCTTTTCGCTCTTCACCTTCGTCCTGACGGCGAACCTGCTCGGCATGTTCCCGTATTTCTTCACGGTCACTAGCCAGATCATCGTCACCTTCGCGCTCGCGCTCCTGGTTATCGGCACGGTGCTCGTCTACGGCTTCTATAAGCACGGCTTCCACTTCCTGAATGTCTTCGTGCCGTCGGGCGTGCCGGGCGTTCTGCTGCCGCTTGTTGTCACGATCGAAATCATTTCGTTCCTGTCCCGTCCGATTTCACTCTCTGTTCGTCTTTTTGCGAACATGCTCGCCGGTCACATCACGCTGAAGGTGTTCGCAGGCTTCGTCGCCTCGCTTGGAGCCCTCGGTGCTGTCGGTGTCGGCGGAGCCGTTCTTCCCCTCATCATGACCGTCGCCCTGACCGGTCTCGAGTTCCTCGTCGCCTTCCTCCAGGCTTACGTCTTTGCGGTACTGACTTGCATGTACCTCAACGACGCAATCCATCCGGGCGGGCACTAAGGATAACGACATCGACGTCAAAGGGCGTCAGTCATTCGCCGCAACAACCATTTCAAAGGAGTTCAACATGGAAGCGGAAGCAGCAAAGTACATCGGTGCAGGCCTGGCTTGCTTTGGTATGGCCGGTACGGCTCTCGGCCTCGGCAATATCTTCGGCAGCTACCTCTCCGGCGCACTGCGCAATCCGTCTGCCGCTGACAGCCAGTTCGGCCGTCTGGTATTCGGCTTCGCCGTTACGGAAGCTCTGGGCATCTTCTCGCTGCTCGTCGCTCTCCTCCTCCTCTTCGCCGTCTGATATCGGCGAATAGATGGATCACGGCCTGCGACCGCAAGCCGTGATCCTTTGCATTTGCAGTCCACCTGGAGGTGAGCATGTTTTTTGTGACCCCGGCTTACGCTGAGGAAGCACCGGCGGCAGCGACGGGTACGGATGCGCATGCCGCTCCGGCCGCAGGCGAGGTCCATACCGAGACTGGTGTTGCCGAAGGCGAACACGCCCGCGGCCCTTTCCCGCCTTTCGATTCGACGACCTTCGCATCCCAGCTGCTCTGGCTGGTGATCACGTTCGGCGTCTTCTATTTGCTCATGCAAAAGGTCATCGCGCCGCGCATCGGGGCCATCCTCGATCAGCGTCACACGCGCATTTCCCAGGATCTGGAAGAAGCTGGCCGCCTGAAGGCGGAAGCCGACGCCGCCGTCCGGACCTATGAAGGTGAACTGGCCGCTGCGCGCGCCAAGTCCAACGCGATCGGCTCTGCCGCACGCGACGCCGCCAAGGCCAAAGCCGAAGAGGATCGCCGCGCTGTCGAGGCGAGCCTGTCGGAAAAGATCAAGGCTGCCGAAGTTCGTATTGGCGAGATCAAGGCCAAGGCCTTCGCCGACGTCGGCACCATTGCCGAGGAAACCGCGGCTGCCGTGGTCGATCAGTTGATCGGCGGCACCGTCGCCAAGGCCGATGTCGCTGCTGCCGTCGCAGCTGCCAAGAAGGAGGCTTGATCGATGGAATTTGCTTTTGACGCGACTTTCTTCGCCTTTGTCGGCCTCGTCCTCTTCCTGGCGCTGGTCGTTTACCTGAAGGTTCCGGGCATGATGGCACGGTCGCTCGACGACCGCGCCGACCAGATCCGCAACGAATTGGCCGAAGCCAAGCGTCTGCGCGAAGAGGCCCAGCACCTGCTCGCCGAATACCAGCGCAAGCGCAAGGAAGCGGAAGCCGAAGCGGCCCACATCGTTGCCGCCGCTGAGCGCGAAGCCGAAATGCTGACCACTGAGGCGAAGAAGAAGACGGAAGAATTCGTCGCCAACCGCACGGCGCTTTCCGAGCAGAAGATCAAGCAGGCCGAGGCCGAGGCGATGAAGGCGGTGCGTTCCGCTGCCGTCGATCTCGCAATCGCGGCCGCCGAAACCGTGCTTGCCAAGCAGGCCGATGCCAAGGTCCAGTCCGAGCTCTTCGGCAATGCCGTGAGCCAGGTCAAGACGCGGCTCAACTGAGCTGTATCGGAAAGATTGAGAGCGAAGGCCGGGCATGTCCCGGCCTTTTCTTTTGTTGACGACTCGGCCTCGTGCTGAGGGCGAGCCGCTGGTCTCGACCCATCCTTCGGACCGCCGTAAACGGGGCGAAGGGACGACCATGCCGCGACCTCTCCGTTCCTACTCGGAAATCAGCTCGTCCATCTCGGGACCATCCTCGACCTTGCGCAACGGCCGGAAGCTCATCCGGTGCAGGGAGCAGGGGCCGTGTTTTTCGATGCCGGCGCGGTGCTGTGCGGTGCCGTAGCCCACATGCGCGGCAAAGCCGTAGTCTGGAAACACATGATGCGCGCGTGCCATCATCCGGTCGCGCGTCACCTTGGCGACGATCGAGGCCGCGGCGATCGAGACCGAGCGGGCATCGCCCTTGACCACCGCCTGTCCGGGGCAATCGAGGCCGGGCGGCACGTCGAGCCCGTCGGTCAGCACGTAGCTTGCCGGAATGGCGAGGCTGCAGATGGCGCGGCGCATGGCGTCGAGGCTAGCCTTGCGGATATCGGTCTCGTCGATGCGCGTCGAGCTGGAGGAGGCGATGGAGACGGTCGCGGTCGCCAGAATCTGCGCGAACAGTTCCTCGCGCCGTTGCGCCGAAAGCTGCTTGGAATCGTTCAGACCCTCGGGGATGCGTTTGGGATCGAGGATGACGGCAGCGGCGACCACGGGCCCGGCCAGCGGCCCGCGGCCTGCCTCGTCGGCGCCGGCAACCGGCCAGTGGCCGGCCCTGCGGGCTTTGAGCTCGAGTTTGAAATCCGGCACGAGCGGAACCGTGTCGAAAAGCAGGGGAGAATCGGGTGGCGTGCGAGGTTTCATGCGGCTGAACCTCGCACGCCAACCCGATTTCCCGCAAGTCCCCGGATCAGGGCGGCGGCCGGGGACCGGTCCGGCGGATGGTGGCGGTCAAGGCCATCCGCGGGAACTGCGCTCGGGGCTCGAAGACAGGGCGGTTCTATCGAGAAGCCGATGCGCAAGCTACAAGCAATTCCAGGAAAAGTGCGAAGCGGTTTTCCGTTCGGAATTGCGTAAAGGCCAGAGAGCAGTTCCCGGCAAAGCGCGAAGCGGTTTGCCTGAACTGCGTAAAACAAAAGGTCAAAGAAGCGACAGCTGGACGCCGCTGCCGTCGGGCGGCACGAACAGGTCGTCGCGCAGCGGCACGCTGCGTCGCGTCAGGCCGAAACGCCGGGCTGCCATCTCAAATCGCCTGGCGATCTGCCAGGCATAGGGACCGGCGCCCTTCATGCGCTTGCCGAATTCGGCATCGTAATCCTTGCCGCCGCGCATCGAGCGCACCAGCGACATCACATGCCGGTAACGATCGGGGTAATGTTGCAGCAGCCAATCACGAAACAGCGGGCTGACCTCGAGCGGCAGCCTAAGGATGACATAGCTCGCCTCGGCGGCGCCGGCAGCCTTGGCCGATTCGAGAATGCGCTCCAGCTCGTGATCGTTCAGCGCCGGGATCAGCGGGGCGGCCATCACAGCCGTCTGGATGCCGGCTTCGGCAAGGGTGTGGATCGTCTCCAGCCGCCGCGGCGGTGTTGCGGCCCGCGGCTCCATCGTCCGGGCAAGCTTGCGATCCAGCGTGGTCACGGAGATGCCGACGCGCACCAGGTTCTTGCTTGCCATCTCCCGCAGAATGTCGAGATCACGCAGGATCATCGCCGATTTGGTGACGATCGAGACTGGATGGTTTGCCTTGTTCAAGACCTCGAGGATGCCGCGCATGATGCGCCATTCCTTTTCGATCGGCTGATAGGGGTCGGTATTGGTGCCGATGGCGATCACCCGCACCTTGTAGCCGGGTTTGGCGAGCTCCCGCTCCAGCAACTTTGCCGCATCGGGCTTGGCAAACAGCTTCGTCTCGAAATCGAGCCCTGCGGAAAGCCCCATATAGGCATGCGTCGGCCGGGCGAAACAATAGATGCAGCCATGTTCGCAGCCGCGATAGGGATTGATCGAACGGTCGAAGGAAATATCCGGCGATTCGTTGCGGGTGATGGCCGTGCGCGGCTTCTCGACCTGCACTTCCGTCTTGAACGGCGGCAGTTCTTCCCATGTCTGCCAGCCATCGTCGAAGGTCTCCCGCTGCAGCGCTTCGAACCGCCCCGTCGGGTTCAATCCCGCCCCACGCCCGCGCCGCCGATCGACCTCGACCCTTAGACCCGAGGAAACGATCATCGCATCGGCAATATCTGCCGTATTGGCAGGCGCGAATGCGGCCTGCCCTGCCAGGGACTGCTCTCTCATCGGATTCTCCCGTGGCGGAAAGCCATCGCCTCCGCCCGTTTTGCTGATTAAATTCCTATCGGCAAAATGAGAACAATGCAAGAACAAAATGAGGAAAACGGCGCTGGCAAAAATTTGTGCGGCGCATTATAAACAGTCAATGTTGACGGTTGTTCTCGAATGTCAGGATCAGGAATCTGAACTGGCGCAGACTTTATCGGTCTTGGTGGCAGGCGCAGTGGAGGGGCTGGTGAGCGATGTGATCGTGCTCGATCACGGCTCTCGCGACGGCACCTCACGGGTGGCCGACGCTGCCGGCTGCCGCTTCCATTCGCAATGGGATATCAAGGACATCGTCCGCTCGGCGCGCGGCGAATGGCTGCTCTTCGTCGAGCCGGGCGCCAGACCGCAGGCGGGCTGGATCGATGAGATCGCCGAATATGTGGCGCTGAACAAGCTGCCGGCGCGCTTCACTGCGTCGAGGGGCTATCGTCGCCCGTTCTTCCAGCGTGTCGGCCGGGCCGTACCGCCGCTGGAACTCGGTTTCCTGGTGCCGAAAAAGCTGGCACTCGCCACCGCCAAAAGCGGCATGCGGCTTGCCGAATTCGTCAAGGGCCAGAAACCGCGGCGGCTGGCGAGCGAGCTCATTCCGTCCTGGGTCGCCCGCGCCGCACGGTAGTTGCCGCGATTCCCTCCCACGGCTCGGGCAAAAGATGGCGCCCAATAGGATTTCGCGCTATAATTCAAACATGGCGCCGTCGAAGCGCCGCGCTTCGCAACGGAATGGCCATGGAATGCCGGTGAACGGCAGAACAGGTCAGCGACAATCTCCTCTTCTGCCGGGTTCCCGGCGAAAGGAGGTGCGTCATGACACGCGGTATGATCTACGGCCTGCTGGCCGTCATATTGCCGATATTGGTGATCGCGCATCCGCATTCGGCAGCATCGCAGATGATGCGCAGTTGCGCAGGCCGACCCGAAATCGTCAATTTCCTGGACAAGAACTTCGCCGAAAAGCTCACGGCAGTCGGACTGATCAACCAGAACGCCATTCTTGAGGTCTATGCCGCCGAAAGCGGCACCTGGACCCTCATCGTCACGGATGTTCACGGCGTAAGCTGCATTCTGCTGTCGGGTGATAGCTGGGATACCATGCCCGTCCTGCCGGGCCTGGCCACATAGGAATGCCGCTCTTGCAGGCAGTCTACTTCGTCGCGCCGCGTTTCAGGTGCTCGTCAAGCCGCGGCATGATCTCGACGAAATTGCACGGCACGCTGCGGTAGTCGAGTTGGCCTTTCAGAATGCCGTCCCAGGCATCCCGGCAGGCGCCGGGCGAACCCGGCAGCGCGAAGATGAAGGTGGCATTGGCAACGCCTGCCGTGGCGCGCGACTGGATCGTCGCCGTGCCGATCTTCTCGTAGGAGATCCGGTGGAAGATGGCGGAAAAGCCGTCCATCCGCTTTTCGAACAAAGGCTCCAGCGCCTCGGGCGTCACGTCGCGGCCGGTAAAGCCGGTACCACCCGTGGTGATGACGACGTCTATGTCTTTGCTGTCAATCCAGGCCTTTACCCGGGAGGCAATCTCCGTGCGATCATCGGGCACGATGCCACGGTCGACCAGCCGGTGGCCCGCTTCGGTGATCCGCGCCGCCAGCGTGTCGCCTGACTTGTCCGTCTCCGGCGTGCGCGTGTCCGAGATCGTGAGAACCGCAATACCGACCGCGATGAAGGGCCGCTTTTCGTCCAGAGCTGCCATCACATGCCTCCCGAAACCGTTTCCGTCGCCTGGAAATACCAGTCGGGCCGCGCGTCGTGAAGAGCCGCCGCCGCATCTTCGGCGGCGGTCATGGTGGCAAAGATGCCGAAGCAGGTGGCGCCGGAACCGGACATGCGGGTCAACAGCGCGCCGCTGGCCTGCAGCATCGCCGATATCTCCGATATCTCCGCCACAAGCTCACGCGCCGGCGGTTCCAGATCGTTGCGGGCGGCACCGATCGCCGCGAGCCAGTCGGCAGTCCCGGGCACGCGCGGAGCCAGGCTCAAGGCCGGATTGTCCTTTGTCGCCAACCGGCGGAAAACTTCGGGCGTCGACACGCCCTTCAGCGGATTGGCAAGCACCATGGCAAAGGCCGGCAGATCGGGCACCGGTTCGATCTTTTCGCCGATGCCGCGGGCAATCAGCGGCCGGCTTTCCATGCACATCGGCACGTCGGCGCCGAGCTTCAGCGCCAGCATAGCAAGCGCGTCCTCGGGCAACCTCGTGCCCCAGAGGCGCATCAGCCCCCGCAAGGTCGCAGCTGCGTCGGCCGAGCCGCCGCCGATGCCGGAGGCGATCGGCAAATTCTTCTGGAGGTGGATATGCACAGGGAAGGCGAGGGCTCCGACCGTCTCGCGCAGGAGATCACGCGCCCTCAGCACGAGGTTGGTGCCGCCATCTTCGGCAAGCGCGCCGCCGAAACGGCCTGACAGGGTGAAGGCGTCGGCCTGTGCGGGCAGGAAACCCAGCCGGTCGCCATGCTCTGCGAAGGTCACCAGCATATCGAGCAGATGATAACCGTCCGGCCGCTGGCCCGTCACATGCAGGGCCAGGTTGATCTTCGCGCGCGCCTCTTCGGTGACGCCGAAAGCGTCGGCCAGGCCCTCTTCAGGCATGCGTCCCGCCCGTCAGGATTTCTTGTCGACCGGCGGCGGCGTGACGGGGGCCGGATCCGGCTGCTTCTTGTCGGCCGCCTTGGCATCGTCGCTGACGGGAGGCAGGCCGTTGGCGACCTTGTCCTTGATCTTCGGGATCTCGGCAGCCTCAGGCTCGGAGCTGAGCGCCCGGTTCCACTGGTAGACGGCTTCGAGCTTGCGCCCGACGCGCCAATAGGCATCGCCGAGATGGTCGTTGATCGTCGCGTCGCCGGCCTTGATCTGGGCAGCCCGCTCCAGCTCGTCGACGGCATCGTCGAAGCGGTTGAGGCGGAAATAGGCCCAGCCGAGCGAATCGATGATGTAACCGTCGTCAGGGCGAAGATCGACGGCCTTCTTGATCATCCCGAGACCTTCGTCGAGGTTCCGGTTCATGTCGATCCAGGAATAGCCGAGATAGTTCAGCACCTGCGGCTGGTCGGGGTTGAGCTCCAACGCCTTGCGGAAATTCGGCTCCGCCTGGTCCCACTTCTTCAGCCGTTCATAGGCAATGCCGCGCTGGAAGAAGACGCTCCAGTTGGCGCGGCCGGGAATGGGGCCGATCGCTTCGACGGCCTTGTCGTAATTGGCGGCCATCGCCTCGTAGTCCTTGGCATCGGAGAGCACGCTGCCATAGGCGAGGTAGCTGCGGATGTCCTTCGGGTCGGAGGTGATCAGCGCCTGCAGATGCTTGCGCGCCTCGTCCACCTTGCCGCCCTGGGCAAGGGCAAGGCCGAGCTGCAGCTCGGAGATGCGCCGCATCGGCGAATTCTCCGGCACCTTCTTGTAGAGCGCGATGGCGCGGTCCATCTGGTTCTGCTTCTCGGCGATGCCGCCGAGCAGCACCAGCGTATCGGCGCTGTTCGGATCGAGCGCATTGGCCGTCTGCAGGTAAAGCGAAACGATGTCCTCGGCGCCGTCGCGGTTCAGTGCGCCGCCGACCGAAAACAGCACGCCGGCAGCCCCTTCTTCGGCTGTCTTGACTTGCTGTTCCTGCTTCTCGTCTTTTTCGATGCTGTCGCGCAGCGCGTTCAGCGGCGCATAATTCGGCAGCAGGTTGTCACCGACGGAAACGGCGTCGAGCGCCTTCTGCTTATTGCCCTGCGTTGCTTCGAGGCGGGCAAGCGCCATCACCGCGCGCATGAAGGTGTCGGGCGCCGTCGCACCGCCTTCCTTGTCGAGCACGGCATCGTTCAGATGCTTGCGGGCGGACTTCACATCGCCGGTGGCGATGGCGATCGCCCCGGCATTGTAATTCTGGAAGATGCGGAACCAGTCCGGTCCCTTCATCTTCTCGACCATGGTGAGCGCTTCCTTGCCGCGGCCGGCGCCGACGCGGGCCCAGGCAAGCAGCAGGTCGTTCATCATCCGGTCGAGATCGTTCGGCCCCTTATACTTCAGGATGGCCTCGGCGGTCTTGTAGTCGTCGCGGCGCACGGCATCCATGCCGCGCACGATCGTGGTGATGCGCTCGACGGAAGGATCGCCCTTCAGGTCGTTGGCATATTTGACGCCCTCCTTGATGTCGCCATTGAGCAGCAGCGAGATCATCAGCCGCTGGCGAATCTCGGGATTGCCGGGTTCGATCTGCAGCGCCTTCTTGTAGAGTTCGATCGCGGTTTCGTAGTCATGATCGACATCGGCCGTGCGGGCGGCGAGGAAGGCGCCGGAGAAACTGGTGACGCTATCGGCATCGAAGAAACTGTCGGTCTTTGCGGCATCGCCCGTCTTGGCCGCATCCTCGGCGTTGACGCCGCCGACGCCGCCCAGCGAAAGGACAGCGGCCAGCGCTGCGCTCGTAAGAAGACGGATGGCAAATCTCTGCCGCATTAGGAAACCTTTCTTCGACAGCGTCCCGGCAATGGGGCCGGCCGCAAAACAAGTTGCGATCACTGATTCATAACAGGATGGCTTTTTTGAAGCGGCGCTGCAAGAAAATCAGCCTGCGATCAAGGACGATTGATCAATTGACGCGCTCGATGCAGAAGTCGATCACTTCCATCAGGGAGGATTTCCAGACGGTATCGGGAAGCGGCGCAAGCGCATCCCGTGCGATCGTGCCGTAATGGATCGCGCGGCCGATCGTGTCGCTCAGCGTGCCATATTTGGTGATCAGCCCCAGCGCTTTTTCGAGGTTGGCGTCGGTGCTGTTGCCGGCTTCGATCGCATCGCGCCAGAAGGCGCGCTCGTCCTCGGTGCCGCGGCGATAGGCGAGAATGACCGGCAGAGTGATCTTGCCCTCGCGGAAATCGTCGCCGACATTCTTGCCGAGATCGGCAGCCTTGCCGCCATAGTCGAGCGCGTCGTCGACGAGCTGGAAGGCGAGCCCGAGATTCATGCCATAGGATTTCAGGGCGTTGCGGCCGGACCGGCCGGCCTCGGCGACGATCGGCCCGACTTCGGCGGCGGCAGCAAAGAGAGCGGCCGTCTTGGCGCGGATGACGGAGAGATAATCGTCTTCCGTCGTCTCCATGTTCTTGGCGACGGAAAGCTGCAGCACTTCACCTTCGGCGATCACGCAGGCGGCCGAGGACAGGACGTCGAGCGCATCGAGCGAGCCGACATCGACCATCATGCGGAAGGCTTGGCCGAGCAGGAAGTCGCCGACCAGCACGCTTGCCTGGTTGCCCCAGATCATCCGTGCCGTCGATTTGCCGCGGCGCAGATCGCTCTCGTCGACGACGTCGTCATGCAGCAGCGTCGCCGTGTGCATGAACTCGACCGATGTGGCGAGCTTGACGTGGTTTTCGCCCCTGTAGTCGAACAGCGAGGCGGAAGCCAGCGTCAGCATCGGCCGCAGCCGCTTGCCGCCGGATGAGATCAGATGGTTCGCCACTTCGGGGATCATCTGCACGTCGGAGCCGGCCTTGGACAGAATGAGCTGGTTTACTCGCTCCATATCCGCCCTGGTGAGATCGACCAGTGGCTTTATGGATGCCAGTTTGTTTTTGCTTTCTTCAAGCGGTATGACCACGCCCAACGACCCGGACTCCTATTCATTCATTGCACCTGACAATAGAAAGGGGCGATGGACGCGGCAAGGGGTGAATTGTCGCGCTGAGCGAAATTGGAAGGAAAACGACGGCAAATGCATGAGCTTATCCGCGCCAACGACCCAGTTCTTCTCTCCTATGCCGAGAGTTTGATGAAGGATGCCGGAATTCACTGCTTCATCGCCGATCAGGGCATGAGCGTGCTGGAGGGCTCGCTCGGCATGCTGTCGCGCCGCCTGCTGGTGGACGAGGAGATGGCCGATCAGGCGCGCCGCATCCTCATCGATGCCGGTCTCGGCGGCGAGCTGCGCGAGCGGAAGTGAGCTCCGATGGCAGGCGAAACCACTGACACCATCGATGCCTTCCACCGCGGCGCCTTCCATGTGGTGCAGCCAAAGGGCAGGGGCCATCGCGCCGGCATGGATGCGATGCTGCTTGCGGCTCTCGTCGCCGACGATCGCCCAGTCAGGGTTGCCGATCTCGGCGCCGGCGCCGGTGCCGCCGGCCTTGCCGTCGCCTCGCGGCTTGCCGATGCAGAGGTGGTGCTCTTCGAGCGCTCGGCCGAGATGGCCGATTATGCCCGCCGCAGCATCCTCTTGCCCGGCAATGCCCATGTCGCAGGCCGCGTCAGCGTCGTCGAGGCCGATGTGACCCTGACCGCCAAGGCGCGCAACGATGCCGGCCTTACCGATGAGAGCTTCCACCACGTCATCATGAACCCCCCCTTCAATGATGCCGGCGACCGGCGCACGCCGGATGCGCTGAAGGCCGAAGCCCATGCGATGACCGATGGCCTGTTCGAAAGCTGGATCCGCACGGCCGGCGCCATCATGATCCCCGGCGGCCAATTGTCGCTGATTGCCAGGCCCCAGTCGATCGCCGAAATCATCCTCGCCTGCGGCCGTCGCTTCGGCGGCCTCGAAATGACAGCCATCCACCCGCGTCCGGGTGAAAACGCCGTCCGTATCCTGGTGACCGCAATCAAGGGATCGCGGGCGCGGCTGTCGCTGCGCGCGCCTCTGATCATGCACGAAGAGGGGAGCCACAAGTTCTCCCCTCTCGTCGATGATTTCAACAATGGCCGGGCGGCTTACACCAGAATTTAGCCGGTGACGAAGTCGAAGAGCAGCTTGACGTTCAATCCGGCGATGACGACCGCGATCACATAGGCGATGCCGCTCAGCCAGCGCGGCGCCACCAACTCGCCCATCTTGGCCTTGCTGGCGGTGAACATCACAAGCGGGAAGACGGCGAAGGAAAGCTGCAGGCTGAGCACCACCTGCGTCAGGATCAAAAGCTCGGCCGTGCCTTGATCGCCATACCAGATGGTGACGATTGCCGCCGGTACGATGGCGATGGCCCGGGTGATCAGCCGGCGCACCCATGGCTTCAGCCGGATCTTCAGGAAGCCTTCCATGACGATCTGACCGGCAAGCGTTGCCGTCACCGTCGAATTGAGGCCGCAGCAGAGAAGCGCGATGCCGAACAGCGTCGGCGCGATGGCGAGGCCGAGCAGCGGCGACAACAGCGAATGCGCCTCGCCGAGTTCGACGACGTCGGTCTTCCCATGCGCGTTGAAGGCGGCAGCCGCCAGGATCAGGATCGAGGCGTTGATCAGCAACGCGAAGCACAATGCGACCGTCGAGTCGATCGTCGCAAAGGTCAGCGCCTCCTTCTTCTCAGGGATAGTATGGCCATAGGCCCGCGTCTGCACGATGCCGGAGTGGAGGTAGAGATTGTGCGGCATGACGGTGGCGCCGAGAATGCCGAGCGCCAGGTAGAGCATCTCGGGATTGGTGACGATCTCCGTTGTCGGGAAGAAGCCGGTGAGGACGGCGCCCCATTGCGGGTCGGCAAGCAATATCTGCACGCCGAAGCAGATCGCGATGACGCCGAGCAGCGCGATGATGAAGGCTTCCACCCAGCGGAAGCCGAGCTTCTGCAGGAAGAGGATCACGAAGACGTCGAGCGCGGTGATCAGCACGCCGAGTTCGAGCGGGATGCCCATCAACAGGTTGAGGCCGATCGCCGTGCCGATCACCTCGGCGATATCGGTGGCGATGATGGCGATTTCGGCAAAGGCCCACAGCGGCACCGAGACATATTTCGGAAAAGCGTCGCGGCAAGCCTGCGCAAGATCGCGGCCGGAGGCGATCGCCAGGCGGGCGCAGAGCGATTGCAGCACGATCGCCATCAGGTTGGAAAGCAGCGCGACGGTGAGCAGCGCATAGCCGAATTTCGAGCCGCCGGCGAGCGAGGTCGCCCAGTTGCCGGGGTCCATGTAGCCGACGGCGACCATATAGCCGGGCCCGGCAAAGGCTGCCGCCCTTCGCCACATCGAGCTGTGACGCCCGGTTCCGACGGTGCGGTAGACATCGGACAGCGACGCCTCGCCGCGTTCGTGCCGCCAGCCGCTCTTTGCATTCGGATTGAGGACGTCCATGCGATTTCCACCTGTTTTAGCGTCGGTGCACTATGACGGATTAGAATGATAATGCAATTCATTCGCAACAAGAAAATCAATCCCGATGCCTCGGGCCGATGTTTTCAGGAACGCGGCCATTGCGTTTGGCGTTCCAGCGCATACATGGATGCCGATCGCAAATTGCGAGCGTGCGACCTGAAGCAAAGGATGGGAAATGGCCGGATTCTTGAGAAAGCTGCTGCCGAAACGGTTCCGCAAGGACGGCATCACCATCCCGGTCGTCCGGCTGCAGGGGGCGATCATCAGCGGCGGCGGCCAGTTCCGGCCAACCCTCAATCTCGCCAACGTCTCCCCGGTCCTGGAAAAGGCCTTCGCCATGAAGGACGCGCCGGCAGTCGCCATCTCGATCAATTCGCCGGGCGGCTCGCCCGTGCAGTCGCGGCTGATCTTCACCCGCATTCGCGAGCTCGCCCGCGAGAAGCAGAAGAAGGTTCTGGTCTTCGTCGAGGATGTCGCCGCCTCCGGCGGTTACATGATCGCACTGGCCGGCGACGAGATCATTGCCGATGCCACCTCCATCGTCGGCTCGATCGGCGTCGTCTCCGGCGGTTTCGGCTTTCCCGAACTGTTGAAGAAGATCGGCGTCGAGCGCCGCGTCTATACGGCGGGCGAAAACAAGGTGATCCTCGATCCGTTCCAGCCGGAAAAGGAAAAGGATATCGAGTATCTGAAGAGCCTGCAGCTCGAAATCCACCAGGTCTTCATCTCGATGGTGCGCGAGCGTCGCGCCGGCAAGCTGCAGGACGATGCGGCGGTCTTCTCGGGCCTGTTCTGGAGCGGCACGCGCGGCCTCGAACTCGGCCTCATCGATGGCCTCGGCGACATGCGCCAGGAATTGAAGCGGCGCTACGGCCAGAAGACCAAGCTGGAGCTCGTCACCGCCGGCCGCGGCCTGTTCGGCCGCCGGATTCCCGGCGTATCGCCCGTCTCGCTCGAAGGGGCTGCATCCGGTCTCGCAACAGGGCTTGTCGAAGCGGCGGAAGAGAGAGCATTGTGGAGCCGTTTCGGGCTTTGAAGGGAGCAAGAGAGGGGCATGCCGCAGTTAATTACCATCCTCATCCTGGTTTTCTCAGCCTGGTGGCTCTACCGCCGCTTCGTCTCCGATGCCCGCAAGCTCGCCGAAAAATCGCGCCAAGCTGAAAAGGAGCGTCAGACCGGCGCGATCGGCACGCTGGTCAAGGACCCGGCGACGGGCGAATACCGGCTGAAGCGCGAGGGAGAATAAGGGGCCCGACTGTACCGGCCTCTCACCCGGCGCTTGCCCCTCATCCGCCTGTCGGCACCTTCGCCCCGCTCGCGAGGAGAAGGGAAATATGCCGCACCGGCAGCCTCAATCTCGCCGCAGCGTTTGGCACGTCCCCTCGATCCGCGAGCGGGGAGAGGGTTAGGGTGAGCGGTAACCGAATTCCTCTTCCATATCGCCGCAGCCGTCTCTCCACCGCTGTAAAAGTCTTGACCCCCGTCGCCCTCCATGGCACCTGTCGCGCCGATAATTCCCAAGCAATCGGTGCCGTTCGATGTCAGCTATCCCAGACCATATGAACCCGAAGCGCTCCTTCCAGGCGCTGATCCTGACCCTGCATAGCTACTGGGCGGACAAGGGTTGCGCGGTGCTGCAGCCCTACGACATGGAAGTCGGCGCCGGCACCTTCCACCCTGCCACAACGTTGCGCGCCCTCGGCCCCAAGCCGTGGAAGGCGGCTTACGTGCAGCCGTCGCGGCGCCCGTCCGACGGGCGCTATGGCGAGAACCCGAACCGGCTGCAGCATTATTACCAGTACCAGGTCATCCTGAAGCCGAACCCGCCCAATCTGCAGGAGCTCTATCTCGGCTCGCTGGCGGCGATCGGCCTCGATCCGCTGCTGCATGACATCCGTTTTGTCGAGGACGACTGGGAAAGCCCGACGCTCGGCGCCTGGGGCCTCGGCTGGGAATGCTGGTGCGATGGCATGGAAGTCTCGCAGTTTACCTATTTCCAGCAGGTCTGCGGCATCGAATGCTCGCCGGTCGCAGGCGAACTGACCTATGGTCTCGAACGCCTCGCCATGTATGTCCAGGGCGTCGACAATGTCTACGACCTGAACTTCAACGGCCGCGAAGGCGACGAAAAGATCAGCTATGGCGATGTCTTCCTGCAGGCCGAGCAGGAATATTCGCGCCATAATTTCGAATTCGCCAATACCGAGATGCTGCATCGCCACTTCGTCGACGCCGAGAAGGAATGCCGGGCGCTGCTCGATGCCGGCGCGCCGGGGGATAACGCCAACCAGCGCCTGCACAAATGCGTCTTCCCGGCCTATGACCAGTGCATCAAGGCCAGCCACGTCTTCAACCTGCTCGACGCCCGCGGCGTCATCTCGGTCACCGAGCGTCAGAGCTACATCCTGCGGGTGCGCACCCTTGCCAAGGCCTGCGGCGAAGCCTTCCTGCTGACCGACGCCGGCGGCGTCAATCTGGCCAAAGAGGCGGCGTGACGCAAAACCCTGTCGGCCGTATCATCCATATCAACGGCTGGCCGGGCACTGGAAAGCTGACTGTCGGTCGCTTGCTGGCAAAAAGGCTCGGCGCGCGGCTCATCGACAACCATACACTGCTCAATCCTGCCGAGGCTCTGTTCTCCCGCAGCGATCCGCTGCACGCCTCGCTGAGAGGGCAGATTCGCCACGCGTTTTTCGACCATGCCGCGCGCGCGGACCCTGCCGAAAGCTTCGTCTTTACCGATGCTCTATCGGACGACGCAGATGACGCTGCGACCTTCTCCTGGTACAGCGATCCGGCCGCCGCGAGAGGCGCCGATCTCGTGGCGATCCTGTTCGATTGCGCCCCGGAGGAGAATGCCAGGCGTCTTGTTGCTCCCGGCCGGGCTGAGGCGCTCAAGCTGACGGATACGGCGACGTTACAACGGCTGCGGGCAAACCATAAACTGCTGCGTGGGCTGGCTGAACGCACCGTCGAAATCGACACGACGGGCTTTTCACCGGAGCAGACGACGGCCCGGATCCTCGCCGATATCGGCGTTTGACGGCAGCCGGCAAACCCGCGTAGTCTCCGCCCCGACATTACTTCGCTGCGGGGGGATTCGCGATGTATATTGCGCTTGGCGTCATCGTTCTGGTCGCGCTCTATCTCGTCTTCATCTACAACGGCCTGGTTCGTGCGCGGCAGATGGCGGAAGAGGCCTGGTCGGGCATCGACGTCCAGCTCAAGCGTCGCGCCGACCTGATCCCGAACCTGATCGAGACGGTCAAGGGTTATGCCGCCCATGAAAAGTCGACACTCGAAGAGGTGGTTGAGCTCCGCAACAAGGCGCAGGCCGTGCCATCGGGCGATGTCGCGGGCAGGGCCCAGGCGGAAGGGCTGCTCGGCCAGGCGCTCGGTCGGCTCATCGCGCTCGCCGAAGCCTATCCCGATCTCAAGGCCAACCAGAACTTTGCCGAGCTGCAGGCTTCGCTGGAAACCATGGAAGGCGAGTTGCAGATGGCGCGCCGTTATTACAATGGCGCGGCCCGCGACCTGAACGTCAAGGTCGAAAGCTTCCCGTCCAATCTGGTCGCCGGCCAGTTCGGTTTTGCCAAGCGGGACTATTTCGAAATCACCAACGAGGCCGACCGCGCCGTCCCCACCGTGAAATTCTGACGATCCGGCATTTTGCCTTTGCCAGAAAGCGATTAAGAGCAAGGGCGGATTGCGGCCGGTAATGGTCGCCTTATGGACGGAAGAACAGCATGACACGCACAGCCAAACTCACGATCACCCCGCCGGGCAAGCCGCTTTCGGGCCGCGCCATGCCGCCGGGCTCCAAGTCGATCACCAACCGCGCGCTTCTGCTCGCCGGCCTTGCCAAGGGCACCAGCCGGCTGACGGGCGCGCTGAAGAGCGACGATACGCGATATATGGCCGAAGCGCTGCGGGCCATGGGGGTTTCGATCGACGAGCCCGATGACACCACCTTCGTCGTCACCGGCAGCGGCAGGCTGCAGCCGCCGAAGGCGCCGCTCTTCCTCGGCAATGCCGGCACCGCGACACGCTTCCTGACGGCGGCGGCGGCTCTGGTCGACGGCACCGTCATCGTCGACGGCGACGAACATATGCGCAAGCGCCCGATCGGCCCGCTGGTCGAGGCGATGCGCACGCTCGGCATCGACGTGAGCGCCGAAACCGGCTGCCCGCCGGTCACCGTCAGGGGCACCGGCCGCTTCCAGGCCGACCGCATCCGCATCGACGGCGGCCTGTCCAGCCAGTATGTCTCGGCGCTGCTGATGATGGCGGCCGGCGGCGACCGCCCCGTCGACATCGAACTCGTCGGCGAGGATATCGGCGCGCTCGGCTATATCGATCTGACCACCGCGGCGATGAAGGCCTTCGGCGCCAAGGTCGACAAGACCAGTCCGGTGACCTGGCGCGTCGAGCCGACCGGCTACCGCGCCGCCGACTTCATCGTCGAGCCCGATGCCTCGGCTGCGACCTATCTCTGGGCCGCCGAGGTTCTCACCGGCGGCGCGATCGATCTCGGTGTTCCCTCCGATACCTTCTCGCAGCCGGATGCCCGCGCCTATGACGTCATCGCCACATTCCCGCACCTGCCGGCAGAGATCGACGGTTCGCAGATGCAGGATGCCGTTCCGACGCTTGCCGTGCTTGCCGCCTTCAACGAGACGCCGGTTCGCTTCGTCGGCATCGCCAATCTGCGCGTCAAGGAATGCGACCGCATTCGCGCACTGTCCACGGGGCTCAACAATATCCGCGAAGGTCTGGCTGTCGAGGAGGGCGACGATCTGATCGTTCATTCAGATCCTGCTCTCGCCGGTCAAACGCTGCCGGCCGAGATCGATACCTTTGCCGATCACCGTATCGCCATGAGTTTCGCGCTCGCCGGGCTGAAGATCGACGGCATCACCATTCTCGATCCCGATTGCGTCGGCAAGACTTTCCCTGCCTATTGGCGGACACTGGCGGCACTCGGCGTGACATATCGGGACAAGGATTGACGAAAACGCAGCCGAGGCTGCCGACGGAGAGACAGGGATGGGGCGTCGGTTTTTCGGATTTTGCTTTGCACTGCTGTTGATGCTCGCCGCCCCGGCGGCCTTTGCCGCCGAGGTGATCGACAATTTTGCCTCCGACATCGTGCTGGAAAAGAGCGGCGCGATGACGGTGACGGAAACGGTCACCGTCAATGCCGAGGGCGACCGGATCAATCACGGCATCTTCCGCGATTTTCCGCTCTATTTCACCGATGCCTCGGGCCGTCGCCGCAGCGTCGATTTCGATATGGTGTCGGTCCAGCGCGATGGCGCGGATGAGCCTTGGCACACTGAATCGATATCGGGCGGCATCCGCATCTATGCCGGTTCTGCCGATGTGACGGTGACACCGGGCCGTCATCGATATGCCTTTACCTACAGGACCAACCGGCAGATCCGTTATTTCGACGATCATGACGAACTCTATTGGAACGTCACCGGCAATGGCTGGATCTTCCCGATCCGCTCGGCGACGGCGACGGTGACGCTGCCGCGGGGTGTCACTGCCACCGAGACGACCTTCTTCACCGGCCGGCAGGGCGCAACTGGAAAGAACGCCCGCGCCAGCGAAACCGGCGCCGGCATCGTTTTTTCCACCACCGCGCCTCTCGGTCCCAGCGAAGGTCTGACCTTCGCCATCCGCATGCCGAAGGGCTCGATCGATCCGCCGAGCACGGATATGGAAAGCACATGGTGGCTGAAGGACAACCGTGATTATTTCATCGGCTTCGGCGGCCTGATCCTGGTTTTCGCCTATTATCTCAGATCATGGCTGAAGGTCGGTCGCGATCCTGCCCGCGGCGTCGTCGTGCCCCGCTGGGACGCGCCTGATGGTATCTCGCCGGCACTGGTCAACTACATCGACAATAAGGGCTTTTCCGGCGAGGGCTGGACCGCCCTTTCCGCCACCGCCCTCAATCTTGCGGTTCGCGGTTACGTCAAGCTCGAAGATCTGAAGAATTCGATTGTCATCCGCGGCACCGGCAAGGCGCTCGGCAAAGAGAAATTCCAGGCCGGCGAGATCGAACTGCTGAAGGCCGCTGGCGGCGCCGGCAAGACGCTGACGATCGACAAGGCCAATGGCGAGCGGGTGAAGTCCGTCGGCCAGGCTTTCCGCTCGGCGATCGAGAAAGAGCACCGCGGCAAATATTACAATTCCAACCTCGGTTATACCACGGGCGGCATTGCGCTCAGCGCCGCCGCCCTGGTGGCGCTGTTCGTCTTTGGGTCGCTGCAGCCCGACACCATCGCGCTGATGCTGATCCCGATCGCCATCTCGGTCTTTGTCGCGGTGTTCGTCGCCGGCTTCATGCGGTCGCTGCATCGCGGCAGGTCGCTGTTCGGCAAGATCATCGCCATCATTGCCACGGCGATCGGCGTTTTCGTCGGCATCAGCATCCTGGCGACCGTGGTCCTGGCGCTTGCCTCGTCGCTGGTGGAACTGCATGAAACGCCGATGCTGTTTGCCGTCGGCGGCATAGTACTGCTCAACATCCTCTATTTCTTCATCATGGGCGCGCCGACCCCGCTCGGCGCCAAGATGATGGATGGCATAGACGGCTTGCGCCAATATCTGACGCTGGCCGAGAAAGACCGGATGAACACGGCAGGCGCGCCGGAAATGTCGCCGCAGCATTTCGAGACGCTGCTGCCCTATGCGGTGGCGCTCGGCGTCGAAAAGCCCTGGTCGCGCACCTTCGAAACCTGGCTTGCGGCAGCCGCTGCCGGTGCGGCTGCCACCTATGCGCCCGCCTGGTATTCCGGCAATTTCAACAGCGGCAGCTTTTCCGATCGTATCGGCGGCTTTTCCTCGTCGATGGCCTCGACCATCGCTTCGACGATTCCGGCACCGCCGCCATCCAGCTCATCCTCCGGTTTTTCCGGCGGCGGTTCGTCGGGCGGCGGTGGAGGAGGCGGTGGAGGCGGGGGCTGGTAGCTTTCCCGCTTGACCTTTGGGCCCTTGGCCCTTAACCGCCAGGGGCAAAAGGAAAGGGTCGCGCATGAAGGTTCTGTTGATCGGATCGGGCGGACGCGAGCATGCGCTCGCCTGGAAGCTGGCGCAATCGCCGTTGATGACCGAATTCTACGCCGCACCCGGCAATCCCGGCATCGGCGAACACGCCGTCCTCGTGCCCATCGACATCGCGGATCATGAAGCGGTCGCGGCCTTCTGCAAGGACAAGGCGATCGATTTCGTCGTCGTCGGCCCGGAGGCGCCGCTGGTTGCCGGCCTCGCCGACCGCTTGCGTGCCGATGGCCTTGTGGTTTTCGGTCCGTCCGCCGCTGCGGCCCAGCTCGAGGGCTCCAAGGGCTTCACCAAGGATATCTGTGCCCGCTACGGCATTCCCACAGGCGCCTATCAGCGTTTCAACAATGCGCCGAAGGCCAAAGCCTATATCCGCGCCCAGGGCGCGCCGATCGTCGTCAAGGCCGATGGCCTTGCCGCCGGCAAGGGCGTGACGGTCGCGATGACGCTGGATGAAGCCCTGGCCGCGGTCGACGACTGTTTCGAAGGCGCCTTCGGCGCTGCCGGCGCCGAAGTGGTCGTCGAAGCCTATCTCGACGGCGAGGAGGCGAGCTTCTTCTGCCTCTGCGATGGCAAACATGCGCTGCCACTTGCAACCGCCCAAGATCACAAACGGGTGGGCGAGGGCGATACCGGCGTCAATACCGGCGGCATGGGCGCCTATTCGCCGGCGCCTGTGATGACCGCGGAGATGGTCGAGCGCACCATGAAGGAGATCATCGAGCCGACGATGCGCGGCATGGCCGAGAGCGGTCATCCCTTCTCGGGCGTGTTTTTCGCCGGGCTAATGATCACCCGGAAGGGACCGGAGCTGATCGAATACAATGTCCGCTTCGGCGATCCCGAATGCCAGGTGATGATGATGCGGCTGAAGAGCGATCTGCTGCCGCTGCTGCTTGCCACCGCCAACGGCACGCTCGACCAGGTCAAGGCCGAATGGAGCGACGATCCGGCGCTGACGGTGGTCATGGCCTCCAAGGGTTATCCGGCCGCTTACGAGAAGAACACGCCGATCCTCTCCCTGCCGGATGCAGGTAAGGGCGAGAAGGTGTTTCATGCCGGCACGGCTCTGAAGGACGGCGCGCTGGTTGCGACCGGCGGCCGCGTGCTGAACGTCACCGCCACCGGCGGCACGGTTGCCGAGGCCAAGGACCGCGCCTATGCGCTGCTCGACAGGGTGACCTGGGAAAACGGCTTCTGCCGGCGCGACATCGGCTGGCGGGCGATCGAGCGCGAAAAAGCCTGAGATACGGTGTAAACGACCGCATTCTTTAAATTTTTACCCTTTCCCCTGACGGGATGGAAACAAAGCTGCGCTATACCGCTCCCATAGTGAGACGGAGGTGCGTTGATGCGTCAGATTTTCCTCGGTGCGGCAATCCTGCTGATGGCAGGTTCTGCGATGGCGTCCTCGATAGAGGTGGTCGGCAAGACCGCGCCGCGCGCTGACGGCAGCATCGTCACCGAAAGCTGTGCCAATTGTCCGCCGCTCCAGGCCGAAGTGAGCAAGAAGGACTACACGGTGCCGGAGCTGAAGCCCGGCGTCCTCCAGGCGAGTGAAATCCGCGACGTCGGCGGCGAAAAAAAGATCTATCGCACCGAAGGCTGGATGGGCGGCTCGCCCGTCGTCTTCGTCAGCAAGGCGACCCCGGAAGCGATGCTTGCCGCAGCACCCTCCGCCCCGCCGGCCGACGGCATCGACATGAGCGCAACGACCGCCGCCGTCATCGGCGGCGACGCCAAGCCTGTTGCCGCCGGCATGGCGGAACAACCGGCAGCCCTCAACGTTTCCGAATTCGAACTGCGCTTTTAGAGCAACTTCCAGGAAAAGTGCGAAGCGGTTTTCCGTCCGGAATTGCGTAAAGGCAAAAACTTCCCTGCCCCACCTGATCAAGGTTTCGATCGTTTGGGGGTCCACCACTGGTGGACCGAATGCACCCTCGATGAGCAGCGGGGGTGCATTCCTGTTTTGATGCGCCGGGCAAGCTGAGAGTTCGACATGATATTGGGCCGGCGGATGAAAATCCGGCGTCTGCCTTGTAACTCTACCCCCTGATTTTGAGGGAAGTTCGCGCCGCGTCCAATAAAATTAAAGCTTTTTTATAGGGTAAGCATCAATTGTTACTTACCCGGTCGCAGCATGTTTGTTTTAGCAGCGGTAGACGCGCTCTCTTTTTCGGCGCGCTCGCACAGGCGGTAGAAAACCGCACCGGAATGCAGCCATTCATTCCCGTTGCGAGGCGTCATGAAAAATTTGAAGATATCGAAGCAGCTCATATTGCTGGTCGTCGGCCTGATGATCGCCTTTGCGATCGCCACCTCCCTGCAGATCCGCTCTTCGGTCGATGCGATCTACAAGGAGCGCTATGACATGCTCCGCGCCGAGGTTCAGTCGGCGGTCTCCGTTCTCAAGCTTTACCAGGCCAAGGTAACCGCGGGCGAAATGACGCTGGAGGAGGCCCAGAAGCAGGCCTATGCCACCGTCAACGGGATGAAATACGATCCGGACGGCTATTTCTTCGGTTATAGCTACGACGTCCAGATGGTGTTCCACTACGATGCGTCGAAAGTCGGGCAGATCAACAAGGGCCAGCCGGACAGCAAGGGCAAGCTCTATCGCGATGAGCTGGTCAAGCTCGGGCAGCAGGGCGGCGGTCTCGTCGAATATTATTCCACGGTCAAACCGGGCCAACCCGTCGGCGATTATCGCAAGACCGCCTATGGACAGGCCTTCGAACCCTGGAAAATCGTCGTCGTCACCGGCGTCTACATGGACGATCTCGATGCGCAGATAAACAGCACGATCCTGACCGCGCTCTCCGGCAGCATCGTTCTGTTCTTCCTCGCCATGGCGGCCGCCTACCTCGTCATCCGCGGCATATCGGGACCTCTCAACAACGTCCATGCCGCCCTGAAGGCCGTCGCCGAAGAGGACGTTTCCATCGCCATCCCGCATATCGGCATGAACAATGAAGTCGGCATGATGGCCAAGGCGACGCAGTCGCTGCAGGAAAAGATCAGGGAGCGCCATGCGATGTCGGATCGCGAGGCGGCCCAGCAGCTGGCGCTGGAAAGCGAGCGCGAGAACAATCAGCGCCAGCAGCAGGATGAGGCAGCGCTCCAGGCGCGTGTGGTGGCGACCATCGGCCAGGCGCTGGAGATGATCGCCCGTGGCGACCTCACCGTGCGCTGCGCCGATCTCGGCCAGAAATACGCCGCCCTGCGCGACAACTTCAATGATGCGCTGTCGCATCTCGAAGCTGCCATGGCCAAGGTCAGCGCCAAGGGCACCGATATCGGCACCAGCAAGGAAGAGATCCGCCGCGCCTCCAACGAGCTGTCGCAGCGCACCGAGCGCCAGGCGGCCAGCCTGGAAGAAACCTCCGCTGCCCTCGACGAACTTACCGTTGCCGTCCGTCAGACGGCCGATGGCGCCCATGAGGCGAGCAAGCGGGTCCACTCGGTCAGCACCGAAGCCAACCATAGCGACGCGATCGTCACCCAGGCGATCGAAGCGATGAGCGGCATCGAGAAGTCGTCGTCGGAGATTACCAAGATCATCGGCGTCATCGACGAGATCGCCTTCCAGACCAACCTCTTGGCGCTGAATGCCGGCGTCGAGGCCGCGCGTGCCGGTGAATCCGGCAAGGGTTTTGCGGTCGTCGCCCAGGAAGTGCGCGAACTTGCCCAGCGTTCCGCCGCGGCCGCCAAAGAGATCAAGGACCAGATCGCCCGCTCCTCCAGCCAGGTCGACCATGGCGTCCGTCTGGTCGGCGAGGCCGGCGAGGCGCTGAAGCGCATCTCCGACCAGATCAAGGCCGCCAACGAGATCGTCGCCAAGATCGCCCACAGCGCTTCCGAACAGGACACGACGCTGCGTTCGATCTCGTCGTCGATGAACCAGCTCGATGCCGCCACCCAGCAGAATGCCGCCATGGCCGAAGAGACCACGGCATCGGCCGAGACGCTCGCCAGCGACACCGACGAGCTGATCGACCTCATCCGCGGCTTCCGCGTCAGTGGCGAAAGCGCTGCCCCGGCCATGCATCAAGGTCGCCGCGCCGCTTAAACGGCGCGGAGGCAACAAGCCTTTTCATCACCAAATTCTTAGCGGCCGTCGGTTCTCCGGCGGCCGTGCCGTTTGAAGCTCATTGCGCGATACGTTCGATCAGCCGTTCGATCTCTCGATCGGAAAACACCTCGATCCCCTCAGCTTTCAGCGCTGCCGCCGTCACGCCGTTGCCGGCCTGCTTGCGGCCGGAAAAGGTGCCGTCATAGATGAAACCGGATCCGCAGGACGGACTGCCGTCGATGAGCAGCGCATAACGGCAGCCGGCCTGCCTGGCGAGCGCCACGGCATTTTCTGCCGCCAGCAGGAACTCTTCCGTCACATCGGCGCCCGTCAGTTCGACAACCCGCGCCTTGCCGGCCAGCACCTCTTCGCCGGTTGCGGCCTCTGCGATCTCCGCCGGCGACCGCGGCACCGTCATGCCCGCCGACATCTCCGGACAGATCGTCACCAGCCGGCCCTCGGCCCGCCATGTCTCGATCACCGGATGAAGCAACGGCTTCGCCCGCCCGTCATAGCGGACGGCGTGCCCCATGAGACAGGCGCTGACGAGAATCTTGCTTTGCATGTCTGCTTGAATAGCGCCGTAATGGCGGCAACGCCATCCGGCCGAAGCAGAACATCACCCCGAAATCTTCGAGAAATCCGCAACCGTTCCGGTCGCCTCGCGGATTAGCCGCAGCAGGGCGAGACGGTTGGCGCGGATGGCGGCGTCCTCGTCGTTGACGAGCACGTCTTCGAAGAAGCGGTCGACCGGACCACGCAGCTTGGAAAGCGCTTCCATCGCCGAGCGGAAATCTTCCCGGGCGACCGCGTCCGAGGCATCCTTCGAGGCGCCTGATATTGCGGCGAACAGCTCTTTCTCGGCATCGAGCGTCAGAAGCGCCGGCGACACGCCATCGGCAATCACAGTGCCCTTCTTTTCCTCGGCGGCGAGCAGTTGCGTCGCGCGCTTGGTGCCGGCAAGCAGGTTCTTGCCGTCTTCCGAGGTGATGAAGGCCGTCAGCGCTTCGACGCGGCGCGCCACCATCAACAGGTCGTCGGCATCTGAAGTCAGCACGGCATCGATGAGATCGTGACGGGCGCCCTGATCGCGCAGATAGACCTTGAGACGGTCGTGGAAGAAGGAGAGGAGATCGATATCCTTCGTCGTCGCCAGCAGCGGCAGGCGGATCCTTCGCTCCAAGAGGATCCTGACGACGCCGAGGGCCGCCCGCCGCAGCGCGAACGGGTCCTTCGAACCGGTCGGCTTTTCATCGATCGCCCAGAAGCCGATCAGCGTATCGAGCTTGTCGGCAAGCGCGACCGTGATCGCCACTCTGTCCTCCGGCACGCGGTCCGACGGGCCCTGCGGCTTGTAATGGTCCTCGATCGCGGCGGCAACGGAGGCATCCTCGCCCTGCAGCGCCGCATATTTGCGGCCCATCAAGCCCTGCAGTTCCGGGAATTCGCCGACGGCTTCGGTGCGCAGATCGGCCTTGGCCAGCACGGCGGCGCGATCGACGAGAGCCGGGTCGGCGCCGGTGATGTCGGCCAATTGCTTGGCGAGCGCGCGGATGCGGGCGACACGCGCGCCCTGTGTGCCGAGCTTGGCATGGAAGGTCACGTCAAGCGCATCGAGCTTGGCCATGCGCTGGTCGAGCGGCTTCTTGATGTCGAGGCCGAACTTTGCCGCCGAAGCTGAGAGCGTTTCGAGATCCGGCAAATTGCCCTGATCGCGTTTCCAGAAATGCAGCGCATCCGAAAGCCGGGCCCGCACGACCTTGCCGTTGCCGTGAACGATTTCCTTGCCGCCGTCGCTTGCCTGGATATTGGAGACGAGGATGAACTTGTTAGAAAGCGTCTCTTCACCCTGTTTGCGGGTGACAAAACACTTCTGGTTGGTCTTGATCGTCAGCCGGATGATTTCCGAGGGGATCGAGAGATAATCCTCCTCGAAGCTGCCCATCAGCACCTGCGGCCATTCGACGAGGCCGGAGACTTCCTCCAGCAGGCCTTCGTCTTCCACCAGCTCCAGCCCGTTGGCAAAGGCGATGTCGCGGGCGTCGTGCAGGATAATGTCCTTGCGGCGTTCGGCATCGAGGATGACCTTGGCCTTTTCCAGGTGCGCCGCATAATCGTCGAAGCGCCGGACGGTGATCGCCTCGGGCGCATGGAAACGATGGCCATAGGTGATGTTGGAAGCGGTGATGCCGTCGATCTCGAGGGGGATGACGGTGGTTTCTTCATGCTCCGGGCCGAAGGTGCAGACGATCGATTGCAGCGGCCGCACCCAGCGCAGCGCGCCGGGCTTGGAGGAAGCCTTGCCCCAGCGCATCGATTTCGGCCAGGGAAAATCGCGGATGATGCCAGGCATGATATCGGTGACGATCTCTTCGGTCGCGCGGCCGGGCCTGGAGATGACCGCGACGTAGAAATCGCCCTTCTTCGGATCGCTCACCACCTGCGCCTCGGAGACCGAGGAAAGGCCGGCGCCGCGCAGAAAACCTTCGATCGCCTTCTCGTTGGCGTCGGTGCGCGGTCCCTTGCGCTCCTCGCGCACATCGGCCGAGCGCGCCGTCAGGCCGTGAATGTCGAGCGCCAGTCGCCGCGGCGTCCAGTATTCGCGCGCGCCCTCATAGGACAGGCCCGCTTCGACAAGCGCATCGGTGACGAGCTTCTTCAGGTCGCCGGCAGCCTTGCGCTGCATGCGGGCCGGAATCTCTTCGGAGCGGAGTTCGAGAAGAAGGTTTGGCATGTCGAATTTCCTTGCCTCCCGCGACCGGGGAGGGATGGCATGGGCGCCGGGTCAAAACGTTGCTTCTGCTAGCAAAGAATGGCGCATCTGCACAACCGCAAAATCGCCGTCTTTCCGGCATGCTTATCCTGTGGATCGGCGTCTGCCTGATAACTCCAACATTGCCTTGCCGCTTTTCGCCGCTATGGTCCCGCCACCTCAGTCGAAACAGGAAATCCCAGGAACCCCATGGCCGCAGACCTCCGTTTCCTCGCAGCCCGCATCTCCGCCGAAATCAACGCCCGGCCCGACCAGGCCAAAGCCGCCATCGAGCTGCTCGACGAAGGCGCCACCGTGCCCTTCATCGCCCGCTACCGCAAGGAAGTGACCGGCGGGCTCGACGATACGCAGCTGCGCAATCTCGCCGAGCGGCTGGTCTATCTGCGCGAACTCGAAGCCCGGCGCGACGCGATCGTCGAATCGATCACCGGCCAGGGCAAGATGACCGACGAGCTGATGGCCAAGGTCTCAGGCGCCGTAACCAAGGCCGAGCTCGAGGATCTCTATCTCCCCTATAAGCCGAAGCGCCGTACTCGCGCCGAAATCGCCCGCGAACGCGGCCTCGGCCCGCTTGCCGAGGCAATCCTCACTGAGCGCACCAGGGAACCGGCAGTCCTGGCCGAAGGCTTCGTCACCGCCGACGTGGCGGATGTGAAGACGGCGCTCGAAGGCGCGCGCGACATCATCGCCGAAGGCATTGCCGAAAATGCCGACCTGCTCGGCAGATTGCGCGCTCATATGCGCCAGGCCTCGCTGCTGAAGGCCAGGGTGGTCGACGGCAAGCAGGCGTCGGGCGAGAAGTTTTCCGATTATTTCGACCATTCCGAACGCTGGGCGACCGCGCCGGGACACCGCGCGCTTGCCATGCTGCGCGGCTGGAACGAGGAGGTGCTGACGCTGACGATCGAGGCCGACGCCGAGACCGCTTCTCCGAACAAGCCGGTCGAACGCATGATCGCGGCCGCCTACGAGATCGGTGCGACCCGCCCCGGCGATCGCTGGCTGATGGAGGTCGCAAGCTGGACCTGGCGCGTCAAGCTCTCCATGTCGCTGTCCCTCGACCTGATGCGCGAACTGCGCGAAAGGGCCGAAGAGGAGGCGATCCATGTCTTCGCCCGCAATCTCAAGGATCTGCTTTTGGCCGCACCTGCCGGCTCGCGCGCGACGATGGGCCTCGATCCCGGCATCCGCACTGGCGTCAAGGTCGCCGTCGTCGACGGCACCGGCAAGGTGGTGGCGACATCGACCGTCTATCCCTTCCAGCCGAGGAACGACGTGCGCGGCGCCCAGATCGAGCTCGCATCGCTGATCCGCAAGCACAATGTCGAACTGATCTCGATCGGCAACGGCACCGGCAGCCGCGAAACGGAAAAGCTGGTGGCCGATATGCTGGCCGAGTTGCCGGCGCCGAAGCCGACCAAGGTCATCGTCTCGGAAGCCGGCGCCTCGGTCTATTCCGCCTCGGCGACCGCGGCGGCCGAGTTTCCCGATCTCGACGTGTCGCTGCGCGGCGCCGTCTCCATCGCGCGGCGCCTGCAGGATCCGCTGGCCGAACTCGTCAAGATCGAGCCGAAGTCGATCGGCGTCGGCCAGTATCAGCACGACGTCGACCAGCAGAAGCTGTCACGTTCGCTCGATGCCGTGGTGGAAGATGCGGTGAACGCCGTCGGTGTCGATCTCAACACCGCGTCTGCACCGCTGCTGTCGCGCGTTTCCGGCCTCGGCCCGTCGATCGCCGATGCCATCGTTCGCCACCGCGACAGCGAAGGCCGTTTCGAGACGCGAAAGGATCTCCTGAAGGTCGCCCGCCTCGGCGGCCGCACCTTCGAGCAATGCGCCGGTTTCCTGCGCATTCCCAACGGCAAGGAGCCGCTTGATTCCTCCTCGGTGCACCCGGAGGCCTATGGCGTCGCCAAGAAGATCGTCGCCGCCTGTGGCCGCGACCTGCGTGCGCTGATGGGCGACAGCGCCGTGTTGAAATCGGTCGATCCGCGCCAGTTCATCGATGAGAAATTCGGTCTGCCGACGGTCAAAGACATCATCGCCGAGCTGGAAAAACCCGGCCGAGACCCTCGTCCGAGCTTCAAGACCGCGACCTTTGCCGAGGGCGTCAACGAAATTTCCGACCTGAAGCCCGGCATGGTGCTGGAAGGCACGGTGACCAATGTCGCCGCCTTCGGCGCCTTCGTCGATATCGGCGTGCACCAGGATGGTCTGGTGCATGTGTCCCAGCTTGCCGATCGCTTCGTCAAGGATCCCCACGAGGTCGTCAAGGCGGGCGATGTCGTCAAGGTGCGGGTCGTCGAAGTCGACCCGAAGCGCAAGCGCATCGCTCTGTCGATGAAACGCGATGACGGTTCTGCCGCACCGCCGCCGCGTGGTGATTCTCGCGGCAACCAGGGCTCCCGGCCGCAGAACGAGCGCCGGCCGGCGCCTGCCAAGCCGGAGAGCCAGGGCGCCTTCGGCGCGGCGCTTGCCGAAGCCATGAAGAGAAAATAAGGGTTTAGCCGGTGTTTCGGCAAAAATGCAACAGTTTGGCAGCGTTCTGAAGGGAGTGCTAAATCCGGCGCTTGTAAGGCGAATGAGAGCTACTAAGTTGATGTGACCATCCTGTCACATTTGCGAGGCGTCCATGGCGTCGGCTTTCCTTTCGATCGTCCAGCAAATCATCCGCAAGGGTTCATTGAAGCTTACCCTTGCCAATGGCGAGACCCACACTATCGGCGACGGCACGGGTGAAACCGTTGTCGCCCGCCTTGCCGATCAGGAGGCCGAGGACGCCATCCGGCGCGACCCGACCATGAAGCTCGGCGAAATGTACATGCAAGGCCGGTTCATTCTCGAACAGGGCAACATCTACGATTTCCTGTCGCTGGTGAAACAGAACACCACCAACGAAATCTTCGATTTCAAGATGGCGGCACTGCTCCTCGGCCGCATCGCCTGGCAGCAGCTGAAGAGCCGCGTGCCGGTCAATCGCAACAAGCACAACGTCGCCCATCACTACGACCTGTCGGCCAAGCTCTTCGATCTTTTCCTCGACGAGGACTGGCAATATTCCTGCGCTTATTTCGAGCCGCCGGGCATCGGTCTCGACGAGGCGCAACTCGCCAAGAAACGCCATATCGCCGCCAAGCTTCTGCTTGAACCGAACCAGCGCATCCTGGAGATCGGCTCCGGCTGGGGCGGCATGGGCATGTATCTGACCGAGGCGACCGAAGGCGCCGATTTCACCGGCATTACGCTGAGCGAAGAACAGCTCAAGGTCTCGCGCGCCCGCGCCGAAAAGCGCGGTCTTTCCGATCGCGTGCGTTTCGAGCTGCAGGACTACCGCACCATGACGGGCAGGAAGTTCGACCGCATCGTCTCGGTCGGCATGTTCGAACATGTCGGCATCGGCAATTACGGCAATTTCTTCCGCAAGGTATCAGATCTCCTCGACGATAACGGCGTCATGGTGCTGCATTCGATCGCCCGCCCGAAGCCGAGCTTCGGCACCAATGCCTTCATCGAGAAATATATCTTCCCGGGCGGCTACATCCCTTCGGTCGGCGAGGTGGTGCCGCCGCTCGAAAAGGCCGGGCTGCTGGTCAAGGATATCGAAATCCTGCCGATGCATTATGCCTATACGCTGCGCCATTGGCGCGAGCGTTTCGTGGCGCGCAAGGCCGAAGCGGTGGCGCTTTACGACGAGCAGTTCTTCCGCATGTGGGAATTCTACCTGGCGGGTTCCGAAATGGGTTTCCGCTGGGACGAGCTCTTCATTCTGCAGATCCAGCTCGCCAAGAACCAGTTCGCCGTTCCCGACAACCGCAGTTACATCGCGCGCAACGAGGCCAAGCTGAAGGAATTCGAGGCGAGGCGTGCGCCGCTTGAGAAGGTGGCGTTCTGATCCCGAAGTGCCGAGGCCCGCAGGACCTTCGTCGAGGGACCGGCTATCATGAAAGGACGTGCGGATGAGCAGTGCGTTTCCCGAGATCTACCTGGTCCGCCACGGTGAAACCGAATGGAGCCTGTCCGGGCGCCATACCGGACGCAGCGATATTCCCCTGACGGCGAATGGCGAGGAGGCTGCCCGCAAACTCGCCGGCCGGCTGGCGGGCCTCTCCTTCTCCGCAGTCTGGTCGAGCCCGTCCGCGCGGGCCCGCAAGACCTGCATGCTCGCCGGATTCGGCTCGGGCGCGGTGATCAAGGAGGAACTCGCCGAATGGGACTACGGCGCCTATGAAGGCATCACGACCAAGGCGATCCTTGCCGACCGCCCCGGCTGGCAACTGTTTCGCGATGGTTGCCCGAATGGCGAATTCGCCGCCGATGTCGGCGCCCGCGCAGACGCCGTCATCCATGCGCTTCGCGAAGCGGCAAGCACCATCCTGATCTTCTCGAGCTCGCATTTCCTGCGCGTGCTCGCCGCCCGCTGGCTCGGCCTGCCGCCGGAAGGTGGGGCGTATTTCTCTCTCGATACGACCAGCATCAGCGTGCTCGGCTATGAGCACGACCTGACGGAACCGGTCATCCGCCGCTGGAACCAGCGCTAGTGTACGATCGCCTCCCTCGTTGCCGTGGTTAACATTGGGGTAACGAGATCCGGATAAATGGAGTGAGCGCCGCCTCCGCGGCTTTTGTTTTGCGTTTTCTGGAGTGCGGACGTGTTTCATCGATCAGTCGTATCGATCTCTTTGGCCATTGCCCTTTTTTCTTTTGGTTCGGCAGCCGCGCAGGAAAGCGGCCAGCACTTCTGGTCCGGCGACTGGTATCTGAGCGTCGGCGTTGCCGGCTTCTCCGCGCCGAAATTCGAAGGCTCGTCGCATAATGAATTCAAATTCAGCCCGCTGATCTCGGTCGGCCGCCAGGGCGCCGGGCCGCGCTTTTCCTCGCGCAACGACAATCCTTCCTTCGCCCTCGTCGACAAGGGCGCCTTCCGCGCCGGTATCGTCGGCAGGTTCGTCCCGTCGCGCGATGACGGCGACGGCAACGAGCTGAAGGGCATGAAGAAGGTCAAATGGGGCGCCGAAGCCGGTGGTTTTGTCGAAGTCTACCCGACCGATTTCCTGCGCGCCCGTGCCGAAGTCCGCCAGGGCATCCGCGCGCATGACGGCGTCGTCGCCGATCTCGCCGTCGACGCCTTCACCGATATCGCGCCCGACCTGCAGCTATCAGGCGGCCCGCGCGCGACCTTCGCCACCAGCGGCTATTACGACGCCTATTACGGCGTCAACGCCAGGCAGGCGGCGGCAAGCGGGCTTGATCCCTATAAGCCCTCGTCGGGCATCCAGTCCTATGGCGCCGGCACGGCGCTCACCTGGAAGGCGACGGAAAACCTCCAGGCAAGTTCCTTCCTCGAATATAAGCGGCTGGCCGGTCCCGCCGCCGACAGCAGCCTCGTGCGCGAACGCGGCTCGAAGAACCAGCTGCTGATCGGCGTTTCAGCGACCTACAAGTTCAATTTCTCTCTGCAGTGAGGGACGGCACTGCGCGTCGTTCAGGCGCGCAACGACGCCGTAACGCTTTGAATCGCCGCATGATTTCACCCCCGGATCGATTCCGGTCGAGGGAATGGCGAGCAGCAGCGCAATGATCGCTTCTTGACCGGATCGGCGGCCCGCCGCTAGATGAGCGGCATGCACGATACTGGCGACTTCCACGACCGCGTTTCCGACGCACCTTCCGATAACTGGGTCTACCGGATCCTGCCGGCATGGCTCTGGCCCTATGCGCAGCTTGCGCGCTGGGATCGCCCGATCGGCTGGCAGCTCTTGATGTGGCCGTGCTTCTGGTCGGCGACCCTTGCCGCCAATGCGGCGATCGGCGAGGGGATCTACTCCGGCAGCGTGCTGGTGTCTCACCTGTTTCTCTATTTCATCGGCGCGGTCGCCATGCGCGGCGCCGGCTGCACCTATAATGATCTCGTCGACCACGAGATCGACATGGAAGTGGCGCGCACGCGGTCGCGTCCGCTCCCCTCCGGCCGCGTCACCCGCCGCCGGGCGAAGATCTTCATCGGCCTGCAGGCGCTGGTCGGCCTCTTCGTGCTCTTGCAGTTCAACTGGTTTACCGTTTTTCTCGGCGTGCTCTCGCTCGGCATCGTGGCGCTTTATCCCTTCGCCAAACGTTTCACCGACTGGCCGCAATTCTACCTGGGACTTGCCTTTTCCTGGGGCGCATTGATGGGCTGGGCCGGCATTTTCGGCGGTCTCTCCTTCGCTGCCGTCCTGCTTTATGCCGCCTCCGTCGCCTGGACGATCGGTTACGACACGATCTATGCGCATCAGGATAAGGAGGATGACGAGCTGATCGGCGTCCGCTCCACCGCGCGGCTGTTCGGCGACAGGACGCGGCAATGGCTGATCGGCCTTTATGGGCTGACGCTGGTGCTGATGTTCATCGCTTTTCTGCTCGCCGACGCCAATCTCATCGCGTTTCTGGCTTTGCTCGGCGCCGCCGGCATGTTCGCCTGGCAGATCGTCCGGCTCGATATCGACGATGCCGCCCAATGCCTGGCGCTCTTCAAATCGAACAACCGCGTCGGCCTGATCATCTTCTTCGGCCTCTTCGTCTCGCTGCTCTTCGCCATTCCCTGAATGGGACGATGCATGAAACGATAAACCCGGCGCGGGCGCCGGGTTTCAAAATGGTTCCGAAGCGACGTTCCCGAATGGAATTGTCGCGTTTTTGTTCAGTTGCGGGCGATGATTTCCTTACCTTCGATCTTCATCGCGACACCCAGCCGGCCGGTGGTGCGGCGCACGAGGAAGCGCGGGCGGCGATTGGCGAAGTAGGAATGACGGCGGCGGGGCTTGATGTCGCTGGTGCGCAAGGCGCCGATATGCTCTTCGAGCGGACGCGCGACGCCGTCGGCTTCGACCATCAGCATCGGGATGCGGAAGGCTTCGGACCAGTTGCGCCAGTCGGCGGCGATGTCGCTGAGATCATGGGCGACGAGCAGCGGAATGCAGAGCTCCGGATCGGCGTGGTGAAGCTCGAGCGTCACGGTGACTTCGCCGTCGCCATGGTCGATGGCGCGGGCGGCGACACCCTGGAAGACGCGCTTCGGCAGCGCAATCGAGAGCGGCAGGCCGCTGGAGGGCAGGACCTTGCGCAGGACCGCGCCGCGTTCGTCTATCGTGATGCTGACGTCATCCGAACAATCATGGATGGCATAGCTGACCTGCTGGGGAAAGCGGGACGGATCGAGGCGTAACGTCGTGCCAGCCCAGGCGGGCTTCATAACGGGATTGTTCATTTCATTCTACCCTTGTCTTACCTGAGAGCCGATTTCCGGTCTTCTCCTTGGGACTTTTCGTCCTCTATGGCCGACAATAGGCACCCGCCCTTCCGTACAGCTTAAAAATTGCGGTTAAGAAAACTTTGCCTCCTCTGATGGTTATCAAAACCGAATCCGGCAAGGTTTCCGGAAGGTGAACGGTGCGATGTCCTGAAACGATGCATCCAGAAGTAAGCCTCAGGTAAGCTTTCCATGGCAAAATGTGCTCACCAGCAGTTCGTCGTTCCTTTAGAAATTTTGGGTGAAAAGGGCGCTTTTCATGATCTCGGCTTCCCTCGCATATACGATCCTGTCGCGGGATATGACGTCCAGCCTCAACAAGGTTGCGTCGCAGGCGACGGTCAAGAAGGATGCTCAGTACTACGCCGACCATATCAACAAGGTCGAAAACGTCGACGACCTCCTCGGCGACTACAAGCTCTACAGCTATGCGATGAAGGCCTATGGTCTCGAGGACATGACCTATGCCAAGGCCTTCATGAAGAAGGTGCTCGAAAGCGATCTCACCGACCCCGACAGCTACGCCAACAAGCTTTCCGATACGCGTTACCGCGAGTTCGCCGCCGCCTTCAATTTCAACGCGCCGGCCAAGGATGTGCAGACGGACGCACAGGAAGACGACCTGATCGGCCTCTACAAGCAGTCCTTCATCGATGCCGACAAGGCCGCGGCCGCCGAGAGCACCTATTACAGCAACAATATCGATAGCGTGCAGAGCGTCGACGACCTTGTTAACAACACCCGGCTGCGCACCTATGTGCTGAAGACCTTCAACATCGATCCGACCTACGCGTCGACGACTTTTCTGCGGCAGGTGCTGACGAGCGATCTCAGCGACCCCACGAGCGTCGTCAACACCCAAGGCGGCGACAAGTACAAGGCGCTTGCCGCCCAGTTCAGCTTCAATGCCGACGGCACCGTCAACGGCACGGCGCAGACCGCCGCGCAAAAAGCTTCGGTCATCGAGTCCTACACCCTGAATTCCCAATCCGTCATCATCGACAATTCGGTCGGCTCGGACGTCTATTACGTCGGTCAGACGGCGGCGGACTACAACAAGGCCTATTACACGGCGAAGATCGGCACGATCACCAATGTCGACGATCTGGTCGCCGACAAGCGCCTGACTTCCTACATCACGACGGCCTACAGCATGGGCGCCGACTTCACCGCGGCCGCGCTGCGCACGGTGCTGACCGATCCCAGTTATGCACAGCTGATGGGCTTTACCAATGTCTACAATGCTTTCAACTTCAAGGCTGACGGGTCGGCCTCGAGCACGGCGCGCGTCCAGTCGGTCGATCAGTCAAACAATCTGAAGGCGGCCGCATCGAGCACGACCAACTATTATTCCGTCACATCGCAGTCGAGCAGCATCACCAATGTCGACGCCCTGCTGGCCGACAGTGTGCTGGCGCGCTACATCAAGGATGCCTACGGTCTCGGCACGAGTTTCAGCAATGCCGACCTGAAGAACATCCTGACCGATTCCACCTATGCCGCGGCCCAGGGCCATGCCGATCTCAATGCCGACTTCAACTTCCAGGCGGACGGCTCGATCAACGGTTCCGTGATCCAGACTGCGGCGCAGCGGAAATCGACCACCGACAAGTCGGCGGCGAATGCAGCGCACTTCAACAGCATGATCGGCAGCGTCACCAATGTCGACGACATCATGTCGGATGCGGTTTCGGTCAGCTATCTCAGAAACAGCATGCAGATCGCAGACAGCGTCTCCGACGCGACGTTGAGGACTTTCCTCGTCGACCGCACGGCTGCCAGCGCCCAGGGCTACAGCGACGTTCACGACCTCTTCAATTTCAAATCGGACGGTTCGATCGCGACCCTTTACGCCTCGCAGACGGCGACGCAAAGCGCCAGCACCACCAGCAAGGCCGACAATGCGGCAGTCTACTACCAGTCGACCATCGCCGGCATCTCGAACGTCGACCAGTTGCTGACCGACCAGAAGCTGAACAATTTCGTGCGCAACGCCTACGGCATCCCGTCGACGGTCAACGATGTCGCTCTTCGCGCTATCCTGACCGATCAGAGCGGCACCGGCACCTATGCCGACGTTGCCGCCGCCTTCAATTTCAAGGCGGACGGCACGCTCGAGGACGGCATGGCTGCGCAGACGGCGTCCCAGATCAGCAGCACGAAATTTGCCGCCTCGGCGCGCACGGATGATTATTCCGCCAGGATGTCGACGATCAGCAATGTCGATGAGTTGCTTGCCGACAGCGCCATTACCAATTTCCTGAAGAGCACCTACAATCTGCCGTTCAATATTTCGGACGCCGATCTGAAGAGCATCCTGACCGATGCGACGGCCGCTGCCGCAGCCGGCCATGCCGATCTCAATGCCGACTTCAATTTCGCTGCCGACGGCTCGCTTCCTGTCGCCACCTCGGCCCAGACGGCCGATCAGGCACAGACCACCAACGACAATTATGCGGCGCGCTACGACGACGAACGCGACGAGGCGATCGACGAGGTCCTATCCAACTACCAGAAGCTTATGGCCGACAGCAGCAGCCTGCTGAATTTCTCCGACGTCACCAGCGTCAATGATTTCCTGCGCAGCAATTCGTCGGCCGATTTCAGCAAGGGCAACGACAACCTGCCGGATCTCTTCCACGTGGCGCTGCAGGCCTTCGGTCTGACCGACCAGGAGGTCTCGCGCTCGATGATGCGCAAGATCCTGACGAGCGATGCCTACGACCCGAATGGCTATGTCGCCTCGCTCAAGGATGAACGCATCACCAACCTTGCCCGCGCCTTCAATTTTGGCCCCGACGGCAAGGCGGCATCCCCCTTCCAGGCGCTGCCCGACGCGACCATGGCCAAATACGCCACCGACTACAGATCGCATATCACCATGCTGATGAAGGACGGTCCGGTGAAGGACAAGGCGGCGAAGGACGCGACGGCTGAGGTCGACTATTTCGCCAAGGGCATGGCGAAGGTGAAGTCGCTCGACGATTTCCTCGACGACAGCCGCCTGACCGACCTGGTGCTGAAAGCGAACAATCTTGACCCGAAGGATTACGACAAGGCGACGTTGAAGAAGATCTTCACCTCCGATCCCGACGACAAGAAAAGCTATCTCAACGCCACCGCCGATGCTCGTTTCAAGGACATCGTCGCCGCCTTCAACTTCGACAAGGACGGCAATCTGACCCGTGCCAAGATGGGCACCATCCAGAACAAGGCGGCCGAGGAGCACACCCAGGAGCTCTATGTCCAGCAGACGATGGAAACCCAGGAGGGCGAATCCAACGACGGCGTTCGCCTGGCGCTCTATTTCAGCCGCAAGGCCCCGAGCATCACCTCGATCTATTCGATCCTCGGCGACAAGGCGCTGTATCAGGTCATCACCACGGCCTACAGCCTGCCGTCGCAGATCTCGGGCATGGACGTCACCAAGCAGGCCGATCTCATCAACCGCTTCGTCAAGCTCGAGGATCTCCAGGATCCGAAGAAGGTCGACAAGCTGCTGCGGCGGTTCACCGCGATGTACGACGTCCAGAACGCCACCCAGCAGTCGCCGGCGCTGCAGATCCTGACCGGCGGCGGCACGCAGTAAATCTAAGGTAATTTCAGGAAAGCGGGCAGTGGCGCAAAGGCTGCCCTCACCCTAACCTTACCGGGGTCGACCCCGGTCGATGGCGGCAGCCGGATGAGGGCCGGTCTCGCCGACCTCACGGCTCGAGGCTGACGACCTTGTCCGGGTTCATGATATTGGCGGGGTCGAAGGCGCGCTTGATGCGGCGCATCAGCTCGATTTCGATCACTGGGCGGATTGCCGCCAGTTCGTCGCGCTTCAGCTGACCGATGCCGTGCTCGGCCGAGATCGAGCCGCCATGGGCAAGCACCAGCCCATGCACGATATGGTTCATTTCGCGCCAGCGGGCGATGAAGGCGGCCTTGTCGGCGCCGACCGGCTGGGAAATATTGTAATGGATATTGCCGTCGCCCATATGGCCGAAGGCGCAGATGCGGGCGCCCGGCATCGCCGCCATCACCGCTTCTGCGGCCTCGGCCATGAAATGCGGGATCCTCGACACCGGCACGGAGACATCGTGCTTGATCGACCCGCCTTCCGGCTTCTGGGCATCCGACATGCTCTCGCGCATGTGCCAGATCGCCTTTCGCTGCGCCACGGAGGCGGCGATTGCGGCATCCAGCACCAGCCCGGCCCCAAACCCCTGTTCCAGCACGCCGTTCATCATCCGCTCCGCCGTCTCGGCCGAGTCCGAGGTCGAAATGTCGATCAGCACGTACCAGGGATAGGCGGCATCCAGCGGATCGCGCACGCCGTCGATATGGCGCGTGGTGATCTCGACGCCGAAACGCGGCATCAGCTCGAAACCGGTGAGCGAGGTGCCGCAGAGGCTGGAGGCCAGGTTGAAGAGGGCAAGCGCATCCTCGACCGAATTCAGGCCGGCAAATGCCACCTGATGGCCGAGCGGCTGCGGGAAGAGCTTCAGCACGGCACCGGTGATGATGCCGAGCGTGCCTTCGGCGCCGATGAAGAGATCGCGCAGATCGTAGCCGGTATTGTCCTTCTTCAGGCGGCGCAAGCCGTCCCAGATTTCGCCGGTCGGCAGCACCACTTCGAGGCCGAGGCAGAGCTGGCGCATATTGCCATAGGCAAGCACGGCCGTGCCGCCAGCATTGGTGGATAGATTGCCGCCGATGCGGCAGGAGCCCTCGGAGCCGAGCGACAGCGGAAACAGCCGCCCATGCGCCTCGGCTGCCTTCTGCACCTCGGCCAGGATGGCGCCGCCATCGGCGACCAGCACGTTCGCCACCGGATCGACATCGCGGATCCTGTTCATGCGCTCGAGCGACAGGATGATATCGCACTTGCCGGCACGCGGCGTCTGGCCGCCGACGAGGCCGGTATTGCCGGTCTGCGGCACGATCGCCGTTCCGGTCGCGGTCGCAAGCTTCATGATATCAGAGACTTCCTCCACCGAGCCGGGCTTCAGGAGGAGAGGGGAGGAGCCGCGATAGAGCCCGCGGTTTTCGATCAGATGCGGCGCCAGATCGGCCTCGCCGCGAAGCGCGTATTTTTCGCCGACGATGGCGACGAAGCGGTCGAGCAGTTCGGTGGAAATGCTGGGGCTGCTCATCGGGCTCGATCCTCCATTCTCAAGGCGACCGCAAAGCGGTCGTCCGGGCCAATCCAGGTCTTTCAGTCGCGGGGTGCGGCTGCCCGCTGCAGGCGGTCGTTGATCGCTTCGCCGAGCCCCTCTTCGGGAATCGGCGAAAAGGCAATGCTCGATGCCCCGCTGGCATCGGCCCGCTTCATGTAGTCGAAAAGATTGGCCGCCGCCTCGGCGAGATCGCCGCGCGGGCTGAGGTCAAGGACGATCCGCGCGCCGTTGGCGCCGGAGACCGCCGCGCTTCCGAAGGCGATCAGCGCTTCGCCGGGTTCCACCGTCGTCGCATTGAGGCGCACCGAAGCGCCCGGCGCGTAATGCGAGGCGAGCATGCCCGGCGCCTCGATCGCCGCCGAGGCCGCTTTCGCACGCAGCAGCGGCTGGCCCGCGACGCGCTCTATCTCGCGCGCCGCCAGTCCACCCGGGCGAAGCAGCCGCAGCCGGCCGCCCTCTGCCTTGACGATCGTCGATTCGACGCCGACGGCACTTGGGCCCGCATCGAGGATCAACGGGATCCGCGCGCCGAGATCGGCGTCGACATGGGCCGCACTCGTGGCGCTGATCCTGCCCGACGTATTGGCGCTGGGGGCTGCGAGCGGCCGTCCGAAGGCGGCGATCAACGCACCGGCAAACCCTTCCGGCACACGGACGCCGACGCTGTCGAGCCCGGCGGTCGCCAGCGAATGGATCGGACTATCAGGCTTCAGGGGCAGCACCAGCGTCAGCGGCCCGGGCCAGAAGGCCGCAGCGAGCGCCCGCGAGAGCGGGTCGAATTCGGCATGTTTTTCGGCCATCGCCAGATCGGCCATATGGCAGATCAGCGGGTTGAAACGCGGCCGTCCCTTTGTCTCGTAGATGCGGGTGATGGCGACAGGATTGGTGGCGTCGGCTGCAAGGCCGTAGACGGTCTCGGTCGGGATGGCGATGGTAAAGCCGTCGGCAAGAGCGGCTGAGGCCGCTTCGATCGCTGCCTGCCTGTCTGCCTTTATGTCGATTATGCGCGCCATGTCCTGCCCGATAAATTAGCCCCGGCAGTCATTAGGCTTTCCGTCGGCGGCGATCAATCGCCTTATAGCTGCCGGATGATTTCGCGCAGCTGTTCGTTGCGGGCGCCGAGCAGGAGGATGTTGCGGATCGCTGCCTGCGGATCATGGGTGCGGAAGAGCAAGCCGTTGCCGCGCACCGACCGGTCGATGGTCATCTTTTCCGTGGAGTTCTCGCCCGGTTTGATGGCGACGGCGAAATACATGCGGGAATAGCCGACATCGATGCGCTCGAAGAAATTGTCGTTCTCGCCGATGTCGGAATAGAAATTGGCGATGTAGAAAGCCCAGCTCACGTCCTCGTAATGGGCGAATTTCGTCCGCGAGGCGGTGACGTGGCAATAGCCGAGATGCGGGCTGTCCTCCAGCGTCCGGTGGAAGATCATCTTCGGAAACTGGATCGAGTGGTGAAAGCCGTTGATGTGCTGATGCGTCTTCTCGCCGGCCACCTGCAGCTTGCGCGCGGTCTTTGCGGCGACCTCATCATGGGTGAGATAGCGCTTTTCCTCTGCCAGCCAGTGGCGCCGGTCGCGGGGGATGCGGCCGGTGCGCAAGAATTCGGAATGCGCGGCAATCAGCTGCGGTTCCTGCGATCTGCTCGCATCTTTCGCGTCGAAATAACGGAGTTTGGCCATGGTTCGCGTTCTTCGGTCGGTCGGTAATCGTTAGAAGGATAGGACGGTATGCTTAAGGCGATGTTAAAAATGACTCGGTGGCCGGCTGACCGGCAGGCGCCGGCAGATGTCGCAAATGCGACGGCGATCGATGTCAGGCAGCCGACCTCTTGCGTGATGGCTCTTTACGCCATGTCGCAATTGAGGATAATTGCCCGGAGAGTCGGACGATGAGAGTCGGGCGATGTGATCGACCGGGATGAGCCGCTTCAAGCCTTGCCGCATCCTGTCGTCAATTTCGAAGCCGATGTCGCATTACAACCAAGCGGCAACCATGCTCGGTGATTAAATGGCGCCATGAACAATTCTCCCGAAGGAGAAGGAAGCGGGCGCGCTTCCGCCAGCCCTCTGTTCGAGGGTGGCAACCGGGTGCACGAGGACATGAAGATGGATATTCGCAGCAACGTTTTGCGTCAGCTCAAGAGCCGCCGTGAGGGCTTCAGCCTCGAACAGCCGTTCTACATAGACGAGGATTATTTCCAGCTCGACATGGAGATGATCTATTATCGCGACTGGCTGTTCATCGGCCATGATTGCGAACTGCCGAAGCCGGGCGCCTATTTCACCGTCCAGATCGGCAGCTATCCCGTCGTCATCGTCCGCGGCAAAGACAATGTTATCCGCGCCTTCCACAACAGCTGTCGCCATCGCGGCTCGCGCGTCTGCACCAAGGAGCACGGCTCCTCCGTGCGGCTCGTCTGCCCCTACCATCAGTGGACCTATGATCTCGAAGGCAAGCTCGCCTTCGCCCGCCACATGGGCGATGATTTCGACAAGACCGGCTTCAATCTGAAACCCGTCCATTGCGAAGTCGTCGCAGGCTATGTCTTCATCTGCCTTGCCAACACCGCCCCGGATTTCCAGCCGGTGCGCGACAAGATCGAACCCTATGTCGCGCCGCACCGGATCAGCGAGAGCAAGGTCGCCTTCCAGAGCACGATCATCGAGAAGGGCAACTGGAAGCTCGTCTGGGAAAACAACCGCGAGTGCTATCACTGCGCCGCCAATCATCCCGAACTCTGCCGCACCTATCCCGAAGCCCCGAGTGTCACCGGCACGGATGGCGGCGCCGACGATCCGGAGATCGCCGGCCATTGGGCGCGCTGCGAGGCTGCCGGCCTGCCGAGCAAGTTCCAGATTTCGCCGGACGGCCAGTTCCGCACCGCCCGCATGCCGCTGATCGAAGATGCCGAAAGCTACACCATGTCGGGCAAGCGCGCCGTCAAGCGCCCGCTCGCCGACGATATCTCGATCAGCCATATCGGCACCATGCTGCTCTTCCACTACCCGACGACCTGGAACCACCTGCTCGGTGACCACGCCATCTCCTTCCGCGTGCTGCCGCTCAGCGCCAACGAGACGGCGGTGACGACCAAGTGGCTCGTCCACAAGGACGCCGTCGAAGGCGTGGATTACAATCTAGAGGAACTGACCCACGTCTGGACCGAGACCAACGACCAGGATCGCCGGATCGTCGAGGAAAACGCCTTCGGCATTCACTCGCCCGCCTATGAGCCCGGCCCCTATTCGTCGCTGCATGAAGGCGGCGTCATGCAGTTCCTCGAATGGTATTCGAACTTCATGGTGAACCGTCTGCAGGGCGACCAGGCGAAAATCTCGGCCGTTGCCTGAACGCACACTGGCTGAGCCGGGCGGTTAATGTCCGGTTCAGTTCGGATTCTCTAAAAGGAAGCTGCCGGTCCCGGCGGCTTTTGGAACCATTCAGGGGCAAAAGCGTTGCTAGGCAGGCGGTGCTCGCTGTTGAATGGGAGAAAACAATGATCGGGCTGAGAAACAAGATTGCAACCGCAGTTCTGGCCGCCGCCGTCGTTCTGACGGGCTTTGCGCCGTCGCAGGCCATCCAGATGCCGACCGCTCCGCAGGTGGAAAAATCCTCGGCGGTCGAGGACGTCCAGTACCGCCGTTATTATCGCCGCGATTATTACCGGCCCGGCTATCGCCCCGGCGCCTATTACCGGCCCGGCTACTACGGCGGCTATCGCGGATATTCCTATTATCGCCCGGGCTATCGCCATTATAACGGCTACTGGTATCCGCTCGCCGCCTTCGGCGCCGGCGCAGTCATCGGCGGCGCCATCGTCGCCCAGCCGCGTTACGTCGAGCCCGCGCCCCGCATGGGTTCAAGCCACGTCGCCTGGTGCGCCAACCGCTATAGGTCCTATCGCGCCTACGACAATACGTTCCAGCCCTATAACGGCCCGCGCCAGCAGTGCTATTCGCCGTATTGAGGCAGGAAGCGCGCCGCGCGTTCGATCGCTCCGTGTCAATGCGGTGTGATGTGGTAGTCGTAACACCGCGCCATTCGCTGCATCGGCGGCGAGTTTGGCTGGAGCGTTCCCCCACCCTCCGTCATCCTCGGCCTTGAGCCGAGGATCCGTGCCCGCTGCTGATGGAGGCCCACATGGATCCTCGGGTGAGGCCCGAGGATGACGGAGGGTGGGGCGAGCTCTGTGGCAAGTTCCGCGACGTGTGATGGATAGCGAACCCAAGCTTCCCCCGCCAGTCACGCCAAACGCTTCCGCCTCAAAGAATATCCACCCGCCGCAGCAGCCACCAGGCAAACGCAATGGACGCGACGATCAGGGCGACGGCGTATTCGGTGCCGTAGTCGCCGACGGCGAAGGGCAGGTTGGCGGTGTTCATGCCGAAGAAACCGGTCACCAGGGTCGGCGGCAGCAGGAAGGCCGTCATGATCGACAGCAGATAGAGGTGGCGATTGGTTTCGGAGGATTGTTTCGAATCGATTTCTTCGTGCAGCAGGCGCGCCCGGTCCTGCAGCGCATAGATATCGTGGTCTACCGTTTCCAGCCGGCTGGTCAGGCGCCGCGCCACATCGTCGAAGCCGAAGGGCATCTCGTCGTCGTCGGCCGCCGCCGCACGGCGCATCAGCGCCAGCACCGTGCGCAGATGCCGATGCAGCCTGACCACGGTTCGCCGCACAGGCGCTAAGCGCCGGCGTTCGTCGCGCGGCGCGTTGTCGTAGACGATATCCTCGATCTGGTTCAGCTCTTCGGTGAGTTCGATGACGATCGTAATCAGCGTGCGCTGGAATTCGATCACCAGCAGTTCGAACAGATCGACCGGCCGCGAAAATTTGCCCGGGTTCTTCTCGATCAGCGCCCGCGCCCGTTCGACGCTGCGCAGCGGCTGCAGCCGCGTGGTGATGATGAAGCGATCGGACATGGCGAAATGCAGCCAGCCGAGATTGTTGGTGTCCTGGGCGAAATCGCGCTGGCAATCGACGAGCGTGCCATAGAGCATCTGCTCGTCGACGGTGATGGCCGCATGCGTATCCCGCGTCGTCAGCGCCGATTTCGCATCCTCCGTCAACCCGTCCAGGGTTTCGAGCAAGGCCGGCACCCGGGCGTCGACGAGGTTGAGGTGCAGCCAGTAGAAACAGTTGTCGGCGGCCAGTTCCGCCACCGTCGCACTATTGTTTAGTCGCACCGCGGTCTTTTCGTCGGGCGAGAAACGATAGGCCCAGACGAAACCGGGTATGGTGACGGGCAATGTATCCATTGGTCGCCGATCCTTTGCGAAGGCGATATCGTTCTTTAAAGTGTCTTCATGACGTTCATTTGCGCAAGGGTGCAAGAGCCAAGCGCCATGTTCAGGCAAACTATCACATGGCAGCCAAAGAAATCGAAATTGACGTTTACGTAAAAATCAATTAGCCCTTGCCTCGGAGGGGCTTTGCTGGGGTGCGAGGCCGTCTGCGGAGGAAAAGAGCATGTACAAGGCGCCCGTCGAGGAAATCGCGTTCACGTTGAAGCACGTAGCGGGCATGGGCGAGGCGATGTCACAAGGGCTGCTCGGTGATCTCGGCGAGGATCTCGTCGACGCCATCCTGGCCGAGGCGGGACGTTTTGCCACAGAGGAAGTGGCGCCTCTCGCCGACATCGGAGACCGCCAGGGCGCCCGTCTGGAGGGCGGCGAAGTCCGGCTGCCGGATGGCTGGCGCGATCTCTATCGCAATTGGATCGCCGGCGGCTGGAACGGACTGACCGCCCCCGAGGCGTTTGGCGGCCAGGCGCTGCCGCATATGCTGAATGTCGCGGCGCTGGAAATGTGGAACTCCGGCTCCATGGCCTTTGCGCTCGCCCCGACGCTGACGATGGGCGCCATCGAGGCGGTCAGCACCCATGGCAGCGCTGCGCTGAAAGACAAATATCTGGAGAAGATGGTGTCAGGCGAATGGACCGGCACCATGAACCTGACCGAGCCGCATGCCGGCTCCGATCTCGGCGTGCTGAAAGCCCGCGCCGAACGCCGCGATGACGGCAGCTACCGTCTGTTCGGCCAGAAGATCTTCATCACCTGGGGCGAACATGACGCAGCCGACAACATCATCCATCTGGTGCTGGCCCGGTTGCCGGACGCGCCGGCCGGCACGCGCGGCATCTCGCTCTTCCTGGTGCCGAAATTCCTGGTCAACGACGACGGATCGCTTGGGCTCCGCAACGATCTCTTCTGCCATTCGCTCGAGCACAAGCTCGGCATCCATGGTTCGCCGACCTGCACGATGATCTACGGCGACGGAAAATTCGGCAGTGAAAAAGGCGCTGTCGGATGGCTGGTCGGCGAGGAGAACAAGGGACTGGCCTGCATGTTCACGATGATGAACAACGCCCGCCTTGCCGTCGGCATGCAGGGCGTGGCGATCTCGGAGGCCGCCACCCAGAAAGCAGTCGCCTATGCCAGGGAACGCACCCAGGGCAGGGCGCCGGGTTCAACCAGCGCCGGCATGAGCCCGATCGTCGAACATCCCGATGTCGCCCGCATGCTTCTGACCATGAAGGCGCTGACCCAAGGGGCACGCGCCATCTCCTATGCCTGCGCTCACGCGATCGACATGTCCCATCGCGCCGGTGACGATCGTCGCCACTGGCAGGAGCGCGCCGCTTTGCTGACGCCGATCGCCAAATCCTTTTCGACCGATGCCGGCGTCGACGTCGCCTCGCTCGGCATTCAGGTGCATGGCGGCATGGGCTTCATCGAGGAGACAGGCGCGGCGCGGTATCTCCGCGATGCCCGCATCGCCCCGATCTATGAGGGTACCAACGGCATCCAGGCGATCGACCTCGTCACCCGCAAGCTGCCGCTCTCCGGCGGCGAGCAGGTGAACGGCTTCGTCACCGAGCTTCAGCAGATCGCCGATAGCGTCCGCGGCTCCAATCTCGATGGTTTCGGCGAGACTGCCGTAAGGCTCGATGCCGCGATCGTCGATCTCGAACAGACGACCGCCTGGCTGATGAAGGCGCTTGCCGAGGAGAGAGCCGCCGAGGCGCTCTCGGGCGCAACGCCCTATCAGCGCCTCTTCGGCCTCGTGCTCACCGGCTGTTACCTCGCCAAGGGCGCTCTCGCCGAGGCCGCCGATGGCGCAGGTGAGGGCCGCATCGCGCTCTGCCGCTTCTCTGCCGAAAACCTGCTCGCCGAGACCGCAGCCCTTCGCGACCGGGTCGTCAATGGCGCGGCAAGCCTTGCCGCCGCCCGCATCCTGCTTGCCTGAGGAGACCCCATGACCGACCACATCATCGTCGAGCAGCCTTCCGCCTATCCCGGCGTCCAGTCCATCCGCTTCAACCGGCCGGAAAAGAAGAACGCCATCACCCGCCCCATGTACCGCATCATGGCCGATGCTTTGAATGCGGCCAATGCCGATCCCGGCATCCGCGCCACCGCCTTGCTCGGCACCGAAGGCTGCTTCTCGGCCGGCAACGACCTGAACGATTTTCTCGCTGCCGCAATGGGCGGCCGCGGCCTGGAGCAGGAGATCCTCGATTTCCTCTATGCGCTGGTGAATGCCGAAAAACCCGTCGTTTCCGGCGTCGATGGTCTGGCGGTCGGCATCGGCACGACGATCCATCTCCATTGCGACCTGACCGTCGCCTCCAGCCGCAGCCAGTTCCGCACGCCCTTCGTCGATCTGGCGCTGGTGCCGGAGGCCGGTTCCAGCCTCGTCGCGCCGCGGCTGATGGGACATCAGCGCGCCTTCGCCATGCTGGCCGCCGGCGAAGCATTTTCGGCCGAGGAGGCAAGGCAAGCCGGTCTGGTCTGGAAGGTTGTCGAACCAGGCGAGGTCGATTCACTGACGCTTGGCCTGGCTGCCAAACTCGCGGCCAAGCCGCCGGAGGCGCTGCGCATCGCCCGCGATCTTATTCGCGGCGATCGTGGCGAGATCATCGCCCGGATTGACGAAGAGGCCCGCTATTTCTCCGCGCGGCTGAAAAGCGCCGAGGCCCGGGCGGCCTTCGAAGCCTTCATGCGCCGCTAAACGTCGCCTGACATCGTTTTTCAGGCAGCCGGCACATTGAATACTTCGCCGGCCCTGAGCGGCCGAAACCGTTCGGGGGGAATATCATGCTCGCTCATTGCGTCTTGCAACGCTCTTGCCGGCGCGTCGACCGCTTCATTTGTCAGTTGGAACGTGGCGAAGTGATGCCCGGCCACATAGGCCGCATTTGCTAACTTCATCCCCATCACCGCCTCCCGCGGATTCTGGTGCTGCCCTTTCATGAACCAGCGCGGCTCATATGCGCCGAAGGGTAAAATAGCCAAGCGAAAGCTGCCATGTTTCCGCTGTGCCGCTTTGTAATTGATGCCGTGGTGAAAGCCCGTATCTCCGACGTGATAAATTTTTCCGGCTGGAGTCGACAAAACGAATGACGCCCAGAGTGCCATCCGGCGATCGGTGGTTCCGCGCGCGGACCAATGGTGTGCCGGCTCTGCATCAATGCTTATTCCGGCGTGGGAAATGTGCTCGCCCCAGTCCATCGATGTCGTCTGTATATCGGGCACGGCACGGCGAATGATCGTGTCATTGCCGAGTGGCGTCACGACACGCGGCCGATGCTTCGCACCCAACCGCCTGAGCGTTGCGATATCGAGATGATCATAGTGATTGTGCGATACCAGCACGAGATCGATTGGCGGCAAATCATCGAACGCGATGCCTGGTGGGACGACGCGCTTGGGTCCGGCAAAAGCGAAGGGACTTGCGCGTTCCGACCACACCGGGTCGGTGAGGATATTGAGCCCGGCGACCTGCACGAGCAGTGTTGCATGACCAACCATGGTCACCCTTAGATCCTCGCCGTCCACGCATGGATCCGGCTTGGCCGCCGGGTACGGACTTGGGACCGATTGCGGCCAACGCTGACGGCCACCGCCGAATTGCCAGCGCAGCAGGTCGCGGAAACCAAGGGGCTCGATGCCGTCGGGATTGAAGAAATGCGTGCCGTCGAAATGATCGGACACCGGGCCGTTATAGTAGGGGTTGCGCCTTTTGGTCTTTCCGACAGGCACGCCTATTTCTCCAGTGTCGCCACCACCTCGACATGCGAGGTCCAGAGGAACTGGTCGATCGGCGTTACGCCAGTGATCCGGTAGCCGCCCTCGACGAGGATCGCGAGGTCGCGCGCCAGCGTCAGCGGATTGCAGCTGACGGCCGCGATCTTCTTCACGCCTGAGCGGGCAAGTTCCTTGCACTGGAATTCGGCGCCGGCGCGCGGCGGATCGAAGACGACGGCGTCAAAGGGCTTGAACTCCTGCGTCATCAGGGGACGGCGGAAGAGATCGCGCTTTTCGACGCTGACCGGCTTCAGCCCCTGGGTGTTGCGGGCGGCGTGATCGAGGGCTGCGAGCGCCTTTGCCTCGGCTTCGACGGCATGCACGCGGCCGATCCGCGCCAGCTGCAGCGAAAACGTGCCGGCGCCGGCAAACAGATCGGCGATCCGTTTCGCCTTGCCCACATGAGCGAGCACCAGCTCCGCCATCGCCTGTTCCGCCGGCTTCGTTGCCTGGGTGAAACCGCCCGGCGGCGGCGCAACCTGGATGCCGCCGAAATCGACCAGCGGCTTCGACGGCTCGATGAGGATTTCGCCGTTCAGCGAAACGCGGGCGATGCCGCGCAGGCTGAGCACCGTCTCCACCGCCTTGCGCCGCTGCGGGTCGGAGAGTTTCTTCACCTCGTCGACCGAGATATCGAGGCCGGAAAGCGTTTCGAGCACGGAGATCCGGAAGGGCTCGGCATTGGTCGCCAGCGATGCGGCAATCGCCCTGATCGCCGGCAGTCGGGCGATGATCCCTGCCGACGAGATCGGACACTCCTCGATCGCGACGATATGATGGCTTTCGGCCTGGTTGAAGCCGATCAGCATGTCCTTCTCGGTCTTGCGTGCCGCAAACACCACGCGCCGCCGTTCGCCAGGGCGGGCCGGAACGATCTCGCCGACCTCGGGTGTCAGCCCTTTCGATTTCAGCGCGTCGATGACCAGCTGGCGCTTGAAGGCGCGGTAGGGGGCATCTGCCAGGTGCTGCAGCGTGCAGCCGCCGCAGGTGCCGTTCAGGCCATCCGGGCCGAAATGCCGGCAGGGCGGCTCCTGCCGGTCGGGCGAGGGCGTGGTGATCGACATGATCGTGCCCTGGCTCTTGACGCGGGCGATCGCCACCGTTTCCCCGGGCAGGGAGAAGGGTACATAGACAGGTCCGCCGGCATTGCTGGCGATGCCGTCGCCCTGGGCGCCGAGTTTTTCGATCGTGACGGTTTCGGTGCTCACGGTTTCAATCCTGCCAGAAGGAATTCCTGATTGCCGTCGCCGCCGGAAATCGGGGAGGGGATGAGGCCGAGGCTGTTCCAGCCCATGTCCTCGATGAACCAGCGCTGCAGTTCGGCAGCGACGGCGGGCGCCGAGGCGGGATCCTTCAGCAGTCCGCCCTTGCCGATCGCCTCGCGCCCTGCCTCGAACTGCGGCTTGACCAGCAGCACGGCGATAGCACCCGGCTCGGCGATCTCCAGCGCCGGCGCCAGCGCCAGCTTCAGCGAGATGAAGGAGACGTCGGAAACGATGAAGGTGGCGGGATGGCCGATATCATCTGCCGTCAGGTTGCGGGCGTTGAGGCCTTCCTTGCTGGTCACGCGCGGGTCGCCTGATATGCGCGGATGCATCTGCCCATGGCCGACATCGATCGCGGTGACATGGACGGCGCCCCTTTGCAGCAGCACCTCGGTGAAGCCGCCGGTGGAAGCGCCGATATCGAGACAGTGATGACCAGCGGGATCGAGCCGGAAATGCTCGAGCGCGGCGGCAAGCTTCAGCGCGGCGCGCGAGACATAGTCCTGCGCCGGATCGTCGATCTCGATGACGGCATGCTCGCCGAACAGCGCGCCGGCTTTGGTTACCACCTGGCCGCCGATCCTGACGGTGCCGCGCTGGACGGCGTCGCGGGCGCGCGAGCGGCTGGCGAAAAGGCCGCGGGAGACGAGAAGCTGGTCGAGACGTTGACTGTTTTGATCGGACATCGGCTGTGAATGACCGGCAAAGCCGCCGGTTGCAAGCATTTTGTTCCCAAGAGTGTCATTGACCCTCAAAAGCTTTCGGCGATAATCCTGCCGCGGCGATCGCGGGGCGGGCCGCAGACACGGGGGTGTTTTATGCTGAAGCTCTTCACTCTGCCTGTCGTGGGGCCCGTCGCGGTGGGGCCTATCGCTGCGGGGCTTGTTGCGGCGGGGATAGCATCGCCCGCATTTGCGAACGATACGATGGCCGAGGTCAAGACCGGCGGGCTGATCTTCGCCCAATCCGACGATGTCAGCATGGCGCAAGAGGATCTTTTCATCTCCGCTTCGGAAGTGCGGGTCGACTATGTCTTCGAGAACAGCTCCGACAAGGATGTCGAAAGCCTGGTCGCCTTCCCAATGCCTGACATCACGGGCCAGATCGACAACATCTCCGCCATATCAGATTATGACAGCGACAATTTCCTGCATTTTTCCACCGTGCAGGATGGCAGGCCGATCAGCGCCAAACTGCAGCAGCGCGTCGTCTCGCTCGGTATCGACGTCACCGACGAGTTCGCCAAACACGGCATTCCTGTCCTGCCCTACAGCCAGAAGACCGCCGAGGCGCTCGCCAAGCTTCCCGAAGCGGTCCGCAAGGACTGGATCGCCCGCGGCCTGATCTATTCCATGGGTGCGGGCGATGCCGGGGGCGATCTCGTGCCGCTCTGGACGCTGCGCTCGACCTATTGGTGGCGCACCACCTTTCCGGCGAAGAAGAAGGTCAGCGTCGAGCATCGTTACAAGCCGGCCGTCGGCGGCACCGTCGCCATCAGCTTTCTCGAAAATGGCGAGCCGAAGGGCGAACGCTTCGAGGAATATTCCCGCAAATACTGTCTGGACGGAGATTTCGTCAGGGTTGCCCAGCAGCGGGCCAGGGAAGCCGAGGCCGGAGGGGCGAACTATACCGAAAGCTGGATCTCCTATGTGCTGTCGACCGGCGCCAACTGGGCGGGGCCGATCCGGCGCTTCCAGCTGACGATCGACAAGGGCAAGCCCGCCAGCCTCATCAGCTTCTGCGGCAGCAACGTGCAGAAGATCGGTCCGACGACCTTCCGGATGACGGCTGAGGATTTCGATCCCGCGAAGGATTTCGACATCCTGATCCTCAATCCGCCGGAGGCGGCACAATAATCATCGGCCCCGACCGCCGCAGCGCACAAATTTAAACAAATTTAAAGCCCGTCCGCATAGGTTTGGCTTGATTGCAGCGGTTCGTCCGAACTGTTTCGTGCCATGACGGCGCCGGCATCCTATCGCCAATCATGTTCTCAGGTTCAGAAGTCCCTGCGGTTGCGCCTTTCGCGCCACCCGCCTTTTGCCGCGTCGACTGTCGTCAGGAGAAATCACCGATGTCCGCCAAAAACATATCCTTGAACGGTAAGCTTGCGGCCACGTTCGCAGCCCTCATTCTCATCTTCGTCGCCGTTTCCGCTTTCGTTTATTCCAAGGCGATGGCGTCGGCGGCCGCTTCCGCCGAGCAGGAAAAGTCCGAGCTGCTCGTCAACCAGATCGACGATGCGCTGCAGGCGATGCTCGAACAGGCCGTCAATCTGCGCGGCTTCATCCTTTTCCGCAGTGACAGCACCTATGGCGATGTCTTCGCCAATCGCGAGCGCATGCTGAAGGCGATTGCCGCTGCCAAGCAGACGGCGGCTGATGAGCCGCAGCTGGTCGAGATGATCGACGGCATGCAGAAGGCCGCCGACCTCTATTTCCATGAACTGGCCGAGCCGCAGACCAAGGCGCGCAAGGAAACCGACATGCCGATCGAAGAGGTCGTCAAGATCGGCGTCAACGCCACCAAGGGCCAGCTCGACGGCTTCCGCCAGGCCTCCGCCAAGATTAAGGCCAGCGCCCGTGAAAAGTCGAATGCGCTCGCCGCGGTCCGCGCCGATGCCAACCGCGATCTGAAGACGACGCTGCTTGCCGGCGGCATCCTCGCCTCGCTGGCCGCTGCCGTGCTCGCCTGGCTGATGTCGCGCACCATCGTCCGCCCGGTCGTCGGCATGACCGCGGCCATGGATCGCCTCGCCGGCGGCCAGAACGACATCGAGGTTCCGGCGGTTGAGCGCGGCGACGAAATCGGCCGCATGGCCCAGTCGGTGCTGGTGTTCAAGCAGGCTGCCATCGAGAAGCTGCGCCTTGCCGGCGAGACCGACCGCATGCGCGATGACGCCGAGCGCCAGCGCCGGGCAAACGACGAGCAGAAGGCGCGCGAGGAAGGCGAGCTTCGCCATGCCATCGACGCTTTGGCGGGCGGCCTTGCCGAGCTTGCCAATGGCGATATGGCCGGTCGTATCCAGACGCCGTTCGCCGCGCAATATGACAGCCTGCGCAATGACTTCAACCAGGCCGTCGAAAAGCTGCAGGCCGCTCTGCAGTCGGTCGGCCGCAACGCCTCGGCGATCAATGCCGGCGCCGGCGAAATCCGCTCGGCTGCCGACGATCTCGCCCACCGCACCGAGCAGCAGGCTGCCGCCGTCGAAGAGACCGCTGCAGCGCTTGAGGAAGTGACGACGACCGTACGCGACAGCGCCAAGCGCGCCGAGGATGTCGGCAATCTCGTCGAGCGCACCCGCCTCGGCGCCGAAAAATCCGGTGAAGTCGTCCGCAAGGCGGTCTCCGCAATGCAGCAGATCGAGAAGTCCTCGGGCGAAATCTCCAATATCATCGGCGTCATCGACGACATCGCCTTCCAGACCAACCTCTTGGCTCTGAACGCAGGCGTCGAGGCAGCGCGCGCCGGCGATGCCGGCAAGGGCTTTGCCGTCGTCGCCCAGGAAGTGCGCGAACTCGCCCAGCGTTCGGCCAAGGCCGCCAAGGAGATCAAGGCTTTGATCACCACCTCGGGCGAACAGGTCGTCGCCGGCGTCTCGCTCGTCGGCGAGACCGGCAAGGCGCTGGAAGCGATCGTTTCCGAGGTGCAGGAGATCAACCACCACGTCAACGCCATCGTCACCGCCACCCGCGAACAGTCGATCGGCCTGCAGGAGATCAACACCGCCGTCAACAACATGGACCAGGGCACGCAGCAGAATGCCGCCATGGTCGAGGAGCAGACTGCGGCAAGCCATGCGCTCGCCCAGGAGGCAAATGCCCTCGACGAGCTGCTGCGCCAGTTCAAGCTCGGCGAGGCAGCCCCAGCGCCGCGGGCAACCGTTGCCACCGCAAACGCCCGCCCGGTCGCCTCTCCGGCCCACGCTCTCACCCGCACCGTCGCCAAGGCCTTCGGCGGCAGGCAGGCGAGTGCCGCGGCTACCGTTCAGGAAGAGTGGACGGAGTTCTGAGAAGCGCTTTCTTCGGAAAGGCACGTTGAACAAAGGGGGCGGTGCAGTGATGCGCCGCCTTTTTCTATTGAGATGACCTGCTTGGCGGCCCCCTCATCCGCCTGCCGGCACCTTCTCCCCGAGGGGAGAAGAGTTTTGCGGCGACGTTTCGATTCCCTCTTCTCCCCTCGGGGAGAAGGTGCCCGTAGGGCGTATGAGGGGGCCACACGGCACGCCCTCACATAGCCTCGGCTACCCAGCAACCCCAACCGCAACACCGCGCCCCAGCGCCTTGAACACCGTCGAGACGATGCCGGCGCGGTCGAGGCCCGCATGGGCGTTCATCGCTTCGGGCTTGGCCTGTTCCATCCAGATGTCGGGCATGACGAGCGAGCGCAGTTTCAGGCCGTTGTCGAGCAGGCCTTCGTTGGCGAGGAAGTGCATCACATGGCTGCCGAAGCCGCCGATCGAGCCTTCTTCGACGGTGATGACGATCTCGTGGTGGCGGGCAAGCTGGCGGATCAGCTCGTGATCGAGCGGCTTGGCGAAGCGCGCATCGGCGACCGTCGTCGACAGCCCCGCGGCGTCGAGATCCTCGGCGGCGAGCAGACAATCGGCCAGCCTTGTGCCGAAGGAGAGCAGCGCTACTTTGGTGCCTTCCTTGACGATGCGGCCCTTGCCGATCTGCAGGATTTCGCCGCGCGCCGGCATGTCGACGCCGACGCCTTCGCCGCGCGGATAGCGGAACGAGATCGGCCCGGCATCATAGGCGACAGCCGTGCGCACCATGTGCTTGAGTTCGGCCTCATCGGCGGCCGCCATCACCACGAAGCCGGGCAGGGTGGTGAGGAAGGCGGTGTCGAAGGAGCCGGCATGCGTCGGCCCGTCGGCGCCGACGAAGCCGGCGCGGTCGATCGGGAAACGCACCGGCAGTCCCTGGATCGCCACGTCGTGCACGACCTGGTCGTAGGCGCGCTGCAGGAAGGTGGAATAGAGGGCGGCGAAGGGCTTGTAGCCTTCCGCCGCAAGGCCGGCGGCGAAGGTCACGGCATGCTGTTCGGCGATACCGACATCGAAGCAGCGCGACGGAAAGAGCTCGGCGAGCTTGTCGAGGCCGGTACCATTCGGCATGGCGGCGGTGATGCCGACGATCTTGTCGTCGAGCGCAGCCTCCTGCACCAGCGCTTCGGCAAAGACGCTGGTATAGCTCGGCGCATTCGGCTTGACCCTGGCCTGGGCGCCGGTGATGACGTCGAACTTGTTGACGCCGTGATATTTGTCGGCAGCTGCTTCCGCCGGCGGATAGCCCTTGCCCTTCTGGGTGACGACGTGGATCAGCACCGGTCCGCGGCCATTGTCGCGCACATTGCGCAACACGGGCAGCAGGTGGTCGAAGGAATGCCCGTCGATCGGGCCGATATGGTAGAAGCCCATCTCTTCGAACATCGTGCCGCCGGTGACATAGCCGCGCGCATGCTCGACGGCGCGGGTGATCGCCCGGTCGATGTTCTTGCCGAGATAGGCCGTCAGCTTCTTGCCGAGATCGCGGAAGCCCATATAGGTGCGGCCCGAGGCGAGGCGGGCGAGATAGGCGCTCATCGCGCCGGTCGGCGGCGCGATCGACATGTCGTTGTCGTTGAGGATGACGATCAGCCGGGCATCGAGCGCGCCGGCATTGTTCAGCGCCTCATAGGCCATGCCGGCCGACATCGCCCCGTCGCCGATGACGGCGATGACCCGGCGATCGGTCTTGTCGAGATCGGCGGCAATCGCCATGCCGAGGCCGGCCGAGATCGAGGTCGAGGAATGCGCCGCCCCGAAGGGATCATATTCGCTCTCGGCCCGGCGGGTGAAGCCGGACAGCCCGTCTTCCTGGCGCAGCGTGCGGATGCGGTCGCGCCGGCCGGTGAGGATCTTGTGCGGATAACATTGATGGCCGACATCGAAGATCAGCCGATCATCAGGCGTGTCGAAGACGCTGTGGATGGCGATCGTCAGTTCGACGACGCCAAGACCGGCGCCGAGATGACCGCCGGTACGCGACACCGCATCGATCATCTCGTCCCGGACTTCGCGGGCGAGCTGCGGCAGGTCGCGATCCTCGAGCTTGCGCAGGTCGGCGGGATAGATGACCTGGTCGAGCAGGGGGGTCTTCGGCAGTTGTGTCACGGGCGGGCGCTCTTTCTTGCTTTTCCTTGTTCCGCTTTATTCGATTAGATTGCGGCAAAACAAGTGCATTTCAGGAACCGAAGGTTTTCACCCTAGAGCATGACGCTGAAAAGTGTGAGCGGTTTTGCACGATATCACGCTCTATTTCTGTGGTTAATCGAAGCCGGGTCGGCGAAATCGCCATGAGGTGGGGAGGCCCGATCTTCGCCGGGGCGTGTGCCGCTTCTCCCTGCTGTCGCGGTGGCAACCGAAGGAGAGGCGCTTGAATATGACACGGAATGGTAGCAAAGTCGCCGCACTGGCTGGGGGGACGGGGCATGGGAACGATTGTTGCAGCGCACGCCTATGTGAACAACGAGGTCGCCTATGTGGCCTGGGACATAGACGCCAAGATCGATGGATGTCTCGGATTTGAAGTCGTCCGCGTCTATCTCGACGAGCAGGGGAACGTCGCGAAAAGACCCGATGGTGCGGATGACCGCGTAACCTGTGCCGCGTGGGTCGCCTTCAAGGGTCAGCGCAATCGACACTGGCTGCCGCAAACGACGTCGCTCTGGCCGGTGCAGAAGCTGTCCTGGCGCGATCTCACGCTGCGCAAGCGGCGCAACGAAATGAGACGGCGGCCGGACGAGGTCCACCTGCGTTACGAAATCCGTCCGCTCGGCGACCTGAAGCCGGGCATGCAGGCAGCACCCGATCCGACGCCGCAGCTCGTCGAAATCAACAAGCGGGACGGAAACGGCAGGCCGGTCAAGAAGGCCGACGGCACCTATGAGAAGATCGCGGTCAAGGCCTATGAGGGCCCGCCGCGGCCGCTCGGTTATCTCGGGCCGGCTGTCGCCAGCAATCCCGTCCATGTGACGCGCAAGCGTGGCGCCTTCGAGTCCACCTTCACCAACGGCATCCTCGCCGCGCAGTGGCTGAGAAACGTCCTGCTGGAGGACGGCGTGAAGCAGCCGAACGAGCTGATCGAGATGATTTCCAACCCGTCGAACGGCATCCGCAAATATCTTGCCGGCGATGTCATTCCGATGCTCAAGGGCTTCATCAATGCGCCCGGCCGCTTCCTTGTCGCCCTCTACGAACTGGAGGACGAGGAACTGCTGGAGCTGCTGCTTGCCAACAAGGACAAGTTGCGCATCATCCTCGCCAACACCGGAAAGGTCGGCGACGCCTGGGATGTGCGCAATGCGCATGCACGCCAGGCGCTGGTCGATGCCGGCGTCGAAATTCACCACCGGATGTTCAACAATTCGAGCCAGATCGGCCACAACAAATTCGTCGTGCATATTCCGTCCGATGGCGCTGCGCGCAGCGTCTTCACCGGCAGCACCAACTGGACGGCGACGGGGCTTGCCGGCCAGTCCAACAACGCGTTGATCGTTCGGAACGATGCGGTTGCCGCCGCCTATGTCACCTATTGGGAGCGGATGCTGGAAGACAATGCGACGCTGGAAGCGCCCATCGAATTTGATGACGGCATGCCCGACAACCAGCAGAGCAAGGAGTTCCGACGCTTCAACGAGACGCCTTCTCTTGTCCCGATCGGCGATGAGGCCTCGGGGCATTCGGTCGAGGCGTGGTTCTCACCGAACATGCAGAGCCGCAGAAAGGGCAAGGCAACGCCGCCCGATCTTCGCGAAGTCTACCGGCTGATGCGCCGTGCCGAACATGCGGTGCTGTTTCTGGCCTTCTATCCCGGTCAGTCGGGCAGGGATTGCATTGTCGGCGAGGCGATCGATATCGGCCTCAAGGACCAGAAGCTGATCGTCACCGGCGCGGTTTCCAGCGCCCAGGCCATGCCCAACTACGTCGCCGGCAAGAAGAACGATCCCGACGATGAGGACGACGATGTCGACGCCGTCTCGCCCCACACATTCGAGGAGGCCAATGTCTCGATCGTCCGGGCTTCGCGGATCGACGACCGCCAGCTGTTGGCGGATTTCGGCGCGGAGGAACTGACGGCCAAGAAGGTGGGCGCCATCATCCACGACAAGGTGCTGGTGATCGATCCCCTGTCGGAGGATTGCGTCGTCGTGCTCGGCAGCCACAATCTCGGCTTCAAGGCCTCTTACGGCAATGACGAAAACATGCTGATCGTCAAAGGCGACCGCGCGCTTGCCGAGGCCTATGCGGTGCATATTCTCGATGTCTATGACCACTATCGGTTCCGCGCCGTCGAGGCGGAATTGAAGCGCCAGGGCAAGAAGGGCTGGTCGGGCTTTCTCAATGTCGACGACAGTTGGCAGGAGGGCTACGTCAACCGCACGAAGGGCGCGCTGACGCGATATTTCGCCAAGGGTTGAAGGTCCGGAGAGGTCGACAGCCGCGCTCCGCTGCTGCCGTCAGCCCTCCGGCAAAGGCACGAATTCCTCTTCGTCGCCGGGCACGATGTCGAAGCGGCCGGAGCGCCATTCCTCCTTGGCCTTTTCGATCCGCTCTTTCGAGGACGACACGAAATTCCACCAGATATAACGTTTCGAATTCAGGCTGGCACCGCCGAAGAGCATCAGATGACAGCCATCGCGGCCGGCTTCCAGCGTGATTGCATCGCCCGGCCGGAAGACCAGCAGCTGGTCGGCGGCAAAACGGTCGCCCGATATGACGACCTCGCCCGAGAGCACGTAGACGGCGCGCTCTTCATGGGCCGCGCCGAAGGGAAATTTGGCGCCGGGCTGCAGGTCGAGATCGACATAGAGCGTGTCGGAGAAAACGCCGACCGGCGACGTCATGCCTTCGAACGAGCCGATGACCACACGCCCGCGCACGCCTGTTGTCTCGATCAGCGGCATCTCGGTCTTTTCCGTATGGGCGAAGGAGGGATCGATCTCCTCCTTGTCGTCGGGCAGCGCCAGCCAGGTCTGCAAGCCCGACATCAGCAGCGGATGGCCGCGCAGATTGTCGGGTGTGCGCTCGGAATGCACGATGCCGCGGCCCGCCGTCATCAGGTTGATATCGCCGGGGCGGATGACCTTTTCGGTGCCGAGGCTGTCGCGATGGCGGATCTCGCCGTCGAAGAGATAGGTGACCGTCGACAGGCCGATATGCGGATGCGGCTTGACGTCGAGCGCCTCATCCGGCTTCAGGATCGCCGGACCCATGCGGTCGAAGAAGATGAACGGCCCGACGAGCCGCCGCTGTCTCGTTGGCAGCGCGCGGCGCACCTGAAACCCGCCGATATCGCTGGTGCGCGGGATGATCAGGTTCTCGATTGCGTCGCAGGCGAAGGCATCGCCGGGCAGGGGATCTTTACCGGGAAAGAAGGACATCAGGGATCTCCGATCGCAAAGGCTTCAGGCACAGATAGTGCCTGGAGCGCCGCACGTCCAATCGGACGCGCTAAGGACGCTCCAGCACCTGAAAGCGCGCCGCACGTCCAATCGGACGCGCTAAGGACGCTCCAGACGTGAAAGTGCGCCGCGCGTCCAATCGGACGCTGCATGGCTCAGATCGCCGTGAAGCCGTTATCGACGAAGAGATGCGCACCGTTGACGAAGCTCGACTCGTCGCTGGCGAGATAAAGGGCGGCGCGCGCCACATCCTCCGGCTCGCCGATCCGTCCCTGCTGGGCGGCAATGGCGGCGTCGGAAACATCGACACCGAGCGCCTGCAGGTCGGCCACCTCGCGCAGGCCGTGCGGCGTGCGGATGAAGCCGGGGCAGACGGCGTTGCAGCGGATGTTGCGATCACGGAATTCCACGGCGATGGCGCGGGCAAACATATGCACCGCCCCTTTGGTCGTGTCGTAGAGCACTTCCATCGGCGTGGCGGCGACCGCCGAGATCGACGAGGTGCAGACGATCGATCCGCCGCCGCTTTCAATCATCTTCGGCAGCACCGCCTTGGTCATCAGGAACATCGAGCGCACATTGACGGCGTGCAGCCAGTCCCATTCCTCGACGGTCGTTTCCAGGAAAGGTTTGATGACGATCGTGCCGGCATGGTTGAAGAGCACGGTGACGGCGCCATAACGCGCCTCGACACCGGCGACGGCGGCATTGACGGCGGCTTCGTCGGAAACGTCAGCCGTCCAGCATTCGGCCTCGCCGCCGGCATCACGGATCGCTTTGACGGTCTCGGCGGCTGCATCGCCATTGCGGTCGATGATCGCAACGCGCGCGCCTTCCGCTGCAAAAAGCTTCGAGGCGGCACCGCCCATGCCGGTCGCGCCCCCCGAGACAATGGCGACCTTGCCCTTCAATCTGTCCGACATTTTTCCGTCCCCTCATTGTTTGCAAGGGGATCATAGATCGGTCTGAAGCCGATCGCCAAGCGCCTTAAAGAGAGTTCCGGTACGCCTCAGGCGCCGTCGAGCGGCTCGACGGCCTGCGGCTTGCCGGCGCGGTCGAGCCGGATCTTCTCGATGCGGTTTTCGGCGGCCGAAAGCAGGGTTTCGCAATGTTTCTTCAACGCTTCGCCGCGCTCATAGATTTCGATGGATTCATCCAGCGCCACATCGCCGCGCTCCAGCCGGGCGACGATGCTTTCGAGTTCGGCAACCGCCTTTTCGAAGGAAAGGCCCGATACCTCAGGCTTGGCGCTGTCAGTCATTCTCAACCCTTCATCATTCGCAGAATATGCATGCCCGCCGATTCGGCGAGTCCCTCGAGATCATAACCGCCTTCGAGCAGGCTGACGACCCGGTTCTTGGCGTGCCGGTCGGCCAGTTCGAGCACGCGCCCGGTCGCCCAGTCGAAATCCTCGCCGGTCAGGTTGATCTGCGCCAAGGGATCGCGGTGATGGGCGTCGAAGCCGGCGGAGATGATGATCAGATCCGGCCGGAAATCGTCAAGGGCCGGCAGCACGCGCGATTTGAACGCCTCGCGGAAATGGTCGCTGCCGACATTCGGCGAAAGCGGCGCATTGACGATGGTGTTGTGCTTGCCCTTCTCGTCCTTGGCGCCGGTGCCGGGATAGAGCGGCATCTGATGCGTCGAGCAGAACAGCACCGAGGCATCGTCCCAGAAGATATCCTGCGTGCCGTTGCCGTGATGCACGTCCCAGTCGACGATGGCGACACGCTCGGCGCCATGCATTTTTTGTGCGTGGCGAGCGGCGATCGCCGCATTGTTGAAGAAACAGAAGCCCATCGCCGTCATCTTCTCGGCATGGTGCCCCGGCGGGCGGGCGGCGACGAAGACATTGTCGGCCCGGCCGGTAAAGACGTCGTCGACTGCGGCCATCGCCCCGCCTATGCCGGTCAGCGCCGCCTGCAGGCTCTTTGGGCTGGCATAAGTATCGGCTTCGATCTGGTTGATCTCATCCTCTTCCTCGGGGATCTCCCGCATCACGGCGATGAGATGTTCTTCGGGATGGGCCAGCAGCACCGCATCCTCGCTCGCCTGCGGCGCTTGCCGGCGCTCCAGCCGCTCGAAATTCGGATGTTCCAGCGCGACATTGATGGCGCGGATCCTGTCCGATCGCTCCGGATGGCCGGCGGGGGTCACGTGTTCCAGGAAGATCGGGTGTTCATAAAGACGGGTGCTCATGGAGACACTCTATCGGTCGCTTATGTCATGTGCCACAGCAGATGGGGCATCGCCCGACGATTTCAACAAGCGCCGTTGCCGCGCCGTCCGACCGCCCGCTCTATTTTTGCGGCATTGCGCCGGTTACCTCGGAGGCGCTGTAACACTTTGAACTGTTGTATAATTTCATCCCTAAACCGGTTTCAGTTTAAGGAATTATGCAGTACTGTCATCAATGGGGAACTTTGTAAGGCAGTTGCGTTGATGAGTCAGTCGAAACGTCCTGATGTGACGGACATACGCGTGCCGTTTCGCGATGTCGATATGAACGGCCGAATGTTTCTGGCCTCCTATATTTCCTATGCCGAATCCGTACTTGCAAGCTTCTGGTCGTCGCGGCCCGATGTCGATGACGAACCGGTCTATAGCCCCAGCAAAGTTTCCTGCATGCTCCACCGCCCACTGCACTACGACGAGCCGGTCACCTTCACCACCACCGTCGACAAGATCGGCATGCATTCCATCGGCTTCCTCGTTTCGATCGACACCGGGGAGGAGCGTGCCGCCGAGGTCGAGATCATCTGGCAGGCCCGCACCCGCGAGGACCAGTCGCCGGCCTCGCTGCCGGAGGAAACGCGCGACTGGCTGTATCGGTTTCTGGATTAGGGTGCCGTGCGGACGGCGGGATACGCTTCCGTTTTCAAGCTGGAGTCCAATCACCTGGCCGCCATGCTTGCGACCAGATCGCTGAACCTCTCTCCCTGAATGCCGACATGCGTCCGCAGCAGGCGGCGGGCTTCGTCGCCGTCTCCGGCAAAGATCGCCTCGACGATGGCGCAATGTTCGGAGAAGGAGGTCGACAGGCGGTTGCGCACGCGCAGCTGGAGGCGGCGGTAGGGCCGCAGGCGGCGGTGCAATTGCAGGCATTGCTCCTCGAGGAACTCGCTGCGGCCGGCTGCGTAGATGGCCTTATGGAATTCCTCATTGTCGTAATAATAGGCGTCGCTGTCACCGGCCGCGGCCGATTGTTCGCAGCGGCTGTGGGTGGCGGTGATCGCTTCCCGGGAGGCCTTGTCCAGCCGTCGGGCGGCGAGCGACCCGGCCAGGCCCTCCAGCTCGGCCATCACCTCGAACATTTCATAGACGCGGTGCGGCCCCGGATCGATGACAATCGCGCCTCTGCGCGGCCGGATTTCGATGAGGCCGATCGCATCGAGCTGCATCAGCGCCTCGCGCACCGGTGTGCGGGAAACCCCGAAACGCGTCGCAAGCACCATTTCGTCGAGCCGCTCACCGGGGGAGAACTCGTTGGAAAGAATTGAATTTTCAATTTCATCCCGAAGCCATCGGCCGACATTTTCGGACATACGTTTCACTTCCATCATACATAAACACGATTCTTGTATACACGATTGTTGACCTCGTGTACGAAGAGTGGCATTCTACATACTACCGGTGAAACCCGACGATGGGAAGCAGCCGTCAAAACGATCCGTGCACCCGCGGCCGGCAGAAGAAACCAGCGGAAGAGAGGAGAATGGCATGTCTGAGGCTTCCTTCTTCACCGACATGCTGCAGAGCATCACCGATCGCGGACGCCAGCTTCTGTTTTCCGGCGCGCGCGCCACGCAGGCCGCAGCCAAGGCCGATCTCCAGACGCTCTGTGAAATGCTGCTGTCGAGCCGGGGCGAAGCCTCGGGCATGGCGCTAGCCGCCGAGATTCTCGATCGCTGGGAGGCGCTCGACAGTGAGGGCGCGCAGGCATTTCTCGATATGCTGCATGAAAAGTTCGGGCCCGACACGGTGAGGCTCGACCAGGCGATTGAAAACTACCGCACCGACAAAAGCTCTGCCGCAATCATTGCCCTCCACCAGGCAGCCGAGCCGCGTCGACAGGAGCTTCTGCGCCGATTGAACCATGCCCCGAACGGCACGGCCAAGCTCGTCCGGATGCGCCAGCAGCTGCTTGCGTCCAAAGACCAATCCGAAGGTTATCACGCGCTTGACGCCGACTTCACCCATCTGTTCGGCTCCTGGTTCAATCGCGGTTTCCTGACGCTGCGTCCGATCGACTGGACGACGCCGGCTTACATCCTTGAAAAGATCATCAAATACGAGGCCGTGCACGAGATCGCCGGCTGGGAGGAACTGCGCCGCCGTCTGGCGCCGGCCGACCGTCGATGCTTTGCCTTCTTCCACCCCCGGCTGGCCGACGAGCCGCTGGTGTTCGTCGAGGTGGCGCTGACACGATCGGTGCCGAGCGCGATCGGCGATGTGCTCGTCGAGGGCAGGGAGCAGATCAATGCCGACGAGGCGACGACGGCCGTCTTCTATTCGATCTCCAACTGCCAGGACGGCTTGCGCGGCATCTCGTTCGGCAACTTCCTGATCAAGCAGGTCGTCGAAGACCTGCGCAGAGATCTGCCCGGCCTGAAGAATTTCGTAACGCTGTCGCCGGTGCCGGGTTTTGCCCGTTGGCTCGCCAAGGCGCGCCCGGAAACGCTGACGGCGCTCGACGACCCGAAATGGCCCGACAACGAGAAGACGGCGGCCGAAGTGGAGCGCGTGCTGCTGCCGCTTGCGGCGCGCTATTTCCTGACCGAACGGACGCCGGAGGGCCGCCCCGTCGATCCCGTCGCCCGCTTCCATCTCGGCAACGGCGCTCGACTGGAAAGACTGAATTTTCTCGGAGACCGCTCGGCCAAGGCGATGCAGCAGGCCCACGGCCTGATGGTCAACTATCTCTACAAGCTCGACGACATCGTGGCCAACCACGAGGCCTTAGCGCAGCGCGGCGAGGTGATTGCCTCGCCGGCCGTCAAAAGCCTGCTCAGCCAGACCGACGAAAGCCGCCGCAGCGGCAATGGCCAGCAAGGCTCCCGGCCATTCGCACAGATAATGAACACCACGCTTGGAGGAGGGCGAAAGTGAGCAACCATCTTTTCGACGCCATGCGGGCGGCTGCGCCCGGTGACGCACCGTTCATCCGGATCGATGACACCCGTACATGGACCTATGACGACGCCTTCGCTCTTTCCGGCCGGCTTGCCGGCGCGATGGACACGCTCGGCATTCGCCCGGGCGACCGGGTGGCGGTGCAAGTCGAAAAAAGCGCCGAGGCATTGATCCTCTATCTCGCCTGCCTTCGAACCGGCGCGGTCTACCTGCCGCTCAACACCGCCTATACGCTGGCCGAGCTCGATTACTTCATTGGCGATGCGGAGCCGCGTCTGGTGGTCGTGGCGCCGGCTGCCCGGGAAGGCGTGGCGGCGATCGCCAAGTCCCACGGCGCGATCGTCGAAACGCTCGATGCCGATGGCCGCGGCTCGTTGCTGGATCTCGCCCGCGATGAGCCGGCCGACGTTGTCGATGCCTCGCGCACTGCTGACGATCTGGCGGCGATCCTCTACACTTCGGGAACGACGGGCCGTTCCAAGGGGGCGATGCTCACCCATGGCAACCTGCTCTCGAACGCCCTGACCTTGCGGGACTATTGGCGCGTCACATCAGACGACCGGCTGATCCACGCCTTGCCGATCTTCCACACCCATGGGCTGTTCGTCGCCACGAACGTTACGCTGCTCGCCGGCGCCTCGATGTTCCTGCTGTCGAAATTCGACGCCGACGAGGTCGTTTCGCTAATGCCTGAGGCAACGATGCTGATGGGCGTGCCGACCTTTTACGTGCGCCTCCTGCAGAGCCCGCGCCTCGACAAGCAAGCGGTCGCCAACATCCGCCTGTTCATCTCCGGTTCGGCGCCACTGCTTGCCGAAACCCATACCGAGTTCCTTGCCCGCACCGGTCACGCCATTCTCGAGCGCTACGGCATGACCGAAACCAACATGAACACGTCGAACCCCTATGAGGGGAAACGCATTGCCGGAACGGTCGGCTTCCCGCTGCCTGACGTGACGGTGCGCGTCACCGATCCCGCCACTGGGCTCGAGCTGCCGCCTGATGAAACCGGCATGATCGAGATCAAGGGGCCGAACGTCTTCAAGGGCTATTGGCGTATGCCGGAAAAGACCGCGGCCGAATTCACCGCCGACGGTTTCTTCATCAGCGGCGATCTCGGCAAGATCGACCGGGACGGCTATATCCACATCGTCGGCCGCGGCAAGGACCTGGTGATTTCGGGCGGATACAACATCTACCCGAAGGAGGTCGAGGGCGAGATCGACCAGATCGAGGGTGTGGTCGAGAGCGCTGTCATCGGCGTGCCGCATCCCGATTTCGGAGAAGGTGTCACTGCCGTCGTCGTGCGCAAACCCGGCGCCGTGCTCGACGAAAAGACCATCGTCAGCGCCCTTCAGGACCGTCTCGCCCGCTACAAACAACCCAAGCGCATCATCTTCGCCGACGACCTGCCGCGCAACACGATGGGCAAGGTTCAGAAGAACATCCTGCGGCAGCAATACGCCGATCTTTATACAAGGACCTAGAGCAATTCCAGGAAAAGTGTGAAGCGGTTTTCCGCCGGGAATTGCGTAAAAACAAAGACTTAGAGCGGTTCTGCGTTTCCATGAAAAGCTGAACCGCTCTAAGGCGGTCGCGCCCTCTGGGAGGAGGGTGCGCCGGCATCCCGCATCGATCTTGAACACAACAGCTACGGCGCTGGAGGCGTCGGAGGGAGGGGAATCATGGGTATTGAATTACTGGCCATAGGCCTGCTGGTCGCCATGTTCATCATTGCGACGATCCAGCCGATCAACATGGGTGCGCTCGCCTTTGCCGGCGCCTTCGTGCTCGGCTCGATGATCCTCGGCATGAAGACCAACGATATATTTGCCGGTTTTCCGAGTGATCTGTTCCTGACGCTCGTCGCCGTCACCTACCTCTTTGCGATCGCGCAGATCAACGGCACGATCGACTGGCTCGTCGAATGTGCCGTGCGCCTGGTGCGCGGGCGGATCGGCTTGATCCCCTGGGTGATGTTCCTGGTCGCCGCCGTCATTACCGGCTTCGGGGCTCTTGGGCCGGCCGCGGTCGCCATTCTCGCGCCCGTCGCCTTGAGCTTTGCCGTGCAGTACCGCATTCACCCGGTCATGATGGGCCTGATGGTGATCCATGGCGCGCAGGCGGGCGGCTTTTCGCCGATCAGCATCTATGGCGGTATCACCAACCAGATCGTCGCCAAGGCCGGCCTGCCTTTTGCGCCGACCTCGCTGTTTCTCTCCAGCTTCTTCTTCAACCTGGCGATCGCGGTGCTGGTCTTCTTCATTTTCGGCGGCGCAAAGGTGATGAGGCAGGACGCCGCATCGCTTGGCCCCTTGCCCGAACTCCATCCCGAGGGCGTGTCGGCGTCGATCAGAGGTCACGGCGGCACGCCGGCAAAACCGATCAGGGAACATGCCTATGGGACGGCGGCCGATACCGCGACGACGCTGCGCCTGAACAATGAGAGAATTACCACCTTGATCGGCCTGACGGCGCTCGGCATCGGCGCCCTGGTCTTCAAGTTCAACGTCGGCCTCGTCGCCATGACCGTGGCGGTCGCCCTGGCGCTGTTGTCGCCGAAGACCCAGAAGGCGGCAATCGACAAGGTCAGTTGGTCGACCGTGCTGCTGATTGCCGGCATCATCACCTATGTCGGCGTCATGGAGAAGGCCGGAACGGTCGATTACGTGGCGAACGGCATATCCAGTCTCGGCATGCCGCTGCTGGTGGCGCTGCTGCTGTGCTTTACCGGCGCCATCGTCTCGGCCTTCGCCTCCTCGACCGCGCTGCTCGGCGCGATCATCCCGCTCGCCGTTCCCTTCCTCCTGCAAGGGCATGTCAGCGCCATCGGCGTGGTCGCGGCGATCGCCATCTCGACGACGATCGTCGATACCAGCCCATTCTCCACCAACGGCGCCCTAGTCGTGGCCAATGCGCCGGATGACAGGCGCGAGCAGGTGCTGCGGCAGCTGCTGATCTACAGCGCGCTGATCGCCATCATCGGCCCGATCGTCGCCTGGCTGGTGTTCGTCGTGCCCGGGCTGGTGTGACGGCGCATGTCGGCAGACGCGCTTGCCGGCCTGACGGTCGCCCACTCCTCAGGCTTGATCACCGTGTCAGACGATGAGTATGGCGCGGATATCGTTGACATTGGTCAGGGTCGGCCCGGTTTTGACGAGATCGCCGATCTCGTCAAAGAATGAATAGCTGTCGTGCGAAGCGAGATGAGCCCGGGCATCGAGTCCCTTCTTGAGGCCGCGCTCCAACGTGTCGGGAGTGACGACTGCACCCGCCGCATCTTCGGTGCCGTCGATGCCGTCGGTATCGCCGGCAATCGCCCATATTCCGGCATGTCCCTTGAGGGCCACCGCAAGCCCGAGGAGGAATTCGGTGTTGCGGCCACCGCGGCCCGCGGCTTCGCGGCCGATCGACACCGTTCCTTCGCCGCCCGACAAAAGAACGGCAGGTCCGCGAACGGGAAGCCCCTTGATCTTTGCGGATAGGGCGATGCCCGCCATGACCGTGCCGAGCTCGCGCGCCTCTCCCTCGATGGCATCGCCGAGGACAAGTGGTTGCAGGCCTGCGCTGGCGGCCGCTTTTGCCGCGCTCTCCAGGGCCAGCGAGGGGGCGGCGATGATGCGGACATCGCTCTCGAGATCGGCGGGCTTCGGCGTCTCGTCACCGCTGTCGAGGACGGCGCGTGCCGTATCGGGCAGGACGATCCTGTAGCGGGATAGGATGCCGCGAACCTCGTCGATCGTGCTTTGATCGGCGATCGTCGGGCCGGAGGCGATGGATGCGGGATCATCGCCCGGCACATCGGAGATAACAAGGGTAACGACTTTCGCGGGCCGGGCGGCCAGGCCGAGACGGCCTCCCTTGATCCGCGAGAGGTGTTTGCGAACGGCGTTCATCTCGGAGATCGTCGCGCCGCTCGCCAGAAGCGCACGATTGACGCTCTGCTTGTCCGCTAAAGTCATGCCGCCCGCCGGAGCGACCAGAAGCGCCGACCCGCCGCCCGAGATGAGAGCAATCACCAGATCGTCCGGTGTCAATCCGCGAACGGCCTGCAAAAGATCGGCAGCCGCCGTTTGGCTCATCGCATCCGGAACGGGGTGCGATGCCTCGATGATGCGGATACGACCGGCAGGCACCGCGTGACCATAGCGTGTGACGACGACGCCGGAGACATCAACATCCGGCCAGGCGCTGTCGAGAGCGGCGGCCATGGCCGCCGACGCTTTTCCGGCGCCGACGACGATGCATCGGCCTCTCGGCTTGTCCGGGAGGTTCTTAAGAATCGCCCGCTGCGGATTGGCGCTTTCGACCGCTGCGTCAAAGATCTGATGCAGCACTGCCCGTGCTTTCTGATCGGTCCAGACCATCGGTGGATCGTTCAGACGTTCGATGCGTGGATTGCATCGACGACCGCGTCGGTGACTTCCTTGGTGTTGGCCGTTCCGCCGACGTCTGGCGTCAATATGCCTGCCCCCGTCACCCGTTCGACGGCCCGCATCAGGCGTGCGGATGCATCTGTTTCACCGAGATGGTCGAGCATCTGCGCCGCTGTCCAGAAGGTCGCCACCGGGTTTGCGATGCCCTTGCCGGTGATGTCGAAAGCAGAACCATGGATCGGCTCGAACATCGACGGGAAGCGGCGTTCCGGATCGATGTTGGCGGTCGGCGCGACGCCGAGGCTGCCCGCGAGCGCGCCGGCAAGGTCCGAGAGGATATCGGCATGGAGATTGGTGGCGACGATGGTGTCGAGGCTCCTGGGATTGAGGGTCATGCGGACGGTCATGGCGTCGACGAGCATCTTGTCCCAGGTGACATCGGGGAATTCCGTGGCCACTTCGGCCGCGATTTCATCCCACATCACCATGCCGTGCCGCTGGGCATTGGATTTGGTGACGACGGTCAGGAACTTGCGCGGCCGGGACTGGGCGAGCTTGAAGGCATAGCGCATGATGCGGGTGACGCCGACGCGGGTGAAGATGGCGACCTCAGTGCCGACCTCTTCCGGCAGCCCCCTATGGGCACGGCCGCCATGGCCGGAATATTCGCCTTCGGAGTTTTCGCGGACGATAACCCAGTCCAGATCGCCCGGGCCGCAGTTGCGCAGTGGCGGCGTGATCCCGGGCAAAATCTTCGTCGGGCGAACATTCGCATACTGGTCGAAGCCCTGGCAGATCGGCAGCCGCAAACCCCAGAGCGTGATGTGGTCGGGAACATCCGGCGCGCCGACGGCGCCGAAATAGATGGCGTCGAACTTCTTCAGCTGCTTCAAGCCATCGGCCGGCATCATGACGCCGTGTTTTTTGTAATAGTCGGATCCCCAGTCGAAATTTTCGACGTTGAACTTGATCCCGCCTTCGCGCTTCTCGATGGCAGCCAGGACGCGTGTGCCGGCCGCGATGACTTCAGGACCGATGCCGTCGGCGGGGATGGTGGCGATTGCATATTCACGCATGGCTATTCTCCGATCGTGTCAGGGGTGATCAGTGTTGACTGGCGGCGCGGGTATCAGCCGCCTTGGGGCCGGACCGCGCCAGGACGAGTGTGAGGATTGCCGAGATCACCAGGAGCCCGGCGACGAAATAGAGGCCACCGGCGAAACTCCCGGTCGTGTCCTTGATCCACCCGATCATCGACGGACCGACGAAGCCGCCGAGATTGCCGATGGAGTTGATGGTGGCGATGCCGGCCGCCGCAGCCGGGCCGGACAGGAACAGGGTCGGCATGCTCCAGAGCGGCGGCTTCGAGCAGCTGATGCCGATGTTGACGAGGGTGAGAGCGATCAGGACCATGTATACGCTGGTCGCACCCGTTGCGAAGGCCAGCCCTGCGGCCGCCAGCAGGCAGGCGCCGACCACGTGCCATGTCCGTTCGCCCGTCCTGTCGGAATGACGCGCCCAAAGAACCATGGCGACCACGGCGAAAATGCCGGGAACAGCATTGATGAAGCCGACCTCGAACGCCGACAGGCCGAACTGTTTGATGATCTGCGGAGCCCAGATGCCCAAGGTGTAAAGCCCGGCAGAGGTGCCGAAATAAACCAGGGCGAGGGCAAAGACGCGGATGTCGGCCAGTCCCGCCAGGATGCTGTGGCTGGCCAGGCTTTTGCCCGCCTGTTCGGCATTCATTGTTTTGACGAGCCAGCTGCGCTCTTCATCCGTCAGCCATTTCGCCTTTTCCGGGCGATCGGTGAGATAGAAGAGGACGATGACACCCAGGATGATGGCTGGGGCTGCTTCGATCAGGAACATCCACTGCCAGCCGGCAAGGCCGAGAAGACCGTGCATTTCCATCAGCGCACCGGAGACCGGCGACCCCAGGACCGTGGAGAGCGGTGCTGCGGCCATGAAGATCGCGGTCACCGCGGCGCGGCGGCGGGCCGGGAACCAGAAGCTGAGATAGAGGATGATACCGGGGAAAAAGCCCGCTTCGGCGACGCCGAGAAGAAAGCGCAGGATGTAGAAGCTGGTGGTCTCCTGCACGAACGCCATGAGGCCGGAGACGATCCCCCAGCTGATCATCACCCGAGCGATCCAGATGCGGGCGCCGACCTTGTTGAGAATGAGGTTCGAGGGAACTTCGAAAAGGAAATAACCGACGAAGAAGATGCCCGCGCCGATGCCGAAGACGGTGGACGAGAAGCCGAGGTCCTCATTCATCGTCAGGGCGGCAAAGCCGATATTCACGCGGTCGAGGAACGCGATGAAATACAGCAGCATGATGAACGGTACGATGCGGAATGTGATTTTGCGCAAGACACGCGTTTCCAAGTCGTGAGTCACGACGGTCTCCTCCCGGAATGGATGATAACAGAGCGCACCTCCTGCGCTTGTGAACATCTATGACCACCGCCGGCTTGATCCTCAAGCGACACAAGAATATATAAAAATTTGATATAATCGAATTCCGGAGCAGACGTTCGTGGACCTGAACCAGCTTCGATGTTTCGTGTCGGTGGCCGATGAGCTTCATTTCGGGCGGGCCGCCCAAAAGCTCGGCCTCCTGCCGGCGTCGCTGTCGCGGCACATACGCCTGCTTGAGGAATCCCTCGGGACGCGGCTGATGGCGCGAACGACGCGCAGCGTGTCGCTGACGGAAGACGGCCTCGTCCTCCTGGAAGGCGCGCGGGAGATCCTGGCCAAGACCGAAGCTCTTCAGCAACGGTTCCACACGTCCCGCCAGGCAAGAGCGGATGTGCTGCGGATCGGGGCGATCGACAGCGCGGCAGCAGGGCTCGTTCCGATGTTGCTGCACGATTTCCGGCAGCAGTGCCCCGACGTCTCGACGCAGTTGTTGGAAGACAAGACAATCAGGCTGATCCCCAAACTCTTGTCGGGCTCATTGGATTTGGCATTCATCCGCGCCCCCGATATCGTCGACCCCAAGCTGAAGACGATGTTTCTTTTCCATGAGACCGCGGTCGTCGCCATGTCCGAGAACCATCGGCTGGCGTCGAGAGCCAGCGTGAGAATCGAAGACCTCGCCGACGAACCGTTGATCGTCCCGGAGCGTCGGTCGCGCCCTCATAGCCACGACCTGACGATGAAGCTGTTCATCGAGGCGGGACTGCAGGCACGGGTGGCCCAGCTTGCGGAAGAAAAGCAGACGATCGTCAACCTCGTGGCCGCGCAGATCGGGCTGGCGATCGTACCCCAATGGACATCCCGGCTCGCCGTCAGCGGCGTCCGTTACATCGCTCTGGACATGGAAGGCAGGGCTGCCATGAACAAGCTTCCCCTCTCGGTCGCGTGGTTGAAGGGCGTCCGCGATCCCGGACGAGACCGCATTCTGACCATGCTTCAAGACAAGCTGGCCCATTATGCCGAGCTTGCCTGACACTCGAGATTGCCGCTGCGTCACAATGACGGCGGGCACCACCGCGCACGCTTGTTCGAAACGGCTCTCGATGATAAGAAAATCGCATGGACAACACCCTGATCAGCACTTTCGTGATGATGATGCTGCGCTCATAGCGTGGCGGGTTTCGTGCGTCCATAATGCACCAGTGACCGCCCTCGAGGCGGTCTTTTCATGGGTCGATCCGTCTCGCGGGGCAAACAGCCTTTCGAAAGGAAACGCCGATGAACAAGATCTACATCACCACCTCGATCCCCTATGTGAACGCCGCGCCGCATGTCGGCTTCGCCCTCGAACTCGTCCAGGCCGATGCCTATGCCCGCCATTTCCGGCTTCTCGGCCACGACATCAGGTTCCAGTGCGGGACCGACGACAACAGCCTGAAGAACGTCCGGTCGGCGGAAGCCGCGGGGCTGCCGGTGAAGGACTTCGTCAATGCCAATGCCGACAGGTTCGAGCGCCTTGGCGGACTGCTCGATATCTCCAACGAGGAATTCGTCCGCACCTCCCGCGATCCCAGGCATACCGCCTGCGTTCACGCCCTGTGGAGGGCATGCGCTTGTAATGGCGACCTCTATCGCAAGGCATATGAAGGCCTCTATTGCGTCGGTTGCGAGCAATTTTACGAGCCGTCCGAACTCGATGACGGGCGCTGCCCGGAACATGGCATTGCCCTTGAGGCCATCCGTGAGGAGAACTGGTTCTTCCGTCTCTCCCGATATGGCGACCGGCTGCTTGAACTCGTCGAGACCGGCACGCTTCGGATCGTTCCAGCCCATCGGCGCAACGAGGTCCTTGCCCTGCTGCGGCGGGGCCTGAGCGATATCAGCGTGTCGCGCAGCGCCGAGCGGGCGCGCGGTTGGGGCGTTCCCGTCCCCGATGGGGATGAGGTCGTCTACGTCTGGTTCGATGCCCTGGCGAACTATCTCACAGGTCTCAGCCACGGGTCCGATCCAACCCTGCTGCAGCACTATTGGAACGGCGGCCAGCGCATCCACGTCGTCGGCAAGGGTATCTCCAAATTCCACGCCATCTACTGGCCGGCTATCCTGCTTTCCGCCGGTCTGCCGCCGCCATCGTCGATCCTGGTGCACGGCTACGTCACGGTGGACGGCCGGAAGATCGGCAAGTCGGCCGGCAACGGGATCGATCCGGAAGGCATCATCCAATCCTACGAAACGCCGGATGCGCTGCGATATTTCCTGCTCCGGCACATTCGATCGGCAGACGACGGCGACTTCTCGGGCGAGCGTCTTGAAGCCGCCTGGTCGGGAGAGTTGGCAGGGCAACTCGGCAATCTCGCCAACCGGGTGCTTGCGCTGCTGTCCGCCTCGTTCAACGGCATCGTGCCGCCCGTGCCGGACAATGACTTCGTCGAGGCGGCGGCCCGCCTTCCGGCGAAGGTGGCCCGGGCCTTCGATGCCTACGAACTCCATGTCGGCCTCGCGGATATTTTCGAATTTGTCGGCGAGGCGAACAGGCGGTTCACACAACGCGCACCATGGGCGGATGCCAAAACGCTGCTTGACGATCTCGCGCCGGAGGACCGGAAGGCGACCGCCGCGCGTCTCGGCGCTTGCCTGGCCGAACAGGTCCACGGCCTTGCGATCGTGGCCCGCTGCCTCCTGCCGTTCTTGCCAAGCTCGGCCGCAAAGCTGCATTCCAGGCTGAGGATACCGGCTCCGCGCCTCTACCGGGACCCTTTGATCGTGGCTGGGATCAAAGCCGCTCCGCAGGCCGTGCTCTTTCCCCGCAGAGCGACGGCTTGAAGGGGAACCAGTCTAGGGATTCTCTGCGCTGCAATTTAGGCAGCGCGGAGTTCGAGCCTGCTAGGAGGAGGCAACGCGGAAAACGCATGACCGGAGATTCCGGTGGTTTTCGCTCGGGTCTTTCCGGCTCGGACACTTGTTCTTGATGACCGATGATACGCTTGCTATGATTCACTTCTGGGGGCCCCTCCAAACCTGCTGCCGGGTTGAAGGGCAGATTTTCCATTGAAGGCGACCGTGTCCATAAAGGTCGAAGTGTAATCGGCAGACTTCGACCAAGACAACGGATCGTCTGATGTTACACGCCACAATTAAGTTTGCTCCCTCCAATATAGCTGCACTGAAAAAGGCACTGAGAAAACAGTACGCGAATGTCAGATCATCGCATGCCGATGAAGCACTGGCTGCCTCGTTTGGGTTCAGATCATACGCAGCAATGCTCAGCGTTTTACATCAAGTCAGTGGCTCGGCTCGGTTGATGATTCAATTGGACGCTGCTCTGCTCCTGGTTCGCCTTGAGCAACTGGGATATAACGGGATCCCTCTACAAGCCTTGCGGCGGCTGACTTGGGAAGTGCCATACCCTGACCGCTGGCAAGACGACGAATTGCAACAGTCTCTCAAGGGCCGCTTCGCACCAATTGCAGCGAATTCGGAATGAAGAGCAGATTCCTTCCGCGTCGCGTCCCCATGCCTGGCGTGGAGACCCATTGCTGAGGTCTGCCATGCGCCGCCGTAAGAGGCGTAGCACGACTATGACGCGGGCGGCCGAACGAGAGCCCATCACGCCCGCCCTTGATGCAGCCGGCGACTTCCTCTGCTCACGGAGCAAATAGCTCTCTTTTTTGACGTGATCCTGAATGTCATGAAAGTTTCATATTCAGGCTATTTCCAGGAGTGGGAAAGTAATCTACTATTTTAGTCAGGAAACGAGATTTCCTGAAACAACGAAAGGATACTGATTGGAGACATTTCTTGTGGCTACCGGAATCGTTGGAGGCTTCGCACTGATCTTTGCGCTGATCGCAAGGGCAGAAAGAACCACCCAGACCACCGCAAACACCAAGCGCAGGTGGGGCAATTCGGAAGGCTCCGGCGATGGAGGGGGAGGCTGGTTCGACGCCTCAGGCGACGGCGGCTGTGATGGCGGGGGAGATGGTGGAGGAGGAGACTAAATCAAACTGAAATCGATAGAATGCCCGACCGCCTCAAGGCGGTTTTTTGTTGCCCGGATTCCGGCCGTGACGGCAATAGACCGGAACGGAGACAGGGCTGCTGACGCTATCTGCCCGGCAAGTGGCCATACTGAGCCACGATTATAATTCCCACGCCAAATGCGAGTATATTGCACCAATGCCCAAGTCCAGGTAGTAGATGGCTAGGGTTTGGGGGGAATCGCTATGGTAAAATTTCAAGCCGGCAGCCCGTATATTTACGGTGTCGACGCACTACGATTTGTGTGCGCATTGATGGTGACGGTATTTCATCTTGGATTTGCTTCCTGGGCTTCGCCCTTATATCTGAGACCCTACAAAATGCCTCTGATTGAGAATGTCGCCCAACCCGGATGGGTCGGCGTCGAATTGTTCTTCGTCATATCGGGGCTCGTCATCGTCAACTCTGCCGCTGCAGCCACTCCGATGTCATTTCTCAAGGGACGAATTCTGCGGCTTTATCCGGCGGTATGGATTTGCGCATCACTGACGCTGATTGTCATCGCCACGCAAGATGTGAACAGACGTGTCATCAAGAACTACCTCAGATCGATCACTCTCTATCCCGGCGGCCCATGGATCGATGGTCAATATTGGACCCTGGCATGTGAGATCTGCTTCTACGCTCTGGTCTTCATCCTCTGCGCGACCGGTCAAAAGGTGAGGATACCTGCCTTGGCGCTCGGCCTGTCGCTGGCCAGCACCGTTTTCGTTGCCCTGTTAAACGCCTTTCCCGATTCAGACAGTCTGGCCATATTCACGGAGACGGCCTGGCGGGCCATCCCGTTTTATTATGGCTGCCAATTTGCCATCGGCATCTACATCTACATATGGCTTTTGTCTCAAACTCGGATGAGCCGAATTTCCTGGGTGGGTTTTGCCTGCGCCTTGGTGACTGGGGCTGCCCAGATATATATGGCGGGCGAAAATACCAGCGACCGCACTCTCGCCGCAGCCGGTCATTCCTTCTCGCCGCTTCCCGCAATCGCAATCTGGGTGGCGGGACTGATATCGATCGTCGCCGGCGTGACTTATGCCAGGCAGATCAGTCGTCTGCCGACCGGCTTCCTGCAATCGGTCAAAACCCTCGGCGCGATGACCTACCCGCTTTATCTTCTGCATTTCGCGATCGGCGTTCAACTTCTCGACTGGCTGACCGGTCTGGGGATGACACCGCTGCTGGCGCTGGCTTTGGCCGTTGCAATCATCTGTGCAATGTCGCTGGCTGTGTGCAAATGGGGAGAGCCTCCCATCCGCAGCATTTTACGATCGGTCTTCGACAGGCTTGGGCAGCGCGGTGCTGGTTTGCAGGCGAAAGAGTCTCGGGTGTAGGTGAGCCGAGGAGCCGCACGCCAGCTTGGTCAATCCAACGGCATCACAAAGGTGAAGCGTGTCTCCTCGTCATCGGAACTTACCATGATCGTCCCGCCATGGGCGCGGGCGATTTCCGAGGCGATGTGTAGACCGAGCCCCAATCCTCTTTGACTTGTCCCGGCTTCGCCTTTGAAGAAAGGTTGAAAGAGCCCTGTCATCGCATCGCTGGAAATCGGGGCGCCGCCATTGGCGATCCAAAGCTCCAGCCTTTGCTCGTCAGTTGCCGCAGAAAACCGCACCGGTTCATCCGGCGTTCCATGGGTCAGGGCATTGCCCAGAAGATTGGAGACCAGCTGACCGATCCGGCCGCTGTCGCAATTTATCGGTCCGTCGAATTCGATGCTTACCTCGATTGCGCGGTCGGGATGGCTGGAGCGGAGTTCATCGATGACCTGCCGCAAGATCGGCTCGAGATCCTCCACTTGCCTCTTGAGCGTGATGCCGCCGCCCAATTGTCCGCGCGCGAAGTCGAGCACGTTGTCGATCAGGCCGGACATGCGGATGACGCTGCCCTGCATCAAATCGAGAATTTTCGTGGCGCGATCGGTCTGCTCTTCCTTTCGCAGCATGCGCGCCGCGGCCGCGATCGAGGCAAGCGGGTTGCGCAGGTCATGGCCGAGGATGGCGATGAACTGTTCCCGCAGCTCGGCGGTTTCCTGTTCGAGCTCGAGCTGGGATTTGACCATGGCACTGGCCGCGTCCGCGGCGGCGCGCGCGTCGACCAGTTCCCGTTCATACCGGCGACGCTCGGCGGCCTGAAACATCGTCACACGGGTGAAAAGCAAGGCGCCGTCTTCGGCACGCCTTTCCATTGCATTGGCGAGCACGGGCAGCTTTCTGCCATCTGATGTCACAAGATCGAGGGCAACCTCGTTGAAAAACCCCTGCATGCGCAGCAAGGGCGCAAAATGGGTTTCGTAGAATATCCGGCCCGGCATGTTGAGCAGATCATGGAGCCGTTTGCCGAGAAGCTGATCGACAGGGATGCCGATCCAGGCCGAAAGCGTCCGGTTCACCTTGACGATGCGCCCGTCCGGCTGCAGCGAAAGATAGCCGCAGGGTGCGTTTTCGTAGAGGTCCTCGAGGTCCTCGGTCGGCGGGGAGCCTTGCGTGCCGGCGCCGGTCATCAGACGAACCGCCGGATTGCCGATATGACCTCGCCGGGAGCGCTGAGGTTGGGGCAGTGGCCACTGGCGTTCAGCACGACCAATTGACTATCGGGGATCTGTTGATGGACGAATTCGCCGATCTCTTCGGAGGCGATGATATCGTCGCGGCATTGAAGGATCAGCGTTCTGGCGGTGACGCGCTGGAGGTCGCTGCGATTGTCCGACGTGAAGGTCACCCGTGCGAAGGCCTTGGCGATCTCGGGATCGGTGCGGCAGAAACTGTTTGTCAGCTCTTCGGCGAGTTCCGGTCGATCCGGATTGCCCATGATGACAGGCGCCATGGCGGCAGACCAGCCCATGTGATTGTCGTCCAACGACTGCAGGAGGTCGTCTATATCAGCCGCGCTGAAACCGCCGATATAGTCACCGTCGTTGATATAGCGCGGCGACGGCCCGACAAGGACCAGGCTTTCAAACAGGTCCGGCGCCTCAAGCGAGGCGATGACGCCGATCATCGCGCTGACGGAGTGCCCGACGAAGACCGTTTGCGTCAGGCCGAGCGCGCGGCAAATTTCCACGAGGTCATCGGCATAACCGGATAGGGAAGAATATTTTCCGGCATCATAAGCCGCAAGATCGGATCGTCCCGCGCCGACGTGATCGAACAGCACCGTCTTGAAGTCACCTTCGAAAGCCGGCGCCACGAAGCGCCACATGTTCTGGTCGCATCCGAATCCATGCGAAAAGATCATCGCACGCTGACCATCGCCGCGGATTTGAACATGATTTCGATCGATGACGGTCATTTCGTCCTCTTCCCTGCTTTCGTAGCATGTTCGGGCTGTTTTGGATTGAGGAAAGATTATCCAGCCGCCAGCCGTTTGCTGCACAGCTCAGTCCATCACTTTCCGGAGCTTGAAGAAGAACCGCCGAGGGTCGTCGCGCACGCACATCATTCCGGCAATCTCGTCATCGTCAATCCTCCGGAAGTAGTCCACGATCGGCTGTTTGTCGTAGATCATCGCAGCCGTTTCGATGCCGTCGAGGGCCTGAAGCCGCAACGAAGCGGTCGTGCCTCTCGCTCGAAGCATCTTCTGCAGGTATGAGAACCAGCTGCGGGCGACGAACGTCCGGCCAAAGGGCGCCAACTTGATCGCCAGCCTAACCGGTAAGAAACTTGGCTCGAGCGGCACGAGTCGGCCCGGTCTCCACGTGAAGAGCAGGGCGTCCGCCCGCATGTCGGAATGGAAGCGCTTGCCAAACCAGTTGAGATTCTCGAGCACGCCGTCCAGTGGATGATCCGACGGAATACCGAGGCCGCTCCAAAGGCCGACCATCTCCTTCGGCTGGACAGGATCCAGCGAGCGGAACCAGGCAGCCATCTCCTCCTGCCGGTCGCCTCGCATGGGTTCTCCTTCAGGAACGTTCATTGCGGAAAAATGAAAGGAAGGTTTGGAAGTTCCCGCTCCTGCGGACCGGGCGGAGCGCCCGGTGAAGGCTTTCGCTTTTGGCCATATGCGTCTTTAAGCCCAACGGCCCCCGAAAGGGCCGTCGGGTATTCGTAGACAATAACGGCTTGTGCGTCAGGCGCGCGACGGCAGCAGGGGATAACCGACCATGACGGCACGGCCAAGCAGGGCTGCGACGAAAGCCTTGATCACATCGCCGGGAATGAAGGCCATCGAGCCGACGAAGGCTTTCGTGAAGCCGAGGCCGGCGACGGTGGCGAGATAGGTGATGCCGAAGGCGTAGAGCACGACGATGCCGCCGGCCATGGCGGTGAGGAAGAAGCTCACCGTCTGCACCAGAGCGGATTGCTGATGGTTGACCAGCCGTTCGCTGAGATAGCCGGTGACGAAGGCGGCAAAGATCCAGCCGATCAGGAAGCCGGCCGTTGGTGACGCGAAGATCGCAAGCCCGCCGCGGCCGCCGGAAAGCACCGGCAGGCCGATGGCGACCAGCACCAGCACGATCAGCACGGCAATCGCCCCGCGCCGGGCTCCGAGCACGACGCCGGCCATCATGACGCCGAGGGATTGGGCGGTGATCGGCACCGGAATGAAGCCGAGCGAGATCGGCGGCAGCAGGCCGAGCGCCACGATGATCGCGGCAAAGAGGGCGGTAAGAACGAGGTCGCGAGTGCTCATCATGAATTCCGTGTTTATTAATCTTTAACTCACATGCCGCCGAATACCGCGCGCGTCAATCGCCGCGGCGATATTATCCGCATCCCTGAGCGTCAGGATGATCAGCGGCGCAAGCAGCGTTATCGGCCGGATTTTCAGCCCGCGCGCCCTGTGCGCCTCGCAAATCGCCTGATAACGGCCGACGATCTCAGGCACGAAACGCAGCACCAGCCCCAGCGCCAGGCCGATATCGTCGGCCTGCACCCAGCCGGTGCGTTCGAGCGGGCGGGCAAGGGCGGTCACCTCGTCGATGAAGGAGGTGATCGACGTCGTCGCCGTCACCGTGGCGGCGAGCAGCATCAGTGCGGTCAGCCGCAGCAGGGGTACCAGCGCCTGCTGCCAGGGATTGAAGATCAGGTTGAAGAGCGCCACGACCGCAATCGTCAGGAAGATCGGGCGCAGCCGCCTGAGGGCATCGGCAAACGGCAGGCCGACCATGCCATAGAGAACCGCCGTCAGCAGCACGGCGATCGAAAGCAGGACGAGGTTCTGGCTGATAAACAGCAGGACGCCGAAGGCCGTCAGCGACAACAGCTTCAGCCGCGGCGAAAGCCGGTGCATCACGCTGTTGCCCTCGACATAAAGCGACTGCATCAGGCGGCGATCTCCCTGTAGCGAGCGATCGCCTCGGCAGCCGGCGCATCGGCGGCAAGCCGGCCCTCATGAAACAGCAGCACCCGCTCGAAATCGGCGATCAGGTCGAGATCATGGGTGATGACGATGGCGCTTTCCGGGAGCCCGGCGATAATCTTCTCGACCAGCGCCCGGTTCTTGAGATCGAGCTGGTTGGTGGGTTCATCGAGGATGAGAATGCCCGGCCCCGTCGCCAGCACCGAGCAGAGCGCGGCCACCTGCAGCTCGCCGCCGGAAAGCTCGTGCGCGCGGCGATCGGCCAGCGCCTCAGCGCCGAAGCGGGCCAGCACCGCCTGGACCTTCGCCTCGATCTCCGCCTTGGTGAAGCCGCGCCGCTTCAGCCCGAAGGCGATGTCGTCTTTGACGATCGGCAGGATGATCTGGTTCTGCGGCGATTGGAAGATGAAGCCGACATCGGCCACCGCAGATTTCTCATCGCCGGTGTCGCGGCCATTGACGGTGACGCGGCCGATCGACGGCTTGGTCAATCCGTTGATCAGCCGCGCGAACGTGGTCTTGCCGGAACCGTTCAGCCCGATGACGCCGATGCGTTTCCCACTGATGCCAAGCGTCAGCGGCTGCAGCGCCACCCGCGCCCCGAAACTGACCCCCGCACCTTCGAAACGAATATCCAAACCCATCCCTCGCATTTTTCGCCGGCGGAGATTGCCGATGCCGGCCCTCATCCGCCTGCCGGCACCTCTGCCTGGGTCGGGCCACGTGTCTCGACCCGTCCTTCGGACCCCCGCTCGCGGGGAGAAGGGATATGCCGCGCCGGCTTCCTTTACCCTCGACATTGCGTTTGGCACGTCCCCTCGCCCCGTTTGCGGGGAGAGGGTTAGGGTGAGGGGTAGCCGCAGCCATTGCGCCAACCTGACAGCAGTGCTTCTACACGGGGAATCGAGGATGATGAAAGCGCAAATCGCGATGTTGATATTGGCTCGATATTGGGTGGCCAGAGCAACTCCAGCAAAAGTGCGCAGCGGTTTTGCGTCCGGGATTGCGGAAAACAAAGCTAGCGCATTTCCGTGACTCGAAGAAAAACGGAATGCGCTAGGAAGATTTTCCGGATTATGATGCGGTCATGACGAATCTGCTTTCCAATTCCGACGCCCGCCGTGTCTTTCTTGCCAAGCAGGGCCTCAGCGCTCCGCCGAACCGCGCCTTGACCAAGGACGGCCTGCTGCAGCTCATCCATGAGCTGGGTTTCGTCCAGGTGGACAGCATCCAGACGGTGGAGCGGGCGCATCACCAGATCCTGTTTTCCCGCAACCAGACCTACAGGCGCGAGCATCTCACGGCACTGCTCGAAAAGGATGGCGCGCTGTTCGAGCACTGGACGCATGACGCTTCCATCCTGCCGAGCGCCTTCTTCGTCTATTGGAAACACAAGTTCCGTCATCAGGAGCAGGTCATCATCGAGCGCTGGCGCAAATGGCGCGGCGAGGGTTTCGAGGCGGCGTTCGCCGAGACCTATGAGCGCGTTGAGCGCAACGGCGCGATCCTCGCCCGCGAGATCAAGGCCGACGGTCACGTTTCCGGCGGCTGGTGGAACTGGCATCCGAACAAGACGGCGCTCGAATATTTCTGGCACACCGGCAAGTTCGCCATCGCCGGCCGCTCGAATTTCCAGAAGATCTATGATCTCACCGAGCGCGTCGTCCCGGCCGAGTTCCGCGAACCGGAGGTGAGCCGCGAGGAATTCGTCGACTGGGCCTGCCGCAGCGCGCTTGCCCGGCTCGGCTTTGCCACCCATGGCGAGATATCGGCCTTCTGGAACCTGGTCTCGCCCGATGAGGCCAAGGCCTGGGTCTCAGCCCATCGCGACGAACTGATCGAAGTGCTGATCGAACCGGCGCTCGGCGGCAAGGCGCGCCCGTCCTGGGCCTTTGCCGATTTCCTCTCGACCCTCGACGATTACCCCGGCGCGCCGCCACGCATCCGCGTGCTCAGCCCCTTCGACCCGATGATCCGCGACCGCAACCGCACCGAACGCCTGTTCGGCTTCTTCTACCGCATCGAGATTTTCGTGCCCGAGCCGAAGCGCGAATATGGCTACTACGTCTTCCCGCTGCTCGAAGGCGACCGGCTGATCGGACGCATCGACATGAAGGCGGATCGGAAGAAATCGACGCTCGACGTCAAACGGCTCTGGCTGGAACCGGGCGTGAAACCTTCGGCCGGGCGATTGGAGCGGCTGGAGGCGGAGTTGGATCGGGTTGCGCGGTTCGCCGGTGTGGAGAAGGTGGTGTTGCTCGACGGGTGGAGAGGGTAATCCCTTCTCCCCTCGGGGAGAAGGTGGCGGCAGCCGGATGAGGGGGCTTCATGGCACGCCGCTCAATATTGCCCTTCGCTCGCGCTCAGTGCACTCGCTCCTAACATCGCTCACCCCTCATCTGTCCTTCGGACATCTTCTCCCCGCTGGGGAGGAGAGGAGGAGCCGCTCAGCAGATCTCCGTCTTGCTGATCTTGATCCCGAAACCTTCCAGGCCGACATAGTGGCGCTCGCGGCTGGTGAGCAGCTTGATCGAGCTGACGCCGAGATCCTTGAGGATCTGGGCACCGAGGCCGATTTCCAGCCATTCGCTGTCGCGCGTCTGGGCTTCGGCATGGGCTTCGCGGCCCTGGTTGCGGGCCTTGCGGCCGTTGTCGTGGTGGCCGACGCCGACCGAGCCCTCGCGCAGATAGACGATGACGCCGCGGCCTTCCTCGGAAATCTTCCGCATGTAGAAATCGACCGGGCTGTTCTTGCCGAAGAGATCCTCGGCGACATTTTCCGGATGCAGGCGCACCGGGATGTCGACGCCGTCGCGGATGTCGCCGAAGACGACGGCGAGATGCTGCATCGGATCCCAGGGCAGGGAATAGGTATGAGCCTTGGCCTTGCCGAACGGCGTGTCGACGTCGAAGCTGGTGCCGAGCTCGATCAGCGTTTCCTTGCGCTGGCGATAGGCGATGAGATCGGCGACGGAGACGAGCTTCAGCCCGTGCTGTTCGGCGAAGTCGACCACCTGCGGACCGCGCGTGACGGTGCCGTCATCGTTGACGAGTTCGGAGATGACGCCGATCGGCGGCAGGCCGGCAAGCTTGCAGAGGTCGACAGCGGCTTCGGTATGGCCGGAGCGCATCAGTACGCCGCCTTCGCGCGACACCAGCGGGAAGATGTGGCCGGGGCGGACGAAATCGGCGGCGCCGACATTCGGATTGGCGAGGTTGCGCACCGTCAGCGTCCGGTCGTCGGCCGAGATGCCCGTCGTCGTGCCATGCTTGAAATCGACCGACACGGTGAAGGCCGTCGTATGGGCCGAATCGTTTTCCGCCACCATGGCGTTGAGGTTGAGGCGCTTGGCCTCTTCCTTCGGCATCGGCGCGCAGACGATGCCGGAAGTGTGGCGCACGATGAAGGCCATCTTCTCCGGCGTGGTATGGACGGCGGCGACGATCAGGTCGCCTTCGTTTTCGCGGTCATTGTCGTCCATGACGACGACGATCTCGCCGGCTTCGAAGGCCCTTATGGCGTCGACGACGCGCTTTTGGTCATAAGACATGGGCGAGCGCTCCTATTTCAGACGGCCGGTCTGGCCGCGGTCGCGAAGATAATGGTCGGCGATCGCGCAGGCGACCATCGCCTCGCCGATCGGCACGGCGCGGATGCCGACGCAGGGGTCGTGCCGGCCCTTCGTTCGGATGTCGACATTCTTGCCATCGGCATCGATCGACTGGCGTTCGGTCAGGATCGATGAGGTCGGCTTGACGGCGAAACGCGCCACCACCGGCTGCCCGGTGGAGATGCCGCCGAGAATACCGCCGGCATTGTTGGAAAGGAAGATCGGCGTGCCGTCATTGCCCATGCGCATCTCGTCGGCATTGTCTTCGCCCGAGGTTTCGGCAGCGGCAAAACCATTGCCGATCTCCACGCCCTTGACGGCGTTGATCGACATCAGCAGCGAGGCGATATCCTGGTCGAGCTTGGCATAGATCGGCGCACCGAGACCGGCAGGCACGCCTTCGGCGATCACTTCGATGACCGCGCCGATCGATGAGCCGGTCTTGCGGATGCCGTCGAGATATTCCTCCCAGACCGGTACGATCGCCGCATCCGGCGAGAAGAACGGGTTCTGCCCGACCTGGTCCCAATCCCAGTTGCGGCGGTCGATCTTATGCTTGCCGATCTGCACCAGCGCGCCGCGCACGGTAACACCTGGTACGACGAGGCGGGCGATGCCGCCGGCGGCAACCCGTGCGGCGGTTTCGCGCGCCGAGGAGCGGCCGCCGCCGCGATAATCGCGAATGCCGTATTTGAGGTCGTAGGTATAGTCGGCATGGCCGGGGCGGTATTGCCGGGCGATCTCGCCGTAATCCTTGGAGCGCTGGTCGGTATTTTCGATCAGCATGGAGATCGGCGTGCCGGTGGTCGTCATCGTCTCGCCATCGGCGTCGAGCATGACGCCGGACAGCACCTTCACCAGATCGTCCTCGCGCCGCTGCGTCACGAAACGGGATTGCCCTGGCTTGCGCTTGTCGAGCCAGACCTGCAGCTCCTCGAGCTTGAAGCGCAGCCCCGGAGGGCAGCCGTCGACGACGCAGCCGAGCGCCGGACCATGGCTTTCGCCCCAGGTGGTTACGCGGAAGAGGTGACCGAATGTATTGTGCGACATGTGTTCCCACGGTGGCGCGCCAAAGCCGGTTGCGCCATTGCTTGAAAAGGCGCGACACTCATAGGCCAAAAAACCGTCCAGGCAAAAGCCTTTCTTTGCGTCAAACCGGCAGGTGCGGAAATGCTGTTTCGGTCTTCTGGCGCGACCATCTTTTCGCGGGCTGGGAAGGGGTCAGGCTGAGGCCGATCGGCGGGCGGCGGTCATGAGGCCAGCCGCCACCCCGTTCCTGTGGCTTCCGCAGAGAAATCCTCGAAGGAGAGGGGCCGCGAGAAGGCAAAGCCCTGCAGGATATCGCAGCCGAGATCGCGCAGCAGTTCGGCATGCGCTGCCGTCTCCACCCCTTCGGCCACCGTCTCGACGCCGAGCGAGCGGGCGATCTCGATGATCGAGCTGACCAGCGCCCGCTCCTGCGAGGCGTTGACGATCGGCTTCACCAGTTGGCGGTCGATCTTCAGCCGCTTGGGCTTCAGCTTCAACAGGCTGACGATCGAGGTATGGCCAGTGCCGAAATCGTCGATCTCGATATCGATGCCGAGCGCCTTGATGCGTTCGAGATTCTGCGAGGCAACATCTTCGCTCTCGTCGAGAAAGATCGATTCCACCAGTTCGAAGGAGAGTTCGCCGGGGCGGATATGCAGATCGGCGAGCGATTCCAGAAGGCTGCCGTCATGCAGCCGCCGCGCCGAGACATTGACCGAGACTTTGGGCACGGTGATGCCGTGCGCCGCCCAGCGCATCTTGTCGCGCAGCGCCGTTTCCAACACGATCCGGTCGAGCATCTGCACGACATTGATCTCGTCGGCGATGCGCAGGAACTTGTCCGGCGTCAGCAACCCCTTGGAAGGATGCTTCCAGCGCACCAGCGCCTCGACGCCGGTCAGTTCCATCGTCCGGGCCGAGAATTGCGGCTGGTACCAGGCGGTGAATTCGCAATTGTCGATGCCGGCGAGGATCTCGTCGGCCGTGCGCTTGGTGTTGATGATATCGGCCTGGAGATTGTGATTGAAGAATTCGAAGCGGTTGCGGCCCATGCTCTTGGCGCGGTAGAGCGCGATATCGGCATTGATCAGCACCTTGCGTGCATCGACATGGATGCCGTTGGCAAGCGCCACCCCGATCGACACGCCGCAGCGGCAGGAGAAACCCTGGAAATCGATCGGCTGGCGCATCTCCTCGATGATCCGCGCCGATAGCTGCGCCATCTCCTTATCCCCGACGTCGAGCGCGAGGATGACGAATTCGTCGCCGCCGATGCGCGCGACGACGTCGCTGCCGCGGACATTCTTGGCGAGCACCTTCGAGGCATGCACCAGCATCGCATCGCCGGCGGCATGGCCGAGCGTGTCGTTGATGTCCTTGAAGCGGTCGAGATCGATGTGCAGGATCGAAAATTTCTGCCGCTGTTGGCGGCCGTCATTCGTCAGGCTTTCCAGGGCGATGTCGAGCTTTCGGCGGTTGGCGAGTGCGGTCAGCGGGTCGTGCAGCGAATTGTGCTCGATCCTGTTCTTGGCAGCCTCGAGCTCGATATTCTTGGCGACCGCCTCGTCCTTGGCGGCCTTCAGCCGGATCGTCATCAGCACGTCTTCGGTGGCGTCGAAGGCGATGCCCATGATCTTCATCTCGCCGGTCCCCGTCTGGTGGACCTTGCCGACCGAGCGCACATAACGCACCGAGCCGTCGTCGACGATCACCCGGCAGACGAGTGTGTGCGTATCTCCGTTCTGCCTGAGGTGGCGGGCGCTTTCGAGTGCGAGAGACCGGTCCTCGGGGTGGATGCAGCCAAGCCAGGTCTCCTCGGTCATGAAGCCGTTGCGCGGCGCAAGCCCATAGAGCTCGTGCATGCGCTCGTTCCAGATCGAGCCGCCCCGGCCGGGCCGCGCCTCCCATATGCCGCACTGATAGGAATTGAGCGCCAGGTCGAGCCGGCTCGAAAGCTCGGCGAGCTGCCCCTCGCGGCTCGACAGCTCTTCAAGCGCCAGCTCCAGCTCGGCATTCTTGACCTCGCTCATATCCTTGGCCTTGCGCAGCGTGTCGGTGGTCACCGCATCGGCGGTCACGTCCCAGACGATGCCGATCGTCTTGCCGACGCCGCCGGCATCCGTATAGAAGGCGCCGACCGAGCGCAGATGCCGGATGCCGCCGTCGCCGAGCAGGATGCGGTATTGCGCCGTGCAGGCAACGCCGGCGACGCTGCAGCTGAAGAAATGCACCTCGGCGGTTTCACGGTCCTCGGGCAGGACCGCCGCCAGCCATTCGTCGAGCGCCCGGCTGCCTTCCTGCGCCGGCTTGCCGTGCAGGGCCGCCGCGCGTGCGTCCCAGAGCAGGCTGCTCGAATCATCCTGCAGCTCCCAGATGCCGATATTCGAAGATTCCAGCGCCAGATTGAGCCGCTGCGACAGTTCCAGCAATTTCGCTTCGCGCGTCTCCAGCTCGGTAATGTTGCGATTGCGCTCGCCGAGCAGGAGAGTCGCGAAGAAGATCGGGATGATGATGATGCAGCCGGCGGCAACGACGATCAGCCGCAGCTCGGTCTGGTTTTCCGGGATCGCGTCCCAGCCGCTGTTCGGCACGACGGAAAGCTCCCACTTGCCGCCGGCAAAGCCGATCTTCTGGCGCATCGGATCCTTGGCGTCGATATCGGACGACCCGAAGAAGGGGGCTGCCGTTGCGCTCGCCGCCGGCAAGCCGATATCGCGGATGGCGATGGAGAGATGGTCGAGATGCGGATAGCGTTCCTGATTCTCACGGTCGCGCGCCGGCATCAGCCCGGTCGCCTCGTAGAACATCTTCTGGTCGATGACGAGCTCGACCGCTCCCCAGATCCGCCGCTGGCCGTTCTCCTTGACGAAGACCGGGAAGAATATGGCAAAGGCACCCCGGCCATCGGTGCTGACCGGACCGTAGAAGCGCGCCGACTGGTCGCCGGTGGCGGGCGTTATCGCCTGGCGGAAGAAGAGGGCTTCGCGCACGTCGCGGCCGATCCGCTCAGTGCCCGATTGCGGCGGGTAGACGTTGCTGACGATGAAATCAGGTGCGACGGCGATATGAATGAAAGGCGGATTCTGGATCAGCAGCCAGTTGATCTGGCGCTCCATCTCGTCCCGGTTCGCCGCGCTGACGGAGATCAGGTTCGCAAGGTCGCGGACGATGCTGAGGTCCATGCTGATCTCAGCCATGACCCGGGCGCGGATGAGATTCGCCTCGCTTTCGGTGCGGATATGAAGTTCGCGTTCATAAGCTGCAGTATTGGCCCGGTCGAGGCCGAAGCCGACCATGATGACGACAAGGGCGACGAGCGACGAAACCAGAAACGAGACGCGGGTATTCTTCAACACGCGCCGCAACTGCTTGCTGTCGCTGAGCCTGGATAACAAAATGAAACTCCCCTGTTGGCGAGCAACTGTAGGACGCGCGGGTTAATTTACGATTGCCCGCAGGCAGTGCCGAAAAATCCTGGGAAGGGGAAAACCGCAGTGAATGCGGCATCTTGATTATATTTAAAATCCTATTCATCAATTGGGCGGGAAAAGCCATTCTTACGGGCAATTTTCGCCATATTCAGGAGCTTATCTGTGGCCAGTCATTTTTTCGTGCAGCCTCTCGTGCAGCGTTTCAAAAGGATTGTCGCCATGCGTTTCGTCGTCGCCACGCTTTTGGCAACAGCAAGTTTCCTGTCGCCGATGAGCGGTTTTGCCGAGAGCGCCGATGTCGAGGCGACGATCAAGAAGGTCGATACCGCCAACCTCGTGCTGACGCTCGATGACGGCAAGACCTATCAGGCGCCCGAGGAATTCAATTTCGACGGCCTCGAGGCCGGCGTGAAGGTGATCGTCTTCTATACCGAGGTCGACGGCAAACGCGTCATCAACGATCTCGATATCGTCAAATAGGCAATTCTCTGCAGTATGACCGGGTGAGGTCGCGCTCATGGTTGCCCCTCACCCTAGTCCTCTCCCCGCTCGCGCGGCGAGGGACGTGCCCTACGAGATGTAGATGGGGACGGAGAGGGCGCGGCATGTCTCTTCGCCCGGTTTACGGGGGTCCGAAGGACGGGTCGAAACGAGGGGCTCGACCCCGGCTGGTGGCGGCAGCCGGATGAGGGGGCTCATATCGGCAATCTCCCGGGCCAAACAAGTCGCTCCTATCCCCCTCCGACCTAACTGAGCGCCCTGCGGCGCCCTACAGCCAGACGATCGTCCGCTCGGCGGTGTCGATCCTGGCGATCCGGTCCTGCGGGATTGCGCCTTCCGCAGCACTGCTCTTCGGCAGGTCTGAAATCGTCTGGAAAAGCGTGCGGATGACGCCGCCATGCGTCACGCAGACCGTCGGGCGATCGACGGATTGCAGCCATGAGCCGGTGCGCCAGGAGAGGATTTCATAGCTTTCCGCGTCATCGCCGGGCGGGATGAAATCCCATTTGGAAGCGTTGCGTTCCGCCACCCGCTCGCGCTGCGTCGCCTTCAGCTCCTTGAGCGTCGAGCCCTCCCAGTCGCCGAAGGAAATCTCCACCAGCCGCGGATCGGTGCGATAGGCGAGCGGCGGCAGCCCCATGGCGGCGCGCATGATTTCCATCGTCGCGCGCGTGCGTGCGAGCGGGCTTGCGACAAAATCGAATTCGTCGACTCTGTTGCCGAGAATCTCGGCAAGTGCCACGCCGTTCTGCCGGGCCTGTTCCAGGCCCGTGGCATTCATCGGGATATCTTTTTGACCTTGCAGGCGGCGCTCGGCATTCCAGGCGGTCTGGCCGTGTCTGATCACGTAGATAAGCACGGTCTCAGCCCCACTCGAAATGCTCTAGTCCTTGACGACGGAAATGTCGGGCGCGTCGACCGCCTTCATGCCGATGACATGATAGCCGCTATCGGCATGGTGCACTTCGCCGGTGACGGAGCGCGACAGATCCGACAGGAGATAGAGGCCGACATCGCCGACTTCCTCGATGGTGACGGTGCGGCGCAGCGGTGCGTTATATTCGTTCCACTTCAGAATGTAGCGGAAATCGCCGATGCCCGAGGCGGCAAGCGTCTTGATCGGTCCGGCCGAGACGGCGTTGACGCGGATGTTCTGCGGTCCGAGGTCGACAGCGAGGTACTTGACGCTCGCTTCGAGCGCAGCCTTGGCGACGCCCATGACGTTATAGTTCGGCATCACCTTTTCGGCGCCGTAATAGGTCAGCGTCAGCATGGCGCCGCCATCCGTCATCAGCTTCTCGGCGCGGCGTGCGACCGAGGTGAAGGAATAGACGGAGATCTGCATCGTCTTGGCGAAATTGTCGGCCGAGGTGTCGACGTAGCGGCCGGTCAGCTCGTCCTTGTCGGAAAAGCCGATCGCATGCACGAGGAAATCTATCTTGCCCCAGAGCTTTTCGACGTTGCCGAAAACCTCATCGATGGTGGCTTCGTCGGCGACGTCGCAGTGGCCGACGAGCGTCGCGCCGATTTCGGCGGCCAGCGGCTCGACGCGCTTCTTCAGAGCATCGCCCTGATAGGTGAGCGCGACTTCTCCGCCCTGCGCATGAATGGCCTTGGCAATACCCCACGCAATCGAACGATTGTTGGCGACACCCATGATGACGCCGCGTTTGCCTGCCATGAGGCCGGATGCTTGAGCCATATTTCGCTCCCTAGGAATTCTGATCGATCCTGCCTATGGCATAGGCCGTTAATCGGTTCAAGCTTGGCCTGGATCATCAACTGTTAGGTATCGTAACAAAGGGTGCGATTGTCATAAAAATTTCACAGGAACAGGCCTTCGCGCATGCTCCGCATGAGATCGGTGACTTTGTCGTCGGGCTTTTCCCACAGGATAATGCGCAATTCGACGACGAGATCGCCTCTCCCACCCTCTTCGCGGGGCAATCCCTGGTCGGGGATTCTGATCGTCTTGTCCGAGCCCGACCATGCGGGAATGGTAATCTTGAGCGGCCCGCTCGGCCCCTCGATGCGCGCCTCGGTGCCGAGCACGGCATTTTCGATGCTGAGCGGCAGCACCGCGTGCAGATCGAAACCGTCGACGGTGAAGCGCGGATCGGCTGCGATGCGGATGTTGATGACGGCGTCGCCCCGCTGCATGCCCGGCAGCTTGAAGCCTTGACCCTTGAGCCTGATCTCATGACCGTCCGTCGTGCCTGCCGGCAACGCGAAGCCGATTTCGCGGCCCTCCGGCAGCGACGCGGTGATCCAGCCGCTCTTCAAGACGTCGTCGATCGTCACCGTCGCCGTCGTCACCTCATCCGGTGCCTTTTCCAGGCCGGTATCCTTGGCGCCGGTGAAACGGCGCACCAGGTTTGTCAGGATGCTGAGCGGCAGCGGCAGGTTGGCGCCGGCATTGGCCGCAGCCTCGCCGGTCTCCTCGTCGCCCTTGGGCTCGGCCTCGGCGGCGTCGCCGTCTGCGCGCCTGCCGGTCTCGCCCGTCTGCTGATTCTGTGTCTGCTGGTATTGTGCCTGCTGGGCGCGGCCCTGCGCCTGGCCGCCGGCCGCAGCGCGCGCCTGGGCGCCGAAAATGCGCTCCACCATCTCGTCGGCAGGCTCAGCCGCTCCCGCCTGTTGCCTGGCGCCTTCGGCGGCCGACTTCTGGGCGGCGCGTGCAAGCTCTTCCATCACCCGCTCGGCATTGGCCTGCGCCGCCTTGGCGCGGATCGCAGCCTCGCGCGCGGCCTGGCGCTGCTGCATGATCGTCTGTTCTTGTTTCTTGGCTTCCGCCATCCGCACGGCATTGTCGAACAGGCTGCGTTTACGCGGGTCCTTCAGCGTTTCATAGGCGCGGCCGATCTCGGCGAACCGGGCCGTCGCCGTCGGGTCGCCCTGATTGTGGTCGGGATGGGCTGATTTGGCCATGTTGCGCCAAGCCGCCTTGATCTCGTCTGCTGCCGCGTCGCGCTTGACGCCCAGAATTTTGTAAGGATCGCGCATGTCAAAACCGCCGGTGTTGCGATGCGGGAAGCCACGTCCTTGCCCGGCACCCCGAAACTCCAATATCAAGTGCGCGGCGCCACCCGCCGCAAAAGGCAGGGAGAGCCACTCTCAACGCCGATCGTGCGTTGGAGTTGCTAATCACTTCTTATTTCTATGGAGAGATGTGGGGTGTTTCGCCCCGAATGGTTAGCTCTTTGCTAAGCATTCGGCGGAAAGGCGTCGGGCGTTAACCTGTCGGCGAGCCGGATCAGCTTTCCCGCGGGATCAACTTTCCGGCTGAAAGCTCAAAAGCTGCCAGTTGCCGCCGCCGACGAGGCAGGTCTTGCCGTAGAATTTGGCGATGCCGACATAGGAATGCCGGGTCGTGCGGAACTGGCGGCAGACCTGGCCTTGCTCGTTGTTCTCGACGATGGTTTCGATGACGCCGGCGCTGCCCGTCGATGCATTCGCCCAGGGAAGCGGCTGGCCCTCGAGCCGCTGCACGTCGGCCGAGGTCACGGCGTTGCGCACGGTCATCTCGTCGGAAAGCGTGTCGGTGCTCGGCGGCGTCTGCGGCACGGTGCCGGTGGCAACCGAGCGGTCGACCTTGGCCTCGCTCAAGAAATCCATGCCGCTGCCAACGCAGCCGGAAAGCGAAAGCATGGCGACGCCGATGACGAAGAACGCGCTGCTGCGTCGCCGCAGGCTCTTTGTATGGCGATATGACTTTGCTATGACTTCCACCCTGCGTCCTGTCCAGTTACCAAAAGCTGGGCGAGTTTTGAATAATCCGGGGCATTTGAACCAATATGTCGGCAAACGAGTTAACAAGCGGTGACTTTACCGAAAGTGGCGAACCCTTCAAGCTCTTTGCCGAATGGCTGAAAGAAGCGGAGGCTTCCGAACCCAATGACCCGAACGCGGTGGCGCTGGCAACGGTCGATGAGGATGGTCTTCCCAATGTCCGCATGGTTCTCCTGAAGGGATTCGATGAAGACGGTTTCGTCTTCTACACCAATTTCGAGAGTCAGAAAGGCCGTGAAATTCTGGGCCAGAAAAAGGCCGCCATGTGCTTTCACTGGAAAAGCCTGCGCCGCCAGGTGAGGCTGCGCGGCCCCGTCGAGATCGTCACCGATGCCGAAGCCGACGCCTATTTCAAGACGCGTGCGCGCGGCAGCCGCATCGGCGCCTGGGCGTCCAAGCAGTCCCGCCCGCTCGAGAGCCGATTCGCGCTGGAGAAAGCCGTGGCCGAATATACCGCCCGTTATGCCATCGGCGAGATTCCGCGCCCGGCCCACTGGTCGGGCTTTCGCATCCGCCCGACCTCGATCGAATTCTGGAAGGACCAGAAATTCCGCCTGCATGACCGTGTCGAATTCCGCCGGCCTTCACCGGAAGGCGAATGGGACAAGGTGCGGATGTATCCCTGACGGGCTTACCTGCCCATCAGCTTCAGCGGGATCCCGGAGGCGAGCGCCGAGACGTAGCGCCGCTTCTGGTAGAAGCCGTTGAGCGAAAGGCGCGGGAGATAGCCGGTCAGCTGTGCTGCCGGCAGCCCGGGTTGCGTGGTGACCGCGAGGGTAAAGCCGAGATTGCGCGCAATGCGCGCCTCGCGGGCGGTCGCAGCCGCCGGCGTGCCGTAGGGATAGGCGATCGTATCGGGACGGATGCCGGCCACCGCCTCGACATAATCCGCCGAAACCTGCATTTCGATTCGCGCTTCGGCTTCCGGCAGGCGGGCGAGCGCGCGATGGCTGATCGTATGGGCGCCGAGGGATGCGAGCGGATGTGTCGCCAGCCATTGCAATTCGTCGGGATCCATCACCAGATCGCGGACGATATCCGTCGGCTCGATGCCGTTTTCCCGTGCCAGCATATCGATGGCGGCGACGGCATGCGCCTCGTTGGAGCCGTGGATGTAAGCGGCGAAACGATCGAAGGCAGTCCATTGCTGCTGCGGGGTGTCGAGCCCCAGCCGCTCGCTGCCGCGGCCGAAATCGAAGCGGATTTCCGGTGCCCGGCGCAGGAGGATGGCGAGCGTCTCCCACCAGATACTATGCGAGCCCTCGGCAAAACCCTTCGCGACGAATACCGTAAACGGCGCCTGATGCCGCTCGAACACCGGCAGCGCATATTCCACATTGTTGCGGTATCCGTCGTCGAGCGTGAAGGCTGCGAACGGCGGCCCGCCCTCGGGTTCTGCCAGCAGCACCGGCACCTGATCGAGCGGCACGAAGCGATAGCCCTTCCGCCGCAACCGGCTGAGCGCCGCGTCGAGAAAACGCGGGGTGATTTCGAGATGCGCATTCGGCGCGAAGGCTTGCGGTACATGCGGGCGGACATGGTGCAGCGTGAAGACGACACCACGTCCGCGCGCTTCGCGCATCAGTCCGGCAGCGGCGAGCAGCCAGGAAAGCTCGAGCCCGGCGCCGATCGCCGCGCGTTTTGCCAACCGCTTGAATTGTCCCGTCATGCGCCGTCCGTCCCTTGCCTATGCGGGAACCTAGCAGCGGCGACTTAAGCCTTGCTGAATCCCGATTCGGCACGGGTCTTTGATTTCTTGTTAACCAAGGCGATGAAAAGACTAGAAAAATGATAGGCGTTGCCTCAAAGTCGCGCCAAACTTACGGCTTCTGTCACATTACGGCACAAATGCCGGTCCTGTCGCGGATCAACGTTTGAAGGGCCAGCGCATCAGGGGCCAGCGTCAGGGGCAAGCAGATGAGGGGAAGTGTATGAGAAAGCTTTTGGCGGCTGTTTTGACCGTAACGCTTGCCGTTTCGGCGCCGCTTGCAGCCCTTGCCGGCAACGCTTCGCTGATCCTCGATGCCCGTACAGGCAAGGTTCTCGCCGCTGAAAACGCCGATACGCTGAACCATCCGGCCTCGCTGACGAAGATGATGACGCTCTATCTCACCTTCGAGGCGCTGAAACGCGGCAAGATCGCCTGGGATACTCCGATCACAATGTCGAAATACGCCGCCGCCCGGCCGCCGACCAAGCTTGGCGTCAAGGCCGGCGGCACGATCACCGTGCGCGAGGCGGTCTATGGCATGATCGTCAAATCCGCCAATGATGCCGCCTCCGCCATGGGCGAGAAGCTCGCCGGCTCTGAAAGCGCTTTTGCCCGGATGATGACGGCCAAGGCCCGCCAGCTCGGCATGAGCCGCACCGTCTTCGTCAACGCCTCCGGCCTGCCGGACGGCCGCCAGGTGACCACGGCGCGCGACATGTCGACGCTCGCCGTCGCGCTGATGAAGAACTATCCGAACGAATACCGCCTGTTTTCGGCGGCAAGCTTCAATTTCCGCGGCCGCACCGTGCGCGGCCACAACAATCTCATGTACCGCTACCAGGGCATGGACGGCATCAAGACGGGCTACACCAACGCTTCCGGCTTCAACCTCGTCAGCGCCGTCAAGGACGGCAACCGCCGCGTGGTCGGCGTCGTGCTCGGCGGCCGCACCGCCCGCAGCCGCGACGCCAAGATGGCTGGTTTGCTCGACCGTTACCTCGGCCGTGCCTCCTCTTCCGGCGGCGCCAAGCTGGTGGCGAGCGTCGGCGCCAAGGAGGCTGTCGAAGTCGCGTCCGCCGCCGACGATTCCGATGTTCCGGTGCCGCTCAACGCACCGCGGCCGGCCGATGATCTCGGGGCCAAGAGCCTGGCTTATGCCGATGACGCCGTCGTGCCGCTGGAGCGTCCGGTCGCGATGGAGGAGATCCTGAACGCCGGCAAGACGCCGAAGACATCGGCAGAGAGGGCCGATGGCGACTGGCAGATCCAGATCTCGGCTGCTCCCAGCGCCGATGCGGCGCGTGCGCTTCTCGCCCAGGCGCAGTCGGAAGGCGGCGCGCCGCTCGTTTCCGCCTCGCCCTATACCGAGGCTGTCGGGCAGGGGGCCAACAGGATCTATCGCGCCCGCTTCGTCGGCTTCGCCAGCAAGGATGCCGCCGTCTCGGCCTGCGATGCGCTGAGGCAACGCTCCTATGACTGCATGCTGCTGCCGGACCACAGCTGATCGCCGCGACACCACTGCGACAATTCACCCTGGACAAGCAACGGGAATCAGCGTCTCCTCCGTAAACAAAAGGAGAACATCCATGTTGCGTCGTCTCGCCGACCAGTTCGAAATCTCATCCTCTGTTCACGTCGCTGCCAACAACATCGAGCGCGATGCCGACTGGTTCCTGCTGAAACTGCAGGAGGAAATGGGTGAACTGACCCAGGCATGGAACCGGCTGACTGGCCGCGGCCGTGCGAAAGGCCGCTCTCCTGAAGACATGCAGCGCGACCTGGCCGACGAGACCGCCGACGTTCTCGGCCATCTTCTGCTGTTTTCCCGCCACAACGATCTCGATCTTGCCGCCGCGATCGAACGCAAGTGGCTGTTTCGGCCGGGCAACACGTTTTAAGAGGGATCGTCTATCTTCGGAAAATCCGGCTGCGCCTCCGGCCTTGCCGACCGGAAGGCTTCAAGCGTCACGCAGCGCTGTTCGACCGCAAGCAGCAGCGGATAGGGCGAAAGATCATGGCCGAGACGGCGGGCATTGCTCATCTGCGGAATGAGATGCAGGTCGGCCCAGCCCGGACGATCGCCGAAACAGAAGGGCGACGAGACCTTGCGCTGTCTGAGCGTCTCTTCGAGCGCGGTAAAGCCGAGGCCCAGCCAGCGCGCGAGCCACCGTTTCACCTCGGCTTCGCCAGCGCTGAGTTCATCGCGCAGGAAATGCCGGACGCGCTGAACTGTCAGAGCGTGCATTTCCGCAGCGATATGGGCGGCAAAACCTCTCGCCTCGGCGCGCAGTGCGGGATCCTCGGGCAGGAGGCTCGGGTCGGGATAGGCCTCCTCGATATAGGAGAGGATCGCTGACGACTGCGGCACGACACGGCCGTCGCCGATATCGAGTGCCGGCAGCAGCCCCTGCGGATTGGGTCTGTGATACTCTCCGGGCTCAAGCGAACTCACCGGAACGTAACGATAGGAAATGCCCTTGAGGTTGAGGGCGATCCGCACCCGTTCACCCGCCGAATTCTGCCATCGCGAGATCAGCAGCATCATTACCGTCCCAAAGCTGGAGTCAGCCGACCTTATATCGGTAGAATTTGCTGTCCACCGCCATCAGCGGAAAGGAGCGGGGCAGAGCGCTCTTGGCAATCTCGCTAAAGCCGTTCTTCTCGTAAAAACGATGCGCGGCGACGAACTTGTCCGTCGTGCCGAGGAAGATATCGGTGATGCCGGCATCCCTGGCGTGAGCGATCAGGCGATCGAGGAGCAGCGCCGCCACGCCGTGTTCGCGGCCGCGAACCTCGGCTGAGACGAACATCTTGCGCAGCGCCGCCTGGTTGTTGCCGATATCCTTCAGCCCGACCGTGCCGACGATGGCGCCGTCCTTGACGGCGACCCAGAACTGCCCTTTGCCGGACTGGTAGAAATCCGGGATGACCCTGAGATCCGGCTGCGCATCCGCGGTGATGTCGATGCCGAATTCCTCGCGCTGGATCGGCAGGATCACCGAAAGCACGGCATCGGCGTCATCTGATGTGAAGGTTCTGATTTCGATGTCCGCCATCTGAGAATCCTTTCGCCTCAGGTCTGCGTGCCGCCGACCGTCACCTGATCCATGCGCAGATGCGGCTGGCCGACGCCGACGGGAACCCATTGGCCGGCCTTGCCGCAATTGCCGATACCGGTATCGAGCTTCATGTCGTTGCCGATCATCGACACCCGTTTCATTGCATCCGGTCCGTTGCCGATCAGCATGGCGCCCTTGATCGGCGCGCCGACCTTGCCGTTCTCGATCAGATAGGCCTCGGTGCAGCCGAAGACGAACTTGCCGGAGGTGATATCCACCTGGCCGCCGCCGAAGGAGACGGCATAGATGCCCTTCTTCACCGAGGCGATGATCTCCTCGGGCGTCTTGTCGCCACTGAGCATATAGGTGTTGGTCATGCGCGGCATCGGCACATGCGCATAGCCCTGGCGGCGGCCGTTGCCGGTGGGCGCCATACCCATCAGCCGGGCATTCTGCCGATCCTGCATGTAGCCGACGAGCTTGCCGTTTTCGATCAGCACGTTGTAGGCCGACGGCGTGCCCTCGTCGTCGATGGTGATCGAGCCGCGGCGGTTGTCGATCGTGCCGTCGTCGACGACGGTGACGCCGGGCGCGGCGACCATCTGGCCGAGAAGGCCTGAAAAGGCCGACGTCTTCTTGCGGTTGAAATCGCCTTCCAGCCCGTGACCGACCGCCTCGTGCAGCATGACGCCCGGCCAGCCGGAGCCGAGCACAACGTCCATCGTGCCCGCCGGCGCATCGATCGCCTCGAGATTGACGAGCGCCTGGCGCAGCGCCTCGTCGGCGCCATATTGCCAGCTGCCCTCGGCGATGAAGTCACCGAAGCCGATGCGCCCGCCATGGCCGTAGGAGCCGCTCTCCTGCCGCTCGCCTTCGCCGACCATCACCGAAATGTTGATGCGCGTCATCGGCCTGATGTCGCGCACGCGGTGCCCGTCAGCGCGCAGGATATCGACGACCTGCCAGCTGGCGGCGACCGAGGCCGTCACCTGCCGCACCTTATCGTCCTTGCCCCTGAGATAGGCGTCGATGTCCTGCAGGACCTTGACCTTTTCCTCGAAGCTCGGCTGGCCGATCGGGTTCTCGTCGCTGTAGAATTTCTTGTTGGTGCCCTGGGGTGCGGCGGCATAGGAGCCGGAATAGCCGCGCGTCACCGCGCCGACCGCATCGGCCGCCCGCTTCAGCGCTGCCACCGACAGATCGCCGGCATGCGCGTAACCCACAGCTTCGCCGGCAACGGCGCGCAGGCCGAAACCCTGTTCGGTGTTGAAGCTGCCGCCCTTCAGCCGGCCATTGTCGAAGGTCAGCGCTTCCGCCTGCGCATGCTCAATGAACAGTTCGCCGTCATCGGCGCCGGACAGCGCCTCGGCCACATGCTTGCGCATCGTCGCTTCATCGGCATCGAAAAGCGTCAGGAGATCGGTGGTCATGTCTTGTGCTCCGCTGAAGAGCAGGAGTGCTCATAGCCGATGTAGGTCTGTTGGATAGTCCGAGCAAGCCCCGGCCTCAGGGCAGGGCGTCGAAGCCTTCGGCGAAGCCCTTGAGGTCGACCGGGATGCCGATGCCTTCTTCCGGGGTCTGGAAGACGATGAAGGTTGCCTGGGCGCCGCTGCGGAAGGTCTTGAGCAGTTCGTCCTCGAGCACGACCTCGGCATAACAGCCATCGGCGAAGCAGCGGACGAAATAGGCGCGGCCGATATCCTTGCCGTCGACATTGAGCCCGAGGCCGTTCGGCAGCAGCACGCCGAGCGGCGCGAGCACGCGGAGAATCTTCGACTTGCGGTCGGCCGTCTTCAAGACGACGACGGAAAGCCCGACTTCTGGACGATCCTCGGCGATAACATTCTGCATCAGCGCGCATTGTTCGGTCGCAGCCCCGGCCGGCTTGTCGCAGACGACAGACCATGCGCCGTGATTGGACTTCACCGTGCCCGGCGCCTGCGGCTGCGTCTGGCCGGGCGTCACCTGTTCGATATTCGGCTTGGCGGCATTCGGCTGTTGCGGCGCGGGGGCAGGGGCCGGCGCGGCAGCGGGCGGCTTGGCCTGTGACGGCGTGGGTTGCTGTGCGAAAACGGGCGTCGTCGCTGCGGCCGCGATGCTGGCAGTCACGAGAAGCGACTGCACGAGGGAACGGAAACCCATGGAAACCTCTGGATATCGAATCATTGCGGCTATTGTTGAAGCTGCCCACCAAAAATGAAAAGCCCCACCCCGTGAAAACCGGGGGACTGCGGCGGAAATTGGACCTTTCCGAAATAATGTGCGGCGCGCGGATTGGCCGGAAAGCCGATTTTTCATATGCTGATGAAAAACTTGGGATGTTTTGCCGTTCAGGGCTGCCTACACTTTGAGCAAAAATGCCGCATAGACAATTGCTCTGACCTGTTGCGGCAAATGCCAAACTGTGGTTTGAAGCGCTGAAGATGGCAAGGATTCTGCGTTCTATTTTGCAGGTCAAGCGCTCGAGGGAGATAATAAGGTGATGAAGAAGGCTTATGCAGCCCTGACCACGCTGGTCTGTCTGCTTTTTGCTTCCGGCACATATGCCGACCAGCCAACGCCGTGGCAGGCAACGCTGCAGCCGGCGGCAACGCCGATCATGCGGGAAATCCACTGGTTCGAACAATATACCCTGTGGTTTATCGTTCCGATCACGCTCTTCGTTCTGGTCCTGCTCATCGTCGTCTGCGTCAAGTTCCGCGCCAGCGCGAACCCGGTTCCCTCGAAGACGAGCCACAATACGCTGATCGAGGTTGCCTGGACCGTGGGGCCGGTCCTGGTGCTGCTCCTTCTCGCCATTCCTTCGTTCAACCTGCTGACGGCGCAGCTGACGCTGCCTGAAAATCCCGACGTCACCATCAAGGCGACCGCCACCCAGTGGCAGTGGAACTATGAATATGAAGGCTCGGGCGAAAGCCCGCTCGCTTTCGATTCCTACCTCCTGAAGGATCAGGACCGCGCGAGCGCCGGCAAGGAAGACAAGTCGATCTATCCCAGGCTTCTCGCCGTCGATAACGAGCTGGTCCTGCCGGTCAACAAGACGGTCCGCGTTCTCGTGACCTCGGCGCCGACCGACGTCATCCACGCTTTCGCCATGCCGTCCTTCGGCGTCAAGATCGATGCCGTGCCGGGCCGTCTGAACGAGACCTGGTTCAGGGCCGAGCGCGAAGGCCTGTTCTATGGCCAGTGTTCCGAGCTCTGCGGCAAGGACCATGCGTTCATGCCGATCGCCATCCGCGTCGTCTCCGAGGACAAGTATAAGCAGTGGCTGACCACGGCCGCCAGCGACCTGCCCGGCGCCTACAAGACACTCATGGCCGCAACCGATGGTCCCGCAAAGACCCTCGACGTTGCCGAAGCACAGTAATTAAAGGGGATCGGGACAATGGCTGGACCTTCCGCTCACGACGATCATTCTCATGATCACGCCCATCACGACCACGCGCATGACGATCACGATCACCACGATCACGGGCACAAGCCGAGCTTTGCCAATCGCTGGCTGTTCTCGACCAACCACAAGGACATCGGCACGCTCTACCTGATCTTCGCGATCATTGCCGGCATCATCGGCGGCGCGCTGTCGGTTGCCATGCGCATGGAGCTGCAGGAGCCGGGCATCCAGATCTTCCACGGCCTGGCCTCGATGGTCTACGGCTATGAAGGCGATGCCGCGATCGATGGCGCCAAGCAGATGTTCAACATGTTCACCACAGCGCACGCGCTGATCATGATCTTCTTCATGGTCATGCCGGCGATGATCGGCGGCTTCGCCAACTGGATGGTGCCGATCATGATCGGCGCGCCCGACATGGCCTTCCCGCGCCTGAACAACATCTCCTTCTGGCTGATCGTTCCCGCCTTCGCGCTGCTGCTGCTGTCGATGTTCGTCGAAGGCCCGGCAGGCGCCTATGGCACGGGTGGTGGCTGGACGATGTATCCGCCGCTGGCGACAAGCGGCACGCCGGGACCGGCGGTCGACCTTGCGATCTTTGCGCTCCACATTGCCGGCGCCTCGTCGATCCTCGGTGCGATCAACTTCATCACCACGATCCTCAACATGCGCGCTCCGGGCATGACGCTGCACAAGATGCCGCTGTTTGCCTGGTCCGTGCTGATCACCGCCTTCCTGCTCTTGCTGTCGCTGCCGGTTCTGGCCGGCGGCATCACCATGCTGCTCACCGACCGCAACTTCGGCACCTCCTTCTTCTCTCCGGAAGGCGGCGGCGACCCGATCCTTTACCAGCACCTGTTCTGGTTCTTCGGTCACCCCGAGGTCTACATCCTCATCCTGCCGGGCTTCGGCATGATCAGCCACATCATCTCGACCTTCTCGAAGAAGCCGATCTTCGGCTATCTCGGCATGGCCTACGCCATGGTCGCGATCGGCGCCGTCGGCTTCGTCGTCTGGGCCCACCACATGTACACGGTCGGCCTGTCGCTCGACGCGCAGCGCTACTTCGTCTTCGCCACGATGGTCATCGCCGTTCCGACGGGCGTGAAGATCTTCTCCTGGATCGCGACGATGTGGGGCGGCTCGATCTCGTTCCGCACGCCGATGCTCTGGGCGATCGGCTTCATCTTCCTGTTCACGGTCGGCGGCGTCACCGGCGTCCAGCTCGCCAATGCCGGTCTCGACCGCTCGCTGCATGACACCTATTACGTCGTGGCTCACTTCCACTACGTTCTGTCGCTCGGCGCCGTCTTCGCGATCTTCGCCGGCTGGTACTACTGGTTCCCGAAGATGACCGGCTACATGTACAACGAGTTCGTCGGCAAGCTGCATTTCTGGATCATGTTCATCGGCGTCAACCTGGTGTTCTTCCCGCAGCACTTCCTCGGCCTCGCCGGCATGCCGCGCCGCTACATCGATTATCCGGATGCCTTTGCCGGCTGGAACTATGTGTCCTCCATCGGCTCCTACATCTCGGCCTTCGGTGTGCTGATCTTCCTCTACGGCGTCTTCGAAGCCTTCGCCAAGAAGCGCGTCGCCGGCGACAATCCGTGGGGTGAGGGTGCGACGACGCTCGAATGGCAGCTGCCTTCGCCGCCGCCCTATCACCAGTGGGAACAGCTTCCGCGCATCAAGTAATTTGCGCGGACATCAGGACGCCGCATTCGATACGGCGTCCTGATCTTGAGACATGCAGGACGGAATGATGACGGTCATCGACAATCACGGGGCGCTTGCAAAGGACGGCGAATTGTCGGAAGCGAGTGCGCGCGATTATTTCGAATTGTTGAAGCCACGGGTGATGTCGCTCGTGGTCTTCACTGCCTTTGCCGGTCTTGTGCTGGCGCCGGGCCATATCCATCCCGTCCTCGGCCTGATCGCCATTCTCTGTATCGCCGTCGGCGCCGGCGCCTCCGGGGCGCTGAACATGTGGTATGACGCCGATATCGACGCCGTCATGAGCCGCACCGCCAACCGTCCGATCCCGGCCGGCCGCATCGCGCCGTCGGAGGCGCTCGCCTTCGGCCTGGTGCTCTCGGGCTTTTCGGTCGTGATCCTCGGCCTGGCCGTCAACTGGCTCTCGGCCGGCATCCTCGCCTTCACCATCTTCTTCTACGCCGTCATCTACACCATGTGGCTGAAGCGCTCGACGCCGCAGAACATCGTCATCGGCGGCGCCGCCGGCGCCTTCCCGCCGATGATCGGCTGGGCCTGCGTGACCAACAGCGTGACGATCGAGAGCACCGTGCTCTTCATGATCATCTTCCTGTGGACGCCGGCGCATTTCTGGGCGCTTGCCCTCTTCAAGATGCGCGATTACGAAGCCGTCGGCGTGCCGATGCTGCCGAATGTCGCCGGCGAGCGGGTGACCAAGCATCAGATTGTCGCCTATGCGGTGCTGACCGCCATCTGCGCAGTCTTGCCGACCGTCCTCGGTTTCGCGAGCCTCGGCTATGGCTTCGTCGCTGCGGCGCTCGGCGCGATCTTCATATACTGTTCCATCGCCGTCTGGCGCATGCCCGACGGCGATCTGAAGATGATCCCGGCGAAGAAGCTCTTCGGCTTCTCGATCTTCTATCTCTTCGCCGTGTTCTCCGCCTTGATGATCGACCGGCTGGCTTCGGTGCTGGTCTCGCATGCGGGAGGTTGGTTCTGATGGAAATGGTCAAGCTGACGGAAGCGCAGCGCAAGTCGCGCCGCAACCGCAACGTCGCCCTCGGGCTGGTGCTTGCCGGCCTCGTCATTCTCTTCTACGCGATCACCATCGTGAAGATCGGCGGGGGAATGGCTGGATGAGCGAAAACGCCGGTACACCGAAGAAGCAGGGCCGCAACAACGGCGCCGTCGTGATGATGTGCCTGAGCTTCGTCTTCGGCATGGGGGCGATGAGCTATGCCGCCGTGCCGCTCTACCGCATCTTCTGCCAGGTGACCGGTTATAACGGCACGACCCAGCGCGTCGACCAGGTGTCGAGCGTCGTGCTCGATCGCACCATGCGCGTCACCTTCGACGCCAATGTCGCGCCCGGCCTGCAGTGGGACTTCAAACCGGTCGAGCGTGAGGTCAATCCGAAGATCGGCGAGACCATTCAGGTGAATTTCACCGCCGAGAATCGCTCGAACGAAACCCAGCGCGGCCAGGCGGTGTTCAACGTCACCCCGGGCGAGGCGGGCGTCTATTTCAACAAGGTGCAATGTTTCTGCTTTACGGAAACGGACCTGAAGCCGGGCGAGAAGCTCGACATGCCGGTGGTGTTCTACATCGATCCTGACATCGTCAAGGCGGTGGAATCCAAGAACATCCATACGGTGACGCTGTCATATACGTTCTACCCGAAAGAGGGTCCGAAGCCGGTGGCTTCGAATGAGGGTGGAGCGGAGAAGATTGAAAAGAAACTTTGATCAAGGCTCGTTTCCGGCTATGCCGGGAGCGGAGTGAAGGAAGACATCCGGGGATAGCTACATGGCCGATGCTCATCAGAAGAATCACGACTATCACATCATCGATCCGAGCCCGTGGCCGATTCTCGCCTCGCTCGGCGCCTTCATCATGGCGATCGGCGGCGTCTGCTACATGCGCTACCTGAACGGCGGTTCGTTCAAGGTCGCCGGTGCGGAGCTTGCCAATCCCTGGCTTTTCTATATCGGCTTCGCTCTGGTCATCTATGTCATGTACGGCTGGTGGGCCGATACGGTGAAGGAAGCCCATGAGGGCGCCCACACCCGCGTCGTCTCGCTGCACCTGCGCTACGGCATGATCATGTTCATCGCTTCGGAAGTGATGTTCTTCGTTGCCTGGTTCTGGGCCTATTTCGACGCCAGCCTCTATCCGAACGAAGCGATCCAGGCCTCGCGCCTGCTTTACACCGGTGGCGTCTGGCCGCCGAAGGGCATCGAGGTCCTCGATCCCTGGCACCTGCCGATCTACAACACGGTCATTCTGCTGCTCTCGGGCACGACGGTCACCTGGGCGCACCATGCGCTGCTGCACAACGACCGCAAGGGCCTGGTCCAGGGCCTGACGCTGACGGTGCTGCTTGGTATCTTCTTCTCCAGCGTCCAGGCTTACGAATATGCCCACGCGCCCTTCGACTTCAAGAATTCGATCTACGGCGCGACCTTCTTCATGGCGACCGGCTTCCACGGTTTCCACGTTCTGGTCGGCACGATCTTCTTGGCTGTCTGCCTGATCCGCGCGCTGCGCGGCGACTTCACCCCGAAGCAGCATTTCGGCTTCGAGGCAGCCGCCTGGTACTGGCACTTCGTCGACGTCGTCTGGCTGTTCCTGTTCTTCTGCATCTACGTCTGGGGCGGCTGGGGCGCTCCGGTCGCCGGCTGATCGGAACGATATTTGAGAAAAGGCGGGCCCGGTGCCCGCCTTTTTTGTTGGTGGGTGTCGGTTTACTCGACCTCGGTCACGACTGTTCGCGCCAATGGCGGCCCCTCACCCTAACGCTCTCCCCGTTCTGACGGGGAGAGGGGACGTGCCCCGCGAGAGGGCCTGTGGGGAACGGAGGGGTGCGGCGTATCCCCTTCGCCCCGCGAGCGGGGAGAAGGTGGCGGCAGCCGGATGAGAGGCCGCCACCGGCAATCTCTGCGACCGAGGTAAGGGCTCCGCGCCCGCTCTCCATCGCCTCAGCGCATACCGGCGATCCGTTCGAAGGCCGAAGGCTCGGGAATGCCGAGATCCAGCTGATGGCGGATCGCCTCGGCGCATTCGAGCGGTGTCAGCACTGACGTATCGACCTCCATATCGTAGATGCCGGGCCGATGCACCTCGTCCTGCCAGCGTTGCACTGGTTCTGGAATGGGCACTTCCTCCGTGGCCCTGAGATAAAGCGTCTCGCGCCCTTCCTGGGCAGTTTCGCGCCGCTGCATGATTGTCTCGATCGGACAGCGCACGCCGACGAACAGCACGGGAAAATCCTCCAGTCGCCGGGCGCAATCGGCAAGAATGCCGAGCGGCTTGGTATAGCTGTCATGGTGGCCGAGATCGGCGATGACATTGAGGCCGAACCCGGCATGGATGGCGATCGACTCGTAAAGGGCGGCATAGAGGAACGGCACCAGCTCTTCGAGGTCCGGCCGTTCGCCGCCCGGCCTGAGGCCGATGCCGGGCAGATAGCGCTTCGGTGTCATGGCATTGTAGCTGTCAACGCCGAGGTTGATCCACGGCCCGTCGAAATGTTCCTGGACTGCGCGCGCAATGCTGGATTTTCCGCTTCGCGGCGCGCCGTTCAGGATGATGATCTGTGCGGAGTGGCTATCGTTAGTCATCAGTCTTCTTCTGTTTGGCGCGAATCGCTGAGGCGAAAAAGCGCAGGCATTTCCCTTCGTCCTGCGAATAATTTATGGGAGAGTTAAGGCAGCGTCGAAAAAGCCGCGGCCGCAAGGTTACGCAAAGGAATGGCATGAACGAGGACAGCGCCCATTTTCCCCCCGTCGATCCGGTGAAAACCGGCATCAAGGGCTGCTGCCCGCGCTGCGGCGAGGGCAAGCTGTTCGATGGCCTGTTGGCCCTGAAGCCGCGCTGCGCCGCCTGCGGCCTCGATTATTCCTTCGCCGATTCCGGTGACGGCCCGGCCGTCTTCGTCATCCTCATCGTCGGCTTCATCATCATCGGCATGGTGCTGTGGCTGCAGGTGAATTACGGGCCGCCGATCTGGGTGCATATCATGCTCTTCGGCCCGCTGACGATCATCCTGTCGCTCATGACGCTGCGCTGGTTCAAGGGCATCCTGATCGCCATGCAATACCGTCATAATGCCCGCGAAGGACGCCTGAGTGATTGATATCGACCATGCCGCCCCGCGCCGCCGGCTGCCTGTGGCAACCGGCATCCTGGTGCTGATCGCGCTTGCCATCCTGATTTCGCTCGGCACCTGGCAGGTGGAACGCCTCCACTGGAAGGAGGGCCTGCTTGCCGATATCGCCGAACGGCAGGTCGCAGCACCCGTGCCGCTGGCCGATATCGAGGCGATGGCGGCTGCAAGTGGCGATATCGAATACCGCAAGGTCACCGCCACCGGCCGCTATATCAACAACAAGGAGCGGCACTTCTTCGCCACCTGGCGCGGCCAGACCGGCTATTACATCTATACCCCGCTGGAGCTTGCCGATGGGCGCGCGCTCTTCGTCAATCGCGGCTTCGTTCCCTTCGAGAACAAGGAGCCGGAGATGCGCATGCAGGGCCAGCTGACGGACCAGCAGACCGTCACCGGCCTGGCGCGCCAAAAGCTTCCCGGCAAACCGTCCTGGGTGGTGCCCGACAACGACGTCGCCAAGAACATCTTCTACTGGAAGGATCTCGACGTCATGGCGGAGAGCGTCGGGCTGGACAAGGCCCGCGTCATTCCCTTTTTCGTCGATGCCGATTCCACCCCCAATCCGGCCGGCCTGCCGATCGGCGGCGTCACCCAGGTCGACCTGCCGAACGACCACCTGCAATATGCCTTCACCTGGTACGGGCTCGCCGCCGTGCTCGTCGTCGTGGTGGCGATTTCCTGGTTCCGCAGGGGGAGCAAGGCACCCCCGCAATAGTATTGCTTCAATTCCTGGCCATATTGGGCTAGAGGTCCCTTATTCCCATGCGGGACGGAATTCTTGACGGAACAGACATGAATATTGCGGCGAAACCTCCCTTGACGATCAGGCTCTGCGGCCCACGCGGCTTCTGCGCCGGCGTCGACCGCGCCATCCAGATCGTCGTGCTGGCGCTGAAATCCTATGGCGCGCCGGTCTATGTGCGTCACGAGATCGTCCACAATCGTTATGTGGTCGAAGGGCTGGAGGCCAAGGGCGCCGTCTTCGTCGAGGAACTGGACGAAATCCCGGCCGAACATCGCGCCCAGCCGGTGGTCTTCTCCGCCCATGGCGTGCCGAAATCCGTGCCCGAGGATGCGACAAGCCGCAACCTCTTCTATCTCGACGCCACCTGCCCGCTGGTCTCCAAGGTCCACAAGCAGGCGATGCGCCACAATCGCCTCGGCCGCCATGTCGTCCTGATCGGCCATGCCGGCCATCCCGAGGTGATCGGCACGATGGGGCAACTGCCGGAGGGCTCGGTGTCGCTGATCGAGACGATCGAGGATGCCGACGCCTATACGCCTGCCGATCCCGACAATCTCGGCTATGTCACCCAGACGACGCTGTCGGTCGACGATACGGCCGGCGTCATCACCCGCCTGCATGAGCGCTTCCCGAACCTGACGGCGCCGGCGGCCGATTCGATCTGTTATGCGACGACCAACCGCCAGGAAGTGGTGAAGCAGGCGGCCCCCGGCTGCGATCTCTTCATCATCGTCGGCGCCCCGAATTCGTCCAATTCCAAACGCCTCGTCGAAGTGGCGCTCAGGGCAGGGGCGAAGAAATCGATCCTCGTGCAGCGCGCCGCCGAGCTCGACTGGGATGAGATCGGCGCGATCTCGACGCTCGGCCTTTCCGCCGGCGCCTCCGCCCCGGAGGTCATCGTCAACGAGATCATCGAGGCCTTCCGCGCCCGCTTCGACGCCCGTGTCGAACTTGCCGAGACGGTGCAGGAAAACGAACATTTCCTCGTCAACCGCGAACTGCGCAGCATCGAGCTGACGACGGCCGACATGGCCTTCGTCAACGGCTAGATCGAGCCTTATCGCAGCCCGGCCAGTCGGTCGGGCAATCCAATATCAACAATGCAAAGACGAGACCTCACTTGGCAGTCTATACCGATATCGCCGAAGACGATCTGAAATGGTTCCTGACGGAATATGACGCAGGCACGCTGCTGTCCTACAAGGGCATCGCCGAAGGCGTCGAAAACTCCAACTTCCTGCTTCACACTTCCAAGGACCCGCTGATCCTGACGCTCTATGAAAAGCGCGTGGAAAAGACTGACCTGCCTTTCTTCCTCGGCCTGATGCAGCATCTCTCCGCCCGCGGTCTGTCCTGCCCACTGCCGCTGCCGCGCCGCGACGGCGCGCTGCTCGGCTCGCTGTCCGGCCGTCCGGCTGCGCTGATCTCCTTCCTCGAAGGCATGTGGCTGAGAAAACCGGAGGCCAAGCACTGCCGCGAGGTCGGCCGGGCGCTGGCCGAAATGCATGTGGCCGGCGATGGTTTCGAGCTGAAGCGGGCGAATGCGCTGTCGATCGACGGCTGGCGGGGGCTCTGGGAGAAATCCGAGGCGCGCGCCGACGAGGTCGAGCCCGGCCTGCAGACCGAGATCCGCAGCGAACTCGACTTTCTCTCCGCACACTGGCCGCAGAGCCTGCCGGCCGGCGTCATCCATGCCGACCTCTTTCCCGATAACGTCTTTTTCCTCGGCGATGAGCTCTCCGGCCTGATCGATTTCTATTTCGCCTGCAACGACCTGCTCGCCTATGACGTCTCGATCTGCCTGAATGCCTGGTGCTTCGAGAAGGATGGCGCCTATAACATCACCAAGGGCACGGCGATGCTTGCGGGCTACCAGAGCGTCCGGCCGCTGAGCGAGGCCGAGATAGCTGCCTTGCCGGTGCTGTCGCGCGGCTCGGCGCTGCGCTTCTTCCTGACCAGGCTCTATGACTGGCTGACGACGCCCGAAGGCGCCATGGTCACCAAGAAGGACCCGCTTGAATATCTCCGCAAGCTGCGCTTCCACCGCCAGATCAAGTCGCCGGCCGAATACGGATTGAGCCTATGAAACACGTCGATATCTTCACCGACGGCGCATGCTCCGGCAATCCCGGCCCCGGCGGCTGGGGCGCCGTGCTGCGGTATGGCGATGTCGAAAAGGAGCTTTGCGGCGGCGAGGCGGATACGACCAACAACCGCATGGAGCTGCTGGCGGCAATTTCGGCGCTATCGGCCTTGAAGACGCCTTGCGAGGTCGATCTCTATACCGACAGCGCCTATGTCAAGGACGGCATCTCCAAGTGGATTTTCGGCTGGAAGAAAAACGGCTGGAAGACCGCAGACAAGAAGCCGGTGAAGAATGCCGAGCTCTGGCAGGCGCTGGAGGAAGCCCGCAGCCGCCACAAGGTGACGCTGCACTGGGTCAAGGGCCACGCCGGCCACCCCGAAAACGAACGCGCCGACGAACTCGCCCGCCGCGGCATGGAGCCGTTCAAGAAGGGCAAGGCGGTTTCGTTTTAGCCTGGCACGGCAGATATTGATTCGCGTTGCCAAGACATCCGATTCGCGCCAGTCGGTCCATTTTGTCGTCAAGACTCCACGCGAAACATACAGAAAACTTACGATAGGGACTAATGCTCACAGGAAAAATGCAGCGTTAACAAACCGTTAGCAGTAGCCCTGTAACAGCCTGATTCCACACAGATTTCGGGCGTAGGAAGTCAATAGAAACAGCCGCTTAGCGCAGGCTTTAGACAGCGGCGCCCGTAAGCATCCGTTGACGATGCTCGCTGTTTACACTCATATTTCCTTCGCCTGCGTTCGCGGGTCGATACGACAAAGGCCGGGGTTGCAGCCCCGGCCTCGTGTCGAATGTACCGGATGCCTCGGTCGGCAAAACGGATCACCCCTAACACCCCGAAGATACGCGGGGAGGCTGGTCTGTCAAGCCGATCGAGGTTCCTAACCCAAAAGGAACTCGAAAATGAAGCATATATATCGTCTCACTCTCGATGATGCCGTGCAGGTCTGGCTCGCAAGATGGAGCGGCGCGTACCAGCACGAAATCGCCGCGCGCTTTAGCGTCAATCAGGGCCGCGTTAATGAGGTTCTCAAGGGCAAGCGCCACTCCGGCAGCGAGCAGATCGCTCGGGAAAAGCGAGACCTTCATTGATTTAAGGGGTCTCGCGCCCCCTTAAGCTTGAAGACCTCCGCCGGAACTGTCAAACCTTCCGGCGGAGGGTAGCTGTTGGCAATACCTCAAGACAGATTGCTCGGACGCTCGATATTCCGAGCCAAAGTATAGTAGGGCCACATTCAATTGCTCTCATTGCGGCGTGCGCGCCAACCCGTGACGGTCGATTTGGCAACTGGCAAGAACACCTCCTACTGCGCCGTCCCCGCGCCCTGGATCAGCCGGTGCAGATATTCAAGCTTGGCCACGACAGGCGAGGACAGCACGAAGGGGTAGGAGTCCGGCTGGCCCATGCTGCGCTGGATGGCGTTGATCGCGAGGCTCAGCGGCACCCAGGCGCTGACCAGCTGTTCGGCGCTTCTGGCCCTGTAGGGGATGAAATCCACCTCGCCTGATATTTCCTCATGGCCGCGCGGATCGATCGCGATGCCGAAGGCGCGGGCCGTTTCCAGCGTATCGACGATATGGAGGTAATGCGCGAAGCATTCGGCGAAATCTTCCCAGGGGTGCGACGCCGCATAGGCGCTGATGAAATTGTCCTGCCATCCCAGGGGGGCGCCGCCGGCATAATGGCTCTGCAGGGCTGCGGCATAATCCTGCCGCTCGTCGCCGAAGACGGCGCGGAAATCGGCAAGGCCGCCCCGATCGCGCACCAGCTTGTTCCAGATGAAATGGCCGGCCTCATGGCGGAAATGGCCGAGCAGGGTACGATAGGGTTCGTTCATCGAGCTGCGCGCCTGTTCGCGCGTCGCATCGTCGGCCTCTGCGGCGCGGATGGTGATCAGGCCTTCCTCGTGGCCGGTCATAGCCGGCACGACATAGCCGTTGCTCTCGATCGAATCCTCGAGGAAATCGAAGACCAGGCCGCCCTGCGGGTCTTGCGCCCGATCGGGATGCGGCAGCCTCCAGCGCAAGAGCGAATAGAACAGATGGCGCTGCGCCTGGCTGATGCGCCGCCAGCGGTCGATGCCGTCCTGGCTGTCGGTGTTCGGCACCAGCCGGTTATGGCGGCAGGCCACGCAGAATTCGCTGTTCCCATCGCCGTCCACCAGCCAGTTGCAGATGTCGAGGCCGGCATTGGCGCAGAAGCGGACCTCACGCTCGGGATCGGAAACCAGCTGCCAGAGGATCTCGTCGCGCGGCTCCAGCGCATGCATGGCGAGATCGCCGGGCAGGAAGCCGAGGCGATGATTGCAGCGCACGCAGTGGCGATTGTCGAAGTGGACGACCTGATCGCAATTGTCGCAGGCAAAAAGCTTCATCGTGTCTATCTCTGCAAAGCATTGGCGTGGGGGATTAAAAATGCCTGCCGCGCGAGGGCGCAGCAGGCATGGTGATAAAGGATGAGCGTATGGCTCAGAGCCGGTCGACGGCGCCCTTGAGCTTGTCCTTGACCTTGCCGGTTGCGACCTGGCCCTTGCCCTTGGCTTCCTGGACGGCGCCCTTGGCCTGCATTTCGCGATCGTCCGTGGCCTTGCCGACCGCCTGCTTGGTCTTGCCGGCAATTTCGTTTGCCTTACCGGAAATCTTGTCGCTGGTGCTACCCATATGTGATGTCTCCTTGGTCGGCATGGGCCTCTTGCCCATGCTTGCCGAAATGAAACGTCACTTGCGGCTATTCGTTCCCACTGGCGCAAGCCAGCTGTTTCTCACGCCAGCTGTTCTCAGGCCAACTGCTTTTCAGGCATGCCCGGCTTCAGCCGAAAGCATGGCGGCGGTCACGCCCATGCCGGCGAGCGCCCGCTCGTATTTGTCGTCGAGACTGCGGTCGAAGATCAGTTCCTCATTGGCCGGGCAGGTGAGCCAGCCATTGTTGACGACTTCGCTCTCCAGCTGGCCGGCTGCCCAGGAGGAATAGCCGAGCAGCATCGTCGCCCGCGTCGGCCCGTTGCCCTTGGAGATGGCGCGCACGATGTCGAGCGTCGCCGTCAGGCAGATATCGTCGCTGACCGGGATCGAGGAGTCGCTGGCATAATCGTCCGAATGCAGCACAAAGCCGCGGCCGCTCTCCACCGGGCCGCCGGTCTGGATCGGGAAGTCGCGGGCGCGCTTCGGCAGCACGATCGAATCTTCCTGCTTGATCATGTCGAGATGCTGCAGCACATCGGTGAAGGTGAGGCTCTGAGGACGGTTGATGACGAAGCCCATGGCGCCGGCATCCGAATGCGCGCAGATGTAAATCACGGTGCGCGCAAAATTGCGGTCTTCCATGCCGGGCATGGCGATGAGGAACTGGCCATCGAAGAAGCCACGTTCCCGTCTGTTCTTCAGCGTCGATAAGGACATCGTTCCTCCTGCTGCCAGACCGCACCAAGGCCTCGACAAGAGAAACATGGGCCAATGTCACACATCAATCAACTGAAAATGAAGATTTAAATCGCCGCGACTTCTGGCGGTCAAACACCGCTTTCGGTAAACCTTTGTTCCATGATGATTATTTCCTCAGTCCCGCGCGGTTTTTTGATTGCGGTCGTTTCGGCGGTCGCAGCACCTGTGCCGTTTTCTTCGGTTCATGCGGAAATGAGCGGCTGGGCGGAGAACGAAGGCGGCCGCATGCGCCTGGTGGCGCTTGCGCCCGATGCCGGCGGCAAAATCCGCGCAGCGCTTCAGATCGAGCCGAAACCCGGCTGGATCACCTATTGGAAAGAGCCCGGCGGCAACGGCATTCCGCCCCAGCTCACCATCGCGGCGGAAAGCGGCGTCACGCTCGATGCCATCGCCTATCCCGTTCCGAAACATTTTTTCAACGGCGCGATCGAGGATATTGCCTATGATGCGCCGGTGACGCTGCCGCTTTCGCTGAGTGCGGCCGGTAAAGGCCCGGTCGAGATCGATGCCAGTGCCTTCATCGGCATCTGCAAGGATATCTGCATTCCCTTCCAGGCGAATTTTCAGCTGAAGCTCGGCCCGGCCATGCAGTCGCGTCCGCAGGAGGAGGCGATCCTCCAGGCCGCCGATGCGAGCCTGCCGAAGCCGCCATCGGCGGATTTCGACGTGACCGCGCATGCGATGTCGCCGGACAGGAAGACGCTGTCGCTGACGCTGGTTTTGCCGAGTGAGGGGCCGAGCGACGGGAAAGCCGCCGCGCCCGATATCATCGTCACCGGCCCGAGCGGCTATGCCTTCACCAAGCAGATCGGCGGCAAACGCGACGGCGCCACTTTCAAGGTCGATGTATCCATCGGCAAGCTGCCGAAGGATTACGACATATCGGGCAAGCGCTGGGGCGTGCTGGTGATCGACGGCGCAAGGGCGATGGAGACGACTCTTGCCTTTGAATGACTGGTCTTGCCTTTGAATGACCGGGTCTTATAGTCGCCGCAGAACCCCCGCGGCGCCCGCCGCCGCCAAGGCAGAACCCCAAAGCCACAACTCAAGGAGAAGACCATGACCATCGCGATCGGCGACAAGCTTCCTGCCGCCACCTTCAAGGAAAAGACGGCCGACGGTCCGGTCGAAATCACCACCGATCAGCTCTTCGCCGGCAAGCGCGTCGTGCTCTTTGCCGTGCCGGGCGCCTTTACGCCCACCTGCTCGCTGAACCACCTGCCGGGTTATCTCGAAAACCGCGACACCATCCTCGGCAAGGGCGTCGACGATATCGCCGTTGTCGCCGTCAACGACTGGCACGTGATGGGCGCCTGGGCGCAATCATCAGGCGGTATGGGCAAGATCCATTTCCTCGCCGATTGGGATGCCGGCTTCACCAAGGCCGTCGGCCTCGACGCCGACCTCTCCGCCGGCGGCCTCGGCCTCCGCTCCAAGCGTTATTCGATGCTGGTCGAGGACGGCGTGGTGAAAGCCCTCAACGTCGAGGAAAGCCCCGGCCAGGCAACCGTCTCGGGCGCTGCCGCGATGCTGGAACAGCTGTAAGCGTTCATTCCTGATGGATGAAGGGCGGCCCTTCGGTCGCCCTTTTCGATCGTGTGAGCCTTCGGTGGGAGTCGAGCGGCGTCTCGCTCAACCGGCCACCATTTCCATCGTGTCACGCCATGTGAAATGCGACGTGCGCTTCGAGATCAGCCACCGACCGCCCTGGCGCACATATTCGTCGTTGTAATAGACGCCGTTGGTATTCCTCATCTTTTTGCCATCGACTGTATTGACGAGGACAACGAGGCAGTAATGCACAGCCGTCGCGCGGTCTCCGTCAATTTCGGCGGTATGCTGACCATTGATATGGTAGGCCGTCTCGAAATTGGCCATGAAGCCGGTAAAGGTCTCCCGAATCTCCTTGCGACCCTTGAGCGACGCAAAAAGCTGTCCTTCGAAGTAGGTGTCGACAACGGCGTCTTCGGTAAACAGCAGCGACTGGGTGGCCAGATCTTTCTGATCGGCGAGATTGGCGAAAGTGTCGACGAGTGCCTTGATGGCGGCCCGGTCTTCGAGTGCCTGGATGCGTTGTTCCAGAGTGTTGTCTTGCATGGAAATCTCCTTGAGTTGGAACGAATTGGTGGGTTGCGCTTCAGGTGACGTCGACCGGCTCCTCGGCGACTGGGACGATGATCGAGGCGGGGCGACGCTGCCGGACGATCAGGACGAGAACGAGAACAAGCGCGAGCGCCATCATCGCGGCCGAGCCCGTCAACGCCATCGTGACGCGATGGGCGAGAAGTGGGATGCCTTCCAGGCCGCTGGCGCCGAAAGCCGTAACGGCGACCAGGATCGCAAGGCCAAGGGAACTGCCGAGCTGATGGGCGACGTTGACCACGCCTGAGGCGGCGCCGGCATCGGCCCCGGACACGCCTGATATGCCCGAGGCCGTCAGGGGGCTCAGGACGAAACCCTGGCCCCAGCCGATCAGGATCATCGGCAAAGCGACGTCAGCCAGATAGTTCGCATCGGCGGAGACACGGCTGAGCCAAGTCATGCCGATAAGGGTCAGGACAAAACCCGTGGCAAGCAGGCGGGCGTTGCCGAACCGCTTCGTCAGCTGCGGCACGGCCATCGCGGACGCAAAGTTCACCAGTGTCGCCGGCAGGAAAGCCAATCCAGTGGCGGCGGCGCTGTATCCAAGAACACTCTGCAGGAACTGCGTCGTGAAGAAAAAGAAGCCGATCATTCCGCCGAGGAAAAGAACTCGCGCTGAATAGGCCCCGACGCGTTCGCGACTGGCGAAGAGACGCAGGGGCATGATCGGTTGCCGAGCACTCCGTTCGATGGCGACAAAAGCCATCAGCAGCAATATGGAGGCCGCGATAAGGCCGATGGTCAGGCTATCATGCCAGCCATGGGTCGCCGAACGGATCAGGCTGTAGACGAGCGCCACCATGCCGATCGTCGAGGTCAGGCCCCCGGCAATATCGAGCCGCCCCGACTGCCGTCCCGTCTCGGGAACAAAGCGGATCGCGGCGAGGATCATCCCGAGGCCAATCGGCAGATTGATGAAGAAGCCGACACGCCATGACAGCCACTCGGCCAATACGCCGCCGAGCACGAGGCCGACGCTGGCCGCAATGCCGGCGACCGCGCTGTAATAGGAAACCGCGCGGGTGCGCTCGGTCCCTTCGGCGAACGTCGTCTGCAGCAATGCCAGCGTGGCTGGCGCAAGAATAGCGCCGCCGATCCCCTGAACGGCACGCGCGCCGATCATCCAGGCCGGCGTCTCGGCAAGACCGATGGCGAGCGAGGATGCGGTAAAGAGAGCGAGGCCGATGGTGAGCATGCGCTTGCGGCCGAGAATGTCGCCCGCTCTTGCACCCAGAAGCAGGAAACCGCCGAAGGTGAGGGTATAGGCGCTCTGCACCCAGGCGAGTTCAGGGTCGGAAAAGCCAAGTTCACGATGGATGTTCGGAAGACCCGTCAGCACGATCGACGTGTCGAGCACGAGCATCACGTAGCTGGTGAGAATGATGATCAGGATCGCGGTCTTGTTGACCGCGTACGGTGGAGGTTTCGCCATGTTCTTATCTTTCTTGGTCAGGCCGCGCCGTGGTCTTCGTCCGTGACCTTCTCCATCCAGTCGACGGCCTTGCCGTGGAGGGATTCATGGAAGGCGATGTGCGTCATCGCGACGTGGTCCGGCCCGGTTATCGGACGGGTCTCGGCTGGAGGGCTGGCTGCCTGTGCGTGGGATCTCATGGCGCTCTCCGGAACCGTCATTACGGCGATGGCCGCCGATGTCCCAAGAGATAGCATTCGGCTATTCTGCCGATTAGATTGCTATTCCCGCATGTGCTTTTGAGAAATTCTCATCAATGATCAGAACGTGATGGACGATATCGCAACGCATCGACCAGCACGCTGAAGGCCGGAGACATCTGGCGGCGGCTCGGATAGTAGAGGAAGTAACCATCAAACAGCGGATTCCAGTCGTCGAGAACGGTGACAAGCCGCCCGCTCTCGATGGCATCTCGTGCATGATCCTCGAACAGGTAGGCAAGTCCCACGCCCCCGAGCGCCGCTCTCATCACCATCTCGGTGTTGTTGAAAGCCAACGGGCCATCGACACGGACACGAACCTCCCGGCCGTCCTTTTCGAACTCCCAAACCAGATAGCCTCCATAGGTCGGCAGTCTGATGTTGATGCAGTCATGGGCGGTCAGGTCCTGCGGCGTTGACGGTTTTGGGTGGCGCGTGAAATAGTCTGGCGAACCAACGACCACCATCCTCATCTCAGGTCCGATCCGCACGGCGATCATATCGCCGTTGAGCTGCTCGCCGAGCCGAATTCCGGCATCGTAGCGCTCCGCGACAATATCGGTGAGCGCTCCATCCACCGTGATCTCAAACTTGATGTCCGGATATTCTGGAAGAAGTCGCTCTATCGCCGGCCAGAGGATCGATGTCGTCGGATGCTCACCGGCGGTGATCCGAACCGTTCCAGCCGGTTTGTCGCGCAGTTCTGTAAGAGCCGCCAGCGCGGTATCGATGCCGTCGAAATGCGGCTCGATCGAGTGCAGCAACCGCTCGCCGGCGTCGGTCACGGAGACGCGCCGGGTCGTTCTTGTCAGCAACCGAACGCCGAGCCGCTCCTCGAGCAGCCGCATCGAATGGCTGAGCGCCGAAGGCGAGACGCCAAGCTTCGCCGCCGCTCTCGTAAAGCTCTGCTCGCGCGCGACGGCGAGGAAAACAGTGAGGTCGTTGATGCTGTCTCGGGACATTTTTGAATTCTGCTCAATACCGAATGCGGATTTTGCAGCCTAATCGTCTTTTCGCCCATGGACTAGATGAAGAGAGCAGGCAGTGGCCCAAGCACATCTCGACCAGAAAGGCTGTTCTCGATGAACCATGCAGCATCAGGAAGCGCCGAGGAGGAGATCATCGCCCTTTCGCTGGACAAATTCCGTTGGAAGACATCCGGCCGTATCGATCTGGTCGAGGAACTTTTCGACGACGATCTGCACTTCGTCCACATCACTGGGCAGGTGTCTTCGAAGCGAGCGTGGATCGAAGAGTTGCGATCCGGCCGCTTTGTCTACAACCGCATCGAGCCGCGTGGCGCTTCGGTTGCGGTCGAAGGCGATCGAGCCACGCTCCGAGGCAAGGCCGTTTTCACGGTGACCATAGGGGGACACCGAGGACAGTATCGTCTGGCTTTCACCGAAGTCTATGTCCGCAAACCCGCCGGGTGGAGGCTCGTGGAGCTTCTCACCTCGACCTACTGAGGGAAATCAGCATGACCAACATCCTTATACTCGGTGCCAACGGGCAGTTGGCGCGCAACACGACGCGGATGCTCCTCGACAGGACGGACGCCAATCTCACGCTTTATTTGCGCCGGGCGAGCCGTCTTGCCAACCCGGCGCCTGAAAGAGCGAGGATCGTCGACGGCGACGTTCTCGACAGCGCGGCGCTCCGGTTGGCGATGGCAAAGCAGGACGTCGTCTATGCCAACCTTTCCGGAGATATGGCTCTCCAGGCACGGTCGATCATCGATGCCATGCACGCGGCGGGGCTGAAGCGGCTGATCTTCATCAGTTCGATGGGCATCTACGGTGAAGTCCCCGGCGAGAAATATCGCAGCATCCTCGATCCCTATCGGGATTCTGCGGCGCTGATCGAGCAGTCGGATCTCGACTATACCATCCTGCGGCCGGGCTGGTTCACTCACGACGCCGAGATCAACTATCAGATCACCAGAAAGGGCGAGCCTTTCAAGGGACACGACATCTCGGTGGACAGCCTGTCGGCCTTGATTGTGAAGCTCACGTCCGATCCCGCATTGCATGTCCGCGAAAGCCTCGGCGTAAGCAGCGGGTGAAATGCGCCACAAGCGGACTCGGATGGTCGAGACTCCAAGCGGGATGGACGCTACTGCGACCGTCTTCGCCGAGCCGTCAGACGAGCGACGAGCCCGCAAAAACCCAGGACCACCATTGGCGGAACTGCATGCGCATATTCGCCGTGGAAGAGAACCGTCGCCACAGCCGCCAGCATCACGGCACTCCCGAGCAGGGAACCGTAAAGGCGCAATGGTTTGACGATGAGCATGACTGCTGCGGTGAATTCGCAGACGGCGGTCAGATAATGGAAGCTTTCCGGATAGCCCCACCGGGCGTAGTCCGCGGCAATTTCGGGGCTGACGAAGGTGTTGCCATAGGCGCCGATGAAGAAGAAGGCTGCAAGCAGCCAGGCAATGACGTTTGCCAGGGATAGGTTGACGAGAGACATCGGCGCGATCTCAACGCGGTGCTTGCAGAGCGAGAATGCGGCTCGCCAGACGCCAGCCCTCCGGCGTCCGCCGCAGCCGGTCGGTATAGGTCACGCTCGCCACCGCCCCATTCGACAACAGGCCAAGCCCCTTCGAGACGGTGGCGATTTCGTCGCCCGCGCCTTCCTGAACATACACATTCGTCGTGTGATGGGCTTTCGCATGACCGTCCTGGCTGGCCATATGGCAGATCGCTGCAATGCCCGTGACCGGCGCAAAGCCGAAAACGCTCGAGTCGAAATATGCATCCTCGGTAAAGACTTCACCGAACCTGTCCCATGCATGGTTGTCGACGAGGTGGGCCCAGAGCGAGAGGATTTGGTTGATCTCGGCGATGTCATCCGTCGTTGGTTTCATGTCTCGTGATCCTTGAAAGGGGATGGGTGCGAATTCGCTATCGCGGCGAAAAGGCGGATGCCGCGTCCTCGGGACGCCACATCCGCCGTGTCGGCTGAACGGTCCTGCGCATGCCGGGCCGTCAAGCGCCCGGCCGCGGGCCGTCACCAGTTGATCGGGCCATTGGTGTTGAAAAACTGGCCGGTCGGTCCGGCGTCATCCAGCAAAGCATATTTGACCGGTGCCCGAACGCCGTCTTCGATCGTGATGTAGCCGCCGCCTCTGTTCAATTCGGTCATGACATAACCGGGGCAGACGGCATTCACCTTGATCGGCGTATCTTTCAGCTCAAGGGCAAGCTGCACGGTCAGCATGTTGACCGCCGCCTTGGAGGCGGCATAGCCAAGCCATTTGACATCGGGGGACGGATTGTTTGCATCGCCCGTCCACCAGAGCGAACCCACGCTGCTGGAAAGGTTGACGATGCGGCCACTGGCCGCCTTGCGGATCAGCGGCAACAGTTTCTGGGTCACGACCACCATTCCGATGAAATTGACCTCATAGGATTCACGCAGGGTTTCGATGGAGGCGACGCTGGGGAAATCGTCGGTGTCGAGCAGCAGGATGCCCGCATTGTTGATCAGGATGTCGAGCCTGCCGAACCGCTCGCCGATCGAAGAGGCGGCGGCGTCGATCGTATCAGGGCGGTTGAGATCGATCTCGATCGCTTCGACCGCCAAGCCCTCCGCACGCAATGTTTCGGCCTTTGCCCGCCCGGCTGCAAGATCGCGTGCCCCGAGAAGGACGAACACGCCTTCACGGCCGAGTTGGCGAGCCGTTTCAAAACCAAGGCCGCGGGTCGCGCCGGTGACGAGCGCGATCTTTTGATATGTGGACATTTTATCTCCCGAGCAGGCGCATTCGCATGGCGAGGCTGTTTGCAATGACGTTGCTTAGCAACGCATCGTGAATTTGCACGGAAAATTATGTCCGTCAACGACAAATGTCACTAAGTGACATTTTGTTCGAAGTGGACGATGCCGGCGGCGCGATCGAAGAGATCGGCAAGTGACATGGCCGCTCCTCCATCCACCCAACTGTTTATCGATGCCCGAATGAGCGCGAAAACCGTTCCCGCGATCGTATAGGCGACAACATCCGGGAGCGGAGACCGTCTGTCCGGCGAGGCGAGAATATGGGCGACTTCCTCGATCAGTTCGGCGATCATCTGTTCCTTTCGCGCAGAAATGCTCCTGTTGGAGCGGATTGCCGTCTCGATGGCGAGAAAGAATCGTGACTTTTCATCGAAAGCCAAAAGCATCGCCCGCGCGGCAGCAAGCAGTGCGACAACCGGCGGCTCCGAGGCGAGCCGCTCCGTCAGTTCCGCACGGACGATCGTCATGCCATCCTGCACCCAGCTGACGATCACATCCTCCTTTGTAGGGAAATAGCGAAGCAGGGTGCGGGGCGACACGCTGACGGCGGCAGCGATATCGGCAATGGTCGTCTCCTCGAATCCACGCTTGTGGATCAGCTCCAACCCGGCCTCGAGCAGCTGCGCGCGCGTGCGATCCTTCTTATCTTCCCGAAGTCCCAAAATTGTCTCCACGCTGAACGGCGAGCTTCTTTTGACACATCATGCCATTTGTCGTCCAGCGACAGAAATTCCGGGTGGTGGGACATCTGCACAGAGCACCGCTGCCGTAAGGCCCGCCTCGTCCTCCGGGGTCCCTGCGGGCATCTCAGGATGAGGCCGGAGAGAGAGCGCGTCCTGGAATGGACCGGCGGCCGTTTGTCGCGCTTTTCAATTGTGTGAGCAACTGCGCGCTCCCGCCTCAATCTCGCCGCAATCGTTATAACATAACCGTAATGTTATTACATTGTAGGATGCGCCATGCCCCCGAGCCCCGACCGCCCCTCCGTCAGCCTGCTGGGACAGTCGGCATTTTCTAGGGTCATCGGCATCACGCTGGTCCTTGCCGTGCTCTGGCTGGCGATCCACTGGGCGGTTCTGCTGCCATGACGCCGCTGATCCGTCTGGAGAATCTGACCGTCGCCTACAACAGGCACCCCGCCGTCCACCACGTCTCCGGCGCCTTCGCCTCCGGCAGCCTGACGGCGATCGCCGGGCCGAACGGGGCGGGCAAGTCGACGCTGCTGAAGGCGATCATGGGTGAGCTTCGCCCGGCTGAGGGCAAGGTCGAGCATCGGTTGGGGCGGGCGGAATTCGGTTACCTCCCGCAAGCGGCCGAGATCGACCGGCGCTTTCCGATCTCGGTGATCGACACCGTCATGCTCGGCGCCTGGAAGAAGGTGGGAGCCTTTGGCCGCATCGCGTCCGGCGAGATGAAAAGGGCAGGCGAGGCGCTCGCCGCCGTTGGTCTCGAAGGTTTCGGCCGGCGCCATGTCGGGTCGCTCTCGGCCGGCCAGTTCCAGCGCGTGCTCTTTGCCCGCCTGCTGCTGCAGGATGCCGGCATCATCCTGCTCGACGAGCCGTTTACCGCAATCGATGCCCGCACGACCAGGGACCTCGTCGATATCGTCACCCGCTGGCATGGCGAGGGCCGCACGGTGATCGCCGTGCTGCACGATTTCGAGCTCGTCCGCACGCATTTCCCGCAAACCCTGCTGCTCGCCCGCGAGCTTGTCGGCTGGGGTCCGACCAGTGAGGTCATGTCATCCGCCAATCTGTTGAAGGCGCGCGCCATGGCCGAGCGCTGGGATGAGGATGCCGTTGCCTGCGATCCCGAACAGGCGCCGGCGGCATGACGGCTTACGATCTCTTCCTCGCACCCTTCGCCGATTTCGGCTTCATGCGCCGCGCCCTCGTCGCCTGCCTCTGCCTCGGGCTCGGCTCCGGCCCGATCGGCGTCTTCCTGATGCTCAGGCGCATGAGCCTGATGGGCGACGCGATGAGCCATGCCGTGCTGCCGGGGGCGGCGATCGGTTATCTCGTCGCCGGCTCCTTGTCGCTGACGGCGATGGGCCTCGGCGGCCTGATCGCCGGCCTGTCGGTGGCGCTGCTGTCCGGCGCCGTCAGCCGGATGACCGTGCTGCAGGAGGATGCGAGCTTTGCCAGCTTCTATCTCGCGTCGCTGGCGCTCGGCGTGCTGATCGTCTCGCTGCGCGGCTCGAATATCGATCTGCTGCATGTGCTCTTCGGCACCATCCTGGCGATCGATGCGTCGGCCCTTTATCTGATCGGCGCGATCACCTCGCTGACCCTCGTCATCCTCGCCTTCATCTACCGGCCGCTGGTGGCCGAATGCTTCGATCCGGGATTTCTGCGCGCCGTCGGCGGGCGCGGGCCGGTCTATCATGTGCTCTTCCTGCTGCTCGTCGTGCTGAACCTCGTCGCCAGCTTCCAGGCGCTCGGCACGCTGATGGCGGTCGGCCTGATGATGCTGCCGGCAGCCATCGCCCAGCTCTGGTCGCGCAGCCTGGCCGTGATGATGGCGATTGCGGCCGGAAGTGCCGCCGCATCCGGCTATCTCGGCCTGATCGCCTCCTACCATCTCGAACTCGCCTCCGGCCCGACGATCATCATGACGGCGGCGATCCTCTACGGCTTTTCGATTTTTTTCGCGCCCTCCGGCCTGGCCCGGCGCTTCTTTCCCCGCCCGCATTTGAAGGGCTGATCCCAAGGAGACTTCGATGAATCCGAAAAGACTGCTTCTCTCCGCAGCAATCCCCGTTTTGATGGCGCTGTCGGCCATACCCGCCTCCGCCGAAACGCTGAAGGTTGTGGCGTCCTTCACCGTGCTTGCCGACGTCGTCAAACAGGTCGGCGGCGAGCATGTAAAGGTGACGAGCCTCGTCGGGCCGAACGGCGATCCCCATGAATTCGAGCCGTCGCCGGCCGATGCGAAGAATTTGAACGCGGCTCAAGTGACCTTCGTCAGCGGCGAGGGCCTGGAGGGCTGGATGGACCGGCTGATCACCGCCTCGGGCTACAAGGGCAAGCCGGTCACCGTCTCCGAAGGCATCGACACCCGTACTATGGAAGAGGACGGCGAGAAGATCACCGATCCGCATGTCTGGAACAGCCCCGTCAACGTCAAGATCTGGGTCGCCAATATCGAAAGGGCGCTGTCGGCGGCCGATCCGGCCGATGCGAGCGCCTTCAAGGCCAATGCCGAGAACTACACCAAGAAGCTTGACGCGCTGAACGCCTATGCCCATGCGAAATTCGACAAGGTCGCCGACGATCGCCGCAAGGTGCTGACCAGCCATGATGCCTTCGGCTATTTCGGCCGCGAATATAATATCAGCTTCCTCGCCCCGCTCGGTCTGTCCACCGAGAGCGAGGCCTCTGCCGCCGACGTCGCCAAGCTGATCGAGCAGATCAAGAGCGAGCGGGTGAAGGCCTATTTCTTCGAGAATTCCAATGATCCGCGCCTGGTCAAGCAGGTCGCCAAGGCAACCGGCGCCGAGCCCGGCGGCGAGCTCTATGTCGAATCGCTCTCCGACGCCAAGGGACCGGCGCCGACCTATGAAAAGATGTTCAAATACAATGTCGACCAGCTCGCCGCCGCCATGGCGAAATCGAGCTGATCAATTGAGGGACTGCGGGGTTTGCCCCCGCAGTCTTCACTGATTGAGGTCGAAGACCAGGATGCCGGCAAGGCCTCCGTCCGTCGAGGAGACGATGCGCTCGCCCACAGCCACATGTTCGGGATGGATGAGATAAGCGTCGCGGGCCTCCGCACTTTCGAAGGTCACCGCAAAACCGTCGACGAAGCCGCCATGCAGCCCCTCGGGCGAAACGTTCGGCCCGTATTTGATATCCAATATGCCGGGAATGACCTGTTTCAGGGCGACGATCGCGTCGAACAGCGATTGTTTGTCGTCGGCCGTCATCGCCGTCTTCAGCCGCAGGAATACGCAGTGCAGGATCATCATGGTCCTCCCGATTTTCTTTGGCTGGAGAATAGCGGCGAAAACCGGGAGAGCAATGAGATTTATTTTCACGCAGGCGTTGCGCTGCGGGCCGGGCCCCGGGCAGATTACATCTCGTCGGTCTTGACCAGGGGCCGCTTGTAGATCTGCTGGACGAGATCGCTCGCCAGCGTGCGGGCTTCGTCCTTCTGGGCCGCCGTCATCGGCCGGCAGGTGTTCCTGGTGTTTGAACTGTCGAGCACGGTCGTCGAACCGGAATTGGCGATGACCAGATGCCAGCTGCAGGAGGCGACCCTGTCGATGGCGACAGCACCATGGCAACCGGTGGACAGGCAGAAGGCAACGGTGACCTGCGCCCCGTGGTCGCCTTTATAGGCCAGCTCGACGGCTTTCTTGATATCCGTGACCCATCGCTGGCATTGCGCCTGTTTCGCCCCCGGCTCGCAGCTCTTGGTGACGGGAGTGATGTCGCCGGCCTGAAGCGGCGATACGCAAAAAACACCCATCGAGAGGGCGAGCAGAAACTTGAGCATGGGATTTTCCTTGTGCAAGCATTGAGAGGCGCACATCGCAGGCCATTGGTCAATGGCCGTTTATGGGAGGAAAGGGGCGTGACTGACAGCTTTCAGCCAACACCATCCTGTAATCGACCGCTCTCGTCTGCTACTGGACGATGATTGGGGCGGCGCTTTCCGGAAAGGCCTCGGCTTGCTGCTCTATCGCCTTGCTTGGAGACAATGAACATTCGTCATTTCCGGACGAGACAGTGCCGGATTCCGAGCGCGTGCCATGGGTGATCGCGGATGCTTCCGCGACATGGATTCCTGGCTATTTCCGCAGGATTTTCTCCATCGCTTTCCCCTTCGCGAGTTCGTCGATCAATTTGTCCAGATAGCGGATTTCCCGCATTGTCGTTTCTTGGATGTCTTCCACGCGGACACCGCAGATCACGCCGGTAATCAATGATCGGGAGGGATTCATCTGAGGCGCTTGCGCAAAGAAATCCTCGAAGTTGGTCTTCTCTGCCAACTGATCGTCCAGGCTCTGCCGGCTATGGCCCGTCAGCCAACAGATGATGTCATCGACCTCTGTCTTCGTGCGCCCCTTCTTCTCTGCCTTGGCGACATAGTGGGGATAGACGCTCGCGACGCTGACTGAATAGATGCGATGCTTCGTCATGCCTGCTCCTCAACGTTCCGGATGTTTTCCGGCTTGAGATAGCTGACTTCAAGTCCTCACAAGCGGCCGATAATGGGTAAGCTTCCGCGGGCGCGAAGTAGATCGGTGCAAAGGCGGCATCTCTACAGCGCCGCGCATCTTCGACCGGATTGCACCAACAACGGACATCGGCTCGGCTTGGATAGACGACCGCTACGGGGTCGGGAGCTGACTGGCGGCCTTCAGGCGTCTATGGTGGAACAACTGTCATTCGTTTAGCTGCAACGTTACAAGGATAGGACGCAAATGGCGTATGACGAAGGGGAGCACGTCAAGGAGGTCTTCGCCTATTTCGGTCGGGCATATTACGAAGCGGGCGTGCTGGAAACGGGACTTGCGATTGCGCTCATGCAGATCGCTTTCCTGAGCCGCGTCCGCGATCAATATTTGGCTGATCGGGGAAAGTCCTTTGATCGGACCCAGTACGAAGTTGAATTCGATCGCTTTATGGAGAGCCAACACGCCCAGACACTAGGCAATCTTATCAAGCGCGTTTCGGCATTGCCCGAGCTTAGTGACAACCTAAAAGAAAAGCTCAGGAACGCTAAGAAACGCAGGGATTTTCTGGGCCATCACTACTTCAGGGAAAGGGCAGTCGAGTTCTGCAATCGCGCCGGCCGCGACAAGATGATAGCGGAACTGCACAATGATGGCGATATGTTTGAAGCGATCGATCGCGATCTTTACGCTGAATTGGCTCCATTCCGTGAGAAGCTTGGAATGGGCGGAGAGAAGTTCCAAAAGTATCTCGCGCAGTTTTATGATGCACACGGCGTCGAGCCCTTAACGGACTAGCCATTGCAAGCAAAGTGAGCACAAGAATCTTTGGGGGAAAAATGCCTTGGTTTGAAGGGTTAGCAATAGGAAGTCCTGCCTATCAGATTGCATCGTCAACGAATCTCCGGGTGCGTGTCGTGGCAGGTCCCGGCACGGGCAAATCGTTCGCGATGAAACGTCGGGTGGCACGACTCTTGGAAGAAGGGATCGCCCCAGCGTCGATCCTGCCGGTCACGTTTACTCGAGTCGCCGCAGAAGACCTCCATCGTGAGCTAGTGAACATGGACGTGGCAGGTAGCGACGGATTGACTGGTGTTACGCTTCACAGTCTCGCCATGCGTATGCTGATGCGAAATCACGTGCTTGGCGCAACCGGCCGAGTGCCGAGGCCGCTTAACGAATTTGAACTGGAACCGCTCATTTGCGACTTGATGGGCGCACATGGAGGAAAGAGGACGGTAAAGAAGTTCAAGCAAGCGTATGAAGCGGCTTGGGCTCGACTGCAACATGAACAGCCGGGATATGTCCTCGTTCCCGCAGACGCGGCGTTTCAACAGGACCTACTAAATTGGCTCCGCTTTCATCGCGCCATGCTAATCGGCGAAGTGATTCCCCAGCTTTACCAATATCTGCGAAACAACCCCGCGGCGCAGGAACGCAATGAGTTCCAACACATACTGGTTGACGAATATCAGGACCTCAACCGTGCTGAACAATCGGTGATCGAGCTTCTTTCCGATCACGCACACGTCTGCATTGTCGGTGACGACGACCAATCGATCTATAGCTTCAAGCACGCTCACCCGGATGGGATTCGGGAATGGCTTGTTGCAAATGCTGGCGCGGATGATCTCGGGCTAGATGATTGTCGCCGCTGCCCCACCCACGTTGTTGAGATGGCTAATAGCCTGATAGGCCAAAATCTAATCAGACCAGTGCCTCGCGCGCTGGCTCCGCTGCCCGCCAATGGGCCGGGCGACGTCAGAATTATTCAATACCAGTCGCTCGCAAACGAGGTGAATGGCGTTGCGAACATCATCGCAGGGATGGTTACGAACGGCACACCTCCCGGCGACATATTGGTGCTTGCGCAGCGTGGTGTGATTGGAACGCCGATCTACGAGGCGCTTGTCGCCCGGCAAATTCCAGTACGTTCCTACTATGCGGAAGCGGAACTGGACGCGCTGGAAGCCCGCGGCGCGTTCGCGAAGCTGAAACTCCTTATCGACAGAGACGACCGTGTCGCCCTGCGATGGTTGATCGGCATTGATGGTAATAATTGGCACGCGGCAGGCTACCGTCGTGTGCGCGACCATTGCGAGGCTTCCGGTCTGACACCGTGGCAGACGCTAGAGCAGATCGCGGCGGGAAACCTTTCTTTGCCTCATACTGGCGGAATCGTCGTCGCCTTCAATGACCTCGTGGCGGAGCTTAATGCGTTGGAGGTGCATCCGGACCTAGCGTCTATCGTCGATGAGCTATTCCCGGATGGACAGATTACAACACGCGACATCCGGCAACTGTCGCTCGACATTCTTGCCGAAATGGACATGGACGAAGGCATTGAAGGTGAGGACATCAACGGTGAGTTCCTGTCGCGGCTTCAAGAAGCGATAAACCAGCCCGACATCCCATCGGAAATCCAAGACGTAAGGATTATGAGCCTTCACAAGAGCAAGGGGCTTAGCGCGCCTGTCACAATCATCGCGGGCTGCATACAAGGCTTGCTCCCAAAGCAGCCCGACGACACACTCCCCGTTGCGCAGCAAGCCCTAGAAATGGAAGAGCAACGGCGGCTGTTCTATGTCGGCATCACGCGGGTAAAAGCAGCGCCAAATGCCGGCAAGCCGGGCACGTTGATTCTGACCTACTCACAGACGATGCCGGTGGCATCCGCCCTTGGGGCTGGCATCGCGCCAGCGCAGACGCAATATGGCATCGCGTCTCTTCATGCGAGCCAATTTGTCGCCGAGCTAGGTCCGACAGCGCCACAACCAATTGCGGGCTAGGACATTGGCGACTCGCGATGAACTCTACGCAAAATTCGGCATAACGGCGGAAGCAGCACAACTATTCGAGGTTGAACTCGGCTCGCTGCTTCTCTGCGCCCGCGCGATTGAACAAGGCTGGAGGTTCAAAGCGGACTCCGACAAGGCGCGGAAACTCCTTCGCGACATCGACCGGAGCACGTTGGGCCACCTACTTCATAGCTTGAAAAAATGCGTAGAGCTTGACGATGGATTGGCTGATCGCTTCGCGTCCGCGCTGCAAACGCGGAACAGGCTGTTTCATCGCTTCTATGAATCCCACAACTTCAAAATCCAGACCGACAAAGGACGCGATGCGATGATGGCTGACCTTGAGGCTATGCACGTCGAGCTTTTCAACGCATGGCAGATCGTCAGCGGTATGACCGCTGCGGTAACAGCATTCTTGCTTGAACTAAGAAGTAGAGCTTAAGCGCTGCATCGATCTGCAGTGCATATTCGCCCGCGAGGTCCGCTTTTCACCGAGGGCAAAGTCTGCTCAAACGTCTGAATGGAGGCGCATTACCGCCCGGCAGCATTGGCTCGGTCGGTGATTTCTGACCGCATCTCTGCTAAAGCTCGGAAGCAAATCGCCCGCGATGTCACCCACTGCCGAAGTGTGAAGGGCGCAACGGACTGACGGGCCTCTCGCTTATCAGGCCTCTTGTCTTGAAGGAGGAACGCCAGGATGAGCACCGACCTGGATACCGTGCGGTCCTATGATGCGGTCGCGGCGGAGTACGCTGCGGAGGCCGCGGCGATGCCCGAATGGGTCGCGACAGAGATCGATGCGTTCGTGACCGGGCTGGGCGGCTCGGGCAGGGTGCTGGAGATCGGAAGCGGTGGCGGGCGAGATGCACTTGCGCTTGAGAAGCGGGGGATTAGCGTCCGGCGCACCGACGTTGCAAAGGGTTTCGTCGAACTGCTTCGCGAAAATGGCTTCGAGGCCGACCTGTTGGACCCGCTGACCGAAGACTTGGCCGACCCGCAGCGTCCCGGCACGCCGTACGACGGGATCTGGGCCTGTGCCTGCCTGATTCATGTCGCGCGCGAGGATTTCGGCACGGTGCTCGGACGGCTTGCCGAGGCGACCCGGACCGGTGGCCGATTGCACGCCTCGGTAAGAGAGGGCGAAGGCGAGGACGTGTCCACACATGGCAGTGCTGCAGCGCCCCGGCGCTACGTCGAGACGTACTGGCGCGAGTTTGCCCTGCGGTCCGCACTCACGGACGCCGGCTGGATCGTCAGCGAGGTGCGTCTGTGCGTCGGAAAGCCCCATGATCGATGGCTGAGCGTTCGGGCGAGTCGGGCGTGACGCACATAGAACTTGCGGGAATGGCCGTTCCGCTCAGGCCCGTTTCGTCAGCGGAAAGCGGTCGCGCAGCAGCCGCAGTACCGATTCCGAAGGGATCGGCGGCCCGAACAGGTAGCTCTGGCCGTAGCTGCAGCCCATCTTGGCGAGTTCGATCGCGTCCTCGTTGGATTCGATCCCCTCGGCCACTACCTTCATCTCAAGCTCGCGCGCCATCGATATCACCGACCGGAGCACGGTCGCCTTCTTGTCGCTGCCGTCGCGCACCAGCGCCTTGTCGAGCTTGATCGTGTCGAAGGGGAAGCGGGTGAGATAGGCGAGCGACGAATAGCCGGTGCCGAAATCGTCGAGCGCCAGCCCGATGCCGGCCTCCTTCAGCTTCTGCAGCACGAGGCGGGCCTGTTCCGGATTTTCCATCACCATGGATTCCGTCAGTTCGAGCTTGAGCCGCGAGGGATGGCAATGCGTCTTGGCGAGAACCGAGCGCACGTCGTCATAGAGCTCGTTGTTGAGCAGCTGCACGCTCGACAGATTGATCGAGACGAAGATCGGCAATTCGCCGGTCTGGTGCTGCCAGCTCATCAGATCGTTGGTCGCCTGTTCCAGCGCGAACATGCCGAGCGGGCCGATGAGATCGGAGGACTCGGCGATCGGAATGAATTCGGATGGCGGGATATTGCCGCGTTTGGGATGTTCCCAGCGCATCAGCGCCTCGAAACCGGCAATCTCGACATCCTCAAGCCTGGCGATCGGCTGATAGACCATCGACAATTCCTTGCGCTCGATGGCGCGGCGCAGATCTGTTTCCAGCTGCAGCCGGTCGGTGCCGAAATCGCGGAAGGCCGGCTGGAACGGTTCGACGCGGTTGCCGCCCGCCCGTTTTGCCCGGTACATCGCAAGCTCGGCATCGCTGAGCAGGCCGGTGGCGCTTTCCTGCCGGTCGACCCAGGAGGCGAGCCCCACCGAGGCCGTCAGGATGATCTCGCGATTGGCGAAGTTGATCGGCACCATGATCGCCTTGCTGATCGCATCGGCGAAATCGGCGACCTTGGCCGGATTGTGCTCGGACACCAGGATCAGGCCGAACTGGTCGCCGGCAAGCCGGGCCAGCGTGTCCTGCGGCTTCAACAGCCGGCGCAGGCGCCGCGTCAGGGCGATCAGGATGTTGTCGCCGGCAGCGACGCCGAGCGAATCATTGACCAGCTTGTAGCGGTCGATGTCGATCACCATCACCGTCGGCCGCAGCGTGTCGCCGCCCGGCGCCAGGGCCAGCACCGATTGCAGCCGGTCGAGGAAGACCTGGCGGTTCGGCAGGCCGGTCAGATTGTCGTGCAGCGCATCGTGCAGCAGCCGCTCGACGGAATTCTTCTGCTCGGTCACGTCGACGATCGTGCCGACGCAGCGGATGATCTCGCCGTTCGAGCCGAGCACCGGCCGGGCGCGGATCAACAGCCAGTGGAAATGCCCGTCCTCGGCGCGGATGCGGAACTCGTGGTTCAGCCGCCCGCGGCGATGTTCGAGCAGCACGTCGAGTGTCGCGCGGAAGCGGTCGCGGTCGTCGGGATGCAGCCGCGGCAGCCAGTTGCGCGCCGCGCCATGCATGGTCCCCGGCGATAGGCCGAGCTTGGTCGAGACATCGGGAATGGTAACCACGCGGTCGCGCGCCACATCCCAGTCCCAGACCATGTCGCCGGAGCCGGTCAGCGCCAGCGATTGCCGCTCGAGATCGGAAAACAGCCCCTGCTGGAACGCGCCGCCGGCAAAGGCATGCTGCATCACGGTGAAGCCGATCAGAAGCACGATGAGCACCAGGCCGCCGCCGAGGGCGGGCTGGATGATATCGTTGTCGAGCCGCCCGGTGACCGTCAGCCACGCCCCGAACAGCCAGACGAGGATCAACGCCCAGGCCGGCACCAGCAGGATGGCGCGGTCGTAGCGGTTGAAGCCGAGATAGATGATGAGCAAGAGCCCCATCGTCGCCGTCAGCGCGAAGGAAAGCCTGGCGATGCCGGCGGCGATCGACGGATCGTAGATCGCCACGCCGAAGAGCAGGGCAAGGCCGAGCACCCAGGCAAGCGTGGCGTAGCCGAGATGCGCATGCCAGCGGTTGAGGTTCAGATAGGTGAACAGGAAGATGACGAAACTCGACGCCAGCGCCACCTCCGCGCAGGCGCGCCATATTCGCTGGTCCGCCGATGCGACGCTGATGAGCTTGCCGAGGAAGCCGAAGTCGACGCAGATATAGCCGAGCACCGCCCAGGCGAGGGCCGCCGTCGCCGGCAGCATCGAGGTGCCCTTGACGACGAAGAGAATGGTCAGGAACACGGCGAGCAGGCCGGCAATGCCGAGCACGATGCCGCGATAGAGCGTGAAGGCGTTGATCGTATCCTTGTAGGCGTTCGGTTCCCAGAGATAGATCTGCGGCAGCTCCGGCGTCGACAGTTCGGCGACGAAGGTGATGACGGCGCCGGGGTTCAGCGTGATGCGGAAGACGTCGGCCTCGTCGCTCGGCTGCCGGTCGAGCGCGAAGCCTTCGCTCGGGGTGATGGCGCTGATGCGCTGCGAGCCGAGATCCGGCCAGAACAGCTTGGAATTGACCAGGCGGAAATGCGGCGCGACGATGACGCGCTCGAGCTGTTCCTCCGAGACATTGGCGAGCGCAAACACCGCCCAGTCGCCCTGATGGTTCTCCGAGCTTGCCCTGACCTCGATGCGGCGGCGGATGCCGTCGGCGCCCGCGGCCGTCGAAACCTGGAAGGCCTCGCCCTGGTTGACATAGATCTCGGTCGTCGCGGTCAGGTCGAGCGCGGTATCGTCGCGGGAAATCTTCACCGGTTCGGCCGCCTGGGCCGTACCCGCCACGAAGGCGAAGGCCGCCAGGAAAAGGGCTGCGATCACCGCGATCACTCGTCCGGACGGTGACTTGGGCAGCATGCGGTCTCTGGTCATCGGCTGTCGGTTTTCCTGCCTTTATCCGTATCGGTGGCGAGACGTGAAAACATCACATGATCATGCCACTGACCGTTGATCTTCAAATATCCGCGCAGATAGCCTTCTCGCTGAAACCCGGCCTTTTCAAGCAGACGGATGCTGCGCGCGTTATCTGGAATACAGGCTGCTTCGATACGGTGCAACTCAAGCCCGGTGAAGATGTAAGGAATAACCATTTGCAGGGCGGCGAACATGTGCCCCTGGCCAGCATGGCGCTCGCCCATCCAGTAGCCGATCATGCAGCTTTGTGCCGCACCCCGCCTGATGTAGCCGATGGTGATGCCGCCGACGAGCGTCATGTCGCCTTTGAGGAAAATGAACAGCGGGACCGCCTGGCCCGAGGCATATTCCTGCTTGCCGCGGATGACGCGGGCGCGATAGGCGCCCTCCGTCAACTCGTCGCGCCGCCAGGTCGGCTCCCAGGGTTCGAGGAATTTGCGGCTTTCGGCGCGCAGCCGGTGCCACTGGTTGAAATCCTGGTAGCGCGGCAGGCGCAGGAGATATCTGTCGTTCTCCAGCTCCACCGCTTCCGGCTGCCGAGACAGAAACCGAAAAACGGATTTTGCCATCGATTACTCCCGGCAGACGGACGTCGGATCAGCTTGCCTGCAGCGTCTTCGACGCCGGGACCGAAAGCGAGGCGGTGATGTCTTCCATCGGCGCGAGCTGCTCCAACGGCCCGATCGCCGAAAGCGTCGGCACCGTGTCGTAGAACAGCCGGCCGGCAAGGTCGGTCAGCCGCTCGATGGTGATGCCTTCCAGCCGCTCCATCATCTCCGGATTGGAGATCGGCCGGCCGTAGAGCATCATCTGCCTGGCGATCTGGCCGGCGCGGGCAGCCGGGCTCTCCTGGCCCATCAGCAGCTGGGCGCGGATCTGGGCGCGGGCGCGCTCGATTTCCTTCTGGTGGATGGCATCGGTGGATTTGTGCAGCTCGTCGATGATGACCGGCAACAGTTCCGGCAGGTTCTCGCCGCCGGTCGCGGCATGAATGCCGAGGATGCCGGTGTCGGAAAAGCCCCAGTGGAAGGCATAGACGGAATAACAGAGGCCGCGGAACTCGCGCACTTCCTGGAAGAGCCTGGAGGACATGCCGCCGCCAAGAATATTGGCAAGGATCTGCGAGCAGTAGAAATCGCGGGCATGATAGGGCTTGCCCTCGAAGCCGAGCAGGATCTGCGCGTCCATCAGGTCGCGCGGTTCGCGCACGCTGCCACCGATATAACGCGCCGCTTCCATGACGGGCGGGGCGGAAGGCGAAGTCGGCAGGCTCGCAAAACGATCCTCGACCATGCGGACGAATTCATCATGCTCGACGGCGCCGGTCGCCACCACGAACATGCGGTCGGTCGTGTAGTTGCGGCCGAGATAGCCGCGGATCTGCTGCGGCGTGAAGGAGACGACGGTCTCCGGCGTGCCGAGGATCGCCCGGCCGAGCGTCTGGTCGCGATAGGCGGCTTCGGAGAACCGGTCGAACACCACGTCGTCGGGCGTATCGTTGGCGGCGTTGATCTCCTGCAGGATCACCTGCTTCTCACGCTCCAGTTCCTCCTCCTCGAAAGCCGATTCCGTCAGGATGTCGGCGAGGATATCGACGGCGAGCGGCACATGATCCTTGAGCACGCGGGCATAATAGGAGGTCGTCTCGGTCGAGGTCGCGGCGTTGACTTCGCCGCCGACATCCTCGATCTCCTCGGCAATCTGGCGGGCCGAGCGGCGCGCCGTGCCCTTGAAAGCCATGTGTTCGAGCAGGTGGGCGATGCCGTGCTCGTCTCCCGTCTCGTTACGCGATCCTGATTTGATCCAGACTCCGAGCGCGACACTTTCAAGGTGCGGCATGGTTTCTGTGACTACTGTCAGCCCGGATTTGAGCCGGGTGCACTCAACTGTCATTGGCTATCTTTCTGCGCCTGCTGTCGTCTCGCCACGGGCATGTTTGCCGATAAAAGTCTCAACGGCTTTCAGCTCCGGCTTGATGATCTGGAAACGCTCCTCCCTGTGCATCACATCAGCAAGCCACGTCGGAAGCGCCGGGTCAATACCGCAAGCGGATTTTACGGCGACGGGGAATTTCGCCGGATGCGCGGTCGAAAGCGTCACCATCGGCGTATTCGGCTTCTCTTTCTTCGCCGCAACGAAGACGCCGATCGCCGAATGCGGATCCAGCAGATAACCGGTCTCGGCATGGGTCTTGCGGATCGTCTCGGCCACCTGTTTCTCGCTGGCGCGGCCGGCGCGGAAGTCGCGGCGGATCGCCTTCAGCGCTTCAGGAGCAATCTCGAAGCCATTGGATTGTTTGAGACTCTCCATCGCCGCGCGCACCTTCGAGGCGTCGCGCCCATAGGCTTCGAACAGCAGCCGTTCGAAGTTCGACGAGATCTGGATGTCCATCGACGGCGAGCTCGTCGCCTTGACCGCCTTCATGTCGTAGCGGCCGGTCTTCAGCGTCCGCGCCAGGATGTCGTTCTCGTTGGTGGCGATCACCAGCCGATCGATCGGCAGGCCCATGCGCTTGGCGCAGTAACCGGCGAAGATGTCGCCGAAATTGCCTGTGGGCACCGTGAACGAGATCTTCCGGTCGGGTCCGCCGAGGGCGACGGCCGCCGTGAAATAATAGACGATCTGGGCCATGATGCGGGCCCAGTTGATCGAGTTGACGCCGGAGAGACGAACCTTGTCGCGGAAGGCCACGTCGTTGAACATCGCCTTCACCAGGTTCTGGCAATCGTCGAAATTGCCCTCGACGGCAAGCGCATGCACGTTTGGCGAAGACGAGGTCGTCATCTGCCGCTGCTGCACCGGCGACACCTTGCCGTGCGGGAAGAGGATGAAGATATCGGTGCGCTCGCGGCCCGCAAAGGCGTCGATCGCCGCCCCGCCGGTATCACCCGAGGTGGCGCCGACGATCGTCGCCCGCTCGCCGCGCTTTTCCAGCGCATAGTCCATCAGCCGGGCGAGCAGCTGCATCGCCACGTCCTTGAAGGCGAGCGTCGTGCCGTGGAAGAGCTCCATGACGAAGCTGTTCGGCCCGGTCTGGACGAGCGGCGCGATCGCCGGGTGGCGGAAGGTGCCGTAGGCCTCGTCGATCATCGCCCGGAACGTGTCGTCGGGGATCTCGCCGTTGGTGAAGGGCGACAGGATGGTGAAGGCCACTTCCTGATAGGTCTTGCCGCGCAGTGCCCGGATCTCCTTCTTCGAGAAGCTCGGCCATTTACGGGGAACGTAGAGCCCGCCGTCGCGCGCCAGCCCGGTCAGCAGGGCGTCGCAAAAGCCGAGGGAAGGGGCCTCGCCGCGGGTCGAGATATAGTCCACGTTCGTCATCCTTGATCTATCGCTGGAAGAAATCCGGCCGGGCGCAGCCGTGGCTTGCTCTGCCGAAAATTGGAGAGGGGCTGCCCCGTAGGCACGCCATCGCGGGTATCCTGTTGAAGTTGCCCGCATCCGGCGGCGAAAAGTGCATCAAAACGGCGCTTACCCAATCGATTTTTGTTTGCGCCGCTGATATAGACCATCGCAAACCGTCATGAAAGGCCTCGCGGAAAAGACATGGGGCCTCCAAGAAACGCTTGTACAAGGGATGGAATATGGTGCTCGGCAAGGTCTCGCGTCTCATCGTCTCCGCATCTTTTCTTGCCCTGCTCGCCGGCTGCAACTCGCTCGGCATAGGCGGAGACAGCAAGTCGTCTGCACCGCCGACCCAGCCGAACGGCACCGCCCAGATCATGCCGCTGGCACCCGCCAACCCCTCGTCGAACAATCCGTCGATCGGCACGGCCACGACCGCGCAGGGCACCGTTGCCCCGGTCGTCCAGGGCGCCTGCCCGCAGATCTTCATGCGTGACCAGGATGCGATCTTCCGCACCTATGCCAAGGGCAAGAAGGACGATCCGCAGCAGATCGTCTACCAGGCCTCCTTCGGCGATTACACCCGCCAGTGCACGCTGAACGACACCAACCTGACGATGACGGTCGTCGCCCAGCTGCGCCTGATCACCGGCCCGGCCGGTGCGCCGGGCCCGCTGACGCTGCCGATCCGCGTCACCATCCTCGACGGCGAGAACGTGCTCTATTCCGAGGTCACCAAGTTCGCGACCGAGATCCCGGCAGGCGCGCCTGGCACGCAGGTGATCTTCCGCAAGGAAGGCATCAAGATGCCGGTCGGCGCCGGCGCCCTGGTGCGCGTCAATGTCGGCTTCGACACCCAGCCGGCGAAGACCAAGAAGAGCAGCTAAGCAATTCGGCCTTCGGCCTACACCGGCCTGGGAGCTCATCGATAGCGGCCCCTCATCCGGCTGCCGCCACCCGGTCAGGCTAGGGTGAGGGCAGTCGTACGCTCAAACCAGAGCGGGCTAGCGGGCTTCGGGCGCTTCAGAGAACGTTGTCCCAGGCGGCCAAGGCGGCGACGACGCCCGGCAGGTCGTTCATGCGCGAGATCGCCGTTTCGGCGCCGGCATCGGTCAATTTATCGGCATGGGCGGGATAGCTGTGCGAGGCGCCGGTAAAGCCGATGACGCGCATGCCGGCGGCGCGCGCCGCATGCACGCCGTGCACGGAATCCTCGACCACGACAACCTTGTCGGGCGAAACTCCCATCTGGCTTGCGCCGTGCAGGAAGATGTCGGGCTTCGGCTTGGCGCGGTCGGGGCCGAGATCCTTGGCGGAGAAAATGTTGGGTGCAAACAGCGGCTTCAACCCCACCTTGGTCAGCATCATGTCGAGCCGCTTGGTGCTGGAATTCGAGCAGATGCAGCGCTTCATCGGCAGCCGGGAGACGGCGAATTCGACCCCCGCAATGGCCTTGACGTCCTGCGCCAGCCGGAGGTCGAGCATCTTTTCCGACTTGTCGAGCAGCGAGGCCGAAAGCGGGATGCTCGCCTCGCGCTCGATCTGCAGCAGGATGTTGCGCCATGTCATGCCGGCGAAACGCTCGCCCATTTCCTCGACGCCGATCGGGTAGCCGGCCTCCGTCAGCAGCGCGGATTCGACTTCCGCCGCGATGATTTCGGAATCGACGAGAACGCCGTCGCAGTCGAAGATGATGAGGTCGAAGCCGTCCATATGTTCACGCCTTGCTGAAATCTGGGCCGAAAGCCTGGGTCTTGTCCGGGGATGCTGCGGCTTTACACGATGCCCGCCCAAAGCTCAACCGGATCTCAAGCATGGCTGCGATGCGGCAAGCGACCGGCTCCGGCGTTGCTGCCGGATCGGCGGCGTAAGCCACCGTCATCCAGCCCTCGACAAGCAGGAACTCGCTTGCCACCGAAGGCGCATCGGAGGGAGCCGGAAGGCACAATCGCACGCCGCATCAGCCGAATGCTCGCCTGGCATCGTGCGCGGCGCTATAGAGTGAGAGCGCCTGGAGATGACCGTGGAATGACGTCGGCGGGATTGCCCGCCAACGTCATGGCAAGCTTAAAGCGAGCTCAGAAATGCGAGGGACGGCATAAAGAAATATTCGCCTCCCTTCATCTTCACCGCTTGAGGAACGGTTGCAACGGTCTTGAGGGAGCCGGGATCACCCCAGATGGCCGCTCCTTCCATATCTGGTCGCGCAGCATCTTGTTTTGTTTGACCGATGACCGGATCGACCCCAGGCGCTGGAAAGCCGGTCGGCACAGCTGGGAAACCGGGATTGTTGGCCCAATTTTTCTGCGTGAATTCGAACTGATTGCCTATATCACTGTTGAACGCCATGAATAACAGGCCGACGTATTTACTCGGTTTGTTCTCGATCCTGCCATCGTTCGGATTATCTGTTCGCACGCCATAGGTTTGGCCGCGTCGGGCCATGAGGTGCTTTCGTTCGCCAGCACTGTTTTCGAACCCGCCCGACCCGCGCGGATTGGTTTTTCGGATATGCCCTGAAAAGGGACACTTTGCGCCGCTCTTGTCGCTGAAGTAGTTGAAGTTGTTCGGGACGGGTGACTCAACGCCGTCTTCTGACTGCATCGTGACCGGCGTTCCGTCCTCAAAGCGCCCGACGACCATGGCGCCGGCCCTTTCGTCATCAGCTCCGAACAAGCGATCTGCAAGTTTCTGCTCTTGCCTTTTGAACCGGCGGACGTTTTGTTCCAGCTTCCGGTATACGAAGTAACTTCCGAAATGAACGGCCGGATCGGGCGCTGCTGGATCAGGAACAATAACCTGTTCTAATGGGAAAGCCGGATCCCAGTTGGCAATTCCATCTGTCGCGTTTTCTTCCGCGTCGATGTCTTCCAGCAGAAACAGCGGCTGGCTGCGCCCATCGACATAGCCGAAGTGTTCGATACCTTCTCTATTGTCATTGTGAAGACCCAGGCCATCTTGCGTCCCCACGATTGTTACCCCATGCGAGGCCTGGATCAAGTTTACCACCTGATCGTGAGCAGTGACCTTGGTGTCATTGAGCATATCTCCCACCAGAACGACCGCATGGATGGGATTGCGAAAATAAGAATCCCACCTGCTGACATCAGGGTCATTCAAGTCGGATTTTTGCATGCCCGCGCGAAATATCGGATCGCTCGGCCTTTGGGCGATTTGGAGGGCTTGATAGCCCTCGTCAGTAAGGCCAAGCCCGATGTACGGCGTTCCCGGCGTCGAAGGTTTGGCTTTGAATGCTTCAATTTCCATTAAATGTTGCTTTGCCGATTTCATCAGCGTCGTGGAAATTGCCCGAAGGAAGTTTTTCGCAGCTTCCTTATCGTCAAACCGCAGAAAAAGCAGAGTCAAAAACTCACGAACATGCGCCTTGATGATGTTCGGCTGAAGGTTGTCAAGCATAGTGCTGTCGTCGGCAGATGGATTTTTCCATGAGATTGGAGAATTTAACGTGACGGACATCTTGCGTTCCTCCGTTAATGACATCGTCATTAAACAACAGGTAGCATATTAGAGTCAACGCAACCATTTATTGTTTGATTTGTATTTCCGATGGCGTGTTGAATCTTTTGCCGTTTTTGATCTGCAAACGACCCTATTGGCATCAGGGTGCGCTAGATGTCCTCGATGCTGCGGGTGAGGGTGGTGGACTTTGATCTGATTTATCACCCGCCCACTTGGATAGGCTCTGCTGCCACTGCTGGAGAGTGCAGGCACTGCCGGTCGCCCTCCGCTGAGAAGATGATCGGGCGACTTTCCGCCGCCCGGCGCGCCCAGCCTTTGTCCAAGAAACTTGACAGCAGGGCCTCGCCGAGACGGCCGGCAAGATCAGCCCGCCTTTCGTTACAGTCGAGGCAGGAGCGGCAGCCGCAATGATCTGAGGTCCTCGACGTCGCGGGAATGGAAATGGCGAGCAGACAGAAGCCGTCAGGCCGCCAGCTGCCCGCTCCGGCGTCCAGCGGCAGATGGCGTCGAAGCCGTCGCGCGCAGCTTGAACCGGGAAACGAGTTCACGCAGCTTGGCGGCTTCCTCGGCGAGATGACCGGATGCCGCGGTTGACTGCTCCACCATCGCCGCGTTCTGCTGGGTCACCTGATCCATGGAATTGACGGCGGTATTGACTTCGGCAAGGCCGGTCGACTGCTCTCTTGCCGAGACGGCGATGGCATCCATGTGCTGATTGATGCGGGCGATCTGTTCGCTGATCGCCTTCAGAACCTGGCTGGTGTCGAGAACCAGCTTGACGCCGCTTTCCACTTCCACCGACGATTTCTGGATGTGACCTTTGATTTCCTTTGCCGCCTGGGCCGATCTCTGCGCGAGTTCGCGCACTTCCTGGGCCACCACCGCAAAGCCCTTGCCCGCCTCTCCGGCGCGCGCCGCTTCGACGCCGGCGTTCAGCGCCAGCAGGTTGGTCTGGAAGGCGATCTCGTCGATCACGCCGATAATGCTGGAGATCTGCTGCGACGAAGCCTCGATGCGGCGCATCGCCTCTTCGGCATGCGACACGACCTCCGAAGACTTGGCGGCATTGCGGTTCGCATCGGTCGCTTCCGTGCGCGCCTCGTCGGTGCGCTTGCTCGAGTTCGAGACATTGGCGGTGATCTGATCGAGCGCTGCGGCGGTTTCTTCGAGCGAGGCAGCCTGCTGTTCGGTGCGTTTTGACAGATCGCCGGCCCCGGATGCGATTTCCCGGGTGCCTTCGTCGATCGCGGCAATGGCGGCCGCAATGGCGCCGAGCGTTTGGTCGAGCTGGCGGATCGACATGTTGAAATCATGCCGGAGGCCCTCGAAATCAGGTGCGAACGGCTCGTCGATCTGGAAGGCGAGATCGCCGGATGCAAGCCGCTTCAGGCCGGCGGCAAGGCCGGATGTCGCCGCCCGCAGCCGAATGGCTGCATCTTCGTCGGCCTGTTTGCGGGCCGTCAGCCGTTCGGTTTCGCCCTGCAACCGGGCTGCCTCGGCGTCTTGCTCGAGCTGCCTGTTGGCAATTGCCGCCTGGCGGAAGATTTCGACGGCCGATGCCATCGTTCCGATTTCGTCCGAGCGGCCGATCCCGGTGCAGGCAATGGCCGTGTCACCGCCGGCAAGCCTTTGCATATCGTTGGAAAGCGCCAGGATCGGCTTGGTTACGGTCTTCCGCGTCAGGAAATAGAGACCAATGGCGAACAATGCGGCTGCGGCCAGAAGTGCTTTCAGAGCGATATCGACCGAAGCCTTGACGTCGGCGCTACGCTTGGAGATTTCGTCTGACGCGGCGGTGATCTCATCGCCGGCCTGTTCCATGGCCGTTTCCAACGTCGAGAACTGCTGCATGAATGCGGGCAAGGCCTTCAATGCTGCCGAGGGATCCTGGCTTGCCAGATCCACGATTTTCGTGGCGCTCTCGATATAGCTCAGAAGCGGAGGTTCGATGCTGGCAAGCAGCGCTTTGGTCTTGTCGTCGGCGGCAAGTGCCTTGTTGGCGGCAATCATCTCGCGAAACGACGCGTCGTGTTCCACCAGGTCCGCCTTCACCGCGGCCGCTTCTATGCCCGCTGCCGGATTGGACGCCAGCATCGATGCCAGCACGTCCGCGCGCATCGCGTCATGCATCATGTCTGCCTGCATGTGGTTGCGCAGAATTTGCGCCGACCGGGCAACGTCGGCGTTGTTTTCCGAGAGGGTCGAGGCCGACCAGATGCCGACCCCCGTGGCGCCACCCGCCAAGGCGAAAATCGCGATGCTCGCAATGATGATCTTATGCTGGATCGACGCCATGACAGGGCTCTCTCGTTAATTTAGAACGTGAGAGTACCGGAATATGCTTAATGATTTCTCAGCACCGGTCCTTAGTGGCGTGAAAACAACAGGTTGCATTCGATATTTCATTTTCGATTAAAGGTTGATCCGCCCATCGTGGCCGCTCATTGCTGCTTCATGGTCTCAGGCGTAGCATGCAGGTGCACAAGGAGAGGGACCATGAGGCTTTCAGCTTTCGTCCGACCGGCGGCAGCCGTAGTGCTGCTGTTTGCCTTCACATCCACCGACGTCATCGCCAGGGGCAAGCACCGAAGCTGTGCGCAGCTGCAGGCGATGAAGGATAATGCCCTGACCGGCGGAAAGCATGCCGGGGATGGCACCGACAAGAGAGCCAAGGTCGAAAGGAAGATGAGGAAGAAGGGCTGCCAGAGCTAAGCCGCCGATAGCGTGCGAGTACCGAGAGAACATGGACCGGCAGCAGGCGAGCCTGTTACCGAAACGGCAGACTGCGCCTTCGTTGAGGACGGCGCGAGATCCATCAAATCCGCGTCATGCAGTTCTAACCGAAGCCCCAGGACTACCTTTGGCAAACTCATGCACTAGATGGCGATCGAGGAGGACGTCACCGCCGCTATGGGGAGGAGAACAAGCGGCATGCCAAGGAACGGACGAAGAGGAAGACCGCATGACGATCGAGGACATCATCGAGACCCTGGAAAAGACTGATATGCCCGACAGCCGGATCGACGCCTTCATCACCTGTGCTTTCCTGCTGAAGCAATTCCGGCCGGCCGAACCGGACGATTTCGACGGTCCCCACGACTATATGCCGAGCAGTATCAAGTCGCCGCATGGTTTCCTGATGGCGCGTTCGTTCACGCATGATGTCAATCACGCCATCGATCTGTGCCGGGAGGTGCAGCCGGATGCGGTTTGGCACCTCGCCTGCGGCCGCCAGACATCGGACGAGTCGCTTTACGGTGCGCAGCTGCGCGAGATCGATGAGGGCGAAAGCGTGCTCGGTGAAGCCGAGAGCAACCACGCGGCGCTGGCGCTCACTCTTGCGGCGCTGCGGGCGCATGTGCGGCAGGAAGATGAAAAGAGGGCAGGGGCATGAGGCCGCCGGAAACGGCCTTGGAACCTCCTGCAGACCGGCAATAAGCTACGGATCGACCGGAAAAAGCGTCAGGAACTGCCGGTCGCCTTCCGGCGAAAACAGGATCGAGCGGCTCTCGGCCGTGCGCCGCGCCCAGCCCTTGTCGAGGAAGCTTGACAGCAGCGCCTTGCCGAGGCTGCCGGCGAGGTGGGTGCGTCTTTCGCTCCAGTCGAGGCAGGAGCGGCAGAGCGGCCGGCGCGAGGATCTGAGGTCGCCGACATCGATGCCGATGCATTTGAGGTCGCCTTCGCCCTTTTCCGTCAGCGCCAGGCCGTTGCCGACCGCCTCGATCGAGCCGGAGGCAATCAGGCTGTCGAGCATGCGCACGCCGTAATCACCGGCAAGATGATCGTAGCAGATGCGCGCCTTGCGCAGCGCCGGCTCCTTCGGTCCCGGCTGGTGGCGCAGGTGCCCGCGTCCGGCGGCAAAACCCATCATGCTTTCGATCAGCCGGGCAACGGCCTCGTCGGCGAGGGTGAAATATCGGTGGCGGCCCTGCTTGCGCTGGGCAAGCAGCCCACCGGCTTCGAGCTTGGCGAGATGGGTGCTCGCCGTCTGTACGGTGATGCCGCCGACGCCGGCAAGCTCCGTCGCCGTCAGCGCCCGGCCGCCGATCAGCGCCGCCAGCATGTTGGCGCGGGCGGGATCGCCGATCAGCGCGCCGATCTGCGCAATGTCTGGGCCTTCCTTCATAGTTCGATCGTAACCGAAGCATCGCCGTCAGGCAATGTGCGAAAACGGCCCAGGAGAGCACTGAGACAACAAAGGAGAAAACCATGATCACCTGCTTCATCCGCTATCAGATCGACCCCTTCAAGAAGGAAGCGTTTGCCGAATATGCCCGCAACTGGGGCCAGGCGATTCCGAAGAACGGTGCCGACCTGATCGGCTATTACGGCCCGCACGAGGGATCGGCGACGACGGCTTACGGCGTCTATAATATCGAGAGCCTCGCCGCCTATGAAGCCTATCGCGCCCGGCTGGCGTCCGACCCGCTCGGCCGCGAGAATTACGAATTTGCCCGACGCGAGCGCTTCATCCTGAAGGAAGATCGCATCTTCCTCAAAAATGTCTCCGCCCCTCACGCCAAGCTGGTGCTGCCATGATCGCCGTCATCTTCGAAGTCGTGCCCTATATGGGCGAACGCCACAAATATCTGGATCTTGCCGGCGAGTTGCGCAGCGAGCTCGAAAAGATCGACGGCTTCATCTCGATCGAGCGTTTCGAGAGCCTGACGAACCGCGGCAAGCTTTTATCGCTCTCCTTCTTCCGCGACGAGGCGGCCGTCAAGGAGTGGCGCAATCTCGAGGCGCACCGGGCAGCGCAGCAGGCCGGCCGCGGCGGCATCTTCGCCGATTACCGCCTGCGGATCGCCAGCGTCGTCCGTGATTACGGCATGTTCGAACGCGACGAAGCGCCGGCCGACAGCCGCAGGATTCACGATGCCGCCTGATCGCCGGCATCGGCAAAGTCTGCCGCTCACTCATCGGCCGGCCGAATAAATTCCCGAAATCGGCCACCGCTTCAGGCTTTGGTAACTAAGTTGCGTAACCATAACGGACAGTTAAGCGTAGAGCGTATGAGTGAGTATCAGAATGGCATCAGTTTTTCCGCTTGCCGACCTCAAGGCTTCCGTCAAGTCGGATTCCCGGCCGGGATCCCGGTCGGATTCCTGGGTTGACACGATCATCAAGGGCGATTGCGTCAGCGCCCTCGAAGCGTTGCCCAGCCACTCCGTCGATATCATCTTTGCCGACCCGCCGTATAATCTCCAGCTCGGCGGAACGCTGCATCGTCCCGATCAGTCGCTGGTCGATGCGGTCGATGACGAATGGGATCAGTTCGCCTCCTTCGAGGCTTATGACGCCTTCACCCGCGCCTGGCTGCTGGCCTGCCGGCGGGTGCTGAAGCCGACAGGCTCGATCTGGGTGATCGGCTCCTACCACAATATCTTCCGCGTCGGCGCCACGCTGCAGGATCTGAACTTCTGGATCCTCAACGACATCATCTGGCGCAAGACCAACCCGATGCCGAATTTCAAGGGCCGCCGTTTCCAGAACGCCCATGAGACGATGATCTGGGCGAGCCCCAACGCCAAGGCCAAGGGCTATACCTTCAATTACGATGCGATGAAGGCGGCCAATGACGACGTGCAGATGCGCTCCGACTGGCTGTTCCCGATCTGCAATGGCGGCGAGCGGCTGAAGGGCGAGGACGGCAAGAAGGTGCATCCGACGCAGAAGCCGGAAGCGCTGCTTGCCCGCGTCATCATGGCCTCGACCAAGCCCGGCGATATCGTGCTCGATCCTTTCTTCGGCTCGGGAACGACGGGTGCGGTCGCCAAGCGTCTTGGCCGCCACTTCGTCGGCATCGAGCGCGAACAGGATTATATCGATGCAGCCTCGGCCCGCATCGCCGCCGTCGAGCCGCTCGGCAAGGCGGAACTGACCGTCATGACCGGCAAGAAGGCCGAAGTCCGCGTCGCCTTCAACGTGCTGGTCGAAAGCGGCCTGATCAAGCCCGGCCAGGTGCTGACCGACGCCAAGCGCCGCTACAGCGCGATCGTGCGCGCCGACGGCACCGTGGCCTCAGGCGGCGAGGCCGGCTCCATTCATCGTCTCGGCGCCAAGGTGCAGGGTCTCGATGCATGCAACGGATGGACCTTCTGGCATTTCGAAGACGGGCAGTCCCTGCGCCCGATCGACGATCTCAGGTCCGTCATCCGCAGTGATCTGGCAAAGGTGGAGTGAGCACCACCTTCGCAAGATCGAGATACCTTCTTCCGATTTCCCTCCAGTTGCGGGAGAAGGCCAAGGCGCCCGGAGTTCAAGCTCCGGGCGTCTTCTATTTGCGCTGTACCAGCAAAACTGCGCAGCGGTTTTGCTGGAACGCGGTCATCAGAACTCTTGATAATCGGTGACCTCGACCCGCGTGACGCGCCCTTCCGCATTGAAGGTGATTGTCTCCTCGCCCTCGCGGATCAGCGGCTTGCCCGTCTTGCTGTGGGTGGCGCGCACCGACCAGACCGATCGGCCGGAGAGCGGCGTCAACGTTTCCACCAGCGAATTTTCCGCCGTCTGATCGGGATAGTCGTCGAAATAGCGCCGGAAGGCAGCCATGATCTCAGGCCGGCCGGCAAGACTGCCGACACCGTTCGAGACATAGGTCGCATCCTCGGCGAAATAGGCCTCGATGGCGGGAAAATCGAGGGCGTTGATGGCGGCGTGAAAGCGCTCGATTTCTTCTGCGGGGTCGAAAGCCATGGATCTCAGACCTTCAATCCGTAAGCGGCGAGATCGCTGCGCAGCTTCTCCGCACCCGAAAACAGCACCGCATTCCAGCCATAGGCCTTGGCGCCTTCGACATTGACCGGCGCGTCGTCGATGAAGATCGTGGCCGCGGGATCGAGGCCGAAGCTTTTCGTATGCGTCTCGTAGATGGCGATATCCGGCTTGATCAGGCCGACATCGCCGGAAACGGTGACGCCGCGCGGTCGGTTGAGGAAGGCGAAGCGTTGCTGCGCCTCGCGGAAGGTGTCGGAGGCGAAGTTGGTCAGCATCGTCACGTCGCGCCCTTCGGCGATCAGCCCCTCCATGATCGCGACGCTGTCCTCATAGGCGTGCGGCACCATCTCGTGCCAATATTTGCGGAAGGCGCGGATCTGTTCCTCACGTGCCGGGTGCTGTTCGATCAGCAGCGCTTCGGCCTCCGCCCAGCTGCGGCCGCGGTCCTGCTCGATGTTCCAGTCATGGGTGCAGATATTGGCGAAGAACCAGTTGCGCTCGGCCTCATCCGGGATCAGGCGGCTGAAGGGAAGATGCGGATCGTAATGAATGAGGACTTTGCCGATATCGAAAACAATATGCTTTATGCCGGTGGTCATGGTCATCCCTTGGATGTTTTAAACGCGAGAGGAATAGCCGCTGCGATCGCTTTTTTCATGACGGTCGGCAGCGCCTGCGCTTCAAGATTTGTAACCGGCTCCCACCATCCGTCATTCGTGCCGACCTTATCGGCAATCGCTGCGCGCCAGATCGACAGCCTGAGCTCGAAATGGGTGAAGACGTGGATGACGGTGCCACAGGCCTGCCATGCCGCCTCGAAGGGCGCGGCCGCAGCCGAGGTCTCGCCGTCCATGCGCGCCGTCCAGGCTGTCGTCGGCACCTCGGTCATGCCGCCGAGCAGGCCGCTGTCGATGCGCCGCCGCAGCAGGATTTCGCCATCGCCGGTCACCGCGATGAAGGCCGCGCCATAGCGCACCGGCTTCTCCTTCTTCGCCGCCTTGACCGGATAGATCTCGGGATCGGAAAGCTTGAGCGCCTCGCAGGCGCCGCGGAACGGACAGAGCGAACAGGCCGGCCGCTTCGGCGTGCAGATCGTCGCACCGAGATCCATCATCGCCTGGGCGAAATCGCCGGGGCGTTCTGCCGGCGTCAGCAGCGCCACCTTTTCCTTCATCGCGGGCTTGGCGGCCGGCAGCGGTGTTTCGATCGCATAGAGCCTGGAGATCACCCGCTCGACATTGCCGTCCATGACGGCCGCCTGCCGGTTGAAGGCAATGGCCGCGACGGCGGCGGCCGTATAGTCGCCGATGCCGGGGAGCGACTTCAGCCCCTCTTCGGTATCGGGAAAGATGCCGCCATGCTCTGTCGCCACCGCCTCGGCGCATTTCTTCAGGTTGCGGGCCCGGGCGTAATAGCCGAGCCCCGCCCAGGCGGCCATGACAGCGTCGTTCTCGGCCGCGGCAAGATCGGTCACCTCGGGCCAGCGCTTGAGAAAGCGCTCGAAATAGGGTTTGACCGCCTGCACCGTCGTCTGCTGCAGCATCACCTCGGAAAGCCAGACGTGATAGGGATCGGCCTTGACGCCGCGGGCCGCCATGCCGGGCGAGACACGCCAGGGCAGGTCGCGGTGGTGGCGATCGTACCAGTCGAGGAGGGGCTTTGCCGAGGGCGTGTCGAGTGTGGTGATCGTCATGATTTGCCGCGATGGGGGGAAGTGCCTATACTTGGCGAAGCAATGCCGCGCGATCAAGTCGGCCGCGCCAATTGCCTGTGCGATTGACGGCAGGGCCCAAGGGTTTCGATGAGTTATCCACGCAAAGATGTAAAGCAGATTTCCGAGCTGGCAAACGGGCTGATCGATCCCGTCCTGGCGCGGCGCGCCGGCATCAACACGGCGCTGCTCGGTTCGTGGAGCGAAATCGCCGGCGAGGATTTCGCCGATTGCACCCGGCCGGAAAAAATCGCCTGGGCCCGCGGCGGCAATGAGGCCGGCGGCTTCCGCCCCGGTGTGCTCACCATCGCCTGCGAAGGCGCGCGCGCGCTGTTCCTCACCCATGCCCAGGGCGAACTCATCCAGCGCATCAACAGCTTCTTCGGCTTCGCCGCCGTCCACCAGATCCGCATCGTCCAGAAGCCCGTCTCACAACCCATCCGCCGCTCCCGCACCCCGGCGCCGCTGAAAGGCGAAGCCGCCCGCAAGCTCGAAGGCATGATGGAGGGGATCGAGAACGACAAGCTGCGCCAGGCGATCCAGCGCTTAGGGACCGCGGTGATGGGGAAGCGGGGGAATCAGCGCTGACGTCCAGGACCGCCGCTAAACGACACCCTTCTTCAGGATGAAATTGCCGTAGGGCCGGATCTCCCCCGTCTGAACCACCGCAAAGCAGGATTCAGCCAGTGGATAATAGGCGAAGCGCTCGATGGGCCTGCTCGTGATGCTGCGCTTTTCCGCCGTCGAGCAGAGCAATTCCACATCCGCATGAACCGGTAGCATGATGCCGGTCTGATCCGGATCCTCCATATGCATGAGCGGCTGTTCGACGAAATGATCGAGCGGCATGACCGCCAGGATCGCCGCTATGGCGTCTGAGGCGCTGGCCGCGTTCATCGACACGAGTTTGCCGCTGACGGTCTTTTTCGACACGCGGCACGCCGAGAAATTCTTGTCGACGATGGCGATCTCGTCGCCGTGGCCCATCGCGCTCAATAGCCACAAAAGATCCGGGCAAAGAATCCCGGGAATGTTTTTCAGTGCCATATTCGTTCCTCCCTTTGCATCCGTATATCACCATAAATCGCAGAAGAAAACGCTTGCGCAAACGTTTCGATGGCCATATAGCGGTTTTTAACATTTCATTGGAGGATGAAATGGGCCGGGTGACCGCCGAGGCTGAGGAGGCTTGTTCAGGGTGGTTGAATCTTTCGATTTTGTTCTGGGAATTGACGCGGCGGCAGTTTGAAGCTGCGCGTCAGGCGTGACGGGGAGGTCTGCAATCATGGCGACAATCACTGACGTTGCACGCGCCGCGGGCGTCTCGGTCTCGACCGTGTCGCACGTCGTCAACGGCACCCGGCATGTGAACGAAGCGACGGCGGCGCTCGTCAAGGACGCGATCGAAAGTCTCGGATTCGTGCCGAATGCTGTGGCCCGGTCTCTGGTGCGATCCTCGACCGACGCGGTGGGTATCGCGATCTCGATCAGCACCAATTACTATTTCAACGATATCGTATCTTCTATCGAGCGAGCCTGCGCCGCCATCGGGCAGCTCGTTTTTCTCTGCGACACGCAGAACGATCCGGAGACCGAGTTGCGGCTGGTCCGTGAACTCGTTCAGCGGCGGGTGGATGGGGTAATTCTGGCTCCATCCTGTGATCCGGAAAACCGCGCCATCGACTATCTCAAATCGTCTCGCATGCCCTTCGTGCTCGTCGACCGTCTGACGGTTGCCGATGCGGATGGGGTTTGCCTGGACAATGAGACGGCGATGGAGACGCTGATCGACCACCTGGTGGGCCACGGCCACCGCCGCATCGGTCTCATCGCCGGCGAGCCGGGGCTGCTTTCCACGATCGAACGCGTGCGTGGATACGTCGGCGCCATGCGCAAGCACGGGCTCGAGATCGATCGTAGCGTGATGAGCGAAGGCAATGCGAACAGCGCGGATGCACGCCAGTCGGCGCTTGCGATCCTCAGTCGGGCGGACCGACCGACGGCGATCGCCTCGGGCAACAATCTGGCCACCATCGGCGTCATGCGCGCGGTGCGGGATCTTGGATTGCGCATCTCCGAGGATCTGGCGCTGATCGGCTTTGACGATTTCGATTGGGCTGACTGTTTCGAGCCGCGGCTGACCGTCATGGCGCAGCCGAGCGAGATGATCGGCATGCAGGCTGCGGAAATGCTGGCCAGGCGGATCAAATCGAGCACGGAAAACGCGCGGCAGGTCCGTCTGCCGGCAAAATTGGTAATTCGCCGCTCCTGCGGCTGCGGAGGGCATTGAAATGACGTCGGCGCTGGCTCTTGCTGGGATCACCAAATCCTTTCCGGGCGTGCGCGCCCTGAAGGGCGTGTCGTTTTCTCTGCAGCCTGGAGAAATCAGGGCGTTGGTGGGTGAGAATGGGGCTGGAAAATCGACGCTGATGAAAATCCTCTCCGGCGCCTATTCGGCCGACGAGGGGAGCATCGAGCTTTTCGGCGAAGCGGTGCTCGATCCGACGCCGGCCGGGATGATTGCCCGCGGCGTCGCGGTCATCTATCAGGAACTGGCGCAGGCGCCGCACCTGACCGTCGCCGAAAACGTTCTGATGGGGCGGCTGCCATGCAAGGGCGCCCTAATCGACTGGGGCGAGGCAAAACGCCGGACGATGGAGGTCGTTGAACGGCTTGGTTTCGACGTCGATCCGACCGCACGGATCGGCACGCTCTCCGTTGCCAAGCGCCAGATGGTCGAGATCGCCAAGGCGCTGGCCCGCAATGCGAAGATCATCGTTCTCGACGAGCCGTCGGCGGTGTTGGCGCAGGCAGAGATCGACCAGCTGTTCCGGGTTGTCCGGCAGCTGGCTCGTGAGAGCGGCGTTGCCTTCGTCTATATTTCGCATCGCCTGCGCGAGGTTTTCGAACTGAGCGACACGGTCACCATCCTGCGCGACGGCACAGTCATCCACAACGGACCTTCCAATGGCCTGACGACGGACGATCTCATTCGCAGCATGGTCGGCCGGGAAGTGGGGGACGTCTTCCCCACCCGCACGCCCCGGATCGGCGAGGAAGCGCTGTCCGCTCAGGGCATTTCGACGCCAGCGCTGCTCAAAAACGTCAGCATCCATGTTCGAAAGGGCGAGATTGTCGGTCTTTTCGGGCTGGCGGGTGCAGGCCGCACCGAGCTTCTGCGCGCCATCTACGGCGCTGACCCGCGCGGTGCCGGCGAGGTTAGGATCAACGGCGCGATGGCCAGCATCGGTTCGCCGCGCGCCGGCATCACCAAGGGGCTCGGCCTGGTGCCGGAAGACCGCAAGACGGAAGGCCTCTTCCTGATACAGAGCGTCGGCTTCAACATCATGTCGGCCAGCCTCGCGCAGATCGTCCGTTTCGGACTTCTGTCGCTCCGCCGCGAGCGCAAAATAGTCAACGGTCTGATCGAGCGGCTGCGGATCAGGACGCCGAACGCCGCGGCAGCGACGCAGAACCTTTCGGGCGGCAATCAGCAGAAATGCGTGCTGGCCCGGCTCGTCAGCGCCGGATGCGAGATTCTGCTGGCCGACGAACCCACACGCGGCGTCGATGTCGGAGCCAAGCGCGAGATCTACGACCTGCTGGTCGAACTGGCCGAAGCCCGTGGGCTGGCAATCGTCATGGCTTCTTCCGAACTGCCGGAAATCCTTGGTTTGTGCGACCGGCTCTACGTTTTGAGAGAGGGTGAGGTGACGGCTGAACTCGACGCACGCACAGCAACCGAAGAAGACGTCATGCACTTCGCGGCACTACATTAATGAGGGGACTACCATGAAATATCTTCCGCGCGGAACGGGTCTTGCCGGTGCATTGATCGTACTGATCATCGCCGCCTCGCTGATCTCTCCTCATTTTCTCAATCCTATCAATACCCTGAACGTCCTGAGGCAGGTCGCCCTCTACGGGATCCTCGGCATCGGCATGACATTCGTGATCCTCACCAAGGGGATCGATCTCTCCGTTGGGTCGATCGTCGCGCTGGTTGGCGTCACCGGCGCGGTCCTGATGGAGCAGGGGATGCCCATCCCGCTGATGGTGCTGATCTGTATCGCCATCGGCGCCCTCGTCGGCTGCGTCAACGGCTTCGGCATTTCCTATTTCCGCATTCCGGCCTTCATCATGACGCTCGGCTGCATGGTCATGGTGCGCGGCTTCGCGCTGATGATCGCCGATGGTGGAACCGTCAATCCGGGAAAGCTCGCCGACAGTTTCTTCGTGCTCGGCGGCGGCTACATGCTGGGCGTGCCGACACCGATCTACGTCTTTGCGGCAGTCTGCATCATCGCCGCCGTCGTGCTCAGCTTCACGCAGTTCGGCCGGGCCATCTATGCGGTCGGCAGCAATGAGGAAGCGGCGAGGCTCTCCGGCATCAACGTGCCGCTCGTCATCTTCAGCGTCTATATCATTTGTGGTGTGCTGGCAGCGCTTTCCGGCCTGATTTTCCTATCCCGTCTGTCCGTCGGCGACCCGAATTCCGGCCTCGGCCTCGAACTGGAGGCAATCACGATCGCGGTGATCGGCGGCACGTCGCTGTTCGGCGGCGAAGGCACTGTTCTCGGCACGATCGGCGGCGCCATGGTGCTGGCCATCATCGCAAACATTCTCAATCTCGCAGGCGTTTCACCATTCTCACAGCAGGTGGTGAAGGGTGCGATCATCGTTCTTGCCGTGCTGCTCGAAGCCGGAAGAAAACCACGCAAGTAGCGTGTTAACCAGAGGGAGGACTTAAAATGCTCAACATCACCAGACGTATGCTCATCATCTCCGCCGGGCTCGCCACCGTCTTGACGGCCGCCCCCGCCTTCAGCGCCGACAAGATCATCATCGGCTTCTCGCAGGCGAGCTCGAACTCGGCCCACCGCAACACGATGACCAAACGCAACCAGGCCTATGCGGCGGAACACTTCAAGGATGTCGATCTGCTCGTCACCAACGCGGAAGGCAAGTCCGCAAAGCAGATTTCGGATGTCGAAAGCCTGATGGTCCAGGGCATGAAGGTTCTGATGATTTCGGCGCAGGATAGCGCCGCTATCGCTCCGACCATCAAGCAGGTCCTGGCTGCCGGCATTCCGGTGATCACGCTCGAGCGCAGCCTCGATATTCCCGTTACGCTGCATGTCGGCCCGCACAACAAGCCCATCGGCACGCTTGCCGGCAAGTACATCGCCGAGGCGCTGAAGGGCAAGGGCAATGTCGTCGAGATCAAGGGCGACCCGGCTGTGGCTCCCGCGGTTGAACGCCATGAAGGATTTGCCGAAGCCATTGCCGGCACCGATATCAAGGTGATCGCCGAAACCCACGCCGACTGGGACCAGGAGAAGGCGTTGAAGTTCATGGAAGACACGCTTCAGCGTTTCCCGGCGGGGCAGATCCAGGCCGTTTACGCCCATAACGACAATATGGCGTTTGGTGCACTGCGGGCGATCCAGGCTGCCGGCCGTGACAAGGAAGGCATCCTCATCATCGGCATCGACGGCGAGAATGCCGCCATCCGCGCCGTTGCCAAGGGCGATCTGACCGCGACCTTCACCTATTCCACCGTCGCCCCTGAAGGCGTCATTGCCGCGCACGCGCTTGCCACCAACGACACCGCAGCGCTGGAAAAGCTCGGAACTTTGACGAAGAAGGACGATGGCTCGATGGAAATCGAGATCGCGTCGAAGATGATCACCAAGGAAAATGCCGCCGAGTTCTTCTGCAAGGGCTTCGGCGACGACCCCGAATGCAAGTGATCCGGTAGACTGCGAAGTCCGGCGCGACAACAGAAGCGCCGGACTTTGGTTCGAGATACAAAGATCAGGCCGCCCGGTCGGCGGCGGGTCGAGCGGCCGAACGTCAGCTAAAAGCTTGAGCATAAAGCCTCTTTTGAACTCCGTTCCAAGTGTATTACACTGTAATCACTTGATGGGAGTAACAGGAATGCGCAGCAGCAAACCTATTACCGTGACGCTCGGCAGCCAGCAGAAAAGCCTGGAAGCGCGGCTGGAATCTGGCGCCTATAGTTCGGCGAGCGAGGTTATCCGCGCTGCATTGCGCGCGCTCGACCGGGAAGAGGATGCGATCAACGAAATCATGCGTCTGAAAATCCGCGAGGCGATCGACGGCCCGGGTTCGGATATCGATGCCGATCTTGTCTTCGAGCGGCTCGAACGTCTGCACGCCGAGCGGATGAAGGCTGAGGGCGGTGGCGCATAAGGTTGCGTTTCGTCCGCGAGCAGAGAAGGATCTGCTTGATATCTACGAATTCCGACAATCCCTTGGCGGCCATCGAATTTATCCGCCGGTTGAAGCAGGTTTGTCATGATCTCGAGGACATGCCGGAAGGGGGAGCGCCGCGCGAGGATTTTGCCCCGGGCGTGCGAATTCTGGTTTTCGAGCGGCGTGTGACGATCGCTTACCGGATCGTGAAGGATCGGGTGCAGGTGTTGAGACTGTTTTATGCCGGCCGAAATACGCCTTCGGCCTTCCGTGAAAACTGAGAACCGCCGATTTCGGACGCAACGTGCGCTTTTGGTCCCATCACGGTCACAATTCTTTGAAGGAAGTTGGTGATCCGTGGCTTGTGAGCGGCCGCAAGCCGTTATATCGCACAATCACGCCGTCAATCTCATTAGTTATGGGGAACCCATGCAGATGTCCGAAATGCAACTGACGAAACGCCGCCTGCTCAGCGGTATCGCCATCGCCGCAGCTGCCGTCGCGCTTGTCGCCTGCAACGACAGCAAGGACGCTGCCGATGCTTCGTCTTCCGGCAAGACCATGGCCGACGGCACCAATGTCGACACCATGCAGACGGCGGCCACAGCGGCGACCGACATGCCGGAGTCTGACGGCGATGTCGATATGGCCGAGGTGCTGAAGCCCGGCGCGCTGCCGGAGATGGCGCTGGGCAAGGCCGACGCCCCGGTCAAGATCGTCGAATATATGTCGATGACCTGCCCGCATTGCGCCCACTTCCACAACACCACCTTCGACACGATCAAGCAGAAATATGTCGACAGCGGCAAGGTGCAGTTCATCATCCGCGAATTCCCCTTCGACCCGCGCGCCGCCGCAGCCTTCATGCTCGCCCGCTGCAGCTCTTCCAATCCGGAACAGTTGAGCACGCCGGAACAGTATTTCCCGATGGTTTCGATGCTGTTCAAGCAGCAGCAGATCTGGGCCGCCGCCGATGACGGCCGCGCCGCACTGCTGCAGATGTCGAAGCTTGCCGGATTTACTGAGGATAGCTTCACGAAATGCTTGACGAACCAGAAGCTTCTGGATGAAGTGAACGCCACGCGGGAAAGAGGTTCCAAGGATTTCGGCGTCAACGCCACCCCGACTTTCCTCATCAATGGCAAGCGCTACTCTGGAGACATGCCGGTTGACACCATGTCGAAGCTCATCGACAGCCTGCTCTGAACCGGATCGTTTCGATAGAACGGGCGACGGCGAAAGCCGTGCGCCCGTTTTTTTGTGGCTGCGTGACAAGCCCGCCCCGCGCGCCGGAGCTTCTGCATGAAGTTCAATAAGCTGCGCCTGGTCGGCTTCAAATCCTTCGTCGAGCCGACGGAATTCATCATCGAACGGGGGCTGACCGGCGTCGTCGGGCCGAATGGCTGCGGCAAGTCGAACCTCGTCGAGGCGCTGCGCTGGGTGATGGGCGAGAATTCCTACAAGAACATGCGCGCCTCCGGCATGGACGACGTGATCTTTTCGGGTTCCGGCAACCGCCCGGCGCGCAACACCGCCGAAGTGGCGCTCTATCTCGACAATGGCGAGCGCACCGCACCGGCCGCCTTCAACGATAGCGACGAGATCCAGGTCACGCGCCGCATCGAGCGTGAGCAGGGCTCGCTCTATCGCATCAACGGCAAGGAAAGCCGCGCCAAGGATGTGCAGCTGCTGTTTGCCGACGCCTCCACCGGCGCGCGTTCGCCCTCGATGGTCGGGCAGGGGCGCATCGGCGAGCTGATCCAGGCCAAGCCGCAGGCCCGCCGCCAGCTGCTGGAAGAGGCGGCCGGCATATCGGGCCTGCATTCCCGCCGCCACGAGGCCGAACTGCGGCTGCGCGCCGCCGAAGGCAATCTCGAGCGCCTCGACGATGTCACCTCGCAGCTCGAAAGCCAGATCGAGAGCCTGAAGCGCCAGGCCCGTCAGGCAAACCGCTTCAAGACGCTGTCTGCCGATATCCGCGCCCGCGAGGCGATGCTCTTGCATATCCGCTGGGTGCAGGCGAAGGAAGCCGAAGCCGAGGCCGACAGCGCGCTGAACCAGGCGACATCAGTCGTCGCCGAAAAGGCGCAGCTGCAGATGGAGGCGGCGAAGAACCAGGGCATCGCCAGCCTGAAGCTGCCGGAGCTGCGCGAGGGCGAGGCCCGTGCTGCCGCCGCGCTGCAGCGCCTGCAGATCGCCAGAAGCCAGCTCGAGGAAGATGCCGGCCGTATCCTGCGCCGCCGCGACGAGCTGACCCGCCGTCTTGCCCAGCTTGCCGAAGATATTCGCCGCGAGGAGCGGCTGGTGGCCGACAATGCCGTCATCCTGGCCAAGCTCGACGCCGAAGAGGCGGAGATTGCGGAAATCCTCGCCGATTCTGGCCGTTATGCCGAGGAGACCCGCGAAGCATTCGAGGGCGCGGCGGCCAAACTGGCCGATAGCGAGCGCATCTTCACCCAGCTGACGGCCGAGCGCGCGGAAGCCGCTGCCGGCCGCAACCAGCTGGAACGCGCCATCCGCGATCTCACCGACCGGCGGATGCGTCTCGAACGGCAGATGGACGAGGCAAGCCACGAACTCTCCGCCATCGGCGAGAAGATATCAGGCCTGCCCGACCCGGACGAAAAACGCGCCATCGTCGAGGCCGGCGAAATTGCCGTCGCCGACGCCGAAGCCGCCGTCCAGGTGGTCGAACAGGCGCTGGCATCAGCCCGCCAGACCGAGGCGCTGTCGCGCGCGCCGGTCGAGCAGGCCCGCTCGGCGCTGAATGCGCTGGAGACCGAGGCGCGGACCATTTCCCGCATGCTCGCCGCTGGTGCGGCCGCCGGCAAATTTCCGCCGGTTGCCGATGAGCTGAAGGTCGATCGCGGCTTCGAAACGGCGCTGGGTGCTGCGCTTGGCGACGATCTGGAATCGCCGCTCGATGCCGAGGCCCCGGCCCATTGGTCGGTCAATGGCGACGGCGCCGCCGATCCCGCGCTTCCCACCGGCGTAACACCGCTGCTCGACCATGTCCGCGCGCCCGCGGCACTCACCCGCCGCCTGCGCCAGATCGGTCTTGTCGCGGGAGCGGAAGCGCAGTCGCTGATGGCGGCGCTGAAAACAGGCCAGCGGCTGGTAACCAAAGAGGGCGCCGTCTATCGTTGGGATGGCCATGTCACCGGCGCCGATGCCCCGAGTGCCGCCGCCCTTCGCCTTGCCCAGAAGAACCGCCTGGCCGAACTCGAAGGCGAAGCGACCCTTGCCCGTGACGTGCTTGCCGAAGCCGAGGAGCGGCAGGCGGCGGCCGCTGAGGCGATCCGCGCCGAGGAGCGCCGGCTTGCCGAGGCCCGCGACATGAGCCGTCTGTCGGCGCGCCATCTCGCCGAAGCCCGCGATGCGCTTGCCGCCGCCGAGCGTGCCTCCGGCGATCTCATCCGCCGCCGCGACGTCGTCAGCGAGGCCGCCAGCCAGCTTCGCGCGCAGCTGGAGGAGATCGCCGTCCAGGAAGAGAATGCCCGCATCGAGCTGGAGGACGCGCCTGATCTCACCGCGATTGACGAGCGGCTGCGCTTCCAGCAGGCCGAAGTTGCGACCGATCGCGGCGCGCTCGCCGAAAGCCGCGCCCGCCATGAAAGCCTGGCTAGGGAAAACGAGGCCCGCCAGCGCCGCATCATGGCGATCGGCCAGGAGCGCGAGACCTGGCGCCAGCGGGCGGCAAGCGGCGAAGACCATGTCGCCACGCTGCGCGAGCGCGAGGAAGAGGCGCGCGAAGAGGCAGCCGAGCTGGAATTGGCGCCGGACGAATTCGACGACAAGCGCCGCGCTCTGCTCAGCGAATTGCAGAAGGCCGAGGAGGCGCGCCGCCAGGCCAGCGACCTGCTGGCTGAGGCAGAACGCATCCAGCGCGAGGCTGATCAAAAGGCGACGACGGCATTGTCGGAACTTGCCGAATGCCGTGAACGCCGCGGCCGCGCCGAGGAGCGCCTCGTCTCTGCCCGCGAGAAGCGGCAGGAAAGCGAAGGCCGCATCCGCGAGGTCCTGAACGTCGCCCCCCACGAGGCGCTGCAGCTGACCGGCCGCCCGGCCATGCAGGCACTTCCCGATCCGCGCGAGGTCGAGCGCGAGCTGGAGCGTCTGAGGATCGAGCGCGAGCGGCTCGGCGCCGTCAACCTGCGCGCCGACGAGGAGCAGAAGGAACTGAGCGAGAAGCTCGAAGCGCTGATCAAGGAGCGCGACGACGTCATCGATGCGATCCGCAAGCTGCGCGGCGCCATCCAGAGCCTCAACCGCGAGGGCCGCGAGCGGCTGATCGCCGCCTTCGACATCGTCAACGCCCAGTTCCAGCGGCTGTTCACCCATCTGTTCGGCGGCGGCACCGCAGAGCTGCAGCTGATCGAATCCGACGATCCGCTCGAAGCCGGCCTGGAAATCCTCGCCCGACCGCCCGGCAAGAAGCCGCAGACCATGACGCTGCTATCGGGCGGCGAACAGGCGCTGACGGCGATGGCGCTGATCTTCGCCGTCTTCCTCACCAATCCGGCGCCGATCTGCGTGCTCGACGAAGTGGACGCGCCGCTCGACGACCACAATGTCGAGCGCTACTGCAACCTGATGGACGAAATGGCGGCCTCCACCGAGACCCGCTTCGTCATCATCACCCACAACCCGATCACCATGGCCCGCATGAACCGCCTCTTCGGCGTCACCATGGCCGAGCAGGGCGTCTCCCAGCTCGTCTCCGTCGACCTGCAGACGGCCGAGCGCCTGCGCGAGATCGCCTGAGGGTTTGTCAGGAGAGCCTTTGCGGTGTCTGTGGCCTTGGGGAAGGGCGACATTTCTTATTTTCACAGGCGGGCAGTGCTTGCGGTGTGGATCCTCGGGTCAAGCCCTGGGATGACGAAGTGTGGGGTTGGACCAAGACCATGCTCCGGTCGTCTCCTCTCTTGCCGTCGCGTCCTCCGTCTCCGTCATGCTCGGGCTTGACCCGAGCATCCATGCAGCCGCCGGCCCAGACGCAATTTCAGCAAAGGTATGGTGCGGTTTTGCGCCCAGAAATTGCGTAAAATCAAATGGAAGGAAATAAACACCAAAAAAGGTCGGCTTCCCAGCGTCCCGTACCCCATTTGGGTGATGCTCTTTTCGCTGACTTGCATTAGAAGTTGTTTCAACGCAACCTAATTACTTTGCTGCAAAGCGAGCGATCAAAGGTTGTGAGTTGTCGAATTTACGTGCGGTTTTCCGGGCGAGGGCAAGAACCGGAAACCGTTGGAGCAATTCCAGGAGAAGCAGCGATCTGTTTTCCCCGGAATTGCGTAAAACGAAGGTCAGAACGGTTCTCTTTACAAAAAGTTGAACCGTTCCTGGGTTGAGGGACCCCCCGTCCGGTTTTCCTGGCCGGACGGAAACAAGGCTTTGCGGGACATTGTTGCAGTCCCGCAAAGCTTTTTTTATGCCTTCTCTTATGTCCGGGGCGATGTTTCAATCGTTTCGCCTCTGGCGGCAGCCAAGATTTATTGTGCAACGCAACATTTTGCCGCATTTGTCGATTTTCATTTCAACTCCAAGGCATTAAGCTGATAACTCAGACTGATGACACTGCCTGCCTGCTTCTCTTTCGTCACGCTCGGGCTCGTGCCCCGGCATCTGCAACCGATCTACGCAGCAGATCCTCGGCACAAGGCCTGGGATGACGCCGAGAAAAGAGCGAGCTTTGTCAACAAACTGAGGGATTGAGCTGATCCCGGTTTGGTGTTGGGGGGAAGATGACCAAGTGGGTCTATAGGTTCGGCGACGGGCAGGCTGAGGGCCGGGCGCGCGATCACGAGATTCTGGGCGGCAAGGGCGCCAATCTCGCGGAGATGTGCAGCCTCGGGCTGCCGGTGCCGCCGGGGCTGACGATCGTCAGCGATGCCTGCAACACCTATTACAAGAACGGCCGCCGCATCGAGGAGGCCGTGAAGGCCGAGGTCCGCGCCGGCATTGCCGAGATAGAGGCGATCACCGGCCGCCATTTCGGTTCCGTCAGCCAGCCGCTGCTCTTGTCGGTGCGCTCCGGCGCCCGCGTCTCGATGCCGGGCATGATGGACACGGTGCTCAATCTCGGCCTCAACGACGAGACGGTGCAGGCGCTCGGCCATGATGCCGGCGATGCGCGTTTTGCCTGGGACAGCTACCGCCGCTTCATCCAGATGTATGCCGATGTCGTCATGGGTCTCGGCAACGACGCCTTCGAGGAGATCCTGGAAGACGAGAAGGCCAAGCTCGGCCATGAATTCGATACCGAACTCAGCGCCTCGGAATGGCAGCATATCGTCTCGCTCTACAAGAAGCTGATCGAGGAGGAGCTGCAGCAGGAATTCCCGCAGGATCCCGAAGTCCAGCTCTGGGGTGCGGTCGGCGCGGTCTTTTCCAGCTGGATGAGTGCGCGCGCCGTCACCTACCGCCAGCTTCACAATATTCCGGAAGGCTGGGGCACGGCGATCAACATCCAGGCGATGGTCTTCGGCAATCTCGGCAATTCTTCCGCCACCGGCGTTGCCTTCACCCGCAATCCCTCGACCGGCGAGAAGGCGCTTTACGGCGAATTCCTGGTCAATGCCCAGGGCGAGGATGTCGTGGCCGGCATCCGCACGCCGCAAAGCATCACCGAGGAGGGGCGGATTTCCTCCGGCTCCGAAAAGCCCTCGATGGAAAAGCTGATGCCGGAGGCTTTTCGCGAGCTCTGCCGTATCTGCACCGAGCTCGAGATCCATTACCGCGACATGCAGGATATCGAATTCACCATCGAGCGCGGCAGGCTGTGGATGCTGCAGACCCGTTCGGGCAAACGCTCGACGCGGGCGGCGATGAAGATCGCCGTCGACATGGTCGATGAGGGCGTGATCACCGAGGACGAAGCGGTGCTGCGCATCGAGCCATCCAGCCTCGACCAGCTGCTGCATCCGACGATCGATCCGCGCGTCACCCGCCAGGTGATCGGTACCGGGCTGCCGGCCTCGCCCGGCGCTGCCACCGGCGCCATCGTCTTCACCGCCGAAGAGGCCGTCGAGGCGGACGCCGAAGGCCGCAAGGTCATCCTGCTCAGGGTCGAGACCAGCCCCGAGGATATTCACGGCATGCATGCCGCCGAAGGCATCCTGACGACGCGCGGCGGCATGACCAGCCATGCGGCGGTGGTTGCCCGCGGCATGGGCATCCCCTGCGTCGTCGGCGCCGGCACCATGCGCATCGATCAGCGCAACGAGCGGCTGCTCGGCGTCGGCGTGACGCTGAAGAAGGGCGACATCATCACCATCGACGGTTCGGCCGGCCAAGTGCTGAAGGGCGAGGTGCCGATGACCCAGCCGGAACTGTCGGGCGATTTCGGCCGCATCATGGGCTGGGCCGACCGCGCCCGGCGCATGACGGTGCGCACCAATGCCGATACGCCGGCCGATGCGCGCGCCGCCCGCTCCTTCGGCGCCGAAGGCATCGGCCTTTGCCGCACCGAGCACATGTTCTTCGAGGGCGAGCGCATCCATGTGATGCGCGAGATGATCCTGGCCGTCGATGAGAAGGGCAGGCGGGTGGCGCTCGACAAGCTCTTGCCGATGCAGCGGCTGGATTTCACCGGCCTGTTCACCGTCATGCACGGCCTGCCGGTGACGATCCGCCTGCTCGATCCGCCGCTGCACGAATTCCTGCCGAAGACCGATGACGAGGTCGCCGAAGTCGCCTTCGCCATGGGCATGGAGGCGACCGTGCTGCGCCAGCGCGTCGATGCGCTGCACGAATTCAACCCGATGCTCGGCCATCGCGGCTGCCGGCTGGCGATCTCCTATCCCGAAATCGTCGAGATGCAGGCCCGCGCCATCTTCGAGGCGGCGATTGCCGCAGCCCAGGAGACGGGGGCCGCCGTCGTGCCGGAGATCATGGTGCCGCTGGTCGGCCTGCGCTCCGAACTCGATTACGTCAAGGCGTGTATCGACGCGGTGGCCGGCAATGTGATGAGCGAGGCCGGCATGAAGATCGATTATCTCGTCGGCACGATGATCGAGCTGCCGCGTGCGGCCCTTCGCGCCCATGTGATTGCCGAAGCCGCCGAATTCTTCTCCTTCGGCACCAACGACCTGACGCAGACCACCTTCGGCATCTCGCGCGACGACGCCTCGGCCTTCATCCCCACCTATCAGCGCAAGGGCATCATCGAGCACGATCCCTTCATCTCGCTCGATTTCGACGGGGTCGGCGAATTGATCAGCATCGCCGCCGAACGCGGTCGGCGCACCCGCAACGACATGAAGCTCGGCATCTGCGGCGAACATGGTGGCGACCCGGCCTCGATTCGCTTCTGCGAAACGATCGGCCTCGATTATGTCTCCTGCTCGCCGTTCCGCGTGCCGATCGCCAGACTGGCGGCGGCGCAGGCGGTGATCTCAGGTGGTCTGGAAGAGATCCGGCGGGGTCCGAAAGACCTGCGGGGAAGCTTGTAAGACAGTCGGTGGCGCGTAAAAAAAGATAGTGCGGTTCTGCGCTTCCGTTAAAAGCGGAACCGCGGGGCAGGGGTGTCCGCGGCATTCAGTGATGATGCCGCCAGTGATCGCGGTAGATATACGGCCCGTTCAGATCCCAGGCCATGCTCTGCATCAGCTCGGCGCTCTGCGCCCGCGATTCGGCCCGCCGGTCGAGTTCGATGCGCTGCAGGCAGGTGGCAAAACCATCCGTGCCGCGCCGGAAGCCGTAGCCGAGGCAGCGCTGCTCATCCGCCGCCCGCCGCTCCTCCGGCGTCATCGTCTGGCAGGCGGAGAGCCCGGCGATGATGGTGGCCAGGGCGGTGATGAGAAGGGGATAGCGCATGGGTTTATTCCTTGGAATGCATTTCCCAGAGGAAAGTCCTTTCAGCCGATGCCGTCAAGCCGCCCTTCATCCGCCTGCCGGCACCGACCGGGGTCGAGACGAGTGGCTCGGCGATGTCTACGCCGCCCCGGCCGGATCCCCGATCGGCAGCAGCGCCGGATTGAGCGGCGGATCCTGCGGGTTCTTCGTATCGGCCGGGTCCTGCGCCGGCGTCAGCGGCGGTTTTTGCTGGATGGGGTCGGGAATGCCGGGGGTCGGCGTCGGGCCGCGCGGCGTATCGGCATTGGGTGTCGGGATCGGGTCTTTGTTGGGCATGAGTGCCTCCTTTTCGAAAAAGGAACGGCATCGTCCGCATATGGTTCCACTTTCGCCACCGGACATTCCTCTGTATGAGGGGACTGGAAAACACTGGAACGAGCATGGCCATTCGCGATCGATTTTCGAAAAAACTGAGCTGCCCGCAATGCGGCAATGAGGGCTTTGCCGAGGCCTCGGAAGTTGATGATCCCAAGCGCAAGCACCCGGATTTCAAGGTCGATCAGCTACCGCGCGGTTTTGGCGTGCAACGGCCTGCCAATCAGCAGGAAAATTTCGTGATCAAGTGCGAATGCGGGCGCAAGTTTCCCTTCCGCAGCGTTGCGGAAGCCGCGGCCGAGCGTCGCTAAAATGTTGATCTAGAACCTAGATCCGCTCCAGCAGTTCGATGAAGGCATCGGCGAAACGCACCAGCGGCGCGGTGTCTTCATCCGGCGCCTGCATGCGGATCTCCGTGCCGTGATCATCGAGTAGCGCCAGCACGACACGCATCGCCTGGCCGTCGCCTGGAATGCGCAGCACGGCGATGCGGCGGCAATCCTGCACGAGGCCTGCGGCCGGCAGGTCGAACAGCAGTTCGCCGCCGGAGCGTTCGGCTGCCCGGCGCACCGCCTCGCAGAAGCCAGCCTCGCCGCCGGTATAACCTTCGAGCGAAAGTTCGAGCTCGAGCAGCTCCATCGGCAGCGTCGGCTCGGACTGGTGGTCGATCCCGCCAAGCGCAGACGCCTGCGGCCTTGCTGCTATCTCGGGTGAAATCATCCCGTCTCTCCTGTCTCTCTATCGGAGATGAAACCGCGGCAGAATGGCCTTTTTTTGGCATATCAGCAAGGGCTTATGAAGCGGCCCCCGTTTCGTCATGGCCTTCGCCGTGGATTCAAACGCAATGCTTCAGACAATGGTTTCAATTTAGCCGAATCTTGCCCCAGATCCGGATGATTTTAGGCCGGGCCGGCCAAAAATCTGAATCCGGATCTAAATCAAAGAATAGAGCATGATGTCGTCCGAAAACCGCTTCACACTTTTCGGCATCTTGCTCTAAACAGGGGTGAGGCGATTTGCGTGGTCGAACCCGCGGGCGCTGACGAGCAACCGGTAAGTTTGATGGCCATCCGCTTCGACCGTCCCGTTTCCAGCGCCGCCCGCTTTTCGCGGCTGCTCGGGGCGTTTTCCCTGGTGCTGGCGCTGGCGGTGATCATCGCCCACCGCTTCGGCGGTCTGGCCACACCCTATCTGGTGCTGCTCTTGATTGCCGCCGCCGGCTGCGCGCTGCTCGCCGCGCTGCTCGCCGCCCTCGGGCTGCGCAGCCTCTGGATGACGGGGGCCGAAGGCGGGCTGGCGGCGCTGGCAGCACTGATCTATGCCGCCTTTCCATTGGGCCTCGGCGCCTTTGCCACCGAGCACTATCTGACGCTGCCTGATATTTACGACGTCTCCACCGATCCGGTCTCCGCACCCGACTGGCTGTCGCCGCCGCACTCCGACCAGATCTGGCTGAAGCGCAATCCGGAGGTGACGCCGGACGATCGCGAAAAGCAGCTCACCGCCTATCCCGAACTCACCGGCCGGCGTTATGAGGGCGCACTCGACCGCGTGCTGGAAGCGGTGCGCAAGGTCGCCAAGATGAGCGGCATTACCATCACCAGGAGCAATGGCGACACCGAGCCGGGCCGCGATCCCGAGGACATGCCGGTCAAGCCGCCGCAGCCGAACGACGATGCCGTGGCCGATGCGCCCGATATCATCCCCGTGCCGACGCCGCGCCCCTATGACGACGATGTCGCCAAGCTGATCCGCGGCGCCAACGGCGTGACGCTGCAGGGCACCACCCGCACGCTGATCCTCGGCCTGCGCTTCGATATTCTCATTCGGCTGCGCGAAGAGGCCGAAACCACCTTCGTCGACATCCGCGTCGCCTCCCGCTACGGCCAACACGACCTCGGCTTCAGCGCCGAAATCGCCGGCGATTATCTGAAGGCGCTGGATGCCGAGCTCTTGGGGATTGCGGGTGGGTGAGCAACGGTGGCGCAAAGCGCCAGCAATCGATCCAGTGAATCGATTGCAGTTGCGAACGCCCTGAGCCCAAGCGAAGGGCCGGGATAGGGTGCGGCGGACTCGACGCCCTGCGAGCCGCAGCCTCTCGATTCCCTCTTCTCCCCGAGAGGAGAAGAGATTTGCGGCAATCTCTCCGTTCCTCGCTCGCTCTCGCAGGGTTCGACCTCACTAAGGTTAGGGTGAGGGGCAGCTATCCGCGCAAACCGACAGGCACATCACCGTCACCCCTCCACCACCAACCACCCGGTATACCGCACCACCAACCCCGTCAGCCGCCCACCGATCTCCACATGAAAGTGGAACCGCCCATCCCGCTCCTCCTCATAGGTATCCCCACCCGGCGCCAGAAACAGCGGCAGCGGAATCCCGCAAAACCGCCAGCCGCGCACCACGAGCCGCAGCTTCTCCCCATCCGGCACCGGCGCCATCAGCACCCGGAACGGCCCGAACACCTCGGCGAGCAGATGCCGGTCGCGGCCCTTGCCTTCGGCCTGCCAGCTGCGGAACACCTTGCCGCCGAAATCCCGCGTCCAGATCTCCCTGTCGCCATCACTTGCGAACCGCACCGTGACCGGCACATCCTCGCCCGCTGGGGGAAAGCCGATGACGCCTGCGACGATCCGCGCCAGCAGCCCGCCGCCGCGTTCGATCCGCGCCCGGCCGGAGGCGACGCGGGCGCCGCCGGCATGCAGGGCTGATAGGGCGGGCGGCAGCCGCTCCCAGGCGCTGCCGAGAATCCTGTGGTAGAGCGGCAGGGGTGCGGCCTCGTTTTCCATCCGGATGCCGGATGTGATCTGAAAACGCCGGAAGGCCGCTTCGAAATCCGCCAGCTGCAATTCCCCCGCCGCCGGCCGGGCGCCATTCTCCGGCCGCACGCCGGTCAGCAGCCGGCGCACCAGCGCGTCGACGCCGATGATCGGAATGAACGGCCCGTCATCACCCTCGGCAATCAGATGCCAGCCTGATGTCAGCCGCTTTCCCGCATGATCGACGCCGCCGACGCGGACGAACATGCCGCCACGATGTTCGCCGATCGCGAAAGCATGGCTGGCGCGCTGCAGCAGCCGAGCAAACGGCAGCAGCGATGGCAGCAGCCGGAGGTGGACGAGCCGTGCCGCAAGGCTGAGCAAGTGCTGCAGTGGTTGCGGCTCTGTTCCGACCCCGGTGAAGCTGGATTTGAGATCGGCAAAGCGCCCCGGCAGCAGCGCCAGGTCAGGCGCATCCACCAGCAGGAATTTCCGGCTGCGCAGCGGCGGAACCCCCGGCGGCGCCACCGTCACCCGCATCGCATCGATCAGCCCGCGCCCGGCGGCCGGCCGCCCATGGCGCAGCACCGTGACCTTCCTGCCGGCATAGGTGGCGATTGCTCTCACGACATTGAGCCCGATCCGCACATGCGGCGAGGGGGCAATGCCGGCGGCGACACTGTCGATCCGCGAGAAATGCGGCGCCATCGCATCGAGTGCCGCGAAGGAGAGGGCGGGCAGGCTGCTGAGCCCCGAGAGCGCGAAGGTGCCCTTGGCCCTGGCCGCCGCATCGAGCCCATCGATGCCGGCGACGAAACCGGTGCTGTCGGCGATATCGGCATAATCGATGCTCAGATCGATGCAGGCCTCGACCACCTTATAGGCATCCTTCCCGAAGGTCTGGAACGGCCCCGAGGCATCGACGACGAGATGCGGCCTTAGCCGCGTCAGCTGTTCGGCGAGATCGCCGTCGCGGTCGAAGCTGACGGCCTGCACCATCGCACCGAGATTGTTGCTTCCCAGGCCCTCGGCTCCATCTTTCGGCGTCCGCAGATCTGCAACGAAATCGTCAGCCTTTTCAAGCGAGCGCCCGGCAACCAAGAGCCTCAGCCTGGGTTGGTCGCCAAGCAGCCGGGCAAGCCGCCCGCCGAAAGTGCCGTAACCGCCGATGATGAGCAGCGAAAACCGGTCCTCGCTCATGTGATGAAGCGGCTTCGCTGCTCCGGCGTCGGCACCATGCAGCTCTGCCGGCCGGCAATCTTCAGCCTGTTGCGGGCGATGAATTCATAGAGCGCATCGGCCGCCGGCCGCGGCAGCAGCCGGAAGATCTTGACCAGCGAATAGGGAAAGCCGAGGCCCGCCACCATACGGATCGAGCCGTCGGACTTGAAGAAGGCGCGGCCGTTTTCGATCAGGATATTGGTCTCATAATCGCGCGCGTGGAGCCCGTAATGCCGGTAGAGCGCCTCGCCGAGCGGCGTCTGTGCCGCGAGGAAACGGTATCGCCGCTGCTTGTCATGTTTCAGCGCGAATTTCACCCAGCCGGAGCAGAACACGCATTCGCCGTCGAAGACGATCAACGGCCGGTCATCGGCAAAGGCGGGCACGTCGGCATCGTCGCGATAGCTGTAATCGGCTCGGGGCGTCATCCCTATCTCCCTGTTGCCGGCCGGTAGGTAGCGGCAAGCGAAGGCGGCCCATCCGCCGCAATCTCGCCGCGCTCCAAAAGGTCCTCGATATGGGCGAGCACGGAAAGGGCGGCTGCCCCATGCAGCTTCGCATCGGTGTCGCGATAGATCACCTTCACCATCTCGGATATCCGCCCGTCGCCCGCCTGGACGCGCGCCAGCACCGCCTGCTCGCGCTTCAGCCGGTGCGCCTTCAGCGCCCGCAGGAATCCGGCCGGCTCCGTCACCGGCCCGCCATGGCCGGGCAGCAGCAGTCGGTCGTCGCGCGCAATCAGCCGGTCGAGCGAAGCCATGTAATCCGCCATCGAACCATCCGGGGGTGCGACGATCGAGGTCGACCAGGCCATGACATGATCGCCGGAGAAGAGGATGTCACGGCCCTCAAGCGCGAAGGCGGCATGATTGGCCGTGTGCCCCGGCGTCAGCACCGCAGTCAGCGCCCAGCCATCGCCCGATAGGGTCTGACCGTCACCGAGCACTATATCGGGCACGAATGATAGATCCGAGCTTTCGGAAAAGGGATTGATCTCGCCCTCGCGCAACGGCCGCGCCGGCCGGTGCGGCCCTTGCCCCACCGTCACCGCCCCCGTTGCCGCCTGCAGGCGCTTGGCCAGCGGCGAGTGGTCGCGGTGCGTGTGGCTGACGAAGATATGCGTCACCTCGCGGCCGGCAAGGGCTGCCATCAGCGCTTGATAATGCGCCTCGTCCTCCGGGCCGGGATCGATGACCGCGACGGAGGCCGCGCCGACGATATAGCTGTTGGTGCCGAAAAAGGTGAAAGGGCCGGGATTGTTCGCTGTAACCCGCTCGACACCTGAAACAACCGGCACGGCCTGGCCATAGGCCGGCTCGAAAGCGAGGTCGAATGCGGGACTGTCCATGAAGGAATGATCTCGGGCCGATGACGTCGCCAATTCCTAGCACGACGGCGGGTGCTGCGCAGCGCATAAATCTGCGCCGGGTTAAACTTAGTCATTGTGACAGGCGAAGAGCTTTGCTAATCAGGCGTCGATTTGAGCAAGCGGTTTCCGCTCAAGCTCTGGTGGGGCGTCGCCAAGCGGTAAGGCAACGGTTTTTGGTACCGTCATCCCTGGTTCGAATCCAGGCGCCCCAGCCATTTTTATTATGTCGATAAAACAATTACTTGGCGACATGTTGCCGCGGCGGTACACCTAGCCGGTACATCGTCAATGGACAACTGAAGCTTGCCTTTCGTCCTTTACACAGCCTGCTTCGCTGCTATCGTCGGCGCGATTATTGGGAGTGTACGCGTGGCAAAAGAGAATAATGGTGACCTCGGCTTCACGGCCGAGCTTTTTAAGGCTGCGGATAAGCTTAGGGGCAATCTGGAGCCCTCGGAATACAAGCATGTGGCGCTCGGCCTCATCTTCTTGAAATACATTTCCGATGCTTTCGAGGGACTACACGCTAAGCTGAAGGCGGACGAATATGCCGATGCGGAAGACCCGGAGGAATACCTCGCCGAAAACGTCTTCTGGGTGCCGACGGAGGCGCGGTGGCCCTATCTGCAGGCCAATGCCAAGCGGCCCGAGATCGGCAAGCTGATCGATGAGGCGATGGAATCGATCGAGCGCTTCCCGTCGAACGAGGGCTTGAAGGGGGTTCTACCGAAGAACTATGCCCGCCCCACGCTGAACAAGACCATGCTCGGCGAGTTGATCGACCTGTTCTCCAACATCGGCCTGCATGATAGCAAGGACACAGCAAAGGATCTGCTTGGCCGCGTCTACGAGTACTTCCTTTCCGGCTTCGCCGGCTCTGAAGGCAAGCGCGGTGGCGAATTCTTCACACCGCGTTCGGTGGTGCGCACCCTGGTCGAGATGCTGGAGCCCTATAAGGGCCGCGTCTACGATCCCTGCTGCGGTTCGGGCGGCATGTTCGTGCAGTCGGAAAAGTTCATCGAGGAGCATGGCGGTCGGCGCAACGACATCGCCGTCTATGGCCAGGAGATCAACCACACGACCTGGCGTCTGGCCAAGATGAACCTTGCTGTCCAGGGCATTGATGCCGATATCCGCTGGAACAACGAGGGTAGTTTCCACCGCGATGAGTTGCCAGACCTGAAGGCCGATTTCATCCTCGCCAACCCGCCCTTCAACATTTCCGATTGGGGCGGCGAGCGGCTAGCGGAAGACACTCGCTGGAAGTTCGGCAAGCCGCCGAATGGCAATGCTAACTTCGGCTGGCTGCAGCACATCATCCACCACCTTGCCCCGCGCGGCACGGCAGGCGTGGTGCTGGCCAATGGCTCCATGTCGTCCCAGCAGTCCGGCGAAGGCGAGATCCGCGAGGCGATGATCGAAGCGGACCAGATTGATTGCATGGTCGCCCTGCCGGGCCAGCTCTTCTATTCCACCCAGATTCCCGCCTGCCTCTGGATCTTGGCACGCGATAAAAGCGCCAATGGCCACCGTGACCGGCGTGGGGAAATCCTCTTCATAGATGCCCGCAAGCTCGGCTTCATGGTGGACCGTGTGCGCCGCGAGTTCACGGCAGAGGACATCGAGAGGATCAGCGGTGCCTATCACCGCTGGCGCTCAAAACCGGAAACACGGGCGAAGAACGGCTGGGCGGAGTATGCGGACGAGCCGGGCTTCTGCAAATCGGCCAGTCTCGTCGAGGTGCGGAGCCATGGCCATGTGCTGACGCCGGGCCGTTATGTTGGCGCGGCAGACATTGAAGACGATGGGGTGTCGTTCGCGGAGAAGTTTGAAGGCCTGAGGGACACGTTACTCGCGCAGTTTACAGAAGCTAACGACTTACAACATCGAATAGCCAATGTACTGCAGGGGATCGAGAATCGATGAAGCGGCGCTTCAGAGTGAAGGAACTGCTTGATAAAGGCGTTCTCTGGGTAGAAGACGGAAATCACGGCGAAAACAGGCCACTTCAGAACGAGTTTTCTAGCGTCGGGACTCCCTTCATTCGTCCACCTGATTTGATAGGTGGCTTTGTAAACTTTGTTGATTGCGACCGGATCAATGAGAAAGCACGGTCTCGGGTGCGGAAGGGCATGGGGAGGGCTGGAGACATTCTTTTCACCCATCGCGCGACAGTTGGGCGAATAGCCCTAGCTCCAAAAAACGCCCCAGAGTTTGTAGCGAATCCGGGTGTAACCGTTTGGCGCTCCCTGAATCATGATGTCTTGGATACCCGCTATCTTTACTACTGGATGCAGACATCGCACTTCATGGACCAAGTTTGGTCGGTTGCAGGCAGCACCGATACATTTCCCTACATCAGTCTTACGCAGCAACGGGAACTTCAGCTCGAGGTTCCGTTAATCGAAGATCAACGAAGTATCGGGAGAATACTAGGTTCCCTCGACGAAAATATCGAACTAAACCGACGGATGAACGAGACGCTGGAGGCAATGGCGCAAGCGATCTTCCGCGATTGGTTCGTGGATTTCGGCCCCACCCGCCGCAAGCTGGAGGGCGCAACCGACCCAGTGGAGATCATGGGCGGCCTCGTGCAGGATGCCGAGCGGGCACAAGCCATAGCAGATCTCTCTCCCGCCGTGTTCGGTGACAACGGGCTGCCGGAGGGGTGGAAAAGCAAATCGCTTTTGGATCAGGCGAATTGGATCAATGGTGCCGCGTACAAGAACATGCATTTCAGCGATGCTCCGGACGCGCTTCCGGTCGTGAAGATCGCCGAACTCAAAAATGGTGTCACGAGCAATACTAAGCGTACGAACACAGCATTGGGGGAGAGGTATCGGATCTCTGACGGGGAGCTACTGTTTTCGTGGTCGGGCAATCCAGATACATCTATTGATGCTTTCGTTTGGATTGGTGGAGACGCGTGGCTCAACCAACATATTTTCGCGGTGCGTGAAAATGGCGTCCGCTCAAAAGCAGCGCTTTATGTTCTGCTCAAAGCTCTGATGCCGCAATTTGCCGAACTGGCCCGTAACAAGCAGACCACTGGGCTCGGGCACGTCACTAAAGAAGATATGAGGCGCCTGGAAATAGCTGTTGCGCCGAAGCCTGTGGAGGCGGCCTTCGAGGCACTTGTCACCCCAATTATAGATCTGCTCGTGAGCAAACTCGTCGAAAACCGTACCCTCGCCGCCACTCGTGACCTCCTCCTGCCCAAACTCATGTCAGGCGAAATCCGCTTGGCCGAGGGAGATGAATTGATGGAGGCGAGCCAATGATGCCTTCGCAGCAAAGAGACCCAGACGCTCTCCGTCGGCATTTGGATTTCCTACCTCTGTGGCCTCATTTTCAGCAAGACACGTCGAGCATTGATGGACTGGTTCCCTCTTGCCGGGTTGAAAGCTGGGAAAAGTTTATCGAGGTAATGCGCGATCCCGATCATCGTCGGGCATCAAGGGAAATGATTTATCGTGGTCAACGCGGTTGTGACTGGCCGTTAGCGTCCACCCTTGCTCGCCAGTTTAATGGTGGTGCAATTCCGGTGGCGAAACGCCAATGGTTGCTCGAACAGTTCGAGTTGTCGATGCGCGGGCGCGGATATGACCTCAGCATCTTTGGCGACGAACACGCGGAAATCGAAAAATGGGCCATTGGACAGCATTATGGGCTATATACCCCTCTGCTAGACTGGACGCGATCGCCGTTTGTAGCCCTGTATTTTGCCTTCAATCGCGTTGACGATCCAGATATTAATCCATCCCGAGCAGTCTTCTGCCTCAACATGACAGCTCTGAAAGATGAGTTTGCGGATGACAGGCTATTCCGTGAGCCACGGGGGCATAACAACACACGCTTGGTGAACCAGGCTGGGCTATTCACTCTGACGCCAAGAGGCGAGGACAATCTCGCTGCCTTCATCATTGATCGTCTTATGGATGAAGAGATCATTGTGTCGGAGCCTGTTACTCGCACTCTCGAAGGAGTTGATGCCTCAACCGAGGAAAAGGTGCGGGAATACGAGGTGTCGGATGATCTCGCTAATCAGATCAAGCAATACATTTGCAAGATTCACATCCCAAACGTCGACCGCTTGGGATGCCTGGATATGCTGCGCAAGATGAACATTCACAACGGCAGCCTCTTTCCCGACGCTCAGGGGGCATCGCTTTACTGCAATGACTGGCTGGAAAGGCTACTGGAGGAAGAGAAACGAGAGAGCCGGGAGCGAGAGCAGCACAAAACGGCGTATGTAATCGCGCCAATCAATCCGACTCCAGTCGAGAGCGACGCCGACCGTGTTAGCCGCGTCAAGAATATCTTGGATCAGCTTTTGCCAGAATATGATGACACCATGCGGCAGAACGCGGCAGAAAAACTCGATTATCGCTTTGAGAATGAAGCCTCAATAGACTGGCAAAAGTCTCCATCGAGAAGCGCCAGGGTTCGAACGAGGCTTCGCCAAATCATGGCAGCAATTGAGATTCCTGAGGACCGGCGTGATCAGGTGCTGAGGGAGCTTATGAATTTCTATTCCTCAATTTAGCGTTGGAGGGTTGGATGTTTGATATTAGGGGTCGAGGGAATGGGCGACTACGATTTTGTGCAGAATGTCAGTAGTGGCGGCTTCTCCGAAGGGCTGGTTGAAGAGGTCGTTCTCGCGACCTTTCAGGAACTCGGCTACCTTTATCAGCCTTCGCAGGTCATCTCGCCGGACGGCAGCACTCCAGCCCGTCTAGCTTATGGCGACGTTCTTCTGTCCGGCATTCTCGCGGCAGCCGTTGACCGTCTGAACCCGTTGATCCCAGCGGATGCTCGTGAACAGGCGATCCGCCAGCTTTCCATCACCGAAACCCCGTCTCTGGTCGAGGAGAACCGCCGCATCCACCGGCTTATCACCGAAGGCGTCGATGTGGAATTCGGCATTGGCGCTGGTGAGGTGAAAGGCGATAAGGTCTGGCTGATCGATTTCGAGCATCCGGAGAATAACGAATTTCTCGTCACCAACCAGTTCATCGTTGCCGAAGGCAAGCATACGCGGCGGCCTGACGTGATGGTTTTCGTCAACGGTTTGCCGCTCGGCATCATCGAGCTGAAGAATGCGGCAAGCAAGAACGCCACCATCGATCAGGCTTACCAGCAACTTCAGACCTACAAGGAGCAGGTCCCCTCGCTCTTCCGTGCCAATGCCGTCATGGTCGCCTCTGACGGAATGCTGGCGCGGATCGGTTCGCTGACGGCAGATGAGGAGCGCTTCATGCCCTGGCGTTCTGTGACAGGAGCCGACGGCGATTTCACGCCGCATGGTCCCTATGAGATGGATACGCTGCTGCGCGGCGTGTTCGATAAGGAGCGCCTTCTTGCCCTGATCCGGGACTTCACGGTGTTTGGCGATCGCGGCGAAGGCCCGCTCAAGATCATTGCCGGTTACCATCAGTTCCACGGTGCCCGCAAAGCCATCACCAGCGCCATCGAGGCGGTGAAGCCGGATGGTGATCGGAAGATCGGCGTCATCTGGCACACGCAGGGTTCGGGCAAGAGCCTGCTCATGGCCTTCCTCGGCGGGCTGATCGTGCGATCCCGTGAGCTGGAAAACCCCACCCTGATCGTGTTGACCGACCGCAACGATCTGGACGACCAGCTCTTCGGCACCTTCAGCCTGTGCAAGGACCTCATCCGCCAGACGCCGGAGCAGGCCGAGAGTCGCGAAGATCTGCGCAAGCTGCTGAATCGCGCTTCCGGTGGCGTCATCTTTACAACGGTGCAGAAGTTCACGCCCGAAAAGGGCGAGGAGGTGTTTCCCGTTCTGACCGAGCGCCGAAACGTCATCGTCATGGCGGATGAAGCGCACCGCAGCCAATACGGCTTTGACGCCAAGCTGAACCAGGAGACCGGTGAGCGCCGTTATGGCTATGCCCACTATATCCGTCAGGCGCTGCCGAATGCCTCCTTCATGGGTTTCACGGGTACCCCCATCGAGGCGACCGATGTGAACACGCCGGCCATTTTCGGCGAATACATCGACATCTATGATATCAGCCGGGCAGTGGAAGACGGCGCGACGGTGCCGATCTATTATGAGAGCCGCCTTGCCCGGATAGAGCTGGATGAGGATGAAAAGCCGAAGATTGACGCCGCAATTGAGGCGATGCTTGAAGATGAGACGCTGACCGAGCAGGAAAAGCAGAAGTCTCAGTGGACCACGGTTGAACGGCTGGTGGGCGCGGAAAAACGCCTCAAGCAGATTGCCGCCGATCTTGTTGCACATCTGGAAAAGCGGATCGAAGGCCTGCCGGGCAAGGCCATGGCCGTTTGCATGAGCCGCCGCATATGCGTTGATCTCTACAAGGAAATCGTCGCCCTTCGTCCAGAATGGCATTCCGATGATGATGACAAAGGCGCCATCAAGATCGTCATGACCGGCTCGGCCTCCGATCCTCTCGAATGGCAGCCGCATATCGGAAACAAAAGGCGGCGCGACGAACTCGCCAAGCGCGCCAGGAAAGTCGAGGATCCGTTGAAACTCGTCATCGTGCGCGACATGTGGCTGACTGGGTTCGATGCGCCCTGTATGCACACCATGTATATCGACAAGCCGATGCGCGGCCACGGGCTCATGCAGGCGATCGCCCGCGTCAATCGCGTGTTCAAGGAGAAGCCCGGCGGCCTCGTCGTGGATTACATCGGTATCGCCACCAACCTGAAAAAGGCACTCGCCCAGTATTCCCAGTCCGACCGCGAAAAGACAGGGATCGATGAGGAAGAGGCTGTCGCACTCCTTCTGGAAAAATACGAGATCGTACGGAGCATGTTTGCCGGTCACGACTACAGTCTCGGCATATCGGGTAAGCCCTTCGAGCGCCTCAGAGCACTCGCAGATGGAATTGACTGGATTCTGAAGTGGCAGCAGGCGGAAGCCGCGAAGGTCGAAGGTCAGGACGCCAAGAAACAGGCCCACCGTCGATATCAGGATGCCGTTCTGGAACTCAGCAAGGCCTATGCCCTTGCCTCTGCCAGCGATGATGCCGCCGAGATCAGGGATGAAGTGGGGTTTTTCCAAGCCGTCAGGGCAGCACTCGTCAAGACGACGGCCACTGGCAAGATCTCTGACAGGGCGAAATCGCTGGCCGTTGAGCAGCTTCTCAATCAGGCTGTGGCCAATGCAGAGATTGTCGATATACTGAAAGCTGCGGGCCTCGACAGTCCAGATATCTCCGTCCTTTCCGACCAATTTCTCGCCGACGTCCAGAAGATGGACAAGAAGAACCTTGCTCTGGAAGCGCTGAAAAAACTGCTGAATGGCGAGATCAAGAGCCGCTCGAAATCCAACGTGGTCGAGGCGAAAACCTTCTCTCGGAGACTTGAGGAAGCCGTTGCCCGGTACCATGCCAATGCCATCTCCACTGTGGAGATGATCCAGGAATTGATCGCCTTGGCAAAGGAGATGCAGGCCGCCTCTGCCCGTGGCGAAGAGCTTGGACTGACACCGGAGGAGATCGCCTTTTATGACGCGCTAGCGGGCAACGAGAGCGCTGTTGAAGCGATGGGCATCGAGCAACTCCGCGTGATTGCCCATGAGCTCGTTGAGCAGATGCGCGGCTCGGTCACGGTCGACTGGCAGCACAAGGCAAGTGCCAGAGCGAAGATGCGTATTCTGGTGAAGCGTATTCTGAAGCGGTTCGGCTATCCGCCGGACTTGGAACAGGAGGCCGTGCAGACCGTTCTGGCTCAGGCCGAACTGCTGCTAAGGGAAATTGCTTTTCATTGAAGTCCGCGGCTTCGACAACCTAAAACGGCGGCCGCCAATATCTGATGGTGTCCACGCAAACCAGACTGGTGCCCATACTGAGGTCGAGGCGCACAAATAGTTATGCAGCTTCAGTTGTTTGACATTCCGCCAATGGCTCCCGCTGTAGTAGTGTGCAGTAGCACTTGCTAGCCCGGTCGACACAAGAGCCATGCCATCATAGCGCTACCCTCATCAATGATGAAGGGCGTAATTTGTCCTAATATCCGTAACGAGAGGCTGTAAATCGGCCATAGTGTAGAAGTGGACTTTGTGCTGCTCCATTTGAGAACTAAGGAGCGATATAAAACTCTCGTCATGGACCTCGGCATCGTCGGCCACTACTACGAGACGTTTCTCTTGCAGCGTCTGACTGAATAGCAAACTCCCCTCAATCATTGCTGGGCTTGCTTTGCTAAGCGCCTTGTCTGGATCGTCACCCAGCGATAGACCTTGGAGGAGATTGAATGACCCGTTCTGGTAACCGAACGGCGCTTCAATTTTGATCCCTCCTTCTAGGAATACAGGTTCTGGCCTTTCAAGAAGGGCATCGACACCAAACTCTTTCAGTTTGCTAGCGAGCTTGGCGTTCGCGCGCTGCTTGCGAGGCTTAGAAGATATATCGCCTACAAGTTCGGAAAATATCCTGTTCAAGTCAACTCTGGCATCGCTGACGAGAACCGAGCGCAACGGAAACAGTCTTATTTTGCCAGACCGTTGCGAGATGAACCTCTCGATATCTTCTCTTCTCCAGCCATTTCCAAATTCAGAAAAAAGCCTGCTATACAGCGAGTTCTGAAGAAGCTCGAAATGAACACCGGGGTTTACGTTGAACGCCGATTTGATCCGCTTTGGACGCTCACCGAACTTGCAAAAAACACACGGTGCCTCTGCCGCGAACAAGACCACACCAATGTTGATGTATTCTGCGCGTTCAGGATGCTCCGAATACTGGATAATTGAGAAGTATCCTTGCTTTTCTTTCATCGCTCAAAATCCCGGCAACGGCGGTTCGTCTATCAGTTTTGGCGCCAAGGTGTCTACAACGAACGTGGCGCGGGCGCAGATGAAGTCGATCAATCCCACACGAGCTAACGGCCCCAACTCCCAAGCTAGTGGCACAGAGTTAACAACTTCAGCCACGAAGTTTCGATCCAACGTCTTCAGCTTGTCGAGCGTTCCCGTAATGCCATCGGCGGTGATAAAGTCATCAAACTCGGGAAACTTGCCATAGACGCCGGCGTCTTCAATCCAATGGTTTGGCGCGGGACCATCGGGAAATGTTGGATCGCCGCCGATAAAGCAGTTCGAATGGTCGATCGGCACCAGATCATACTTATGCACGGAGGCCTGCGAGTACAACAGGTTATCCGAATTTGCGTCCTCGCCGTAGTAACGGTCCCAGTTTCTAATCCAAGTATCGAAAACGATGAGTCTTGATACGCTGTCCTTATCTCGAAGACGTCGCAGGAACACATCAGTTCCATCCCTTGGTGTCCCCTCAACTGCTGAGGAGAAAAACAGCGGGGCGACCATCGGCCTCCCGTTCTTGCGCATAATGATCTCGATATCGCATTGATGAACAACCGCGAATGGAGGTACGGCTAGTCCAAACCAAACTGCCAACTCTGCCGCGACCAACTCCGAGATCAGAGCAGCATTTCCCATAGGGTTTCCCAGCGATTTGATGAACCCATCGCCTACGTCTGTGGCAACACGCGCAGGGCTGGTACTTGAGGTGAAATGTTGTATTTCTCGCGTGATCTCTGTTGGGCAGACTAGATTGCCGCAGGCTAGCACTTATTACCCCGATTTTCGATCTTTGATTTCGATCACTTTACCGTTGCAAGCGGCGAGTGCAACCATGCTGAAGAGAATTGAAAGCTGCCTTCTGCTTGAGCCGCTTCTCGTCCTCGGGACGCCCTTATAGCGGTCATTGGCCTTGGCCACGTAGTTTGTGTTCACTCAGTTGCCAAACTTCGAGCGGGAACGCGGAAACGCCCACTAACCCGGTCTGCACCTTACCCGCCCTTTGCGAACAGGCGGACACCACTCAACTCCATCAGCCTCCCCACTAGCGCATCCTGAAACCCACGATCGGTAACATCCCGCGAAGCCTCCCGCCGTTGCCGATGGTACCAGTACCCACCGCTGACCTTCGCAGCCCCACCATCGCCTGCCGCAAGCCATGTCTGCGTAAGATGCCCCATCTCCAGGTCATCCGGCGCGCCGGCGCCGCCCATCTTCGTCGGCACCCAGCCGGGATCCACCGCGTTGCTGAGCACATCCGGCCAGTGGCGGGCGACGGCGGCGGCGAGGGTGGCGATGTAGAGCTTGCTTTCCGAATAGGCCTGGCTGGCGTTCCACGGCCGCTTCTTCCAGTCGATATCGTCAAGGGCGCTGCTGCCGCTGCGGTGCATGCCGCTGGTGAGGTAGACCAGGCGACCGGGGTGGGTGATCCATGCGGTGAGCAGATAGGGGGCAAGCACATTCACCGCCAGCGTCTTGGCGTGACCATCCGGCGTTTCGCCGCGGCTCCGCTCGAGGTAGATGCCGGCATTGTGGATGACGGCGTCCATGCGGCCGATGGCGTTGACCTGCTTTGCGATTGACCGCGTTTCGGTGGCGCTGGCGAGATCGCCGATGACGATGCCGAGGGCGGCGGGCGAAATCTCGGCGAGGGCGGCGGCGCGCTCGCGGGAGCGGGCGTGCAGCACGACCTCGTGACCCTCCTTCATCAGGGTGCGGGCGGCGGCGAGGCCGAGGCCATCGGTGGAACCGGTGATGAAGATGCGGCTCATGGGGTTTCCCTTCGCGGTGGCGTGGAGGGCAGAGAGTGCTTGGGTAGGGGTGCTTGGGTCAAGGTGGGATGGTGGACAAGTCCGCCAGCGAGTGGGTGCGGTTTTGCAGATTGGTTCCCACCTATTCCGTCATCCTCGGGCTTGACCCGAGGATCCATACGCAGCACTCGACATACATGAGTTCACGCATAGGATGCCCCTGCCGCTCCGTCTGTCGACGGCGAGCACAATGCTCGGGGCATGGATCCTCGGGTCAAGCCCGAGGATGACGGAGGAGGTGGTGGGGCTCGTCGAAAAACGGCGGCGCCATGGATCCCAGGCTCAAGGCCTGGGATGACGGAGTGTGTGGTGATGCGGCGGCCAAACCACGGTTTGTTGCCTCCGCCCCTCACTCCGCCCAACGCCACCTCACATACTCTCCCGCCGCCGCTCCGCTCCCGCCGCAATCGTCTGCACCAGCTCATCCACCTCCCGCGCCAGCCGCTCCAGCGGCAGGCCGACGAAGCGGCCTTCGAGGCTGATGCTGACGACGCCGTGGACGGCGCCGAAGAGGGTGCGGGCGCGGATGGCGCGGTCTTCGGGGGGCATGTCGGGTTGGAGTTCGGCCAGCGGTTCGGCGATCACGTCCATCAGGAAGAGGTGTTCGTCGAGATGCCATTGCGGCGTCGGGCTCGATTCCGGCGGGAAGTGGTCGAACAGCGCCTTCCAGAGGTTCCGGTGCTCGACGGCGAAGTTCAAGTAGCCCTGCGCCAGGTTGCGCAGCCGGTCGGTCGGCGGCCGGTCCTTGGTTTCATCAAGGGTGAGCCTTGCCTCCAGCGCCTTCAGCGTTCCCGAATTGACGTGGATGACGAGTTCGGCGAGGTCTGAAAAGACCGTGTAGAGGCCGCCGAGCGCGCAGCCGGCATCCTGGGTGATGTCGCGGGCCCGGAGATTGGTGAGCCCGTCCCTGGCGATCCGCTCGCGCGCCGCCTCGATCAGCCGGGCCTTCAGGTCTTCGCGTTTTTCTTCTCGTCTGCCGGCCATTAACCATTCCACTTCGATTTTTTGAACGACGTTCAAAATTTATCTTGAACGACGTTCATGATTCTGGCATAACGCCTCTTGTGAACAACGTTCATAAACCGGAGGAAGCAAATGTTCAAACTGATTTCCATTTTGTTGCGGGGCAGGGCGCATGATGCCGAACAGGCTTTCGCCGACTGCCACGCCGTGCCGCTGCTTTCCCAGCAGATCCGCGATGCCGCCCAATCGATCCAGTCGGCCCGCCGCAGCGTCGCGGTCGCCATCGCCCAGAACGAGCAGGAGAGGGGGCAGCACGCAACGATCGTTGCCCGCATCGCCGATCTGGAGACCCGCGCCACCGCGGCCCTTGCCAAGGGCAATGAGGGCCTGGCCCGCGAGGCGGCCGAGGCGATCGCCTATCTCGACGCCGAGCGCGATGCATCTGAGAAGGCGCAAGCCCAGTTCACCCAGGCGATCGACAAGCTGAAGGGCATCGTGCGCGCCTCCGAGGCGCGGCTGCAGGAGCTGCAGCGCGGCGAGCGGTTGGCGCGGGCGACGCAGGAGGCGCAGAAGCTCGATGTCGCGGTCGCCGGTCCGGGCTTTGCCACGCTTGACGATGCCGAGGAGACCCTGGCGCGGCTTCGCCTGCGCCAGAGCCAGAATGAGCTGACGGCCGCGGCGCTGAAGGACATGGAAGGCGCCATCCGCCCGGCCGGCATCATCGAAAAGCTTGCCAATGCCGGCTTCGGCGCGCCGCTGCGCTCATCCGCCGATGATGTGCTGGCGCGGCTGAAGAGCCGCATCACGCCTGCTGCCTGAAATTGCATCCATCCAATCATTCATCCATCGAACCATAGGGACCACTGATATGAACGACAGTTTCCAGAAACATTCCGCCAGCTGGGTCAGCTTCTCCTACATCTCCTTCGGCTCGGCCGCCTTCATGCTGGCGCTCGGCCTCTACATGATGCCGCTCGATCTCTGGGGCAAAGGCTATCTCGCCATGGGCATTCTGATGCTGGTACAGACCACGGTGAATATCACCAAGACGCTGCGCGACAATGCCGAATCCGAGAAGCTGATCCGCAAGGTCGAGGACGCCCGCACCGAGAAACTCCTGGTCAAGTTCAATCGTAACGATGAAGATTGATCTTGGTTAACCACAGCGCAGAGTTGTTATCGCATTCAACTTTTGCGTAACAACTCTGTGGCCTTCTCTGCCAGTCGAAAGAGGGACCCGCCGTGCAACACAATCTGATGACCTCCAGGAAATTCGCGCCGCTGTTCTGGACCCAGTTCCTGACGGCTTTCAACGACAATTTCCTCAAGAACACCCTGGTGTTCCTCATTCTCTTCAAGATGTCGGCCAGCGAAGGCGCTGCCCTGGTGACGCTTGCCGGCGTCATCCTCATCGTGCCCTTCCTGCTGCTCTCGGCACTCGGCGGCGAACTGGCCGACAAACACGACAAGGCCAAAATCGCCGAGCTGCTGAAACGCTGCGAGATCGCGGTCGCCGCCCTGGCCGTCGTTGGCCTCGCCTTTTCCTCCATCTTCGTGCTGATGGCGGCGCTGTTCGGCTTCGGCATCGTTTCGGCGCTGTTCGGGCCGATCAAATACGGCATCCTGCCTGATCACCTCGAACGCCGCGACCTGCCGAAGGCCAATGCCTGGATCGAAGGCGGCACCTTCATCGCCATCCTCGCCGGCACGATCATCGCCGCGCTCGCCTTCTCCGGCGGTGAAAACGTGCTGATCTTCGGCACGATGATGATGGGGCTTTCGGTGCTCTGCTGGCTGGCCAGCCGGATGATCCCGCCGACCGGCTCCAAGGCGCCGGATCTCGAAATCGACCGCAATGTCATCCGCTCCAGCTACACCCTCGTCAAGGAAATCCGCGAGGATAAACGGCTGTGGCGTTCGGCGCTGATGAACTGCTGGTTCTGGCTGGTCGGCGCCTTCGTGCTCTCCATCCTGCCGACCATGGTGACCGAGCTGCTCGGCGGCTCCGAGCTCGTCGTGCCGGCCTATCTCACCGTCTTTGCCATCGCCGTCGCCGTCGGCTCGGCCATTGCCGCCTGGATGTCGTCCGGCCGCATCGTGCTGCTGCCGGCCCCGGTCGGCACCGCGCTGCTTGGCCTCTTCAGCCTCGATCTCGCCTGGAACCTCTGGGGCCTGGTTTCCACAAGCCACGCGACGACGATCGTCGGTTTCTTTGCCGGCCAGAATACCATCCGCGTCGCCATCGATCTCGCCGGCATGGCCATATCAGGCGCCTTCATCGCCGTGCCCACCTTCGCCGCCCTGCAGACCTGGGCGCATGAGGACCGCCGCGCCCGCGTCATCGGCGCCGCCAATGTGCTCTCGGCCCTGTTCATCACCGTCGGCCTCGGCCTGGTTGCCGCCATCCAGGCGCTCGGCGCCTCCATTCCTGAGATCCTGATCGGCCTCGGCATCATCAATTTCGCCGTCGCCTGGCTGATGCTGAAGACGCTGCCGACCAATCCCTTCCGCGATTTCATCTCGATCCTGTTCCGCGCCTTCATGCGGCTGGAGGTCGAAGGCCTTGAAAATATCAAGAAGGCCGGCCGCGCGCCGATCATTGCGCTCAACCATGTCAGCCTGCTCGATGGCGCCCTGGCGCTTGCGATCACCGAGGAAGAGCCCACCTTTGCCGTCGATTACAAGATCGCCCAGGCCTGGTGGGTGCGCCCCTTCCTGAAGATGTGCAAATTCCTGCCGCTCGACCCGACCAAGCCGATGGCGACGCGGTCGCTAATCAAGGTGGTGCAGGATGGCAACCCGATCGGCATCTTCCCCGAAGGCCGCCTGACGGTGACCGGCACGCTGATGAAGGTCTATGATGGCGCCGCCATGGTCGCCGACAAAACAGGCTCGATGGTCGTGCCGGTGAAGATCGACGGGCTGGAGAAGAGCTATCTCTCCTATCTCGACAACGGCAAGATCCGCCGCCGGCTGTTCCCCAAGGTCAAGGTCACCATTCTCGAACCGGTGAAGCTGGAAGTGCCGCCGGAGCTGAAGGGCCGCAAGCGCCGCACGGCGGCCGGCGCCGCCCTCTATCAGGTGATGTCGAACCTGTTGTTCCAGACCGCCGATACCTCGTCGACCGTGCTCGACCGCGTCATTCAGGCAGGTGGCGAATTCGGCATGGGCAAGCTCGCCGTCGAGGATCCGGTCACCGGCCGGCTGACCTATGGCAAGCTCTTGACCGGGGCTGCCGTGCTCGGCGCCAAGTTCCGCGCCCGTTTCCCGGAAACCAATCTCGGCGTCATGCTGCCGAATGCCAATGGCGCCGCCGCCACCCTGCTCGGCGTGATGACGGCGGGCAAGGTGCCGGCGATGCTGAACTTTACCGCGGGTGCTGCCAATATCCTCTCCGCCTGCAAGGCCGCCGAAGTCAGGCATGTGCTGACCTCGCGCGCCTTCGTCACCCAGGCCAAGCTCGGACCTGTCATCGAGGAGATGGAAAAGCAGGTGACGATCGTCTGGCTCGATGATCTCCGGGCGGAAATCGGCCTCAAGGACAAGATCCTGGGGTATCTGCGCAAGGCGCGGCCGCTGGTGAAGCGCAAGGCGGATGATCCGGCCGTCATCCTCTTCACCTCCGGCTCCGAAGGCACGCCGAAGGGCGTGGTGCTGACCCACCGCAACATCCTGTCGAATGCCGCCCAGGCCGCCGCCCGCATCGATTTCCACAGCGGCGACAAGGTGTTCAACATCCTGCCGGTGTTCCACTCCTTCGGGCTGACGGCCGGCACGGTGCTGCCGCTGATTTCGGGCGTGCCGGTCTATTTCTATCCGTCGCCGCTGCATTACCGCATCGTGCCGGAGCTGATCTATGTCTCCAACGCCACGATCATCTTCGGCACCGATACCTTCCTCAACGGCTATTCCAGGACGGCGCATCCCTACGATTTCCGCTCGATCCGCTATATCTTCTCCGGCGCCGAACCGGTGAAGGCCGCAACCCGCCAGACCTATATGGAAAAATTCGGCCTGCGCATCCTGGAAGGCTACGGCGTCACCGAGACGGCGCCGGTCATTTCCATCAACACGCCGATGTACAACAAGTCGGGCACGGTCGGCAAAATCCTGCCGGGCATGGAATGGAAGCTCGAACCGGTGCCCGGCATCGATGAGGGCGGCCGGCTGCATGTGCGCGGCGCCAATGTCATGGCCGGCTACCTCCGTGCCGAAAAGCCCGGCGTGCTCGAGCCGCTCGCCGACGGCTGGCACGACACCGGCGACATCGTCACCATCGACGAGGACGGTTTCGTCAAGATCCGCGGCCGCGCCAAACGCTTCGCCAAGATCGGCGGCGAAATGATCTCGCTCGCCGCCGTCGAGACGCTGGCCGCCGAGCTCTGGCCCGGCGCGCTGTCGGTCGTCTCCTCGCTGCCCGACGCCAAGAAAGGCGAGCGCCTGGTGCTCCTCACCGACGCCCCCACCGCCACCCGCGCCGAATTCCTCGCCTTCGCCAAATCCAAGGGCGCCATGGACATGATGGTCCCGGCCGAGGTCAATATCGGCAAGGTGCCGGTGCTCGGCTCCGGCAAGGTGGATTTCGTCGCGGCGCGGAAGCTGGCGGAAAGCGCGGTGCAGGCGGGGGAGGCGGCGTGAGGGTGTAGGGTTCGGGGGTCTCGCGTGGCCCCCGCTGGCCTGCCGGCCCCCGTGGCTCGACCCTGGGCTTGGCAGGGCAGAGGGGTATTCAAGCACCGCCTCCCTCCGTCCTCCCAGGGCTTGACCCTGGGATCCATGCGGCACGCGGCGCGGGCGGTGGCCTATGGCGTCGGCCCGCTTGCCGCGGTCGGCGTCGGATTCTTCAGCCTGAGAGCAAGAATGAGCGGCACGGCCAGCGCATAGACGGCGACGACCGAGAGCCAGATCGCGCCCGGCCATGCCTGGCGGACGAGGAAATAGACGCTGGAGAAGCCAAGCGGCGCCACGATCGAGGCGAGGCTGACGACCGAGGCCAGCACGCCCTGGAACTGCCCCTGCCGGTTTTCATCGACCTGCCGGGTGGCGAGCGACTGCAGCGCCGGCACGCCGATGCCGCCGAGCGTGAAGACCGGCATGATCGAAAAGATCATCCAGCCCTGGCCGGCAAAGGCCATGACGGTCAGCGCCATCGCGGCGCCGGCGATGCCGGTCAGGATTGCCCCGCGTTCGCCGAGCAATTTGACTGCCGGTCCCGGAAGGAGGGCCTGGGTCAGCGTCTGGCAGATGCCGAAGGCGCCGAGGGAAAGGCCGATCGAAAGCCCGCTCCAATGGAAGGCGTCGCTGCCCCAGAGCGCCCAGCAGGTGCCGTAGGCCTCGCCGGTGGCGCTGAAGATGAAGAAGAGGATGACGACAGGCAGCAGGCTTTTGACCTCCAGCACCGCGTGCAGCGGCTTCAGCGGATTGAGCGCCGAAAGCGCGATCTTCTCCCGGCTGCCGGGGCGCGATTCCGGCAGGACGAAGAAGGCGAGCAGCAGGTTCAAGCCATTGAGCACGGCGGCCGCCATGAAGGGCAACCGCAGCCAATGATCACCGAGGACGCCGCCGGCGACCGGGCCGATGATGAAGCCGAGGCCGAACATGGCGTTGAAAAGTCCGAAGCGGCGGGCGCGCTTCGCCTCGGGCGAAATGTCGGTGATATAGGCGGTTGCCACCGACACGTTGGCGCTCGTCAGGCCGGCGATGGCGCGGCCGAGAAACAGCATCGGCAGATTGGCCGCAAAGGCGAGGAAGAGATAGTTGACGGCAGCGCCGGCGAGCGAAATCAACAGCACCGGCCGGCGGCCGATCCGGTCGCTGAGGGCCCCGAGCACCGGCGCGAAAATGAACTGCATGACCGCATAGAGCGCGGTCAGCGTGCCGATATAGGCTGCGACGTTTTCGGCATGGGTGATATGGCGCAGCAGCGCGGGGAGGATGGGGAAGATCAGGCCGATGCCGACGGCATCGAGGACAATGGCGGTGAAAATGACGATAAGGGATCTGGTCATGGCGCGTTCCGGGTCGACGCAAGCGCACGAGCGCCGTTCGAGCGCCAATGGACTCACGATGAGGCCTGAGCTGATCAGGCGTTTGGTTTCTGGGAGGTGCTGGCCGATCCATGCTGCAAAGGCATGAATGGCGTGTGCTCGACCACCTGGACGACCATTCGTCCACCTGTTTACTCCGCCACTGAGCGGATCAAGGGAGGCAGCCGCTTTTCGCGACGGGCAATAGATACGCCGGAGGGCTGAATGCGACAAGCCCCTTTTTGCGCCGGATTTGGTTGCGGGCTGTCGGGATATTGAGAGCGGGGTCGATGGGCCATCCGCTGCAACGGCGGACCTGGCGGAATCTGCTCTTCGTGCAGAAGCCGGCTTGCGGCGGAAGCAGCAGCCGCGAACGAAAACAGGCGGCACTCGGGCCGCCTGTGAGCTGCTTCGGACGAAGCGTCCGTTACTTCTGTTCGGGCGCCAGGAACTCGGCGCAATAGGACGGGCCGTTGACGCCAGGGATGTCGGCGACGGTGCGGATGTCGCGGATGGTGTAATCGGAGCTGGTGGTGATTTCCGCCTGGCAGCGCAGATAGGCGGTGCGGGCGGACGAAATCTGCTTGCCGCGCTTGCCGTCGGCGCCTTCGGCGTATTTCGCCGGAATGCGCACGGTCTTGTAGCCGCCACGCCAGGTATAGACGGTGGTCGAGCCTTGCTCGCTGTCACTGATCGGCGGCCCGTAGGCGGCAAAGAAGATGCCGGCCGATTTGCCGACCCAGCGGGCCTCGATCGGATTGCCGGCGGAAGGAATGGTCGTGCATCCGGCAAGCGCAATTGCAAGCCCGGCCGCGGTCATGGTGCGGAAATTCATCGTGTCGTCCTGATCTCTAGCGCATTGGCTGCGAAGCCCGCCCTCGTGAGCGGTTTCGCCTGTCCCGTCTGCCCTTTAGCGCGGAACCCGGCAAAAGAAAATTGCCCGTTTGAGACTTCCGTTCGATTTGCGGGAAGTGTGGCTTTTTGCTGCAGCCGCCTGCGCCCACGCCTGTTGCAACCCCGTCAAAAATTCCGCCGGTTTTTTGGAATTTGGTGCTTGTGCAACCAGATAGGCTGTTCTATAGAAGCGCCGCTGGTCACGGAGTGTAGCGCAGTCTGGTAGCGCACCACGTTCGGGACGTGGGGGTCGAGTGTTCGAATCACTCCACTCCGACCAGCTAGAAACCCCGCTTCGGCGGGGTTTTTCGTTTGTACGAATCTCAGCCAAAATTCCCCCGGATTCACCGGAGCGAGTTCAATCGCCCGAAATCCCGTCCTTCTCCGGTTATAATCTGCAGGAAAGGTATAACCGAAGCGCGGCTGGCGGAAGCTCGGTGCATCGGCAACGCAAGAATCGAAGTTCGAGCCGATCCCAGGTTTTGAGCTGCGTCTCCATCCAGGTGCCCCAAGCGCAATTTGCGGGCCGCACGAGCGCCGCTCTGGATTTCGGACTCATCTATGCTAGCATCGAGGTCTGCGTGACTGGCGATGAAGGTGGATACCACCGGGGAGCGTGGGAATTTGGCCGCTCGCCTGGGCATCTGGATCATTTTTGCGAAGGTGCCCCATGTCGTCCCGCATCGAAAGTGAACGGCTTGCGAATTGTCTAGCCGAACTTGATCAACTCACGAATTGGGAACGCCGCCCGCGCGGCGATATGCGGGTCGATCTGGAGCCGATGCGCGATCTCGCTCACCGGCTTGGCGATCCCCAGAACAGCTTCCGTATCGTCCATGTGGCCGGCACCAAGGGCAAAGGCTCGACTTGCGCCCTGGTCGAGGCGGGTCTTGCGCAGGCGGGCTTCTCCGTCGGGCGGTATGCCTCGCCGCATGTCATGCACATCACCGAGCGCGTCAGCATTGATGGCCGTCCGGTCGGCGAGGAGCGCCTGGCGGACGCGCTTGGGGCAGCGCTGGCGGCATTCAAAGACGCAAGGCGAGAGGCGACAGCCGCGCAGGGAGCAACCTGGTTCGATATCCTGACGGTTTCGGCCTTGCTGATCTTCAGCATGGAAGGCGTGGAGTGGGCCGTTCTCGAAACCGGACTTGGAGGGCGGTGGGACTCGACCAATATCGTTCAAAGCGATGTCGCCGTTATCACCAACATCGATCTCGAGCACACCGAAATCCTCGGCAAAACCCGCGCGGCCATTGCCTTCGAGAAGGCGGGAATCATAAAGCCCGGCACAACGGTCGTCACACTCCTGCCGGAGGCGGATGAGGCAGGCGCCGTCGTATCCGCCCGGGCAGCAGAACTCGGCTGTGCCGTGCGACGCCCCATGGTGCCGGCCGACGCAACGATTGAGCAGCGGAATGTTGCCGTGGCGGGAGCGGTTCTGGATGTCCTCGGAAAAATGGGCGTCATGACAAAGGGCGCAAGCGCGATGTCGGAGCCTCTTGGAGAACAGCTCCTCGATCCCTCGACGATCGAAGCTGCCCGCCTGCCGGGACGGCTCGAAAAAATCGCCGTCGTCACCAGCCACGGCGATAAGGTCAACGTGGTGCTGGACGGCGCGCATGTTCCCTTCAACCTTGCTGCGGTTCTGAGCGACCTCTCGCAGGAAGAAAAGTACCGCGCTCAGTGCATTGCCGTCGTGTCAATCGCGGAAGACAAGGACGCGGCAGGCTTGCTATCGACGATGACGCGCCACGACATGTCGATCATCTTCACCACCGTCGGCGCCAGATCGCGTTCGCCGGAACAGCTGAAGACGATTGCAGACAGCCTCGGGCTGCTGAGCATCGTCGTGCCGGACCCGCTCGAGGCCTATCAGGAGGCACTGGCCGGCGCCGCGGAATCGGGCGCATGGGTTCTCGTCACGGGATCGCTCTATCTCGTCGGCATTATCCGTGCGGCGTGAGCCCGAGCGGGTGTGAATGACTCCGACCGGAACGCGGTGGAGAAGAAGCCGCCGCCGCTGGAACGTGCGGCGCTGTGCTGCGATCTCAGCCGCCGACTGTGATTTCACCATCCGCAACACGTTTGACAAATATCTTCAAACCTTCATGCCTCAGTTTCTTCCAACCGCCGTCGGAAACCATTGATTTAGCCAGATCGGCAAACCCGGTCGTGAGGTAGGGAACCTGCGATGCCGGTCGTTTGCCGAGCGCTTGAATCAAGCAGTCAGTTCTTGGTGGGGACGAGAATGAGTTTCCTGAACGTTTCATGCCGATCTCCAAATGATCTGTGCCGTCTGGAAATCTGATCGTCCCATAGCCGCACTTGGCCGCGGCATTCACTTCGGCCTTGGAGAGATTGTCTTGGAGAAGAAATGACAGCTGGCTGAAAGTGTTGTCGGTGTAGTCGAACTGACCCAGTACGATGAAGTCCAGCTCGTTCTGCCCCTTCTTGGCGCCTTTGATCTTGCCATAGAAGTTGGAATTCACCTTGGTGTCCTTGCCTGTCTTCATGGCAAGCATTTCGCCCAGCTTGATATAGGTCCTCGGTTTTGACGAAACGTTTTCGGTACCAGCCGCGGCGTTGCCTGAAGGCAGACTGGCGGTCTCCGGCTTGGCATAGGCGTCAGCGAAGGCTCGCAGTGTCGTGAGATTGAGCGCTTGGGGAAGCGAACCGCTCTCGAACTTGCGGCAAGAGAGAGCGGCTTGCCGTGTTGCCTTGTCAGGCTTGCCCTCAACATTCCCTGGCTTGCAGCCCAAATGAGCCAGTTGCTGCTGCAACGTCTTGAGCAAAACTGCTTGTTCGGCGGAATAGGCGCTGACGCCGCGGGTCACACTGACATTGCGGACATCGATGCCGATACCATCCGGCTGCACCACGTCAAACTGGGACGTATGATGGTCATAGTTCTTCCATTCATTGCCCCAACCCATCATCACCGGGCCGAGAATGAAGTTGAATGATTTTGGGTCGCGGTTTGATTGCGGCTCGCACTCGTTCGATTCCCAGCAATGCGGAGCCTGGTTGGTTGCTTCGCCTTCGGCGGCGTAGATCACCTTGTTGTCGCAGCTTGCCGTAGCCCATCCGCTGTCATCGTTTGCCCATCGGATTTTCAGCGAGAATGTCGCCCATTTGCCGAAATCTTCCGGTTTTTGGCACTGGCGGGCGAGAAAGTTCACGCCGTTGCGCGTGTCGGCCTTCAGCATGTAGATGAAATTGTGGATTGCCGGTCCTTCCCAGGACGCGAAACGCAAATGGCTGTCCCAGCCATCGGGATAAAAGCCATTTGCGGAGTTGTTGTGCCAGCCTTTGTAGGCAAAAGTCGGATCGAGCCGGAAATCAAACTTGTATTCGACGCTTTCGCCAACCCTCATGTCTCGCGTATAGCGAATCGTGGAGCGGACGTTGCCATTGCGGCAATCATTTTCGCCGCGTCCATTTCCATAGTCGACATTGGAACGCTGACGGTCGAATATCTCAAACCGGGTCACGCCGTCCTTGACCTCCGGTCTGACCGATCCGTTGAACTTGTGGCGCTCAAAACCTTTGGGGAGCGGATCGGCAGTCGCTGCCGCGTGGGTCGCAAAAACCATGAGCGCGCCAACCACCAGTCCAACGATAGGATTTTTCAGCATAGCCCCCTCTCCAAATTGGACTCCAACCATATCACGATCTCTTTTGGAGGGTCGGGTTTAGATCAGGTTCAGATCGGTGCGTGAGGTGCTGCGGCCATGAGCAGGCGCCGCGGTCAAAGCTGTGCTTCCAAGCAGCTGCGGCGGGCGTTTATAACGGCAGCCAGAGCGAGCGACATCAAGTGACGGCTCGTCATCGGCGATGGTGCCGATCATTCCGACCGGAACGCGGCGGGAAGATCGACGGCGACGTCAAGCGGCTGGAAATGCCGCAGGTTTTCCGTAATGACGGTGAGGTCATAGGCGTGCGCGGTCGCAGCGATGATGAGGTCGCCAAGCCCCGGATGACAGCCGTGGCTTGCGGCTTCATCCTCCAGAGCGCCAACGATGCGCGCGACAACGGTATCCATGGGCAAGATCCGATCCCCGAAACTGTCGGTGATGGAGTCCAGCCATGTCGAAAGGCGCTTTGCCCGCTCGATGCCGCCGCGCCGGTGAAGGCTGCGCATTCCCTTCTCGATCTCCGCGACCGATAGAGCCGACAGAAAGAGAGCATCGGCTTCGCCTTGCTCATGAAACCATGCCCGCACCGGATCGGACGGCGGCGCCTTGCCCGGCGCGAACTTCGAAATGATGTTCGTGTCGAGAAGGTAGGCGGTCAAAGATCGATATCCCGCATTTTCGATGGGTTCCGCTCCAGCTCGACCCCCCCGGGAAACGTCAACAGGAAATCCCCGAAATTCGGCCGTGGCTTCTGCAAAGCCCTTTTCGCCGCCTCGGCCGCCTCGACCGACACAAGCACGGCAGCCGGCTTTCCGTGCCGCGTGATCGTCACAAATTCCCCGTTTGCCGCTTCATCGACCAGACCTGCGAAACCCGCCTTCGCCTCTGCCACGCTGATTGTCGACATTGCGGCCTCCTGTCTTAAATGACCATATATGGTCAAAATAGGCATTAGCGCCGACGGAATCAAGCGGAGGAATTTTCCGAGGGTGCATCGTAACCGGTGTTCCGATCCCACATTGTCCTCGCCGCCCTGATCTGTGATCGCCTTTCCATGGACGAGCAACGGGAGTTTCTCCATGGAGAATACATTGGAGGTTCTCACGACCAGGAAGTCTGGACGTGAGGTTCACCGGCAGTGGCCGGACGAGGTCAAGGCTCAGATCGTTTCGGAGAGCCTTCGGCCCGGCGCGATGGTGAATGAGGTCGCAGAGCGCCATGGCTTGAAGCCGAACCACCTTTCCACCTGGCGGACGATGGCGCGGCAGGGGAAATTGGTTCTGCCTGCACCTGAGGATGCGGTGGAATTCGCAGCAGTGATCGTCGATCCGCCCGTATCGGAACCGCCGACCAAAACGGTCAGTCGCCCCGAGGTCATCGTTGGCTCCGTCACTATCCGTCTGGAAGAGGGAGCGTCTGTTGACCGCATCGCCGCTGTCGCGCGTGCCTGCGCGGTTCCGGCATGATCTTTCCATCGAACCGAGTACGGATAATGGTGGCGACCAAGCCTGTCGACTTCCGCAAGGGCCACGATGGGTTGGCGGCGCTAGTCAAAAACGAGCTGCACAAGGACCCTTTTACAGGGACGGTCTTCGTCTTCCGGTCCCGGAAAACAGATCGATTAAAGCTGATCTACTGGGACGGCAGCGGTCTGGTGATGGCCTACAAGCGGCTGGAGGAACACACGTTCACCTGGCCGGGCATCAATGATGGTCTAATGACACTGGGCCACGCACAGTTCGAAGCGCTGTTTGCGGGCCTCGACTGGCGTCGGGTCCGTTCCGTGGAGACGAGAGCGCCGGATGCCATCGAATAGATGCGGCACGATGACTCGGGTGGCAAATTCCAACGGCGAAGCGACGTCGGTTTTGATAGACTTTCACCATGTTGGACGCCGCCGATCTTCCCGACGATATTGCTGCTCTGAAGGCGATGCTGATCGCGGCGCAAGCGCGTGAAGTTCGCAAGGATGAGCGGATCGAGCGGCTGGAGAAGTTGGTCGCTGCTTTCAAGCAGGCAGCCTTCGGTCGTAAATCCGAGAAGTCCGATCCCGAGCAATTCGATCTCGCGCTGGAAGACCTGGAAACGGCCATCGCCGCCGTCCATGCCGAAGACGAGGCCGATAGCCCTTCGGGTGAACCGTACCCCAAACCACGCGCTACCAATCGCGGCTCTCTTCCCGCCCACCTTCCTCGCGTCGAGGAGATCATCGAGCCGGAAAGCCTAATCTGCGCCTGCGGCGGAGGCCTGCATTGCATCGGCGAGGACGTATCCGAGCGGCTGGATGTCATTCCTGCACAGTTCCGTGTCATCGTCACCTGACGTCCCAAATATGCCTGCCGTGCCTGCACTGACTGCGTATCTCAGGCTCCAGCACCCGCCCGGCTGATCCACGCCGGGTTGCCGACAGAGGCGGCCATCGCTCATGTGCTGGTATCCAAGTATGCCGATCACCTACCGCTCTATCGGCAGGCCCAGATTATGAGCCGCCAGGGTATCGATCTCGACCGCTCAACACTCGCCGATTGGGTTGGCCGGGCGGCATTCGAGTTGCGCCCGGTCTTCAACGCTTTGATTGCCGATCTAAAGCGGTCGACAAAACTGTTCATGGACGAGACCCGTGCGCCGGTCCTCGATCCTGGCTCCCGCAAAACCAAGACCGGATACTTCTGGGCGCTGGCGCGTGATGACCGACCTTGGGGAGGAGGTGCGCCACCAGGTGTCACCTTCACCTATGCTCCCGGTCGCGGCGGCTTACATGCCGAGCGGATACTGCAAGGATTCACCGGCATCCTGCAGGTGGACGGCTATGCCGGATATAATCGGCTGATCGCACCGGATCGTGTCGGCCCGAACATTCAGCTCGCCTATTGTTGGGCCCATGCTCGACGCAAGCTGGTCGAGATCACCCGCACTGGCTCAGCGCCTATTGCTGAGGAAGGCGTGAATCGGATCGGTGAACTCTATCGCATCGAGGCTGAGTTACGTGGTCTTTCCGCTGAAGCTCGCTTCGCCGGGCGGCAGGAACGATCAGCGCCGTTGATTGCGGACATGCGAACCTGGCTCACTCAGCATCGTGCCCGTGTCGCTGGCAAATCGCCGCTCGGCGAAGCGCTCGCTTACATCGCCAAATATTGGGAGGGCCTCTGCATCTTCCTGACCGACGGTCGGATCGAGATCGACAACAACAGCGTCGAGAGAACTATTCGGCCGATAGCACTTAATCGAAAGAATGCTCTTTTCGCCGGGCATGACGTGGGCGCGGAGAATTGGGCTACCATTGCCTCGCTGATCGAGACCTGCAAGCTCAATGCCATCGATCCATTCGCATATCTGGCCAGCACACTCACCGCCATCGTCAACGGTCACAAACAGCGCCGGATCAATGAGCTCTTGCCTTGGAGCTTCAGTAGCAAGCACACCCCGTGATGCTCAGGGGCCATTGCGAAAGCCCGTCATGCGTGCCAGATATTTTCCCATGTGTTCAGTCGTATTGATTTGAGATTGGTACCATGATCGTTACGGAAGAGGTGTTTTCGCGCTTTCGCGATAAAGGAAGGGTGCCGGTACGCAGTCTGCCGTCGAGCCTCTTTTCGCAGACAGGCGATCTCTTTTTCAAGAATGACGCCGCCCCGCTGTCCCAATTTCCGAGCGAGGTCCGCGAGGTTATACACGTGGTGCCCGTCTTAGCATTCTTGCAGACCGTCCCTCCACTTTCGGATGAACGTGAATGGATCGCGTTGCACCATCAATGTGGCGGATATCACTGTTTGGAGGTCGCGATGGTTGCGACAATTCTCACACCGAATGTGACGATCAAAGACAAGCTCGACCAAATCGGAAAGCAGTTCTACTTCGCACAACACGGAAACCTTGAGCCAGGCAACATGTTGGCGTCCTCTATTTCAGCATATTCGACAGCACTAAGCGCAATCGGCCTTGATTGCGAGTGCACATGGCGAAGGCTTTCAGAAGGGCTCTACCCTATCGATTGCACTCAGGAAAATCTCAACAAGGTCGCTTCCGATGCGCCCTCCCTAGATATGCTGGCAGATTGGCAGGGATTTACCCGGGTGCGGTACAGCACGGACCCAATCATCCTATTGCTGGCAAGCAATAGCGACTGATTGGCCGTCTCACGCGCTAGTGTGAACAGCACACCGCTCACGGTGCATCTGCGTCGCATGACTCAAGTTCGATGCGTTGCCTGTTGGGGTGGGTGAATGGAAGCGGCAGGGCTTCGATCATATGTCACCCAAAGTCGGTCAAATCATATGGGCTCAGATGAAGAGGGTGATGGGAAGCCTGAAGGGCGCTTAGGCTTCCGTCAGTTCTCCACCGGCAGGGGACGATCGCCGGCCGCGGCCGCCCGCTCAACAGTTGAAGCCTACGTACGCCGCGCCAACCGCTTCACCGGTCATGAAAACAAAAGATTCCTATAATTACCAGCGTACCACATTTCGGTTTAACTGGTTTATCAGATCTTCACGAAGCTTTTTGACTTCAGCCTTACCCATTGAGGTCCGCACTACGGCGTGGGAAGTGAAGCCAACCTTGCCATCATCAAGAACAGCCGCTCCGTTCTTCATTAGCCAGTCTACCAAAACTGTAGCGTGGCCAAACACTTCACGAGGTACGCCACTATTTTTCGGGCGCGCTGCTATCTGGCCTATTGTGCTCTTGAGCTCATCTACGGAAGAAATCCCAATAAGCCTTGCTACCGATAGTCCGCTAGAATCTCCGCACAAGTCGACATGAGCTTGAGCTTTGAGCACATCAGTTTTGAGAGCTTCCTTGGTTATCTTTCCCGTAGTCTTGTCGATCAGATCAGGGGAATACAAACCTAGTGCAATGAACTCAGAAGATTGAACTGGCCCAGGAGACAAGGGACAGCGACGTCCATCATCAACCGTTGTCATCCTCGACACCAAGGACTTTAAGAAGCTGATGATTTTTACTGATATCGCTCTTATCGAAAGGCTCGTCAGAAAAAATCTCCTTGTGTGCATCACGATGAAACCAACTGATCATACCGTCTCCGCTGAAGCCGACCTCTGTGAAGCGTTTCGCGGCTCGCCACTCGAAATTGATCTCACCGTCACCTGGCGAATAGGTGCTTTGGGGCAAACAGCCAGAATTACTCAAGAAGGCAAGAAATAACTTTGCCTCCGAGACCGCCTCAGCATTAGGGGCCACCCCATCGTCGCCGTCCCAATCCACGGCACGCTGAGAGAATCGATCGATTTCTTTCACAAGACCCTTGAGCGACCTCAGATGAGCGATGTGCAGTACATTTGCGCGTGTAGGGATGTCTAAAAAATCTTCTATGGAGGACTCCGATAAAGCAGGAGCCGACCAGCCATATCGATCTTCGCGCATAGCCAATGCTGTCGGAGCCTCCGTCAGGAAACCCCAGAACGAGGCGTCATCACCTTGGCTGACTGCGGCTCCAAAATAGTCCGAATGAACGGCGGCAGTTACCGGCTTCATCTTACGAAGTTCTCTGCTGAGAGTTTAATTTCGGATGCGAGTTGCGAATTGATGATATTTCCTAGCATCGCTTTGAGTTCATCATGAGCTAGATCTGCTGCGGCAATACACTCATCTGCTTCCCCGAAATAGGGAGAGGGATGGGCTGTAACCAAGCAAAGAGTATAGATTCGACAAAGAGATTCTACACTTGGCGGGATCAATGGTCCTCCATCATTATTAACGAAGTCTGAAATAGACATAATATCGACGTTAGCGTTCAGCAACATCCTTTTGTTTCCGGAATTCTTGAAGAAGCCAACATGCGAATGCCAAGACCCGTCCGCTCCAGCGAACAGCGGAGGTATAAGGAGGGAGTTACCAGACAGGAAGTCGGAGCCATCCGCTTCTTTCCGAACAAACCGATCCCAATACTCAAATCGAACACCCTGCACGCTCGAAACATCTTCGTGAACGAAGCGGATGGCCTCCTGAAGACAAGTTTTCAGGCGAAGAAATATTTCTGCCCAACTGTCATAAATCCTGACATCGAAAGCTAAGTGGTCAGACGCACAAATTGCTGCATATTCGACACTGCCATTTTCAGAAAGCTTTCTAAAAGATTTGGCGGCATTGGACGGCTGCTCGGGCACAAATTGCGTGCCCCCATCAGGCGTAGCGAGTATCCGAACTTGAGGAGTTTGAATGCTGACGATATCGGTCATGCCGAGGCTCTCGGCTGCCGAGCGGATAATTTCGGAAGCTCGATGATGCGCCTTTGCTGGAAGCGTTTCGAACTCGAATTTGATGTGCGCCCTGTCTATAGCGTGATCTGGATTGGCTGGCGTCCAGGGCATCTAATGGGATCCTGCGAGGGTAGTGCTCATGACTCACCGTAATGTGGTAGTTAGTTGGATCATGTCAACTGGCAAGGTGAATAGCTAGACATCTCAAGTGCTCGCTAGCGTAATGATCGTGACGTTGACGGTAGGCGAGCCAAGATGAGGCTTGATCGCTCGGCTACTTTGCCGGTGAGCAGGTATTCTCTGATCAACAAATAACACGCACGGCATGTCCCTCAACCGGAACGAGTCCCGCGGTGATTCGTTGAGTCGCGTATTTCCAGCGTGAGGGGATGCATCATGAGCAGGCGACGACGGTTCAAGCCGGTGAAGATCACCATCAATGGCAAGGTGAGGACGGTCTATAATGTTGTTCAGGCCGGTAACACCTTGCTGAATGACTGGCCCGAGCAGACGCCGGCGGCGAAGGCGGCCGAACGTCTTGTGCTTGACGTGTTCAACGATGCCGCCGGGCCCGAGCAGGTGCGGCGCGCATTCATTACCGCGGCGAAGGCGAGCGACATCAAGTTCAGCTCCTGACCGGCGGTGTCGGCAAGAGCCCTGGCTCACTTCCATGACACCTGTTCCTGGTATCGCAGATCCCGGGTTTTGAACTGTGTCTCCATCCAGCCGGCCGAGATGATCGCCGCGAGGAAACCGAAGGCGAGGCAGGCGATCGCCTGGGTCCGCCACGAGACGAAGCTGAGCGGCGCCGGGGTGACGGGCTTTTGCGCGCAGTCGCCGGGCGGGCAGGCGCAGCCGGAAAAGGCCTTGATCAGGCAATCGCTCATGATGCGCCGCCTTTCACCGTATCGATGGCGGCGAGGATTTTCTGGTGAAGCGGGCAGCCGTGATCGTCGCTGCCGTCGAAAAAGCGTTCGGCCTCCACCAGCGCCTCCAGGAGATCGGGCGCCCCGGCGGTGAAACGGGCCGTGGCGCCGGTCTTTTCGGTTGCTCCGGCCCGTCGGGCGGCGGGACGGGAAGGGCGCTCGGTCGATGGTTCGGATGTGGGATTGGCGGCAGACATCTCCGTTCCCCTCAGGCGTAAAGCTGATCGGTGTCGGTGATGCCCATGATCTCGCGGGCATAGCGGTAGTGTTCCTCGACGCTGGCCGCAGCGCCGCGCAGCCAGGATGGGCCGCGGATCGAATGTTCGGGACGGCGCAGGAAGGCAAAGCCGAGGGCGCCCATGCGCTGGGCCTCGTTGGCCATATAGGCGCGGCAGTCGCCCATCGTGCGCGCCGCATTCCAGCGGGCGTCCCGCTTGCTTTCCTCGGTCTCGATCTTGCGAATGTGCTGCATCGCCTGTCCTCTCGCGCCTCTGGTCGGCTTCTGAGATTAAGGTATTTATTATACCCGATCGCGTCAACGGAAAAAGGTATAAAAAATACCTATTGGATTGACGAGGTACGAATCGTAGGCGTATGTGTGTCGCCAGTGATTGGGCGACCGGGTGCAACTCCCGAGCTGACGAAGCCCAGCGGCGCGGGAAGCGAAAGTCCTTAAGTGCGCTGTCAGAAAATCAGGACGAGGGCGAAGCGAATGGCCCCTCTGGCACGTGTCCCATCCCGGCTCCGGCCTTCAGGACTTGGCCAATGCTCTCCCGGCTTCATGGGCTTTGCTCATGGGGTAGGGGGAAGCTTTGGCCGGAACCCTCCCTCACCAGCCTTCAGGAACCTTCTCCTCCTAAGCTGAAGAGAGAGGAATGAGAACTGAAGTTGGAGTATGAAGCTACGAGAAAAAAGAGGCGGGCCACGCGCAGCGAAATCGAAATCACCGACGAGGTGATCGAGGCAGGCCTGGCATCACCGAATTCTACGATCCGTGGGAGGAGACGCTGCCGAAGGACATGTTTCCCGCCGCCATCCGGTCCATCCTGGTGGCGGTGTCGCGGGTGGTGCGTAAACGGCATCCGGAGCTTCCGCAATTTGTGCTTTCGGAGGATGCATCGGTCCGATATCCCTCGTGATCACAGCTGGGGATCGGCGGGCTTCGGAGCGAAATCCTACAGGCCGTACATCTCCCGCGCGCGCTGTATGCCAGGAGAAACACCGCCGCCGTGACGATGTAGAACCAGATTCTGCCGGCGCGAGATGAAGGACGGATCGTTCTGTTTTTCCTATTGAATTTGATTGCTTCGCGGCATCGTTTCCGCGCCTTGCGCTCTCATCCCTACATCTCGATGATCGATCGGCGGACGCGGCCGACGATGGTGACGGCGCCCTGGAATTCCGGCGGCGGCACGTCCTCGTAGGAGGCGGGCTGGAAGGGCGGGTTGTCGTTCGGGCGATAGCGCTTGTAGGTCGCGGCGCCCGTTTCGTCGGCGACGACATAAAGCGCGTTCGGCGCCAGGCGCTTGTCGCGCAGATTGACGAAGATGATCGAGCCCGGCGGCGAGATCTTGTTCATCGAATTGCCCTCGACCTCGAGCGCGATCCATTCGCCATCGGGCAGATCGAGGGCGGCGACCGTCGGGAATTCCGAGAAGTCGGTGATCGGCGCCTGCTCGCTGAGCTGGCCGGCGCTGACCCAGGAGATCTTCGGCACATCGGCGACGGAGACCGGCAGCTCATCCGGATCGAGCGCATTGCCGGTGCCGAACTGCAGCCAGTTGAGATTGACCTTGAAAGCGCGGGCATACTTCTTCGCATCGGCGATGCCGAAGCCGTTGCGGCCGGATTCATGCGCCTTGTAGACATTCGCATTCCAGCCGAACCGATCGACGATCGCCTTCGGCCCGGCAAAGCCAGCATTCTTCCTGGCCATGACGAGGCGCTTTGCGCGTTCTTCGCGTTCAAATTGTTCCTGATCTTTCAACATGATATAAAAAATACCCTAAATTAAGGTACATGTCATGCCCTAATGTGCTTGACATATCGGGTATTAATTGTACCCTAATCGCCATGACAAACACCGACATCATCAACAACGTTTCAGCCTTTCGGACTGGAGGGGCGCCATGAGGTTCACCATTTCCTCGGAGGATAGGCTCGCCATGGACGTCGTGCCGACCGGCGTCGTCATTCACCGGCCGCAGGGGCCAAGGGGAGGGCGGATGTCCGCGATACCAGTTCGCAACGAGGATATCCCCTTCCTCGCCAAGGCCCTGCAGCAGGTGCTGAACGCCAACCGGGAGGTGGAGTCGCTGTGACCATCTCCACCCCGCCCGCCCGCTACACCGGCTGCCCGAATTGCGGCAAGGCGCTGTCGATCGCCGAGGTGATCGAGCGCCACTGCGAGACTTGCAGCCGGCCGACCAGCCCGAAAGAGCTGCGGGAGATCGCCCCCGGCGCTCTTCCGATCCCCGATCCCGACAGCCTCACTCCTCCCTGACGGCTATCGGTGGCTGGCGTCGTTGCCCTCCCTCGGCGACGCCGGCATCCCGGGCGCGACGATGTCGTGCCCGCCGGGCGCGCTCGTGCCCGACCCAGGCGGCGGCCTGGCAGACGACCGGAGCTTTTGCTCCGCAACAGAGCCGGGCTCCGGTCGTCATCCGTGAAAAATCAAAGACGTTGGCAGCACCCGCTTCGGCGGGAACGGCGAACCGCGTTCGAAAGAAGGATCAAGCGATGAGCTTCCAGCTCAAGGCCGCCCCGGCGCAGCAAGGCACCCACATGAACGCGCTCGAGCTCTTCCGCTCCGGCCGGGACTATATCGAAATCGCTGCCATCCTCGGCACGGCGGTGCCGTCTGTCGAAACCGAGATCCACACGCTTCGAAGCGCCGAGAAGGGCGACACCACGCAGCAGGACCATGCCGGCGCGGAGATTCGCCGCCTTCCCCGCCGCCCCCTCAAGCCGGGCACGCCGGTCAATTTCGCCGGCGGCCGACGGCGGCTGCGGGTTTGAGGCCGGCCATCTCAATCGGGAAAGGACATCGCATGGCGAAGGACACAATGAACCAGGAGATCATGGACATCCTCAGCCCGGTGCTGGGGGAGGAGCTGGCAGCGGCGATCATCGAGCATCGCAAACGCACGCTGAAGAAGCCGCTGACGGTTTATGCGGCGAGGATGCAGGCGCGGGAATATCTGGCGACCGGCGACCCGGTCGGCGCCGCCGAGATGCAGATCTTCCGCGGCTGGCAGGCGATCAAATGCGACTGGTACCTCAAGGAGAAGGCGAGGGAAGCCGGGTCGATCAACAGCAGTACGAGAAGGACGACAGTGGATGCCGCAAGAGATTTCCTCTCCGGTGAAGATCATAGCTGGGATGCTTTCGGGTTTCCCGGCATCCGCAGGCACTGATCCCGACATGCAGATCCGCGCCTATCTCGTCGCGATCGAGGGCATTCCGCTGGAGGCGGTCTGGCAGGCGGCCAAACTCTTCATCTGCGGAAAGGTCCGGGATCATAACCGCGCCTTCGCTCCGAGCTGCGCCAGTTTCGCCGAGCAATGCCGCCATCAGCAGGCGGCGATCGAGGCGGAGAGCCGCCCGCGCATGGAGGCCGAGCCGGAGAGGCCGCAGCCGAAGGTCGCCGCCTACAAGATGCAGCTGCTGCGCGACGCCGCCAATGGCAGCCGCAACGCCAAGCGGGAGCTCGCCAGGATGTTCCCCGACAACCCGATCATTGCAAGGGCCGCACGACATGAGGAGGCATTGAGGTGACCATCACATTCTGGACGGAAGACAAGATCGTCAAGGCGGAAAAACTCTGGAAGGAAGGGCTGTCGGCCAGAGAAATCGCCGTCATGTTCGGCTCGAAGAAGAACACCGTCATCAACATGGCATCCCGCAACCGCGACAGGTTTCCCTCCCGGCAGGACGCCTGGCATCCGCAGCCGAAGGCGGGCCCGCCCGTCCAGCCGATCCGCCACCCCGACCGCGTGACGCGGGTGACCATATCAGGCGCCCATGTGACGATGCCGCGCGTGCCCTGCATCGATGGCTATGCAGAGCCATGAGCAAGGTCACCCCACGCGAAACCGAAATCATCCGCTGGATGGCGGCGGGCAAGACGGCAGCCGAGATCGGCACCATTCTCGGCATCTCCCACATCACGGTGAATACGCACATATCAAACGCCAAGGCGCGGCTCGGCGTCTTCAAGGATACGGCGCTGGTCGCCGCGGCACTCAGAAACGGCATCATTCGATAGAAGGACGATCAGCATGGGCGGCAAAGCCACCAAGGTGAAGACAGGACGGGTCAACAAGGGCGCCGGCCGGCCGCGCAAGGAGAATGTCGAGCGTTTTCCCTGCGGCAAGATCAAGCCCTTCGAAACCGAGAAGGAGAATATCAGCGTGGCGATATCGGCCCGCCGCCGCATCCACGGCTTTGACAGGACGGTGGCCGACGAGACGGTCAAGAGCCCCTTTGCCGGCTATACCCTCGGCCGCATCTTCCTCGACGGCCTGATCACCGCCGAACAGCGCCAGGCCGGCGACGACTATGCCGAGGCAATCGCCCGCTACCACAAGACCACAGGCATCCCGGCCCCCAGCCCGAGGGCGCAATCGCTCTTTGCCGTCAAGGGCCACGAAGGCGAGGTGACCGACACCCACGCCGACCGCGCCCGCAAGGCCAGCAACCGCATGATGGCCCTGCAGGGCATCCTGCTGCGCTGCCCTGATGGACCGCAGGTCAGGAGCACGGTCTATAATGTCACGGTGATGGACTACGACCATTTGCGGCAGATGCCGCCGCAGCAGCTGCTGTGGTTGCGGCGGGGGTTGACGGCGTTGCGCGGGGCGAGGGTTATGTGAGCTAGGAATTTACCGGGTACCGTGTGATATTTGGCAAATGGCTAGCAGGGACGAATTCGAGATAAAACTGACTTGTCCTCAATGCGGAAATTCCGGAACTGCGCTCGTTTCCGAGAACGACTACGCATTCATGCGCCATCCCGGCTTCATGATCGATAGTTTTCCAGAGGGAATGTCGCTAGAAAAATATTCAAATTATCGGCAGGAAACGCTCGTCAGATGCAAATGCGGCGAGGTGTTTCATGCCTAGCCATCCTAAACGCCCTCGCGACCCGAACCAGTTAGCCAAGGTCATTGTGGATTTGGCAACGGGAGAAGCCCAAGATAAGGAGCCACTTGCCAGCGCGAGAAAACGTGGCTTGAAGGGCGGGGCGTCGCGGGCGAAATCTCTAACGCCTGTGCAAAGGTCAGAAATCGCTCGAATAGCAGCATCCGCTAGATGGAAGAAGAGCTAAGCGACTTTCTTTTCATCCCAATTGCGACGCTCTTCTACGTCATCCCGGAAATCAAGCAGCATCGGAATTGGGGGCTGATCAGCCTTCATCGCATTATATGCCTCGACGTCCGTGGCCAATTGCACGCAGTCACCGACGATTTGCTCGCGTCTTTGTATGAACGCTTTCTGCATGTGCCCGCGTGGGGCATCTGTCATCATCGCCCAGAACGTGTATTGAACTCCTGCCTTGGAGACACGCACCGCGTGATTTACGCGGAAGCGCCGGCCCTCGGCATCGGTTGCATACTCTTCGCGAAGGGCATCCGCCATATCAGCAGACAATTTTGCAAACGGGTCCACTTCAGGCATGGAGATCATTCCCCGCTCCACGCCCCACTGTACGGCCTCCCTGGTCGTGGCAGGGAGCGAGCCGTGCTCCTTCTCATACGCATGCCATGCTTTTTGCAGCTGTTCTTTGTAACTGGCCATAGTGCCTTCCTCAAAGTGATACGCTTGCGGGAACACCCCAGCCGTCTGTGACGGCGCTATCCATGATGTGATGACGGACCTTCACTTTATACTTGGTGAGCCAGTCATACCGATTCATTTTGCGTTGTAGATGGCCAACGACGATCCCAGGATGTCGCTGTATTCGCCTTGCAAATCCCAACATGTCTTTTTCGGAGATGTAGGGGAACTTTCTAATATAGAACGACTCAAGCTGGTCTTGTGGAACGCAGGTCTCGGCGGCTGCTATATTGGCAACCCGCTCGACCTTTGGTAGGTCATCGCCAGTGCCACCTTTTTCACCATCGAGATCATCAACACTTTGATCTTCCAGATTTCCTTGGCCGTCTCGGTTTAATACGTGTTCACATTCATGCCGCAAGACGAACCAAAAATTATCAATTCTATCATGTCTGATCGTCATCCCTATCGTAGGAGACTTCTCGTCCAACCAGAAACAAACCCCATCGATGTTTGCCTTTGGGAGGGTTTCGACCACCGCAAATCGGATTCCACAATCTGCCAAAAGCCTAGGCACATGTCGGGCCTCTTCAGGATCGACCATTAGGCGCGGCATGAGAGCAACAAAGTCGCGAAGCTTATTCTCGGAGTAAGATGCTACAATCATTTCCGACGCAATCTGACGGACCCGAAATAGCCACGCGATCTGTTCCGGTGTAGTGGTCGTATAGTCAGTATTCTTTCTCGCCGCATGCGCCATATAGGGAACGTCAGACAGGGAATTCTTGCCAAAGAACCGCAGCATCTGGGCTTCTAGAAGCCCAATGTCAGTATCAGCCAGCCAACCTCTCTTTATCATTTCGCGCACAGGGTAAGAGCTTTGCAGAAGGGCTCTCTTCTCGATGGCCGGGTCAGGTTCACGTGCGTTCGACATTTCAAACGCCTTCTGCAAATTAGCGAAGTACTCGGCAGAAACATCGAATGCCTTCCCCAGCGCTTTCGCCATTTCAGGGCTAATCCCGCGCTTTCCAGACGTGATCAGATTTACGGCCTGTTCATGAATGCCCAAAATATATGCCAGATCGCGCTGCGACCAGCTACGCGCCTCTAGCTCTTCGCGAATGAACTCTCCGGGATGGGGCACATCGGATAGACTTGAAGCAAAATTCATGTGTCGTGCCCTCCTTTAATGGGTGTCGCCGATTTCAGTGATAGTAATGACTGGAGGCTTCTCATCCCCCGACAAGCTGAAGACGATCCGGTACTGATCGTTGATACGGATCTGCCTCAAATCTTCTTTGTCACCTTGCAGTTTCTTGTAGTTCAAGCTCTTGAGGTTCCTCAGATCGCGTTCGTCAGTTGCGGCTTCCAATTGAATAATCCTGTTCCTTGCCGTCTTTATCACGGCAAATGGAAGCCCTAGCTTGTGGGCTTCATCTGTGCAGATGCGCATGAGGCTTTTGTCCGCGAACTCTATCTTCATGCGGAATCATACTAAATCACCTCCCAGATGATGTAAATAGTCGACTGAACGCAATGCGTTAAACTGACACTTATGCTTGGATAAAATCAGGAGTTTGATATATTCAGGTCATGAACAAGCTCGATAAGAAAACCCGCTCTCAAATCCTTGACATGCTGTGTGAAGGGCAGTCGATCCGCGGGATCACACGTGTCATGGGGATGAGTAAAAATACGATTGCCAAGCTCTTGGTTGATGCAGGCAAAGTGTGTGCTGAGTACCACGATCAGACTATACGAGGTATCCATACGAGCCGCATTCAATGCGATGAAATCTGGTCGTTCGCTTACAGCAAGGAAAAGAATGTGAAGGATGCCGAGTCGGCGCTGGAATGGGCTGGCGACACATGGACTTGGACGGCGCTTGATGTTGATAGCAAGCTGATCGTGTCCTATCTCGTCGGTGGCCGCGATGCTGAGTATGGCGCGGCTTTCATGGAAGATCTTGTTTCCCGCATCGCCAATCGAATCCAACTTACGACCGATGGCCACAAGGCCTATCTTGAAGCTGTCGAAGCAGCCTTTGGCGCCGATATCGACTACACGATGTTGGTCAAGATTTATGGCCCGCCCCCGAAGCATGGCGTGAGCGTTCGTCCATCCTTCGATGAATGCATTGGCGCAAAGAAGATACTGATCATCGGCAATCCCGACCAGACGTTTGCAAACAAGTCTTCCGTCGAGCGCCAGAGCCTAACCATGCATATGCGTCGGTCAAAGCGCTTCCCCAATGCCTTTTCAAAGAAAGTTGAAAACCACGCCTATGCGGTCGCTTTGCATTTCATGCATTACAATTTCGTCCGCATTCATAAATCGCTGCGGATGACGCCTGCGATGGCCGCCGGTATTACTGACAAGCTATGGGAAGTTAGCGACATTGTTGCGCTGATCGAAGCAAATGAAGCGCGGCGCGCGACCCTCTCAAGAAGTGGAGCGCCTAATGCCATGTGAAGCGGCCCCTGTGGCCGCAGTCGGCGGGTCGGCTGCGCGTCGATCCCCGCTTCCGCAGAAAAGTCGGGCTAATCCGTTGAAGCCACCATATCCCATCCGCCATCGCTGTTTTTGCTCCAAAGCTCACCCCACCCTCCGTCGTCCTCGGGCTTGACCCGAGGATCCACGCTCGGCCTCCATCAGCAGCGGCGTGGAGACACGGATGGGAGCGGGGCGGGGGGCATGCTGCGACATCTCGATTCCCTCTTCTCCCCAGCGGGGGTCCGAAGGACGAGTTGAGACCGGTGGCTCGACCCAGGCAAAGGTGCCCGTAGGGCGGATGAGGGGACCGGCGAAGCCGGTCTTTCAACAACGTCCATGCGGGCTTCGGCCGCGACGGCATTGTCTCGACCGTGTTCAGGGTGCTGGGGCACGGCGTCGCAGGACAGGTTGTTTTGGGAGGGTGTGCTATGTGGCCCCCTCATCCGCCTGCCGGCACCTTCTCCCCGAGGGGAGAAGAGACTTGCGGCAGCCTCTCCGTTCCCATCGGCCTCACGACGGTAGAGACCAGTGGCTCGATCCCGGTAAGGCTAGAGCAGATCCTGCGATCGATGAATCGATTGTGAGTGACAGCGCTGATTCAAGATCCACTTTGGAGAGATGGATGATGGCACGCGTCTTGAGCGATGATCTTTGATTGCGGGTGTTGAAACATGGGAGCCAGGTACCTCGACGTGACCTTCCGCGTCCGACGCCAATGCGTGGTGTCGGGCCCCACGGAGGGTGATTACAGCCGTCTGCCTTGATGGGAAGGCTTCACGAGGCTGAGAATGTCACCATGACACCGCGCTGCCGAAAGTAGGCCTGCATTCGCTTCCTGCCAGACCGGTTATTCTGCACGAGCCTGGCCGGGTCGAATACGGCCTCTTTTAAACCCGCCCGCGTCAACGCCGCCTTGAGAGTGGCGATATGCGCGTCGATTTCGGCGTTATCAGCCTGGAGCGACTCATAAATGCGGTTTGTTGCATCGGCTACGGTCGGTTCGCTCACTTTGCACTCCTGTTGTCTGTCTGGCTGGCCTGACCGTATTGGGGTGAAACCGGTTCACGTCAATGGGTGATAGTGAATTGGAAGATCTCGTCCGCTTTCGAAGATGAAGCACAGAAGCAGCCCTGCCATCGGGGTTTGCCGTCGAAGCGTCACGGCAACAAAGCGCCAAAAGCCGCCATTCCGCCCCAGCGGGTGATCAGATCACGAATTCCTCCTGGTACGTCTGTGGCTCGGGAACGACCGTAACCTCCACCGGAATGATCCAATTGGCCGCGTAGCTCTCGCAGTCGGAACGCTGGAGCTCGGGCTGCACGCTCCCCGCCCCATCGACAGCGCGACATCGCAGTGTATATCGCCCCACTTCTTCAGGGGTCCACATGTACTCCCACAAGCGCCATGCAAAGGGACGTTCTGTTTCGAGGAGCCTTCCCTCGCGCCAGCCCCTGCCATCTCCGGTGCAGACCTGCACCTGCCGGATAGGAGCCTCTCCGCTCCAGGCGGCTCCAAAAATCCGGTACGGTTGGCCGGCGATGAGCTGCGCCCCCTGGACCGGACGCGCGATCTGCGCTTTGACCTCCATCTCCGCAAGGGGGACCAGCCTGGGTTCCCCGAGGTTGCGCTCCCAGCGGAAATAGTCGCGCGCCTGCCAGTAGCCAAGGAACGGTTGCTCCACAACCGTGATATCCGTGATCCACTTGACCCAAGCCATGCCGAACCAGCCACCCGCGACCGCGCGCAGCGGGTAGCCGTGATCGCGCGTCAACGGCGCCTCGTTCATCGAATAGGCAAGGATCGTGCTGTCAGCGATGGCCTTCTCAAGCGGTAAACTGCGCGCAAAAGCGATGGGGCCGGGAGAAGCCGTTTTCTTGTTCGTGTCGACGACGCCGCTGTCGGCGCCTGCGAGCAGAACCTCACATGCGGTTGGCTTAACGCCCGCCATTTCCAAAATCTCGCGCAGAAGAACACCTGTCCACGCGGCATTGCCGACGGCTCCGTTCTGCCACTGCAACCCCTCCTTCGGCGGCTCATAATAGACGCGCCCGTTCCCTGCACACTCGACGACGGCTGATAAAGTCGTGCTCCGCATCGCCTTGATGCTGTCGAGGTCAAGTTCGATCGGCCGCTCCACCGCCCCGCCAACGCGCAATCTCCAGTCTCGCGCATCGAGGTCCGGCGACGGGAAATGGTTTCGCACGAAGAACTGCTCGGTCGGGATCAGCCAATCGGAGAGCGACGCAAACGGAAACTCGATATTCGGTGGGGATTTCTGTCGAACTATCAGACTGGGTTGCTGTGGTGTCGGCATCGTCCTCGTCTCCCCTTTGAACGTCGGCTCTCGGTCGCGCAAATTCGGGTGCGATCACACCGCCCCTCGCAGTGCGTCTGTCGCATTCCGCCTTCGGGCCGCATCCTAACACATAGCACGTTCCTTGGATCGACCTCGAACGGCAGCAAAGGGCGGTAAAGCAGCCTTATCCTTCGATACGCAAGCCGCCGTCTGGCGGTGCTATTTCAAAGGCAGGGATAGCTCCGCGACCTCGGAACACCACGCCCGAGAGAGTCAACAGACCCCGGTACCAGCGCCCGTCGTCACGCTTTCACCACCGAGAAGAACAGGAACCGCGGCTTGGTCGTCAGGCTCTGGTAGGCCTGCGGAAAAAGCGTGCGGGCTTGCGGGTCGGGCTGGGGCTCGCTGACGATGTCGATCTGAAATCCGGCCGACTTCAGCGCCTCGAACATGGCGTGCAGCGGCCGATGCCAGAAGCGCATGGCGATCTCCCTTCCGCCGCGCTGCCAGGTCTCATCGAAGCTGTAGGTCTCGAAATAATTGTCGCGGCCGGTCGAGGCGTGATCCATGAAGGGATGGTGCGTGGAAAAAACCAGGCGACCGCCTGCCGCGAGCAGCCGGTTGAATTCCGAAAGCGGCCTCGACCAGTCGGGCAGATAATGCAGGACGAGCGAGGCAAGGATCAGGTCGAAAGCCTTGTCCCCGAATGGCAAGGGCTCGTTGAGATCAGCGGTCAGCAGGCGCGCGCGCCCTTCCAGGCGACGTTGCGCGATATCAAGCATGCCGGCACTTGCGTCGATCCCGGTCACAACAGCCCCGCGTTCGATCAGCGCTGCCGCATGCGCCCCGCCGCCGCATCCGGCATCGAGCACGGAAAGCCCGGCGACGTCGCCAACCAGGGCAAGAATAGCCGGCCGCTCGTAATAGGCATTCCAGGCATTGACCTCGTTATCGGCGTCATAAGCCGCCGCGAACGCATCATAATCATTCTCGGCCAAGATTTTCCCCTTTTCAGAGACTGTTCGAGGATGCCTGAGGGGCAGGAGTTTGCCCGATCGAGCTGTATAGTCAGAGTTCGCTGCGTCGGCAAAGTTTGAACTCAGGTCTCGGCCTCGGTGCATTAGCCTGGGAGCGCCACCGGCCTGCCATGAGGCGTGCTGAGATAGGCTTGACGCCATGCGCTCTCGCGCCGATCCACTTCCGAATAAGACGCTATTCCGGTACGATCGAGAACAAGTTCGAGGGCCGCCTTGAACGCCCCGTAATAGGTCGCATCGTCGTCGGTCTCGCCAGCGCGTGCGCGCTTTTCGAGCTCCGCGCCCAGGGTTTGCGACCAGTCCTCCGGGTCCAGTTTTCCCGAAGCGAGCAGCAGTTCGACAATCGCGACGACTTGCGCATGCCATTGCTCCTGGAAGGCGGGATTTCGGTCGCGAGATCGAAGAGAAGCACGGGAAATCTCAGGCCGGGTCAAGGTAGCTCTCCCACATGTCGATCAGCAGCACGTCGCGGCTGTCAGCCGCTTCGGGCCAAAGCTCCTTCATATCGAAGCGAACCGCGTAGGTCTGCTCGATGGAAATTCTGCCGGTCGCGGAAAGATCCGGCAGAGGCTGCGGCCCTGTCACGCTTTCGACGATACCGCGGCGCCCTCGCACGTAGGATGGCAAACGGGTGTGCATCGAACCGCTGTCTCGCTTGGCGAGGACCTTGTCGCCGGGTTTGAAGGAATCAATGGTTTTCGCGCTCTCTGCCTGCGGCGGCATATGGCGCAACTGCATCGTCGCAGACCTTGCATGCCCGTCCACGAATTCCTGGACATCTGCAATGCCTTCATCGATCGCCGTGACCATCATTGCCAGCATCCACTTTTCGAAATAGTCGAAGCGGAGATAGAGGTCGGGCGGCAACCGTTCCAGAACGTGGCGATACCAGTCGAGCGTCCATCCGGTTTCTTCCTGGCTGAGTTTCGACATCGACATCATCGCAATCGCCCAGACACGTGCTTTCCATTCTTCAGGAAACATGCGCTGGTCATCATCGAACTGGTGTAAAACCGGCCCAAATCCCTGTCTGCCGCCGAGATCGTGGATAGTATCCATCAACTGGCCCTCGGTGCGAGATCCCTGGCCGTGCCGATCATCGAGTTGCGGGTGACGAGCGTGGCAAGCTGCTGTTCCGACCAGCCTTCGGTCCCGTCGGGCCGCTGCGGAATGACCATGTAACGACGATCGGATGTTGAATCCCATACCCTGATTTCTACGGATTCCGGCAACACGATGCCGAACTCCTGCAGGACGCCACGAGGATTGCGGACGGCACGCGCCCTGTACTCGGTCGATTTATACCAGGAAGGCGACATGCCGAGGATGCCGAGCGGATAGCAGGAGCACAGGGTGCAGACGATCAGGTTGTGAACATCCGGCGTGTTGAAGACTGCGCGCAGATTGTAGTCCGGCTCGACGCTTGGCACCACCTCTGCAAAAGCAGAGATCGCATTCCCCGCCAGCCGATCGGCGAAGGCTTGATCCGTCCAGGCATGTGCAATCACCTTGGCGCCGTTCATCGGCCCGACATTCTCTGAATAGTTGTCGAGCCACATGTCGACAGCATCGGCACCGAGAAAGCCCTTTTCGGTCAGAACCGTTTCCAGGGCCTTCAGACGCAACGCCGGTGCCGGCGGAAGGTGGCTATGCAATTCGCGATGAAGTTTGGCGGCCTTGTCAGAGTCATACGAGGTCATGGCGCTCCCCCTGGCTGACAATCATTTCCGGCGTCAAGTAGTAGCGCAAAAAGCGCGTTTTGTCATGTCTGCGGCAGGCCGTCCGCCATCAGAGGCCTGCAAATCGGACGGGCCGCGCCAAGAGGGAATCGCTATGCCGGCGAATGAGGCGGGAGCGGTTCCTTCATCGTCCGGCGCTGGCCTTTCCTGCGGTTCGCTGCTCGGCGGCGAGAGCTGTTCGCCGCCGAGCGGGCAGTCGCACGCCCTACGGCGTAACCGTCAGCCTGGCTTGCATCCCGGCTTCGTAGTGGCCCTTCATGTTGCAGAAGAGCAGGTAGGTCCCCGGCGTCAGCCTGGCGTTCAGCTTGCCGCTGGCGCCTGGTTTCAGATCGGAAACCTCGCCCAGGCTTTTCAGCTTCGATTCATCGATGCGATTCTTGGTGGCGTTGACCGGGATGGGCAGGTCCGGAGATTTCAGGCGAACGACGACCATTTCATGCTGCTCGGTCATCGCATCGTTGTGGACTGCGAAGGTCGCGGGGCCGGCTTTCACCGTTGGCGGGTCGAGCTTCAGCGACATCGCCCCGCCGCCCTCTCCATCTTCCGTGACATTGATCACGGTGGCGGCAAAGCTTGTTCCGGCCGAGCAGGCGAGAATGGCAGCTCCGGCAAGCAGGGGCAGCAATCTGGCACGTGGTTTCATCGTTGGTCTCCGTCTGTGGTGGGTGAGGGCGCTGAGCGGCGTGCTCAAGCCAAGGATCATCCGGTGCGGCACGCAGTGGGTCGCTATCGTCATCGAAGGCGCGTTGGTTGCATTCTGATCGGGGGAAGGGAAGGGCCCGCTGCGTGTCGCAAGAGAGCTGGTAGCGCGGCATTCTTACGCGTCCTTTGCCGGGACTATACCAATCCGTAAGAATGCAGGCCTGGGCACTCTGCCGGCCACTTTACGAAAATGTATAGCTGGGGCGAGGTCCCCGTGAGGATTGGAGCGCAGCTTGGCGCCGTCATTGCCAAGTCGAGGTAGCTCTCTCATGAATATGCGCGCCGCACCTGCCGCCCTTATGCCGGCCATTCATCCGGTCAGCCTGCGGGTCAACACCTACCTGATCAATCTCGACCGTGCGCCATTGCGCAGATTTCGAATGGAGCGCCTGCTGGCAAGCGTCGGCCTTGCCTTCGAGCGCGTGGCCGCGGTCGATGGCGCGGGCCTAAGCCTGCCGCATCCGGGCTTCGACGAAGCGGCCTATCTCAGCCGGCACGGCCGCCGGCCGAACCCTTTCGAGATCGGCTGCTATCTCAGCCATGTCGAATGCGCCAGGCGCTTCCTCGCCAGCAATGCCGAGTTCGCGCTCATTCTGGAAGACGATCTCGATTTCGATGACGATCTGGCCGAGCTGCTCGATGCCGCCCTCGAGCACCAGGCGCGCTGGGACATCCTGCGTCTGTCCACCGTCAGCTCCGGGAAAAAGCACAAGGTGGAGCCGCTGACCGCGTCGCGCTCGCTTGCCATCGCGCTCACCCGCGAGAAGGGGTCCGGCGCCTATCTGATCAATCGCAACGCGGCCGGGTGGATTGCTGGCGCGCTTCTGCCCATGTGCCTGCCCTATGATCTCGCCTTCGATCTGGAGTTCGATGAGGGGCTGAGCGCCTGCTTCGTTGAGCCGGCGCCGGTGAGCCAAAGGGCGGATCCCTGTTCCCAGATACAGGCAGGGCTTTCGGCATACCGGCTTGGCCGCCGCCGGCCATGGAGCGTCCTGCCCTATCGCACGGCCGCTGAGGTGCGCCGGTTTGCGCGCCGCTTGCGCCGTCTCGCGGCTTGGAGGGTGAGCGGCTAGAACCGCTCCCCTGGGGATGAGCGGCTAGAACCGCTCCCCCGGGGATGAGCGGCTAGAACCGCTCCCCTGGGGATGAGCGGCTAGAACCGCTCCCCTGGGGATGAGCGGTTAGAACCGCTCCCCCGGGGATGAGCGGTTAGAACCGCTCCCCCGGCATCAGCGGGAAGCTGACCGAAACGATGAGACCGGGATGATTGTCCGCCATGGTGATGTCAGCCGAATGCAGCTCGGCGATGGCCTTGACGAGGCTGAGTCCGAGGCCGCTTCCCGGTGTCGTGCGGCTCTTGTCGAGCCGGTAGAGACGCCGGAAGACCTTGTCCCTTTCGCCGGCGGGAATGCCGGGGCCGCTATCGGCGACCGAGAGGACGGCGCGGCCGCCCTGGCGGCGGAGCGAAACCGTGATGTCGGTTCCGGCCGGGCAGTGGTTGATCGCGTTTTCCACCAGGTTGGCGATCATCTGCGTCAACAGATCGCGGTCGCCCCAAATGAGCGCGGGACAGCGCTCCGCGATCGTCAAGGACTGGCGCGCATCTTCCGCGACATCGACATAGACTTCGGAAATCACGGCCAGCACGGCATCGATGTCGGTCGCCTGGAAACGCTCCTTGCGGGCGCCGGCCTCGATCTGGGAAATGCGCAGCAGCGCCTCGAAGGTGGCGTTGATCCGGTCGCTCTCGTGTCTCGCATCGTCCAGCAGAGCCGAAACATCCGCCTGCCGGTCATTTCCAGCCACCGCGGCATCCAGCGTCAGGCGCAGCCGGTTGAGAGGCGTCTTCAGATCGTGGGCGATGTCGGCGCTCACCTGCCGCATGCTCTCGACCAGTCTCTGCAGCCGCTCCAGCGCCGCATTGATCTGGAGCGCCACCATATCGAGATCGTCGCCGTTGCCGCTGATGGCAATGCGGGCGTCGAGCGCGCCGTGCGAGACGTCGTTCATCGTGTGGGCGACGCTGTCCAGCCGCGCCTGGGCACGAACGGCAAGAAAGACGCCGCCGCCGATCGCCGTCGCCACGACGATCGCGGCGGCCCATTCGAAGCTCACCAGCACGATCCTCAGCATCTCGTCGACATCGTTGAAGTTTTCCGCCACCACCAGGCTGTAGGGGCCGACGGTCGACACCTGCATCCGATAGCGTTCATGCCCTTTCAGCCCGACATCGCCTGAGGTGACGGTATAGACGCCGTTCGGGATGCGGGGTGCGGCGAAATTGCCGGCAAGTTTGCGCCCGCCTGCATCGGTCAGCGAATAAAGCCCGTCGGAGGTCGATTGGAAGCTCGCATAATTGTTCAGCGTGTTGACCAGATCCTCGGTGTCATTGGGTTCGTAGGTCGAGACGATCAGCGAATTCATCTCGCCCAGCGACTGTTCGAGATCGCGCGCAAGGCCGAGGCGCAGCATGTGATAGATGATCGTGCCGCTCAAGATGAAGGCGACGACGAAGAGCACGCCGAAGGTGACGGCAAGCCGGAACGGCGTGCTCCTGCGCAGGCTGGAGCATGATGCCGAAAAGTGTGCGCGGTTTTCGGACGACATCATGCTCTTGCTCTTTAGATTGCGAACAGGATTTGAGATTTTCACGCCGATGGGCCTGAAATCATCCTGTTCGAGGCGCATGCAGGCTGTATCCGGTGTTGCGGACGGTGTGCAGAAGCTGGGCCTCGAACGGCTTGTCGACCTTGGCTCTCAGCCGGCTGATATGGGTCTCGACGACGCTGGTCTTCGGATCGAAGTGGAAATCCCAGACCCGTTCCAGCAGCATCGTCTTGGTGATGACCCGGCCTTCGCCGCGCATCAGCACCTCGAGCAGGGTGAATTCGCGCGGCTGCAGCTCGATCATCTGCCCGGCGCGGCGGGCCTCCCGGCGGATCAGATCGAGCTCGAGATCGGCAACCTTCAACACCGTCCTCTGCTCCTGCACCGGCGGGCGGCGGCCAAGTGCATTGACGCGCGCCAGGAGCTCGGAGAAGGCGAAGGGTTTGACCAGATAATCGTCGCCGCCCGCCTCCAGCCCCTCGACCCGATCGTCGACGCCGCCGATCGACGTCAGGAACAGCGCCGGTGTGCCGACCTTGGCAGCCCTAAGTGAACGCACGATCGCCAACCCGTCGAGGCCCGGAAGCATGCGATCGACGACGATAACGTCATAGGCCTCGCGCTGCGCCTGAAACAGCCCGTCGCGGCCGTCGTCGAAGACGTCACAGACATGCCCTGCCTCGGAGAAGCCCTTGGCGATATAATCGGACGTCTTCGTATCGTCCTCGATAAGCAGGATTCGCATCAGCCCGATCCCCGGCATGCCTGGATGGCGAGATTTAGCCGAGAGCACGGCTTGGCCACAACTTACCGATTGGTAAGGTGATGGGGGAGGAGCGGCTACAGGCGCACCGGGCGCCAATGGTTTCCCGCCTTTCTCTGGACGACGGCGACAAGCCGCGCCACGGGCCGAAGCGTCCGCAAGAAAGCGGGATGAATGACGATCGTCGACGCCGCCGATCGATGTCAGGAACAGCGGCGATGTGCAACGAAACGCCAGGCGGAAGCCGCCGCCCGGCTATCAACGGCGGTGGGAACTGTCGGACAGAGGAGGAGAAGGTCATGAGCAAAAATAACTGGAAAGTCGGGCTTCGCGCCAAGCTGGCGCATCTCGTCGACGACTGCGTTGAGGCCGGGGCCAGGCAGCAGGACGTCTTCGATGCGATCATCAAGGAGATCGGCAATCTGCGCGCAGCCCTTGAGCGCGACCTCGATCCCGTGGACGACGAGGTGATAGAGGAACCTTCCAACGATTGGCCCGCGGCCGACAAATGACGGATCAGATCGCGAGGCGCACATGACCGCTGGGGGCGGGGGCTTATGGAACCAACTGGCGCCGCCGAAGGTTATAGTCTTGTCGCTTGGTAATCGGTTTAGCTCGACCTGCGAGACGCGATAGCCGGCGTATTTCACAATGGGGAATTGCTATGGAAAATGCAGGTATCGGCTGGATCGCCGCAATCATCATCGGCGGCATTGCCGGCTGGCTCGCCGAATTGCTGATGAAGAGCAACATGGGCGTGCTCATGAACATCATTCTCGGTATTGTCGGCGCCATCGTCGCCAACTTTATCCTGTCGCTCTTCGGCGTCGTCCTGGGCGGCTGGCTGGGTTATCTGATCGCGGGCTTCATCGGAGCCTGCATCCTGATCGCCGTTGCCAGAATGGTCAGACGTACGGCCTGATGGAGCCGAGGCGGCCCGCCCGGCCGCCTTCAGCAAGCTCTCGGGTCGCGCTCACGCGCGGCTTGAGGCGCGGCAGTTCCGTGTCATAGCGCGCGCCGCGAATTGCGTCGTAGCGACCAGCCGTGACTGAATTCAGAAGAGACGATCGACAAATTGCTCGGTCTCCCACGTCCTGAGGAAATTCCTGAGGAAATGCGCTTCCCCCGGCCAAAGGATATATGCGCCCACAAAAACACCGACAGGTCGTGGGCGAGAGCTACGATCGACTTTGCGGTTCGCGCGGTGATGTTTTCAACATCGCTGCGGACTTCGGCGTCTTCGACAACGCGCCCACAATGGCTTGTGGGGGAGAAAACACTTAATTTATCCACTCATCATTCCCGATCGACAGCAGATGGGCCATTGCGTCGGTAATCACGTGGTTGTCGTAGGGTTTGGAGAAAAACCGGCTGCCGGTGGGGAGACTGCTCTCTTCGAGGATGGCTTCGCCGGATGCAACAATCAACCTGACGGGCGGCCACCGATCCCTGATGTAATGAGATAGCTTGATGCCATCCATCGTGCCGGGCATCTGAACATCGGTGAAGACCAGATCGACATCGTCTCGCGACTCAAGAATGCGAATTGCCTCGTCCGCATCACACGCCTCCAGCGCTTCGTATCCCGCAGAGAGCACCAGATCGACGGCACCCATCCGAATGATCGTGCTGTCTTCGACGACCAGGACGACGGCCTTGCCATTTTTCATCGCTCACTCGGCCAAATTGGAGTGTGAACCTCATGGGGCTCCGCTAGTGTAGCGCTTGGGAAGCCAATCGGTTCCTACGCGGCCGCAGAAATGTCGGTTTGCAAACCGGCGCTTTCCCGGTGGCTGATTGTGACGGCCGTGCCGGGGACGGTCCCGAGGCCAGCCTTTGGGGTCTGGCAAAGCTGAGCGAAGCCGGTACGAAGTTTGACTTTACCGCCGTAGGAGGTCGAGAGTTGCCGTTGCAGGCCCGCAATCGACATGACCCGGTGATGGGTGCCTGCGCGCTTCCGCCGACTGGATCCGGCGGTGATGATGACGAATGCTCATTGTCTCGGAGCCAGGCCGTCGAGCAGGAAATCGAGGCCTTTGCGGAAGGCGCCGTCCCAATCATTGTCGAGCAGCAGGCGGGAACGTTCGATTGTCGGATAGTGTTGACTGAGATCCGTCAGGCGCTTCTGCGCGGCGGCCCTGTCGTCGTCCGAGAGCTCGAAGTTCGCCCGGGTGATGGTGGCGCCGATCACATAGTTCCAGAGCGACCATATCGCGACGTTCAAATCCGCGTCGGCGACACCGGCTTTGGACAGGGTCTTGCCCAGCAGTTCCAGGCGGCTGAGGATGTTCGGGCCGAGCGCCCGGCGTGGCAACAGCGATGCCGACCAGGGATGGCGCAGCATGCCGGCGCGCCAGTCTTCGAGCATATGGATGATTTCCCCGCGCCAGTCCTGGGGCGCGACGATCTCAGGCGGCCGGCGATATTCGAGCACCGCGTCGAGCGCCAGATCGAAGACCGCCTCCTTGTTGCCGACGTGCCAATAGAGGCTCATCGCGCCCGCGCCGAGGCGATCGGCGAGCCGGCGCATCTTCAAGCCGTCGAGGCCTTCGGCATCCAGCAGTTCCACCGCGCTCGCCACGATCCGTTCCAGCGAGAGGGGCGCTTCGCCGCGCGGCGCCTGCCCGGGCCGGGGTGAGGCGACCGTCCGTCGAGACTGTTTGCTCTCAGCGCCGCTGCGTTTGGCTGCCATCCGTGTTCCCTAGTGATCAGAACGCCGATCTAAACCGACAATGCCAGGAATGTCGATCCTGACCGATTGACTCGTACAGCGTACGATGACATTGGATCGTACATTGTACGAGTCATTCAATCCTGCCGGCCGCGAGGGTCGTTCCTCGCAATCCCCAGATCCCGAAAGAAAAATCATGTCACGCGCAATCAATCATCTGCTTATCGGAGGGCTCATCATCATGACCATGGCAATTCCCACTGCGACGACAGCCAATGCGAAGGATCTCAAGCTTGAGATCGTCAATCCGAAAAACCTCTACGACCCGACGCCGAATGGCTACAGCACGGCGGTGATCGTGCCCCGCGAGGCCAGGCTCGCTTATATCTCCGGGCAGGGCGGCCAGGACGGGACGGGGGCCTTATCGCCCGACTTCGCCGTCCAGGTGAAGCAGGCTTACGCAAATCTGCGCACCGCTCTCGAGGGGCTCGGCGCCAGGCCGGATCAGGTCGCCAAGCTCACGGTTTTCGTGGTCGATCACGACATGTCCAAGCTTGAGGTGTTGACCAGGAACGTCAAGGACATGTTCGGCGAAACCCTGCCGGCGCAAACGCTGATCCCCGTTCCCAAGCTGGCGATCGACCCCATGCTCTTCGAGGTTGAAGCCGTCGTCATTCTGGAATAGCGGCGGGGCGCAGGTGTGAACGACACGGACGTTCACCCCGCGCTCTGTCTTCCCAGGGCCTGTCCCGAGGATGGACTCTGGCCGCCATCGGCCGCGGGCATGACGGCTCAGGCCCGCTTCCGCCGCATCTGCGTGACGCTCCGCCAGACGGCCGAAACCAGGAAGTAGAAGGCGCCGAGGCCGGCATATCCGGCGATATTGGCAATGGACGGCGGTTCCGGCATGCGTGCCTGGGCGATGAAGAAGGCCCCCGCCACCGCGGATTGACCGCCGCTGAGGACCATGGCCCACTGGCCGCCATCGGTCTTCCAGCGCCGGATCGCGGTTGTAAGCTGCAGCAGCCCGGAAAAGATGGCCCACAGGCCAAAGACGCCGAGAACCCAGTTCATGCTCATCGTCAGCGCGACGATCACGGCAGCTGTCGTCACCGCGCTGACGATGACGTTGACCGCCTGGCTGCGGTTGTTTGCCAGGCCGCCATTGCGGGCTGCGTCGACCAGGTTGGCGGCGGCATCCCAGGCCGGATAGAGGATCAGCAAACCCGCCGCGAGGGCAGGCGACTGGCGCCCGACCGTCAAAGCCGCCGCCACCCAGATTGCGGAAAAGGCTGCGCGCGAGACATAGTAGCGCGTCAGCCACTGTTCCCGATCGCCAGATGCGATGGTGGTTTGATCATTGGCGGGGAGAATAGCTCTGGTCATTTTGTCTTCCTACTAGTTGGTAGTTTCACTGGTCATAGGAGTCGCTCCGGGCTTATGTCGCCGGAGATCTTATCGAGTGGCGGTCGGAGACAGGCGCTGCAAGGTGGGCGCCAGAATGGTGGCGAAGATCTCCGGAGCCCCATAAGCCCGGGCTGACAGCATGGCGCCATGGACGGAGGCCATGAAGGCCTCAGCCTCGACGCGCGGTTCGCTCGACAGTCTCAAGCTCCCGTCCTTCAAACCTCGTTCCATCACCGAGGTCAGCCATGTCGAAGCAAAGCGGAAAAACGCCTTGACCTCGGCCGCGACCTCCGGCGGCAGCGCCGGCAGTTCGCTCGCCAGCAGGGCGCAGACGCAAAAAGGCCTGCTGGCGTCCTCGATGCACTGGGCCCAGTGGCCGGCATAGGCCTGGAGAAGCGCCAGCGGATCCCGCACCTGCTGCTCGAGGCCGGCGATACCCGCTTCGGCATCTTCGCGATATCGCACGACAAGCGTGCGCACCAGGTCGGTTTTGCTCGGAAAATGGTGATGGATGCTGGCCTTGCGAATCCCGACGACGGCAGCGATATCGGCATAGCTGAAGCCGTTATAGCCTCCGGTCATGATCAGTGCGCGGGCGGAAGCCAGGATCTCGTCGGACGTCGTCAAAAGGTTGCTCATGGCTTTTGATCTACCTTCCAGTAGGAAGGCTGTCAAGCCAAATGCGGAATTTCTCCATCCCCTTGGTCGGAGCTTGACGGACTTCGCCTTGATACGGGCGAAAAGCGTTGGCGGCGTCGGTTGTAGCGACCGGCCTTGACTCGCCTCCAATACCCAGAACATAATCAGAACATCTAATATGCGGAATGGAGTTCTGGATGTGCGGCCGCGTCTACATCAAGACATCGCTTGAGGAACTGGTGCGCAATTTCGCCTTCGCAGAGCGCGGCGCGATCGATGCGCTCGGGAACCGATTTCCGCGCTATAACGGCGCGCCGACGCTGGATTATCCGATCATCATTCGCGACATGGTCCGCGAGCCGGATGTCATGGGGCCGGTGTTCGCCTCGGCACGCTGGGGGCTGATGCCGGCATGGATGAAGCCGGGTGGCCGGCCGCCGCCGATCAATGCGCGCTGCGAGGGCATTGCCACCAATGGCCTGTTCCGCTCGGCTTACAGATCGCGGCGATGTCTGGTGCCGATCAACGGTTTCTTCGAATGGAAGGATATCTTCGGCACGGGCAAGAACAAGCAGCCCTATGCGATCGCCATGGCCGACGGCTCGCCCTTCGCGCTCGCCGGCATCTGGGAGATATGGAAAGATCCTGCCGGCATCGAGATCCGGAACTTTGCGATCGTGACCTGTGAGCCGAATGCGATGATGGCGCAGATCCATGACCGCATGCCGGTCGTCCTGCACCGCGAGGATTACGAGCGCTGGCTGTCGCCGGAGCCTGACCCGAACGACCTGATGAAACCGTTCCCGGCGGAGCTGATGACCATGTGGCCGATCGGCCGCAATGTGGGTTCGCCCAAGAATGACACGGCTGACATCATCGATCCGATCGACCCCGATCCGGAACCGACGCTGATCTGAATTCACCGGCTCGGGCGGGAGCCATCCATCAACGATGCGGTCAAAGAGATACCTCGCGAGAGGACAGGACGACGCATGCCAGAACAAATCACATGGAAATCGTGGGAACATGTCAGTGGCCGAGAAATCAAGTACAAATGGCGGCACGCCTGGAAGGAGAAAGCCGGCGACGATTACGTCGCTTTTGACGGCGATACCCAGATCGGAAGGATATTCCGGTCACAGGCAGGCGGAGGGATCGATAATCGCTGGTTCTGGATCGTGGCGGCTGACGGCAGCCATCGATTGGATTGGCCATCGGCCGGATACGAGGACAGCGCCTATGTCGCCTCGAGGCGGCTGGAAATGATCTATGAGAGCATCAAGAGCGGGAAATCAAGGATGGCGCAGCCATGAGCATTGAAGGCCATTCGAGCGCGCCCGGCGCCAATGTGATCGTCGAGCATTATTGCGAGCACCGGCTTGCCGACGGCACACGCTGCAAGGAATGGGGAGGCTGGGGCCACAGCCCATCCCCGGCCGTGCCGACGCGCTGGTGGTGTTGGGAACACTTCCCGCACAAGACATTCGAACAGGAACAGGCGTTCAGGCGGAAGCTGGAGGCGGCCGGGAAAATCATCCACTGAAGCTGGCTGATGATCCCGCGTTGAAGCGGAAAGCAAAGCCTCTGCCCTCAGCCGTCGGTCGAGACGGTGACGGATTTCCACGCCTCGATCTCCTGCTGCAGGCGAGCGATCCTGTCCGACACGTGGCTGAGGGCGTCGCTGCCGAGCAGAAGCTGCGGCGGCGGATTATCGGATTCGACCAGCTCCAGCACCGCCGCCGCCAGTTTGGCGGGGTCGCCGAGCTGCTTGCCGCTGACGGCCTGTCGCGCCTGGCGTATCGGATCGAAAAGGGCGTCATAGTCGGCGATGGACCGCGCTGTGCGCACCATCGATCGTCCGGCCCAGTCCGTCCGGAAGGAGCCGGGGCAAAGGGTCGTCACATGGACGCCGAACGGAGCCATTTCCGCACGCATCACCTCCGATATGCCTTGAAGCGCAAATTTGCTGCCGCAATAATAAGCGATGCCGGGCATGGTGATCATGCCGCCCATCGAGGTGACGTTGACGATGAACCCGCGGCGTCGCGCGCGAAACCGTGGCAGAAATGCCTTGGCAACGGCGACGGCGCCGAACACGTTCACGTCGAACTGCCGCCGCATCTCTTCGATCGGCGACTCCTCGAGCACGCCCTCATGGCCGTAGCCGGCATTGTTGATCAGCACGTCGACGGGCCCATGCTCCTCCTCCGCCTGCCGGACGACATCATCGATACGGTCGAACGCGGTGACGTCGCAGAGGACCGGCCGCAGGCCAGGCAGGGTTTTGGCGAGCGCTGTGCGCGAGGCTTGCGAGCGCATGGTGCCGATCACCCTGTGGCCGGCCTGGACTGCCGCAGACGCGATGGCCAGCCCGAAGCCGGAATTCGATCCGGTGATGAAAAAGGTCTTTCGTGACATCGGCAAACATTCCTTGATTGAGGATGGGATTTGACAAATAGTATGAAGAACCCGGTGCTTCGATGGCGGATTCTCTGAATATGTTGCCAAATTCTATGTCAGGCGATCGCGACCGGTCGAAGCGGCGAGAGATCGTCGCGTTGGCCGGAGGCCTCGCGCCGCGTCACGGATACAATCCGACCGCGCTCAATTCCGTCCGCATCTTGCGCACCGAAGCCGTGCTCCACGACATCCCGGTGCTCTATAAGCCCGGCGCGGTTTTCGTCTTGCAGGGCAGCAAGCAAGGCATCCTCGAAGGCGAGGTCTTCCTCTATGACGAGGAGCATTATCTGGCGGTGTCGCTGCCTGTCCCATTTCGGATGACGTCGACGGCCAGTCCCGAGCGGCCATTGCTGGCGGTCTATGTCGAGTTCGATATGCAGATGGCAGCCGAGATCGCGCTGCAGGTGGAACAGCATGCCGAACTGCCGGGCGACGAGCCGAGAAGCCTCGTGTCGAGCAGGATGGATGGCGATATCGAGGATGTCCTGCTGCGCCTGCTGACGGCGCTACGCAGCAGCGTTGAGATTGCCGTGCTTGGCGCCGGCCTTCTGCGCGAACTGCATTATCGGGTCCTGGTCGGTCCGCAAGGCGGCGCAATGATCGCCGCCCTCCAGCAGAAAGGCAGATCCGGAAAGATCATCCGGAGCCTGGCCTGGTTGCGGGAAAACTATGGCCTGGAGATTGCCGTCACCGATCTGGCAAGAGAGGTGGGCATGAGCGTTCCCTCCTATCATGTCCATTTCAAGGATCTGACCGGCAACAGCCCAATGCAATATGTCAAAGCGATGCGGCTTCACGAAGCAAGATTGATGATCGCGCGCCGGACGAGAACGATCGCCGAGGTCGCGGCTTCGGTCGGCTACGCCAGCCCGGCGCAGTTCAGCCGCGACTTCAAACGGCATTTCGGGCGCACCGCCTCGGAAGAGATCAAGTGGGTCCAGCGCCACCTCGGCGAGCCGGGTGACGATCGCGGCTAGCTCGTTTGGTCGGCCGCCTGCGCAGCGGCGGTCAGCCGGCAGGCGGGATACTGGCGCCGCCGATGGCGATGTGAGGATTTCACGTGCCCGACGGAGCAACGGCCCGCAACGCGGTCTTGACGATCGCATCGCCGAACTCCGGCGAGACCGGGCGATGGCCGACCAGCAGCCGGAAGAAGACCGGTCCGTAGATCATGTCGAGCAGCGCCTCCATATCAGGCGGCGCCACGATCTCTCCGCGAGCCAGAGCCTGCTCCAGGATGACACGACCGGCGTTGCGGCTCGACAGGATCACCTGATTGCGGAAGGCCTTGGTGAATTCGCTTTCCGGATCGGCGGCCGCAAGTGCCATGGTGATCTGCCGCCCGCGCGTGCTCGCAAAGGCCGTCACCAGTCCGCTCATCTGCGCGCCGAGAGCCACCTGTGCCGTGGCCCCGCCAACCTCGGCTTCCGGGAGCCGGTTGACCAGAAGTGCGGCCATCGCCAGTTCCTGCGCATTGGCCCAGGAGCGATAGATCGTCGGCTTGCCGACACCGGACCGCGCCGCCACGGCTTCGATCGTCATGCGGCCGAAACCTTCGGCCATCAGGATTTCATGGGCGGCCTCCAGGGCGCGCCTCTGCGCGGCAGCGCTTGGCGGCCGCCCTCTTTTCCTAGGTGTTGCACTACGCTCTTGACTCATATCATTACGATACGTAACGTTATTAAAGAAACCAGTCAAGGAGGATCATCCATGCCGAGTTTTGCCCGAAAAGTGAGCGCCTACTTCATCGTCAAGGATGCGGCACGCGCCATCGACTTCTACAAGGAGGCTTTCGGCGCCACGGAGGTCTTCCGCATGACCGATCCCTCGGACGGGCGGATCGGCCATGCCGAGCTGCGTTTCGGAGAGACGCTGATGATGTTGGCGGACGAATATCCGGACTTCGGCGCCCTGTCTCCCGATACCGTCGGAGGCTCGCCGGTGACTTTCCACATGGACACGATGTCGACCGACGCCGCACTGGCGCAGGCGCTGTCGGCCGGGGCGACGATGTTGCGCCCGGCGACCGACCAGAGTTTTGGCGAGCGGGTGGCGCAGGTGCTTGATCCCTTCGGTCATCGCTGGATGTTGTCGCAAACCATCGAGCAGGTCACGCCCGAGGAGATGCAACGCCGCTGGAGCGAGGACATGTCGGCGTGAGCGCCGCCGCGACGAGATGAGAGAAAATGACGGTTGTGGCTAGAGATCGCCAACTTGAATCTGATTTGCGGCCTTGGAAATCCCACCGATTCAAGACAAGATCATCTCGCTCTAGCGGGGGGACCCTGATGGAAAACCACGAGCCGTATTTACGCGAGGCGATCGCGCTCTCGAAATCCGCGATGGAAGGCGGCGACGAACCATTTGGCTCGGTGCTGGTGAAGGACGGCGAAGTCATCCTGCGCGCCGAAAACAGCGTCTTCACCGGCCACGATATGACGAACCATGCCGAGATGAACCTGGTTAAACTGGCCGCACAGCACTACGACACGGCGTTTCTCGCTGACTGCACGCTCTACACCAGCACCGAGCCCTGCGCGATGTGCTCCGGGGCGATTTACTGGTCGGGCATCGGGCGCATGGTGTTTGCCTGCTCGGAAACACGGCTTGGCGAGATCGCCGGGATCGGCTTGAACGTGCCGAGCCGGGCGGTGCTGCAAACCGGCGCGCGCAACGTCACCGTGGTTGGCCCGACGAACCTCGAAAACGAAGCCGCCGAAGTCCATCAGCAATTCTGGCCGAAGCATCTGGGCAAGGCTTAGAGCGCTTGCGTCCTTTGACGCGCTCTCTCGGTCACAATCATGGGCACAATTGAAGCCCAGATAGCAGTGATCTGCATGCTCGCCATTGATAGTCGAGCGCTGGCGCTGTAGCGTCCGCTTCGCAATCCGGACGAACGAAACAGGAGGCTCTTATGCCAACGGGTACGGTTAAATTCTTCAACGACGACAAGGGCTTCGGCTTCATCACGCCTGAGGGTGGCGGACAGGATGTGTTTGTTCACGTCTCTGCCCTGCAACGCGGCGGTTCGCTCCGCGAAGGCGATAAGGTCAGCTTCGAGGTCGGACAGGACCGCAAGACCGGCAAGTCCAAGGCTGAGAACGTCTCGGTCCTCTGACCGGGCGGCAATGCCGACTATTGAGGGGGCGTTCGCCCCTTCAACTGCCCGGGAAACTGGCCGTAAGCGGTCAGAATGGCCTTGATCAGGCCCGGGAAGCGTTCGTCGAGCTCCGCGCAGCGGGTTTGATTGAGCATCTCCACACCCTGGCGCTCGCTGACGATCAGCCCCGACTCCCGCAATACCTTGAAATGATTCGACAGCGACGACTTCGGGATGACGCGCTCCCCGAACTCCGCGAGGGCAGAACACGTCCTGCCGCAGGCAGCACCGGCAAGCTGCGCGAAAATTGCGGCGCGCTCCGGATCGGCAAGCGCATAGAGAATCGCTTCGGGCCGGATGTCCTCTAATGCTGGGTGAAAGAGCGGTCGCATAAATTTTATATAGCCGCACTTGACATCAAGATCAATAGTTCCGAATTTCTGAACTACGGAACAAGGCCGCCACTCCCGACGGCCGTCCGAGTCAAAAGGAATTCGATATGGCTAAGCTCACGGGAAAGGTTGCCGTGGTCACCGGCGCCTCCAAAGGGATCGGCGCTGCGATTGCCAAGGCTTTTGCGGCAGAGGGTGCACAGGTGGTGGTGAATTACGCTTCGAGCAAGGCCGGAGCGGACGCCGTGGTTGAGGCGATCCACGCGGCCGGCGGCAAGGCCATCGCGGTCCAGGGCGATGTTTCGAAAGCCGAACAGGCACAGGGACTGGTCGATGCTGCGGTCAAGCAGTTCGGCAAGCTCGACGTGCTGGTCAACAACTCCGGCGTCTATGAATTCGCGCCGATCGAAGAGGTGACCGAGGAGCAGTATCGGCGCATCTTCGACGTGAATGTTCTGGGCGTTCTGCTGACCTCCCAGGCCGCGGCCAAGCATCTCGGCGAGGGCGGCAGCATCATCAACATCTCGTCGGTGGTCACCAGCCTGGCGCCGCCGGCCTCTTCGGTCTACACGGGCACGAAGGGCGCCGTGGAGGGCATCAACAGCGTGCTTGCCAAGGAGCTCGGCCCGCGCAAGATCCGGGTCAACGCCATCCTGCCCGGGATCGTGGAGACCGAAGGTACGCACACCGCCGGCGTCATCGGCTCGGATTTCGAGCAGACCTTGGTGGCCCAGACGCCGCTCGGCCGTACCGGCCAGCCGGACGATATCGCCGGCGTCGCGGTCTTCCTCGCTTCCGACGATGCCCGCTGGCTGACCGGCGAGCGCTTGGCCGCCAGCGGCGGTTTTCGCTGATCGTCCAATGCCCGCGTGCGCAGTGATGGCGCACGCCGACACCAATGCAGAAAGGAAACGCCAGAGCATCGCTCTGGCGTTTCGGTTCAGGCCACCAGGCCCTTGGTCAGTTCCAGCGCCTGCCGCTCGAACAGCCGGCGATAGATGCCGTCCTTGAGCCGGATCAGCGCCTGATGGTCGCCCTCTTCGACAATCTTGCCCTTGTCGAAGACCAGCAGCCGGTCCAGCGCCCTGACCGTCGACAGCCGGTGGGCGATGACAAGCGTGGTGCGGCCGTGCATCAGCCGTTCCATGGCCTGCTGGATCTGCACTTCGCTTTCGCTGTCGAGGCTCGAGGTCGCCTCGTCCAGGATCAGCACCGGTGCATCGGCCAGGAAGGCCCGGGCAATGGCGACACGCTGCCGTTCGCCGCCCGACAGTTTGACGCCGCGTTCCCCCACCATCGTCTCATAGCCCTTGGGCAGGTCCATGATGAAGTCGTGGGCGCTCGCCTGTTTCGCCGCCTGCTCGATCTCGCGCCGCGAGGCGTTCGGCCTGGAATAGGCGATGTTTTCCGCCAGCGTGCGGTGGAACAGGATGGGCTCCTGCTGCACGATGGCGATCTGGCCGCGCAGGCTGGATTGCCTGACCCCTGATATATCCTGCCCGTCGATGCGGATCGCACCCGACTTCACGTCGAAGAGGCGCTGGATGAGCTTGACGAAGGTCGTCTTGCCCGAGCCCGAATGCCCCACCAGACCGACGCGCTCACCCGGCTTGATGGTGACCGAAAAGTCCTCATAAAGCGGAGTGGGATGCGCGCCATACTGGAAGGTGACGCGATCGAAGACGATCTCGCCCTCGCCAATCCTGATCGGCGTGGCGTTCGGCCTGTCCTCGATGCCAAGCGGCATCTTGTCGAGCAGCACCAGCTCTTCCATATCGTTGACGGCACGCTGCAGGTTGCGGATGTCCTGGCCGACATTGCGCAGATAGCCTTGCAGAACGAAGAACATCGCCAGCACGAAGGTGATGTCGCCTGGTGTCGCCAGCCCCTTTTGCCACATCACCAGGCCCGTTCCCAAAATGCCGGCCTGCATGGAAACCATCATGAAGCCCTGGATCGTGCCGCTCAATGTGCCGCGCTTCCATGTCCGCCGCGTGCGGCTGTCCCATCTGGCGAGCACATGGCTCAGCCGCCGCTCTTCGCGGCTCTCGGCGCCGAAGGCCTTGACCACCGCATTGCAGCTGATGGCATCGGCCAGCGCACCGCCGAGCTTGGTGTCCCAGGCATTGGCAAGCCTTGCCGCCGGCGACACGAAACCCATGGAAAGCGCCACGGTCACGCCGATATAGACGAGCGACCCGACAGCGACGATCAGGCCCATGACCGGCCAATAGCTGCCGAGCACGATGCTGGCGCCGACCAGCATGACGATGGACGGCAGCAGGGCGACCAGCAGCAGGTCGTTGAGCGCGTCGAGCGCCCACATGCCGCGGGTGATCTTGCGCACCGTCGAACCGGCAAAGCTGTTGGCGTGCCAGTCGGTGGAGAACCGCTGCACCTTGTGGAAGCCGTCATTGACCACATCCGCCATGGTGCGCAGCGTCAGCCGGATGATGCCGTTGAAGATGAACCAGCGCAGCGCCACGCTGGTCAGGCCGAGCGCCACGACGATGACGAAGGCGCTGAGCGCACCATCCGCCGCATTGCCGCCGGCAATGGCATCGACGATCCGGCCGGAGAAAACCGGCACCATGACTTCGGCCAGCGTGCTTGCAATCACCAGCACGATGATCGCGCCCACCAGGACAGGCCGGTGGCGCCAATGATGGAAAACAAAGCCGAGCACATGGCGATAAGCATCGGCGCGGAAATCGAGCTTCTTGCGAGTCATTTTAATCGCTCGGCCCCGTTTCGGCGGCCGGTCCTCAAAATAGAGAGTTGGATGGCACAGCCCAAACGGGAGACAAACTGATCCCGTCAGATCAAATTGGGCTGTGAGGGAAGTGAAACCGCATGGCGCGCGCTTAAGGCGGGCCGCGAATGGAAATGACCTACTGTCGGGACATTCCGCACGGGAAGACTTCGATGATTGCTAGTGTCATGCAACGCCTCCCTTGTGTTCGATCTGAAACGGTGACCATTTTGTAGCGAATGAGATTGCCGTTGCCAAGCGGGTTTTTACAACCTTACGGAAAGTGATGCGCAAACGACACAATTGGGGGACTGGGAAAAGGTCATAGATACGCGCAACGATCACTGCGCCCCACGGGATTTCCGCATTTCGGCATCGCGCCACTGCTGCCATTGCTGCCTCAGCTTGCTCCGGGACATGCCGATGGCTTCATTGAGAATCTCGACTTTGAGAATCCGTTCGGTGCGGAAATGGCGGAAGGCTTGTTTCGATTGGCACCACGCGATCAACAGGCTGTGCGTGTTGTCATAGCCGAGAAGCACAGGCCAGACGATGCGGCGGGTGATCGTTCCATCCGCCGCGCGATAGTCGAGTTCGAGCTTGCGGCCCTCCCTGATCGCCAACCTCAGCGGACGCGTATCGCGTGTCGCATCGCCGCCGACGACATCATCCGGTTTGATGCCGACGGCAGGTTGGTCAATATAGGGAAGAAGATCCTGCGGCATGACCGATGTGATCTTCGCCATCACATCGCCGGCGGCATTCCGCATGGCCGCGTCATTCAACCTTGCCACCATTTGAACGCCGAGCACGACGGCCTCGATCTCGTCGGGCGTCAGCATCAGGGGCGGCATGTCATATCGGCGATCGAGGACGTAGCCGAACCCCGCTTCGCCCTCGATCGGAACAAGCTGGGCCATCAGGTGTGCGATATCGCGGTAGACGGTTCGCCGCGCGACCTCGAGTTCCCCCGCAAGCTCGGACGAGGTCACCGGGCGGCTCGACCGTCGAAGAATCTGGATGATCTGAAAAAGCCGATCCGCTTTTCGCATGCCTGATGACTCCTGCTGCCACAACGCTGTCAGCACGGCTATGGCACAAAAGCAAGGAAAGAGACGCCGCACAGCCAAGGAGAAGATCATGAAGTTCGCATCCACCCGCCTTATTGCCGCGGATATCACAGGCATGGTGGCCTTTTATGAGCTGGTGACGGGCTGCCGCGCCGACTGGCTTGCACCCGTCTTCGCCGAGATCGTCACCCCCGGCGCGAGCCTCGCAATCGGCAGCGCGCAAACCGTGGCCTTGTTCAGCGAGGGCAGTGCGGAGCCCGGCGCCAACAGGACAGCCATTCTCGAGTTCATGGTCTCGGACGTCGATGCGGAATTCGCGCGGCTCAAGGACCAGGTCACGGTCGTGCACGCACCCAAGGATTTGCCATGGGGCAACCGGACGATGCAGATTTCCGATCCCGAGGGCACACGCGTCGCCCTCTATACACCCGTCACCGACGCCGTGAGACGCCGTTTCGCCGGCCGTTGATCGGCCGACGCTGATGGGGCCGGAGCTTTTGTTTGAGGAAGTTCCGCCCGCAGACGACCGCAACCAGCGCGGCGCGTCGGCTGCTTCCGGCCCGAACCGGTCATGGGCCGTCGCAAAAATCCGCCGCGAAACTCCAACTTTTAGAGTTTTGCGGCGAGCATCCTTGAACGCGGGAAAGACCGGAGTATCGCATAAGCCAGGATTTGTGCGGCGAACCATCCCGTGGAAGGGCAACTCCGGCCTATAGTGGCTTTCGGAAGAACACGACGCGCTGTGTCTCCTCAAATCCTAATGCGGTATGGAGCGCATGGCTGGCGGAATTCTCTATCGGCGCGTCAGAGCCAAACTCAACACACCCAAGCGACTTACCCCAATCGGCAACGGCATTGCAAAGCAGCCGTGCGATACCCTTTCGCCTGTCAACGGGCCTGATATAAATCCCTTCGAGGAATAGAACGGGCGAACTGCTGCATCCATTCACATAATCACGTCGCAAAGTGGCCTCAGCAAACCCGACAGCTTCATTCGCAGCATTTCGAGCGATGAACGCGACGGCGTCTCCACTTTCTGAAAGAAACGCCAGGCCCAACTCAGCGCGATGATATTCGAGCGAGTGATGCGGCCACAGCGCAACGCGAAGTTCCGCCCACGGCTCAACATCTTTTATGGTCCCAATCGCGATAATCGATTCCATAGTGAGGTTCTCTTTTGTCGCGAAATTCCCGATTAAAGCGACAGTTGTTTTCCTGACTTTTGCAACGTCGCAGAATAGACGGTTTTGCAATGCCGGCAATGTCCGGCATTGGCGCATTCCGGCCGGGACGAAGCTCTTGCATAAAAGCACAGCTACGCAGTCATTGATGATCGCGGGGCCGCTATCGGCCCCGAAGCGGTCATCAGTCGCAACCGAAAGTTAAGGTTCAACCGACAAGTTCGGGCACGGGGCGCTGAGTATGTGATATCGATCGCGTCCGGTGTCCGTCGAGAGTCGACATGAAATTTCGGTTGATTGCAGTATTTCTGATTATCTTGCCAACTGTTTCGACCGCGCAAGAACACAAGCGTCGTTTTCCCAAATATCAATTCTTCTATTGTACGGCCGTCCATATGAAGCTGGCCGAAACCTACGGGAAAACAGGTGATACGGTCGCCGAAGCCCTTCACACCCTAGAGGCGGACTTTCTGTACCAAAAAGGAAAGAATGACCTTGTTGAGATTGGAAAGTCTCCGGAGGACGCCGATAGGCGAGTCCAAAAACGGGATGGCATTGATAATGAATTGCAGAGTACGCCAAACAGGACTCGGATTATGCTGCGCCTCTGTAACTCATTCTTTCCAGAGCGAGCGAACCGGCCCAGAAATCGGGCGTAGAAATCTCTGCGTGAGAGACCCTGGTGGCGGGCCGTCCCTAAAGCATCGAAAGGTCAGGCGGAGCATGATCACATCGATGATAACACCACTATTGTGGCATCGATTATGATGGTTGGTGTCTATGGGCATCGAACGGAGGGCCAGTTGGTCGATACCATTCGCCTCAGGGCGCGTTGTAAACCGTGATTCACTTGCGGCTTCGACGGCAGGGCGGCTGACCGGCCTGCAAACAGACCGTTATCGTTATTGGAATTTTCGAATTTTGTACCGAGGTTCATGAATGCAACTTCTCTCTTTGCTAATCCTTTTCCGTGACGGCTTTGACGATTTGACTGCGCTACAAGCCGCGCTTGCCCAGTACCGTGAACCCCTTAGGCAGGTCGCTCCGGACCACTTGAAATTCGGTGCACCGGTTGAACTGGACGTTCAATTGGCCAGCGAGAGCGACGTGCTGATTGAATCCCAAGAGATTGCGGAATTTTTCCCTCATAAGGACAGCAGCGAAATTGCACTCTGCAATCAGCGTATCGAACTGTCATGGGAGATGAAAGCCGATCCTGGCTTGATCACAAATCTCATCGGTTTTGTGCAGCCTGAGGTACGTCGCCTGGTCGGCAAGTGTTGGACTTTCGACCCCGCCGGGGGCGCGTGGTTTTAACTGCCCCGCAAAATTGACGACGGCTCGAAGCAGTCACGGGCATAGTCCGACTGACTCAGAAAGGTTTTAGGCTCTCGCTGTTCCGATCCATATCGAGGCGACCGGTGTTGCGCTAGCCGGGTGGCCAAGGCCCGCGAGTGCTTCGCGCAATTTGGGTTCAGCCGCCAACTTGATCGCGGGGTTCTCACGAGCAATTTCCAAGCGGGCCAATGCTCAGTAACACGCGCGTCATTGCGTCAACGTCGCCGCTCCTTCGTCGTAAGGCACAACTGCAAACCCGCCGCGATGCTTCAGCGGTTCCCGACCCTGGGCATAGCCGTCCTGAGAGCGAGGCGAGCGTTCGTGCGGATCGCAAACCAATTGCAATTTGAAATCAGTCGAGCTATTTTACCGCATGCGCGGATGTGCCCTTTAAGGAAAGGAAGTGGCATGGCTAAGCTCGTGTTCGGAATGAACCAGTCGCTGGACGGCTACGTCGATCATACGGAATTTGGGCCAAGCCCGACGCTCTTTCGCCACTTCATCGAGGGGACCGAGCGGCTGGCGGGCAGTGTCTATGGCCGCCGAATGTATGAGATCATGCGTTACTGGGACGACGATCAGCCTGAATGGGGTGCAGACGAACAAGCCTTCGCGCAAGCGTGGCGGAAGCAGCCAAAATGGGTGGTCTCACGCTCGCTGACGCCTGTCGGCCCCAACGCCACGCTTGTTACGGGTGATCTCGAGACCGCGATCCGCAAGTTGAAGGCCGAGCGCGACGGGGAGATCGAAGTTGCCGGCCCGAACCTGGCGCGAAGCCTGACCGAACTCGGCTTGATCGATGAGTATCAGATCTACCTGCACCCCGTCGTGCTTGGTCACGGTACGCCCTATTTCGCCGCACCGCGGCCGCCGCTTCGCCTTGTAGCCCATGATCGGATCGACGAGAATGTGATCCGCTTGACCTACGCCTGCCTGATCGCCCGGCTTGCCGGATGGAAATCCGATCGGGTCAGGGGTGGACCCAGCGCGAGGAGGTGAGGGCGCCGAGATTGTCATAGGCAAAGACCGCGCGCCGGTTGTCGGCATGGCGCAGCTGGAACCAGTCGAGCGTCTCGGCCCGGAATATCAGCACGCCGAAGAAGGCCCGTCCGTCGGCGTCTGCGACCGTACCCTCGCTCGCAGGCCACTCCTCGATGTCGTCGCCCGGCGGCCCGCCCATATAGGTCCTGCGTGTCGATGGCGGCAGCAGGCTCCAGGCCTCGGCCGCGCGTTGGCTTGCCGGTCCATAGAGTTCGGCCGATCCCTGAAGGCGAAGCTGCACCCTTGGCTGCGGGCCGAAGCCGAGGATGGCGACCGAAGGGTTGGCCGATATTTCCTGCCATTTCGGGCTTCTGACATCCGTATGGATTTCCAGGCTGCGCCGCGCCGCATCCGCGCGCCGCAGCACGACCATGCGGGCCTGCGGCCGGCCGCCGGCATCGACCGAACACAGGTTCAGGTAGCGGAAGGCCGACTGCGGATCGGCAGTCGCGCCTTCGAGTTCGGCCCAGGCCGATGCATCGACCTCGGCGAGGGTCACCGTGCCGCCTCCGCCTTGGCATTCCTTGTCTCGCCGTCTTTGACGATCCAGCAGCACATCGCTGTTCTCCCCCAGCGTTGAAAGCGATCCCGATCAGACAGACCGGGTCAGGCCGCCGTCAATCTTGAGGCTCTGGCCGGTGATATAACCCGCCCCTTCGGAAACGAGGAAGGAAATCGTCGCGGCCACTTCGGCGCTGGTGCCGTAGCGCTTCATCGGCACGCTGTCGCGGCGCTCCTCCGTCGCCGGCAGGCTGTCGATCCAGCCCGGCAGCACGTTGTTGATACGAATGCCGTCGCCCGCAAAAGTATCGGCGTAAATCTTGGTGTAGGCGGCAAGTCCGGCGCGGAAGACGGCCGAGGTCGGGAACATTGCCGACGGTTCGGCCACCCAGGCGGTGGAGATGTTGACGATCGCGCCCGACTTCTGCGCCTGCATGATCGGCGTGACCAGGCGAACCGAACGGATGACGTTCATCAGATAGATGTCGAGGCCGGTATGCCACTGTTCGTCGGTGATCTCGGTGATCGGTGCACGGGGCCCGTGACCGGCGCTGTTGACGAGGGCGTCGATCCGGCCCCACTTTTCCATGCAGGCGTCGACCAGGCGCTTGAGGTCGTCGTTGGACTGGTTCGAGCCGGTCACGCCGATGCCGCCCAGTTCGTTGGCCAGCGCCTCGCCCTTGCCCGACGAGGACAGGATGGCCACCTTGAAGCCGTCGGCCGCCAGCCGCCTTGCCGCCTCCGCACCCATGCCGCTGCCGCCAGCCGTAATGATCGCTACCTTTTCTACTGCCATCGTCGCCATCCCTGCTCGATTTTACGCCCATTGCCGGGCCTTGATCCTTCGAATACCATGCGCCTTCAATGAGAGCGAACCAGTTTTCCTGAAATATCCCTGTAGAAAAACTATCGAATGTCCATCGGCAATCTCCCATCCCTCAACGCTCTCAGGGCCTTCGATGTGGCGGCGCGGCATCTGAACTTCCGGCTCGCCGCCGAAGAACTCGGCGTGACGCAGGGCGCGGTCGCCCAGCATGTGCGCGGGCTGGAGGCGGAACTCGGGGTGACCTTGTTCGAGCGCCTGCCGAAATCCTTGGCGCTGACGGGCGAGGGGCGCAGCTATGTCGCCGACGTCAGGCGCGCCTTCGAACTGCTTGCCAATGCCACCGCCAACCTGAAGCCGCAGCCGGTGAAACTGACCGTCAGCACGACGCCGACCTTCGCCTCGAAATGGCTGATACCGCGCCTGCCGGACTTTACCGCCAAACATCCCGGCCACGACCTGCACATCCTCGCCACCGATCGAATCTCCAGCTTCCAGACGGATGGCGTCGATCTCGCTGTCCGCTACGGCACGCCGCCCTTCGGTCCCGGCCTTGCCGCCGAGCTGCTGTTCGAGCAGGACATCATTGCGGTCTGCAATCCGGGCCTCGTCCCGGCAGGCCGCGAGCCGCACAATGCCGGTGAACTCACGCGCCACACCCTGCTGCACGACGTGCACAATTTCTGGCCGGAATATATCGACCGCTTCCTCGGCGGCGGCGATCCCACGCTGTTTCGCGGCATCAGCTTCTCGCAGACATCGCACGCGATCGAAGCCGCGATCGCCGGACAAGGCATCGCCATGGCGACCCGGGCTTTCGTCTCGACCGATATCGAGGCAGGCAGGCTGCGGCAGGTCTTCGATGGCGTGCTCAGAGCGCGGGCGGGCTTCTATCTGGTGAAGCCGCGCTACCGGAAGTCGGAAGCGGTGGACAAGCTTCAGGATTGGCTATGGTCGGAGGTGCAGGGCTGACTGTCTGCTCATCTTCCGTCAGTCGCCACATGTTCGGGAAGCGGCCGCATGGGGAAGGCAACACACCAGGCGACAGGCACCAACCCCGTCATTTCTTTTCCTCCCAGTATCTTTGCCAGAGGTCGAGCCTGGGTTTCAGCGTATCGGCTCCGAACGTCGCGCCGCGATTGGTGAAGTCGAAGACCCTGCCGACGGATGGGTCGTGGTGAGGCCATCTTGGCCATGAGCCGCCATTGGGGTCACCGCTCGTTGCAAATTGAACCCAGTAGGCACTCGCCAATGTGGCCATGGCCCAGTCGGCCGGTGTAACCTTGTCTTTCACCAGGGCGTTTGGGATGTTGAGCGTATAGGGAATTTCGAAGCCGTGCAGAGTGCCTTTCCATGTCGGATCGTTGCGGAGAGCCTCGGCGACATAGGAGAAACGATACCACCACGTCAGTTGACCCGCGCGGATCATCTCGTCAGCGAGATGGCGAGACGGTTCGACAAGCGTTTTGTCGGCCAGAACCTGCTGCGTCAACTCATCGAGGGCCTCTTGGCCTGTGGGATCATAGAGCGTCCGGGCTTCGGCCGCATGGTTGCCGAACAGGGCGAAGAGATCGTCTTTCGTCGCGGCCTCACCGATACCGAGATCACGACTATTTGCCCCGACGATGACCGGAACCGGCGCTTGACGGCCTGCCGCAAAAGCCGCTTCCGGCGTTTCGAGCAAAAACCGTCCGTCAAGAATCGAGCCGGAGATGCCGATGACCGGCTTGCCTGTCGACATTCCCGCCATCACCTCTGGTGCCGATGCGCCTTCGGTCAGTTTTTCCGCAGGCAGCGCCCGAAGGGCCTTGAGAGCGTCGGCATCGCGACCATTGATGCCAAGAGAAGCCGCATAGTCCAAGGCGGTTTTCTCTGCTTCTTTCAACGGTGACAAGGGAGTGCTCTGCGCACGCGCGGTCGGGAGACCCGGTGACTGGAGAATGGCGCCGCGGAAAAGCCCCCGTGATAACGGCGATATCATGTGCGCCGTCACTGAGCCGCCACCGGCCGACTCGCCGAAGATCGTCACTTTCTTCGGATCGCCGCCGAAGGCTTCGATATTTTGCTGGACCCATTTCAAGGCTGCAAGCTGATCCATGTAGCCATAGTTGCCGACGGGCTCGTCGGGGGATTCCTTTATCAGCGCCGGATGGGCAAAATAGCCGAGCCGCCCCATGCGGTAGTTCATGCTGACGAACACGACTCTGCGGGCGGCCAGCTGACCACCGGGATATTGAGGGGTGTTTCCATGAACAAGAGCGCCGCCGTAAATCCAGACCATCACCGGGAGCGGTGTTTTGGAGCGCTTGGCGGGTGTCCAGACATTGAGCGTCAAACAATCCTCCGACTTCGGCAGGTCGTCGGTCTGCATGCAGGACGGACCGAAATCGCGGGCATCCCTGGTCCCGCTCCAGGGCTTCATCGGTCGGGGATTTCGCCATCTCAGATCACCGACCGGTGGCGCCGCATAAGGAATGCCTTTGAAGCTGACGACTGAGCCCGACCTCTCACCCTTCAGAGTTCCGCTGTCGATTGTAACGGTGTCGTCCGCCGCACCCAAGCGTGGCGCGAAAGTCATCTGACAGGATGCGACCGCGAAAAAGAGCAGAAACTTGTGACTGCGTTTCACAAACACTGCACCCTCCAACCGCCAGGTTCAGGGTAAAATACTCCGATAGAACGGCATCGAACAGCGTCCATCCGACGTCGACCAAAGTCCGGGAGCGGCAGGCATCGTCGGTATCGCCTTCAGCCCTGAAGGCTCGCGCCACGCTTCATTCGCCGATACCCCCGACAAGCTCCCATATATCGACCTTCTCGGCCCGTCCCTTGATCTGCACCAGGCCGAGCGGGCGAAGCTCGAAGCGATCGGCCACAGTGTCGTGTATGGCTGCACTCACCAGGATCGAGGTGTTGAAGTCCTTGTTCAATCCTTCCAGGCGTGAGGCGACATTGATCGTATCGCCCATGGCCGTGTACTGCTGACGCGAGATCGCGCCGAAGCTGCCGACGACCGCCGGGCCGGTGTGCAAGCCAAAGCGGGTGAAGAGTTCGGGGCGGCCGTTCAAGCGATTGGCTTCGTTCAGGCCGTCCACCGCCGCTTTCATGGCAAGCGCGCATCGGCAGCCGTTTTCGGCATGTCCGGCATCTGGAACAGGGGCGTTCCACATGACGAAAATGGAATCGCCGAGATATTGCACGACGGTGCCGCCATGGCGCTCGGCGATGGTGTTCAGGAGTTCGAAATAGGCCGACAGCGTATCGACCACATCCTCGGGTGAGTTGAGCTCGGAGATGGTGGTGAAGTCTCTGATGTCGGTGAACAGCACCGTCACATCCTGCCGCTTCGCCTTGACGAGCGTTCTTGCCTCGGGATCGATGATCCGCCGGACGACTTCACGCGGAACATAGAGGGCAAACTGGCTGATGGCATGACGGCTGGCCGCCAGCGCGCTCGCCAGCGTGTTGATCTCCGATATCCAGGAATGCGACATGGGCTTTTCGCCGATGTCGAGATCGCCGATCCTGCGCGCCTCGTCGGCGAGACGATAGAGGGAGCGGCTGACCATGCGCGACAGCAGCACCGATGCGGCGACACCTGCTATCACGAAGGCGCTGGCGATGAGGAGATTGTGCAGGAGCAGCCGATTGGCCTCGGCCACCAGGTCCTCCAGCGGCACGACGATTGCGGCCACGCTTCCCTGGAACAGGCCGGAGACGCTGACGGGGGCGAGCTGCACGAGATGGCTTTCGCCATCGAAATCGACCCGCGCCAGGCCGCCGGCGGCAAAGGCCGGATCCTGCCGCAACCTCGCCACGGTTTTAAGGCTCGCGTCGAAGCTGTTTGCACTCGCGGCAAAGCCCCCCGATGTCCTCGACCACAATCCGATGATCCTTTTCATGATATCGGGGTCGGAATGCGCGACGAGATCACCGCTGCCATCGATGATGTAAGCACGGGCATGCGGCGAAATCTCGCGCGTGTCCAGCAGGCGGCTGATGGTCTGCAGGTGAATGTTGATGCCGACGACCACCTGACCATCGTTCCGCATCGGCGCGGCGATCGTCAGCGTCGGAACATTGAGCGTGCCGGTGATATAGGGGCCGACGGAGACAGGCAAACCGTCCTGGACGACGGATTGATACCACGGGCGTTGCCGAGGATCGAAGGATGCAACTTCGACGTCGCGCTCGCCGATCTCTCTTGCCTGGCTGTCGAGAAAGCGAAGCGTCGAGATGACGTCGGCGCTCTGTCTCCCGGCGATCGTCCGGATCGCGAAAGCCGTGCCATCCGGGGTTGCGAGGGTCCGGCGGACGTCCTGCCTTTCGGTGTTGATGACCTGCAGGTATGAGCCGTCGGCATAGCCGGTGTAGATGCTCGTCGCGTTGGGGACGTTTCGCAGGACCTCCAGAAAGAATTGCTGTTTCGCGTCGATATCCCGAGGCGGCGGGGAGGCGAGCTGCGGCAGGGTCGATGCGAGTGCGACCGCCTCGATGCCTCCCTGCAGCGTATTGCGATATCCCTCGATCAGCCGCAGGCTCATCTCGCGCATCTGCTTCGCGCCGGCGCTGACCGCAGCGTCGCTTCCGTGGCTGAATGCCATCCAGATGATCGGCGTCGACGTGCACAGCAGCGATGCGACGACCAGGACGCCGAGATGCAGTCTTAAGGGTTTGGACCAGCCCACGGGATTTCCCTCGAATGCTCTCCTGCCTTGCCGGGCAGGAACGAGCACTCCCAACGATTTCAAGCTAACTGCTTTTTGAAAGCTTGCACAAGGCGGTGAAGTCAGTGCCGAAAACGATTGGGATCAGCGGGGTTGCGCGGGCGGTGTCAGCGCTTGTATTCGGGCTCGCTGCGATCGAGCGCGCGCTTGACCGACTCCAGATGCAGCCTGGCCGATTCCGGGTCGCCTTCGCGCATCTGCCGATACGCCGCTTGCGCGATCTCCGGCGCGACGGCAAGGACCTGGCGCCCGGTCGAGAGCGCAAGCGTCTGCACCTCGCAGGCGCGCTCGAGATAATAGAGGTCGTCCCAGGCCTCGGCGATATTCGGTGCGCAGACCATCACCCCGTGATGCTTCATGAAGACGATGTCGGCATCGCCGATCGCAGCCGCGATCCGGTCGCCCTCGCGCGCGTCGAGCGCCAGGCCGTTATAGTTGCGGTCGACGGCCGTGCGCCCGTAGAATTTCAAGGCGGTCTGCCCGGCAAAGATCAGCGGATCGCCCTCCGTCATCGAAAGGGCGGTGGCATAAGGCATATGGGTGTGGAACGCCGCCCTGGCACGGGGAACGTTCTTGTGAATCCGGGCGTGGATGTAAAAGGCGGTGGCCTCGGGCTGGCCGCTGCCCGACACGACGTTGCCGTGAAAATCGCAGATCAGCAGCATCGAGGCCGTCAGCTCGGCAAACGCGTAGCCGTAAGGGTTGACGATGAACAGGTCGTCGTAACCGGGAACGACGGCCGAGAAGTGGTTGCAGATCCCTTCCTCCATGCCGAGCTGCGCCGCCATCCGGAAACAGGCGGCAAGATCGACGCGAGCCTGCCAGATGTCATCCGTATCGAGTTTCGGCTGATTGGGGCCGCCGGCGGGCGATGGGGCTGTGTTGAGGGAGTGCGCCATGGGGTCGTCTCGGATTGGTGTCGGAAGGAGAGGGGCTGTGTTCTGGATTACGCCCGGATTGGTCTGGCATCAAGCCGGCTGGGCGCAAAGATGGTTCGCTTCATATCCTGTGGCAGGGCGGGCATATTTTCATTCAGCCAATTCGCGCATGACCTTGATCAGCTCCGACTTGCCTTCGAAGCCGATACCCGGCAGCTCGGGCATCAGGATATGGCCATCGATCACCTCGACGCCATCGGGGAAGCCGCCATAGGGCTGGAACAGATCGGGATAGCTTTCGTTGCCGCCGAGGCCGAGCCCGGCGGCAATGTTGAGCGACATCTGGTGGCCGCCATGCGGGATGCAGCGCGACGGCGACCAGCCGAACTGACGCAGCACGTCGAGTGTGCGCAAATATTCGACCAAGCCGTAGGAAAGGGCGCAGTCGAACTGCAGGTAATCGCGGTCCGGCCGCATGCCGCCGTAACGCAGCAGGTTGCGGGCATCCTGATGGGAGAACAGGTTCTCGCCGGTCGCCATCGGTGCGTCGTAAAATTCGGAGATGGCGGCCTGCAGAGCGTAGTCCAGCGGATCGCCGATCTCCTCGTACCAGAACAGCGGATAGTCGCGCAGCACCTTCGCATAGGCGATGCCGGTCTCCAGATCGAAGCGCCCGTTGGCGTCGACCGCAAGCTGCGCCTGCGAACCGATCTCCTCCAGCACGGCTTCGATGCGGCCCCGGTCCTCGTCGATCGACGCGCCGCCGATCTTCATCTTGACGACGGTATAGCCGCGGTCGAGGTAGCTCCGCATCTCCGCCCGCAGAGCGCTGTTGTCCTTGCCGGGGTAGTAGTATCCGCCGGCGGCATAGACGAAGACCTTCGGGTTGGCCTCCCGGCCTTTCATCTCGGCGAGAAGACGAAACAGCGGCTTGCCCTCGATCTTGGCCACCGCGTCCCAGACCGCCATGTCGATGGTGCCGACGGCGACCGAGCGCTCGCCATGACCGCCGGGCTTCTCGTTGGCCATCATCCTCGCCCAGACCCTGTGCGGATCGAGATTGCTGCCGGCCTCGTTCATCAGGCTTTCCGGCGCCGCTTCGAGGATGCGGTCCCTGAAGCGCTCGCGGATCAAGCCGCCCTGGCCGTAGCGGCCGTTGGAGTTGAAGCCATAACCGACGACGCGGCGCCCATCCCTGACGACATCGGTGACGACGGCAACCAGGCTGGCGGTCATCTTGCTGAAATCGATATAGGCGTTGCGGATCGGTGAAGCGATCGGCTTCGTGACCTCGCAGATGTCGATGATGCGCATGGCAGGTTCCATTCCCTTCGCCGAAGGTGGCTGATGACGATGGTTTCATTTTGATGCGCGGCGGTCGGCGCGTCCAATGCCGATGCGGGTTCTATCAGTGCCGTTTCGGCATCATCACTTTGCGCAAACAGGCAGGGAACCGCAAAGAAACATTGATTTGTCAGGCGCCATGCCGTCTTTTCAGTGTTGACATGGCACTGCAACCGTCAAAGGAAACCTTCCGTGGAGACCGCATGGCTCGCCGACCTCCAGGCTCTTGCCGAAACGCTGAACTTCTCGAGAGCGGCGGAACGGCGCAACATCACCCAGCCCGCCTTCGGACGTCGCATCAAGGCGCTGGAAGAATGGTGCGGGTGGGAATTGGTCGATCGCTCGACACACCGGCTGAAGCTGACGCCGGCGGGAGAGCTGATGCTGGAGGCGGCGAGCGATATTGCCGCAAGGCTTGAACGCGCCGCCCGCGATCTCGCGCAGATCAAGGCGGCGACATCGACCGTCACCTTCGCGGCCACCCACGCGCTCTCCTTCATCTTTTTCCCCTCCTGGATTCAAGGGTTGGGGCACAGCGCCGCCGCCATGCCCATCCGGCTGCTCTCGGACAATATGAACGAATGCGAGAAGATCATGCTGGAAGGGCGGGCCCAGTTCCTGCTGTGTCATTACCAGGAACACAGCGGCATCCGGCTGGACATGCAAAATTATCGCCATGTCGTGCTCGATGCCGACCGGCTCGTCCCGGTCTGCGCCCGAAAGAAGGACGGAGAGCCGCTTTACAGCCTCTCCGGGACGACGGGCGTTCCGCTTCTCGCCTTCGAAGAAAAGTCCGGCATGGGGCGCATCCTGGCTGCAAACCTTGCGTCGCGCATGCAGTCGCTGCGTCTCGACACGGTGTTCACCTCACACCTCGCCATGGCGCTGAAGGCGCTGGCGATCGAGGCAAAGGGCGTTGCCTGGATTCCGCTGAGCCTTGCAAGCGACGAGACAGGCCCCGGCGGCAGGCTCGCCTTCGCCGGGTCTGAGGAGTTGGCCGTCGATGTGCAGATCGTCCTGATGAGGCCGCGGGCGCGCATGACCGAAATCGCAGAGAGCTTCTGGACCCTGGTGTGCACCAGGGATTGACCTGACGGCGCATGGTGCAATGATCCGTGTGGATCAGCAACGAGAGGTTGGCATGTCGATCGCTACCTTGCCCGCGCCACCCTATTACGTCGTCTGCTTCTCATCGCAACGAACCGAGGTCGAAGACGGCTATGGCGACGTCGGCGCTGCGATGGTGGAGCTGGCGAAGCAGCAACCCGGCTTCCTGGGTTTCGAAAGCGCCCGCCGTGCCGACGGTTTCGGCATCATCAACTCTTATTGGCGGGACGAGGAAAGCATCCGGGCCTGGAAAGCGGTTATCGATCACGTCGAGGCGCAACGCCGGGCCCGGACTGACTGGTATAGGCGCTATGAAATCCGCGTCGCCCTCGTTCAAAGAGCTTATGGATTCGAAGCGGATGCCGCCAAGCTGCGATGATCCTTGCCCTGCCATCGGCCGCTGGTATGGATCCCAGGCTCGAGGCCTGGGATGACGGAGGGTGGGGGCGCGAAGGGGCCTGTTGCCTGTATTGCCAACACAGGGTTGTATCGAGTGTCGACGCAGGAGGCACGGGCGCGGATGAACTTCGTGAGGCTTATTGGATTATTAGGTTCGATGGCATGGATTGTTTACGGGCCGTGGGCCAATGCCGGCTCCTTGGGTGATGCGACTTTTAGGAACATCAATTGGCCAAGCAGCGAAGTTGTCGGATCTATCGTCCTTTGATGCTCAGGCGGTTTGCCTGCTTCAGCCTTACCAAGACCGACTGTCTTCCAAAGACGCGTTCGCCGCCAGAGTGAACATGTATCTCGTCGCGAACAACTACGTTGCGGATGAGGGCCATTTTGCATTCGTGCTCGTTGGGAAGGAAACAATCGAGTTCGCCCCGTTCAAACGGTCCCAAAAGCTTGACGTCTTGGCAAGGCACGAGATTTCCTCATCGGCCGAGGAGATGTTGCCGAAGGGTTTTGCGCCGCACGCCTGCGCCAGCGGTCAATCTGCAGGCTTTGTGAAGATCGGACTGCGCGCAAGAACCTATGTCGTGCTTGGTGAACTGCCCTAGGCACGCAATCGCTGACGCGATCCGGTATTTTGATCCGATGGGGATGTGACTGAGATGGCCGGCGAGGATCTCCGCGGGAGGCGGGTCGGGGGGCAGGGTCTCGACTTCACCCTGCGTCTTCATCGGGCTTGAGCCGAGGATCCAAGCTGGGCTCCATCAGCCACGGGCATTGTACCGGAAGGTAGCTCATAGGAACGAGGCGGCTATGCAGATTGGGGCCATCTGGTTGCCCAGGATCATAGAAGATGCCGTTATCGGCGTCATAGAGGATGAAGTGGTCTCCTTCGACATGGACTACCGCTACCCCGCAAACATCGTCCCAACTCTCGGCTTTGCGTAATCCGCCAGTCCGCCAGCCCAACGCGCTCAGGACGCCGCGCAGTTCTTTCCATGTTGTGTAATGATTGGTCTGAACGCCCCAATCGATCATGCTGGCAATTTGGTCGTAGGGTTTGCCCGTCAACATCTGCAAGACGAAAACGCCGCAGCCATCATCCCTTGGACATTGCGTAACAAATTCGAAGCGGACCTTATCGGTTGCGGGTTGTGTCAATGTTCAGTTCCTGCGGTTAGGTGTCGGACGGCGCCTTGAGTATCGACTCCCATGACACCCACGTAGCTGGTTGCTTCGAATTGCCTTCCGTGGACATTCAACTAAACGTTTGACGGGGCGGTCTCGATGCTGTTGCCAAGTGACTTTAGAGCGTGCTGCCAAATTGCGGCTGCACTCTCTGGCGGCGGCGTGGATGTGACGTCCAAGACCAGGGTGTTGGGATGCTTCGGATCAAAAACCTTGTCCCGCCGGCTTCTCTCCCTGGAGGCTTGCGCATCGGTCGCTTTCAGATCGTTGCGGCGCGCGGGCATGGAGATACGGCGTGCCAGCTCATCTTCGTCGCAGAGCAGTCTCACGGGTACCAGGACAGCCCCGCAGCGTTGAGCGGCATCGTCGAACTGCTGGTAGGTGCGAAGACTGCGCTGATCACCATCCCGGCCGGCATGCGTGAAGATGAAGTTAGCGGAAGGGCCGGTGTATTCGGCAATTGCATCCAACACGGTTTGCCGAATTCGTCCCGTATAATCCCATATTCCTTCAGGAAGGTGGCCCGTTCCATCATCGTCCAGGAGACGCAGAACCGGGTTGTTGAACCAGTGATTGTCGATGACTTTCGCCGAGGACAGGCTTTGCAACTCCCTTGCGATCGTCAGTTTTCCAACGCCCGGAAAACCGATCAGCAAAATAAAGATACGCATCATCCTATGCCTTCAGATGCCGAGGGATCACGTGGGGCGCAGAATAGGCGATATACCGAATGCTGCAATGAGCACTTATGGCGCAGTGCTGAAGAGTCCGCCTTTCCCAATGGTGAGCAGAGACTGACGCCGGCCCTTGCCTTGCTTTCTCTCGCATCTGAACTACGGTGCCGACAGGGTTGAAGGCGTTGATTGGGGGAGTAGTCGCGTGCGTTTGCAGAGCCCAAGCGCCTGGATGACGGTGGTGGTCGCAGATGGCGGCACGCATAAAGGCCTGTTGAATGTATGGGTCGAGACGTCAGTCCTCAAGCGGCCGTAGGGTATGCCGTGGGAGCAGAAGGCCCAAAGGCGACCATGAGAAACCGTAGCAAACCGCGCTTGGGAAAACGCAGCGCCGACACTCCACCGGTCGACGCGTTCACACGCAATGCACTTGCATCAGATCAGACCTGGCTGCCGGATATGATGGCTGACGGAAAGCCACCCCTTACCGCTGAAGCCTTTGTAGAGGGCTATCTCGCGAATCCTGGCGAATGGTATTGGTCGACGATTTTGCTGCACGATCCGAAAGAGATCGTGCTGAAGCGGGTTCTCGCCATTGTCGATCAAGCCGAATTGCCCGGCCACGAGCAAGCGCTCGGCCAGTTGGGCGCCGGTCCGCTCGAAGACATGATGTCGGATGAATTGCTGGATCATCTACAACATCGGCTGCCGTTCACGCCTGCCATGCGATATGCGCTCAGCCAGGTTCGAATGTCCGGCGAACCTCCTGTCTTGCAACAGCGTCTCAATGCCATGTTTTTACGGTAGCGCCTCGACGATAGCGCGCATGGATCCGAGGCGCGCGGCCTGGGGTGGATGCTACAGCAGACAGACTTCCGGCTTTAGTTCGTCAGGTAGGTTTGAAGGAATGTGCGAACGCTGCGGATGGATTTTCCTGCGGCGTCCGGATTGTATTTTTCGATGTGACCCAACACCCTTTTTCCCACCTTGAACTCCGGGGCGTCAAAATCATGGTAGGTGCCCTTGTAGATATTGAGCTCGATGGGCAGGCTATCGTCACTCATCTTGGCAAGCCTCTTCCGGCATCGCTCGGCCGGGCTCCAATTGTCTCGATCGCCGGTTAAAATCAAGATCGGCACCGTCGCATCGCCCTGCGTTGCCGCACAGAGGGGATAGTAGGCAACCGCCGCGGTGAATTTGCGGTCCATCAGCTGTTCGTTGCCTTCGATTTTCGTTCCCTCCAGCGTCGCCGTGCCGCCAGTTGAAAAGCCCATCAAGGCAACGCGCCTGATATCGACAAAGCTTTGTTTCGATAAAAAATTCAAAGCGCCGTAGGCGTCGAAGACACGATCGGGGAGATGGCTTTGACACGGATCGCTGATATTGCGGGTGGTGAAGCTATCGACAACGAGCACGACGTAGCCCCATGAGACCAGTCGTTTCGGCCAAAGCTCCTTGATGCTCAGACGCATACCCTCGCATCCATGCAGGACGACGACCGCCGGGAAAGGGCCATCACCGCCGGGGCGGGACAGATATCCCCGCAGGGGCGTACCTTGCGGTTGCGAAAGAATTTCTCCCTGTTCTCGCGCCTTGCTTATTCGAAAGGGGCTTAGCTTGACGGGCGCGCTTTCGAAGTGAACCAGTTCGTCGGCATCAGCCGGGTTTGCGGCGAACGTGACGCCGAGAAAAGCGGCAAGGCAAAGAAAAAGTCTCGTGGTTTTCACTGAGCTTCTCCAACGTTGGATCAGCAGCCTGCAGATTATACGCCGGACCTGAAGGCGCGCAAAGCGGGTGGCGTTCGGCTGCCGATTGGGTTGGATTGGCTGGATTAAATTACCGCGCGTGGCGGCCAGAAGCGCTTGATCACCCCCTGGCAGGTCGTTTATGACTACCGTAAATCCAGGCTGCGAGATTTGAATCCAGGGGGATGTCCACCAAATCGGCAACGCTCTCCTGTCGTATGCGCCTGGCTAAGGCTTGCGGACCGGTCATTTTTGAAGTCCGGACAGCTTCCTCAGATCATCGTTGATCCTGCTCTGCCATCCTCTTCCGCCTGACCGGTAGTGTGCGATCACATCAGGATCGAGCCGGATGGTGATGGTCTGCTTCGTCTGTTCGAGCGTCGGTCGGCCTCTGCCTCTGCGTATCTCGTCGACATGGTCGAAAAACGCATCCGGAAGGATCTCTACCGCCGGCCGGGTCGATGCAAGCTCCTCATCGGTGAGTTCGGGACCATCGACTGCATCCCAATCCTCTTTCGAGTAGCCATGGCCGGGCTGAAATTCCTTCTTGACGGGATATTTAGCGGTCACGAAAGCACCTTGCTTTCCTTGTTGCTGGCTGGGCGAAAGCTGATGAGCGAAACGGCCTCGCTGCCAAGCAGCGCATAGACGACGACGGCGGTTCCGTCCTCAATAGCCGATGGCGTTGAAGCGGCCGCCGTGGCTGGCGTAATCACTGCATCTTCCAGTCGAAGAAATACACGTCTCCGAAATCGAGGCCAAGCTTCTGAAGATTGGCGATCCTCTTTGCTTCGTCCCAGGTGATTTTCACCACTTGTATGTACATTAATTCGCGACGTCATGAGAACAGCAATGTTCGCCTCGATTGCTCCGGCCTCGCGGGCCGCCGTGGTGACGCCGAACGATACCGCCATCGTCGGTGCGCGTGCGCTTGATATCGGCACGGCGGGCGACGTTGCCATTGCGTCGTGGCGCTGACCGGGACCACGGCATCCAATATCGTCGCGCTTTTTTAGAGAATTCGGCGGCAGCGCCTCATGGGAAGACCGATCATTCAGTCAGGCGATCGCCGAGAAGATCTGCGAGCGCATCGCCGACAGAGAAAGCCTGCGGTCGATCTGCCGTGACGAGGACATGCCGGCGAAATCGACCGTGCTGTCCTGGCTGGCGGACGAGGAGAAGGCGGCGTTTCGGGCACGCTACGCCCTGGCGCGCGAGCTCCTGGCCGACGATTTCGTCGACGAGATGGTCGAGATCGCCGACGATCGCAGCAATGACTGGATCGAGAAGAAGAATGCCGCCGGCGAGACCACCGGCTGGCAGGAGAATGGCGAGGCGATACGGCGGTCGCAGCTGCGCATCGCCACCCGCCAATGGGTCGCCGAGACGCTGAAGCCGAAGAAATATGGGGCCAAGGTCGAGCTCGATCATGGCGTGACCGGAACATGTCGAAGGGATATCGATGGCGATGGCTGTCTTGCGCGGCACGGCCGCGCCTTGACGGGCTAGAACGTGGTTTCTTGTACTAGCCACCAGACGGGAAAAAATGCCAGTGAGATAGCAGCCAGCCAGACCGAGGCGAACTTGATCAGATACAGTCGTCTCGCTTTGGCTTCGTTCCACTCGTAGTACATCGCCAACTCCAAACTTTAGGCGTCGCTACTGAAACACCGCTCCAGCGATGAGTCGAGTGCGGAACTGCAACACTTGGCAACGGCTCGCTTCGGCGCGCGTTTTTCTTTTCCATCACGATCTGGAGCTTCCCATGCAACTCGTCTCCGACTGGAAGCGGGTGCTTCGCCATGCCCGCTCCGTCCAGTTATGGGCGGCGGCATTCCGGCGTCAAGATCGTTGCCTTCCGCTGCTCGGCCGCACTGTCTCCACCCGCACAGTCCCGCTGACATCAGTCGGCACCGTTGGCCACCGCAACGATCGCCTCCGGCATCAATGGGTTGGCGACGGGGCAGACGGTTTCGATCTCCGGCGCCACGCAGACAGAATGTAACGGCAATGTGATCATCACGGTCACCGGGCCGAACAGTTTCACTTACAATTTCGCGGGATCTGCCACCATGCCGGCAACAGGCACGGTCAGCGCCAACGACCTCTATCTCCGGGCGGAGTATCAAAACTTTCGGCCAACAATACGTGGCCGGCAGATGGCACGGATGCTTCCGGCAAATGGCGCCTTCGTAGCGACATTCTCGCGAAAACGAATGCTTGCTGCGACGAGGCGATCGACACCTACGCGGCATGGGTTTCCGGCTTCCGGGATGGCGTCTGGCCGGGCATGCTGGAGCTGCCGAGCACCGTGGTGACGGTGCAGTCGGGAACGGACGGGGTTGTGACCTACACGACTATCGAAGTGGCGGATGCCAGCATTTTCGCGCCGGAGCAGGAGATCAACACCTATGCCGGGCCGGATGGCATTGCCCGCCTGTCGACCACCTCGATCGGCAGCATCTCCGGCAATGCGATTACCATCTCGATCCCGCGCGCCACGGTGCTACCGGTCGGCTCCATCGTGCGCCCGAGCGTCACGCCGGATGGCGTTCATCCCTACGGCGCTGTGATCGACGGTGTCGCCAATGGCATTCCCCAGTCCGAAAAGCTGAAATTTTATCCCTAGGTGAGCACCGAGAGCGATGACATCCAATGACGATATCCTCCGCGCGCTCGGGCGTGTCGAGGGCAGGCTGACAGGCATCGAGGACAATGTCGCGCTTCTGCGCAGGGAGGTCAGCGACGAAAAGACCAACGCGCACGACAGCCGCGCCGTGATCCACGCGCGGCTCGATGAGCAAGCCAGACAGATCGCCCATCTCGATACCAGCGTGGCGATCAGCGGCGGCGCGGATGCGCAGATCCGCCAGGAGATCAAGAGCCTTAAAGAGACCGTCGAGAAGAACCAGGAGACGGTCGCGCCGGCGCTTGAAGAGTGGAAACGGATGAAATCGATCGGTTACGGCTTATCCGGGCTGATCGCCTTTGCCGGGCTGACGATCGGCGGCATTATTGCCTATGCGAGCGATGGCGCGGTGGCGGCGTTGCGACATTGGTTGAAGATCAGTTGAGTTGAGGGCGCCGATTGTCCGCGGCTTCGCACTCCATCGCACTCGCAGCACGCCTCAAGCAGCCGTTTTTTGGTCGGCGGAGCTACGTTGCCAAATCGAACCAAGCAAAACCCTTAATTTTAGACATCACTAACGAACAAATCGGCGGCCTGTTGGTTTTCCTCTCAGGAGGAAACGGCCATGAAAACCATGAGCAATCGCCAAGTTCGCATTCCCGGCCCGCGAGAGCACGATGTTGCCGAGCATTGCCGCAAGTTTGGGATCGGCCCGGCGGAGGAGAAGAAGCTGAAGAAACTTCTCGGGTCTCGGGCGCCGCTCCATGAAATCCAGGCCAATGCTCCGCCACGGCAGCCAAGGTGGCGTTAGAGAATTTCGGGAAAACTGCGAAGCGGTTTCCGTCGGGAAGTGCGTAAAACAAAGGTTGGAGCGGTTCGGCTTTCATCAAGGCTGAGCCGCTTTAACGTGAGAAGGGGACGGCGCATCTGATTGTTTCACGCGGCATTACAGCAATGATTCAAAGATTGAGCGGAACAGAGCAGTGCCGCAAACGCTCGCGAAAGAGGTATTGTTGCCTGGGTTTGAAATGGGCGATCTTGCTTGCACATGAGCCGGTTGTTCGGCTCGTTCCGCTTCGCTCCGCTGAAAGCCCCGCTCCGGCGGGGTTTTTGTTGGCGCGGGATGTGGCCGTCGATTTTCGCCCGGCCGGAGCCTGTCCGTATGACGGCTGCCGTCTTGCCCGGACAGGTTGTCTATTATCCCTCTGTCGGTTTTCCCGGGGGGTGTGGTGTCGGATCTCTGCCGGGAACTTCCACCAATATCGGGGGTTTTGCCCGCGGATCGCGCGGTAGGTTTCGTCTCCTGTACCCACTGCTACCCCTGCAGTTGCTGCGCGGTCCACTGATATCAACGGGATGACGGATGAGGCTTTGCATCTCGGCGATCGCCAGCGGGCGAATCCGTCTGTCGTTCGTCATCGGCGTCTGGAGATTCAGCCCTTCGAAGACGCAGGTGTGTGTGTTTGTGTCGACGTCCGCATGTGAAATGGCTCACGACGGCACAGCTGCGCGGGGGTCGCCTATCAGTGCCGCAGTTGGCGCGACAGCATCAGGATGTAATCGTCGGCGATATCGGCAACCACCATGGCGGCTTCCGCGGCCGTGTATCCCCTGCCGACGGCGTCGCTGACGATCTTCATGACGGCGGGTTCAAGTGCTTCCCGGCAGTCGGAAAGGCTTTCGGCATGCGGGCATTTGGCACGAAATTCCAATACGTTGTTCATGGCATACCCTCCATTTGATGTTGCTGCGCCCTATGCGTCAGTTGCCCGATCCCCGGAAGAACCAAGCCTTGGTCCCGGTGGAGCGTCGCTCGCGGGGACCAGAATGACTATCGTAAGAATACGATGGCATAGGCCGCCACGTATTCAAGCGCGCGCTGATATTAAGGTAAGCCAGTAGGGTTAATTCGTCCGCTGATGTTGCATCGTGGCATCGGAGGCTGCCGCAGGCCGGATTGCGATAAGAGGTGGCGCCTCCGAGGTTGTCTTTGGTCAGACGCTGATGCGGCGGCCGGCCTTGTCTGCTTCTTTGCGATTGGCGCCGTGTTTTTCGATGATGGTCCTGGCATCCTCGTTGGAAATGCGGTGTTTTTTCGCGAAGTAGATGACATCGTAGGGGCCGTCAGTCGTAGCCGCTTTGGCGGGCTGGACCTTATTCGCTTTGTCATTGGTCATGATTTTTCCTTCCTTGGAAATGTTGGGCTGGCCATCAGTCCATGTCGGCGCAGACCAGCACCTATCGTCTCCGGATCGGGGATCGGAGAACCGGCAATCTCAACTCGGTGTCCGTCGAAGACTTGGCTTCGTCCGCCCTATCGATGCGCCCGGGCCGTCATATGTTTTTCCCAGATCTGCGTCGCCTGCGCTGCCGTGCCGGTCTTGTGGAAGCGCAGCAGGTGCAGTCCTTCCGCCCGTCGTTTCTCGTTGAAGGCGCTGTTTTCGTAGTCGGTGCCTTCGACAATGCTCTCGCTTTGAAGAACGGCCTTCAATTCCTGCACATAGTGTCCGGTGATGTTGAAAAGCGCTTCATTCTCGGGTGCGTCTGTCATCGTTTTCCCTATGGGTGGTCGCGTGGCATTCAACGCGGTGCCGGTTCAGCAGGCCACGTCGGTAAGATGCATCAAGCAATCCGCGCCCCTATGGGAAAGGCTGGTATCGGACAGCGTTTAGCTGGGGTGTCTGTCTGGAGTTCCATATATCATGCAGCAGCGCCGCCTTACGAATCAAGGATCAAGGCGCGGCGGGTCTGAACGGCCGCATGTTAAACCACTTGCCGCCCCGATACCATCTCAATCGGAATGCCGAAGGATATCGGGGAGAGAGCCGTCTTCAGGCACAACGGCGTGTCTGTCCGTCATTGGTCGTTCCGGTGCCTACAGGAAGACGCCCTTGAAAACGATATAAACGATAAAGGCCAGGCTGATTGCCGGCGTCAATTTCACCAGAAAGTCGAGATATCTGAACTCGCCGATATGCCGGGCCAGGCTTTTCCAGGAATGAATGTTTACCGTGGAAGGCATCATGCCCTCCCTTGGTTGGGGCTGGGGAACTCTGACGACCCCTGGTGGCAGCGCCCGTTCACAAACTGCCGCCATAGCAGATATGGGCTCCAATCGTCGGCGCTACAAGTCGTGGCGAAGTGGCGGTCCGGCTGAGATCGCAAAGAGGCGCACGATCGCACAGCGCGGCGCGGGCATGTCCGGGCGGCTGGGCGCCTCCGGACAGGATTGCGCTTTTACCTCAACCATCGCTTCGATCAGTTTCAGCCGATCGAATTTCCGCCGTTGATCGTCATAGAGCCTGCCCAACAGCGCGTAGGCCGGTCCCGCGGGACTGCCCTTGAGCGACAGTCTCCTGACCACCGTTTCCTGATCGGCAACGCGGCGCGCGGCCTTCACGACATGGCGACGTGCCAGCTTCAGGTCTTTCGGGCGGTATCGGGTCGAGACCATGAGTTTTGCTTCCCCAGTCATCCGGCAACACCAGGACGATGGCCGTTTCAGCTTGCCGGCGCGATGCTTTCCAGCGATTAGCGAAAATCTTCGGCCCTGAGCGTGAAGTTGTTGCCACGCCGATGCTGATAGACTCTCGATGCGGCTTCCTGAATCGAGGAGCGCGCGGCATCGAAGGCATTGAGGTAGGCGGCCTCGGAGGAGTCTCGCGTGATCGCGCTGCCGAGGGCCGCGTCTTCGACCAGAAATCTGACCTCGAACATGCCGTCATAGCCGGTGAAGCGGACACCTTTTCTGGCTTCGTCGAAGCTACGGCTTCTGTTGGGAAAAATAAGTGCCATTGCGGTTGTCCTTGGAAGTGGGCACGAGCCGATGTGAGGACCTCGGGCCTGGCGATGATAATGGATGCACGATGGCGATCAGCCTGCCGGCCTGTCCGGCCGTCTGCAGGTCTTAATGGATGGTCTGCACGATGACCCGGCTTTCAAGCAAGGCTTCCGATGTCTTGATCAAGCGCATCGTGCCCGTGATGACCTCATCCGAATAGAGAGAATCGGCACGGGAGATTTCGTCCGTCATATCGTGGAGAACTTTGTTGATCTCCAGCAGAGGCGGCACGAATTCGACCAAACCTGCTGCTGCCAGCCCGTGCGTTAGGCGCGCGATCGCTTCTCTCAGGTGATTGACGAGCGCACGTCTTTCCACCGCCATTGCTGACGGCTTTGTGAGGGTCGCTTCATCGTTGAACTGCATGATGCGTATCCTCCTCTATCTAAAATGGGTTCCGCCACGGCTTTATCAATGGCTACATCAATGGCTATTGGCGAATGAGGTTGCGGTCAGGTGGCAAAGAGCGCAAGCTGATCCATCGGCGGGCACGATACGGGCACCGCTGCTTGGGGCGCGCCAGTGAATACTAGCGCCAGTAAACCCTAGCCCCAACGAAGGAGGACGCCATGTCTTCCACATCTGATCAATTCTTCGATATCGACAATTTGAGGATGCTCGATCGCATTCTGCGAAAGGCCGGCTTTCGCGGCGGCGAAACTTACGCGGCCGATGATGCTGAGATCAGCGCGACGAGTTTTCTCATTCATTGTTTCCAGACGGGCATCGTCGATGAGGCCGCGCTGAAATCGGCTCTGAAAATGTATCTGGCAACGCAGCTGAGTTCCGGTCCGCTTCCTCAGGCGATGGAGGATGGCTCTTTTGCAAGATGGCAGGATGACGGCGGCGCCCCGACGAAAGCCTATCGGATCGCGCGCTATACGGCGCCTGGGCCCACGACCGCATCGCTACGGCCATTGGGCTACCGTTTTCCCAAGACCAGACTGCCTGAACGCGTGTTCGAGATCCCCTGAACGGATCTTGCCGCGACGTCCCCCGGCTAGCCCGGTCGATCGTCGCGATGACATGACGAACAAGGAAGAAGACATGCCTCGCAATCACGCCGATCAAAGGGACGGGATCGGGAAACGCAAGATCACCGCCGTGCGCAAAAGCGCATCGGTCAGCCCGACTGCCGACGATCTGATAAGCCAGGCCCGTCACGCCCGGTCACCGTCGGCGGAGCAGGGGATTGATAGCCCTGATGACCAGGCCTATGGCGTGGCCCGCACGCATAAGGGTCCCTTCGACAACGCGACGGCATTCAGCGCTCCCACTTACGAGCATGATCTGCCGACGCGGCAGCAATTGGAGGCCGCGCAACGCAGCCAATCCGATGCGATCAAGCAGCAAGAGGCAAACCGCCAAAAAGGCAAATCCCGCATTCGCGCCAAGGCGACGAAGCTGAAATCTCCCTGAGCGGAAATGGAACGGAGCGGGCTGCCGGTCCGTCGAAAAGCCCGCTCCAGGCAGGCTTCTCATTTCATGGCACAGCTCAGGCGACCTCACGCAGCCCCAAACGGCACGGCGACGAAGGTCTTGTTGCCGTCGCGGCCATCTTAGGCCGCGGTAAAGGGCACGGCGACAAAGGTTTTGTCGCCGTCGCGTTCGACGAGCAGCAGCACCGATTTGCGGCCTGATTTGCCGGCCTCCGCAATCGCGGTCTTGACGTCGCGGGCATTGTGGACCGGTCTGTCGTTCACCGAGACGATGACATCGCCGGACTGAATGCCGGCGGCGGCGGCCGATTTGTCCGGGTTGACGTTGGCGACCACCGCGCCGCTGATCGAGCGCGGCAGGTTGAGCTTCTGGCGCACGTCGGGCGTGAGGTCGGCAAGGCCGATGCCGAGGCTCGGCTGGCCGCTGCTCTGGCCTTGAGTGTCGGGGCTTTCGGCTGCGGCTTGTTTCTGGCCGGCCTCATTGGTGCCGACGGTGACGTCGAGATTGATCGTCTTGCCGTCGCGCCAGATGCTGAGGGCTTCCTTGGCGCCCGGCGAAAGGTCGGCCACCAGCCGCGACAGGTCCTTCGGGGTCTTGACGGTCTCGCTGCCGACCGAAGTGACGATATCGCCGGGCTTCACGCCCGCACGTGCTGCGGGCGTATCGGCGGTGACGGCGGCAACCAGCGCGCCGCCTGCCTTATCGAGGCCGACGGCATCGGCGACATCCTTGGTGACCGGCTGGATCTGCACGCCGAGATAGCCGTGATCGATTGAGCCGTCCTTCTGCAGCTTGGCGACGATTGCCTTGGCCTCGTCGGAAGGAATGGCGAAGCCGACGCCGACGCTGCCGCCGTTCGGCGAATAGATGGCGGTATTGATGCCGACGACATTGCCGCTGCGGTCGACCAGCGGCCCGCCTGAGTTGCCGTGGTTGATCGGCGCGTCGATCTGGATGAAATCGTCATAAGGCCCGCTGTGCAGGTCGCGGCCACGCGCCGAGACGATGCCCGCCGTCACCGTCGTGCCGATGCCGAAGGGGTTGCCGATCGCCAGGATCTGGTCGCCGAGCTTCAACCTGTCGGAATCACCCCAGGCAATGGTCTGCAGCGGCTTGCCCGCCTCTATCTTCAACACGGCGACATCGGATTTCGGGTCGGTGCCGATCAGCTTGGCCGGCAGTTCCGTGCCGTCATCGAGCGTCACCTTGATGTCGACGGCATTGTCGATGACATGGTTGTTGGTGACGATCACGCCGTCGGGGCTGATGATGAAGCCCGAGCCGAGCGCCATCGCCTGCTGCGAGGGCCGGTTTTTCGGCGCCTGGCGCGGCAGCGGGATGCCCTGATCCTCGAAGAACTGACGGAACTGCTCGTCCATCGGCGACTCCTGCTGATCGGCGCTGACATTGGTCGCCTTCATTGTCGTGGTGATGGTGACGACGGCAGGCTTGTCGGCATCGACGATGGAGGCGAAGGAACCGCTGGGGGCGAGAACGCCGCCGGCATCCGAAGGCGCGGCAAAGGCGCTGGACGAATTGATCGTAAAGGGCAGGCATGCGGCGCCAGCGATGATGGCGGCCCCGACAAGAGCTGCGGTGCGATGTTTGTGGAGGATAGGTGACATGGCGGTGATCCCTTGGACGGTGGTCCCTTGCGAGAGCGTTGGTTTTGGATGGCGTCGTGGTTCCATGTCCTGGGACCTGGCGTCGGATGGCGTTTGGCGCCAATTGCTTTCATCGCAGCGCAGTCGTCGGGGGGACGGCGACCGGGCGAATGGAAGAATTCGCGCTCGGGATTCATATGATCGCGGCCAGCGGATTTACAAATTAAATATTGATCATGTTTATATTGCCGATTTGTAAGATATGACGGGGATTTAATCTTCGCTCCGATGCTTTCGGGCTGGCTGACGCTTCCGGAAATTCCGGCCGGTTTTGCCGCGCCCGAGTATCCTCCGCGACATTTTCATTCGAAAATAAATGGACTTATTCCAGGGAGTGGTGATCCGATCGCCGCAGATGCCCGTAATTTGCCGACGGACAATCCTGCTGCTGTTTCTGGACGTTGTTTCCCCGGAACCTGTTGCTCATACAAAATGTTAGTAGACTCTAAATTATTTCTTCTTCAGAAAGTGAAAATCGCGAATCGAAGGCAGGTGAGTCTCGCGTGCAGCATATGAGGGATGATGGGCAAGTCAGTGGGGCCGGGGCGGAAGGCCAGGCGCGGCGCGCATGTGAAGTTGAGCGATGTGGCGAAAAAGGTGGGGGTCAGCCCCATCACCATTTCGCGCGCGCTTCGCAATCCTGAAATCGTCTCGGAGGATCTGCGCGAGACCATCCTGCGTACGGTGAGCGAGATGGGTTATATCCCCAATCTCGCCGCTCGCGCGCTCGCCGGCCGCCATAACGGCGTCGTCGGCGTCATCACGCCCGCTTTGCACCAATACGGCTTCGCCGACCTGATGATCGGTATCGAGACTCGCTTCCGCGACGCCGAGTTCACCGTTCAATATTCCAGTACGCTGCACCATGCCAAGGGCGAGGCCGGCCTGCTGAAATCCTTCCTGACACAGAAGCCGGCCGGGGTGATCATTGCCGGCGCCGAATCCTATAGTGATCTTCTGCCGCTGATCGGCAATGCTGCCTGTCCGATCGCCCATATCACCGATCTCAGCCAGGAGCCGGAAAAGCTGGTCGTCGGCCTCGATCATCATGCCGCCGGCGCCGAACCCACCCGCTTCCTGTTGTCGAGGGGCTATGAAAGGATCGGCTTCATCGGCCGCGGCGGGGATGTCCGCTCGCGCCGCCGCATACAGGGTTATGAGGCTGCGATGCGGGAAGCCGGGCGTTTCAACCCGGATCTCGTCATCGGCGGGGATGCGGCAAGCCGCATCGGCCTCGGCAGGGAGTTGTTTTCCCGGCTGTTGCAGCGCGTGCCCGATATTGATGCCGCCTTTGCCCAGAGCGACGAACTGGCGCTTGGCGTCCTCATCGAATGCAAAGCGCGCGGTATCCGCGTGCCGGAGGATGTCGGCATCTGCGGTTTCAACGATTTGGAATTCTCTTCCTTCACCGAGCCGACGCTGACGACGGTGCACTTACCGCGTTACGATATCGGCTATCGCGTCGCCGACATGCTGCTGCGCGCCATCCGCGACGAACCGCCAGGCGAAGACAAGGTCAACTGCGGCTTCTCGATCATCCCGCGCGGCTCGACGCGCTAAGCCGGTCCGATCTGCCGAATGAAATGCGACGGACCTGTCGTAGGCGCGAACTAGGCACAGATCAGATTATTCCCTATACGGATGGAATGATGATCACTGTGCTGAAAAATGGATAACACAGGACTGTCTCTCGACAGAATGCGCACATTTGTCCGCGTCGCCGAACGCGGCAACCTGTCGATGGTCGCAAGAGAGCTAGGTATCGGTCAATCCACCGTGACGCGACACCTCAATGAACTTGAGGAGGCTGTTGGCGTCCCGCTTCTCAGCCGAACCACGCGTCGCGTGACCCTTACGGACGAAGGTAGTCGCTATTATGCGAACTGCCTTCAGATACTGCGCCTGGTCGAACAGGCCGCTGAAGAAGCGAGAGATGCCCGTCAGGCGCCTGCCGGTGCTGTTCGACTTTCTTGTACGGCTGCGCTCGGTGTGATGCACGTCACGCGCCTCATCTTTGAATTCCAGGACAAGCATCCGGACATCAGAGTCGACCTCAACCTGACGGACGAGCGCATCGACCTGGTTCGCGAAGGTGTTGACGTGGCACTTCGTCTTGGACCTCTCGCGGACAGCGCGATGAAACTTCATGCGCTCGGAGAAAGCCATCGGCTGCTGGTGGGCGCTCCGACTTATTTGTCCGTTCACGGACGGCCGCAGCACCCTGCCGATCTGTCACGCTACGAAACCGTCGTGATGTCCAATGTGGCGGGGAGCGATCGGGTCGTTCTTTCCTCTCCCGATGGCACGAGCCTGATAATCCCGGTCAGTGGAAAGCTGCGCGTCGATCACGGGCTTGCGGCGCGCGAAGCCCTTGCCGCCGGACGCGGCATTGGTCCTACACACCTCTGGCTGGTCCACGATCTTCTGGATGACGGCAGGCTCGAGGTCGTGCTTGGCGACTATCGTCCTTCGCCGGTTCCTCTTAGCTTGCTGATCGTTCCGGAGCGTGCGGCCATTGCCCGTGTCCGTCTTCTCGTCGACTTTCTTGTCGCCGAGCTTTCCAAATTGCCGGGAATCAGGCCCTCGTAAGTCTTTGTTTTTAAAGATGTCGTTATCGCAAAACCGCTGCACTGCTTTGCGCGACATGCCTCAAAGTCCGAAAGTCCGCTTATCGCCACGCCACCCCGTCGTCCTGAGATATTGTTCCCAGTTGAGCGTGTCGGGGTTCAGGCGACGGCTCCAATCGAGGTTGTGCTCCTTGCCGAAATAGCCATATTCGACAGCATATTCGACCATTCCCAGAAGCTCTCGAACGAGAAGTTCGTTGGCCGCAAACTCTGGAAAATAGTGCAGCAGGCCATCCCGGGTGAAAGCGTTTCGATATTCGGCCTTGAGGCCGGTCACGCGCTGAAAGGTTTCGACCATCTCGCGCGGAGAAATGATGTCGCCAACGATCGGCAGCGTTTTGCCGTTATAGCGCTCGGGGTTTGAGAAAATTTCGAGGACGACCGGCCCGGTCGCCGTCAGCGGATCGACAAAGGGCGCTCGGAAATCTTCAGGCAGATAAACCGGCAGGAGCAGCGTATCGCCCTCCATGCGCGGCACGTAATATTCGAGAAGATTCGTGTAAAAGAATGCCAGCATGACGAAGGAATGAGAGATCGGCAGGCTGCGAATATAATCTGCGACGCGCGCTTTGTCGGTAAAATGCGGCGCATACTTCGTCCCACCGGTGATCTTGTCGACATCCTCAAGCGTGCTGAAAATAATATGCCCGACGCCGGCCTCGACGGCGGCATCCGCCAGTTGCCGGCCGAGAGCGGCCTCGATGGTTGCTGGCGGGACGATCGGCGGCGTCATCAGAAATGCGCCATCGGCGCCTTGGAAGGCAGCGACGAGGTTCTTTTGACGGCCAAGTTCGAGAGGGACGGCTACGATCTCGGCGCCGCCTTCTTCCAGACGTAACGCTTCGGGCGAATCCTTCGTCCGGGTCAAAGCACGCACCCGGAAACGCTGGCTCTGAAGGAGTGTCGCGGCGACGCTGCGCCCCTGTTTGCTCGTTGCGCCGGCAATCGCGATAAGTGGCTTTTCATGTGCGGACATAGAGCTTCAAACCTTTCCCTGTCATTTGACGCCGACTGCGGTGCAAGGCGTCATTTTGCGGGAGGGCGGTCGGCCTGTGCCGAGAGCCCACCTCAATGGCGGGCACCCTATCTCAACAGGTTCTATGGCTGTAGATATCTGAAATACATAACATAATGCCATTTTATGGATAAATGGTGCCGTCCAAGCGTCGTCGAAACCCGCCCCGAGGACGGAAGCGCCGACAGCGATCCATAGACTCTGCCGGCGCTCTTTCTCTGAGCAATCAAGGTATCAGCAGAATACTGCCCGCCGAGCGTCCCGATTCCATCTCTTCGTGGGCCTTGGCAACATCGGCCAAACAATACTCAGCACCGATCTGCGAAACGATCCCTGTTTCCATCGCCCCGACGGCAGCCAGAGCCGCCTCGCGATATTGTCCGACATCGGTGCACCAGGCCATGATGCTCGGATGGCAGAGCGCCTTGCCCGGACGAAGTTCCTCGACAGGTACCGGTGGAATAGCTCCGGCCGCCTGACCGATGGTGACGGCCATGCCGAATGGCCGGACAGAGCGTATGCTTTTGAGAAGTGTGTCGCCGCCGATCCCGTCATAGGCGACGTCGACCCCGAGTCCGTTCGTGAGCCGCTTCACCTCGGCGACGATATCGGCGCCTCGTCCAACAATAAGGTGATCGGCCCCATAAGATGCGGCGAGTGCGGCCTTTTCCGAAGAGCTGACCGTCCCGATCACGGTGGCATCGAGCGATCTCGCCCAGCGAACGAGGATGCTCCCAAGCCCACCCGCAGCCGCATGGATCAGAACCTGAGTGCCTGCGCGCACATTGTAGGTCTTTTTCAACAGCATGTAGGCGGTCATGCCTTTGAGCAGCGAACTCGCTGCCGTTTTCGCTGAAACGGCATCAGGAAGTTTTATCGCCCTTTCAGCAGCAATATTCCTGGTAGAGCGATAGGCGCCAACCGGAGGCCCTGCATAGGCAACGCGGTCACCTTTTTGGAAGATGGAGACGCCAGGACCGACATCGTCGACGATGCCTGCCGCCTCGGCACCGATCACCGCGGGGTAGGAGGGCATGGGGTAGATGCCCTTGCGGTGATAGACGTCGAGAAAGTTGGTTCCGATCGCCTGATGACGGATCGTTATCTCGCCATCACCGGGAGGCTGACAACGGTGATGCTCAACGCGGAACTGGGTGACGTCACCGGGGGCGTCCAGCCATATGATTTGGTCAGTCATCTCGTGCTCCTTCATGGGCACAAATTATCCGGTGGCCTGATGTGTGAAAATTCCCTATTGTTTCACAATGATTGGGAGAGAATTCACAAGGATCGATTGGGACGACCTTCGGCATTTCCTGGCGCTCGCGCAGTCGGGAACGTTGCTTGGCGCCGCAAAGCAGCTCGGCGTCGAACATGCCACGATCAGTCGGCGGGTTTCGTCGCTGGAAGCCAGCCTGGGGCGCAAGCTCGTAGACCGCCGCGGGCGGCGCATCATTTTGACCTCGGACGGAGAGCAGGTCGCCAGGCACGCAGCTCTTGTCGCGGTACAGACTGCGGCAATCGAGCAGCTTGGTCGCAGCAGCGCCACGGAATTGCATGGCCAGGTGAGGATCAGCGCGCCTCCCGCTCTCTCAAGCGTGCTCCTGGCAAAGCCGATCGCGGCCGTCAGGCGAGACCATCCGGGTGTTCAGATCACGCTCGTCGGAGAAAAGCGCCTGGCGTCCCTGAACCGACGAGAGGCGGATATCGCCGTGCGCATGTCGCGTCCCGAGGACGGCGATTACGCCATCGTCAAGCTCGGCGAGACAAGCTTCCATCTCTACGCAGCAAAGACCTATCTCGAAACGGTTCCACCGTCGGACTGGACCTTCATCGGTTACGACGAAACCATGAACGCCTCGCCGCAACAGTTGCGGCTGATCGAACTGGCCGCCGGCCGGCCGATCGCTGTGAGGTCATCTGTTCTGGAGTTTCAGGCCGCAACCGCAAGACTTGGCGCCGGTGTCGTCATGCTCCCCGATTTCGCCGTCCCGGAGTCCAGCGGTCTCCAGCGCATTGAGAACGAACAGGCTTTGACTCGAGAGGTCTGGCTGGTTGTCCATTCTGACATCAAAGACGTCCCCTCCGTCCGCGTCGTCGTCGATGCGCTGAAAACCGCTCTCGGGAAATAGTCAGGTCAGTTGGCTGGGTCGCAAAGCGCCAGAAGCGATGGCTGCCCTCTTACGGTCTCACGGGACCGATCAGCCCTCATCCCCGAGGTGCGGAGGCCAAGGGCCGAAGCCTCGAAGGACGGGGGCGGGTGCTGAGCAGCCACCGTCATACTGCCGGAGCACATACGTCGTTTTATCAATAGGTTACGGTGTGCCTGGACACCAGATGGTAACGCGAAATCATTAGGTTTTCTTGAAAAGTGTCCAGACCTATTTAACTCGCTCAGACAGCCCGGCCTAACCCCTTTTGCGATATTGACTCCGATCTGCATCCTGCCAATCTGCATCCATACGTTGGAACCAATGGGAGGTTCTTGTCTTGGATGCAGTATACCCTGGGCATGAAGCAAGCGCTCACGATATTCTGGAACTGGCATCGTATTACCGAACGGCCGCGACTTTGCTTGGGGAATGCTCCCCTCGGGGCAAATCGCTGTCGCACGCTCCGCGCCGGTTTCTGGCCCTCCACTCGATCGAGCTCTACCTGAATGCGTTTCTGCTCGCCAAAGGGCGTGACCCTAAGATGATCCGCGGCCTTCACCACGACATTGGCGAGCGATCGCGATGGGCGAAGGAAGCGGGCTTAATCTTCCGAAAGCGAACGGAGGAACACTTGGCGACGCTGTCCTCCAACAGGGAATATCTCGTCACAAGATACGATCCGGCCGCCACGCTATCGCAGGTCAACCGGGTGATGGCGACGCTCGAAGAGTTATCGCAGAAGGTGAGGAAGGTCATCGACGTGGATAAGTCGAACAACGGGAGAACTGCCCGTCCAAACCTGTGAGCATCGGCGATTCGTGCGATGACGCCTTGATGGAACCGGGCGATTCCAACGCTTGAAGCGAACGGCGCAGGGCACCACCCATTACCCCGGAAGAGATGCCGGCGACCGTGTATTGGTCTCCGCGTCGATCAGGATGAAGGAGCCGTAATTGCGGTTCTGCTCATAGGGGTCGATGATCGCCGCTTCGTCGAAGACGAGCCGGACTTTGCCGATGGCGTTCATGTAGAGCCGCTGGGCGGCGTTCCAGCTGCCGGTCTTCAGCTCCAGATCGTTGTCAATGCACGACTTGGGAAGCTGCCGACATCAATTCCTGGGAATTCAGTGCCTTGAATGTCTGGAGCCCAGCCTCCAGGACTTCAGTGAAGCTCCAGCGTACGATGCCCTCCCGGTCGATGAGGAACTGACCGACAAGCTGCCCGTGGTCGGCAGTCATCATCTGCTGATCGGCTTCCGTAATTTGATATCCTTCCTTCTCGTTGATGAATTCGTCCATTGCCATCACGCTCATAGGCTCGGGCAACTCGCCCGGCAGGTCGATCCGTATTGCCATGACCGTGTCGATCCCGACCTCGCGTAGGCCGAAGGCTTGGTGCGAAGCCCTTATCGGGTCGGAAGCGGCAAGAAGATCGGGTATCGGATGGTAGCGGAAATAGAGCCGCGCGCGTTCGACCGGGGTGTTTACCACCGCCAGGGATTGGACGCCTTTTTCACGCAGCATCGGGTTGAGATATGCCATGGCCGCGACATGGCGCCGGCAGAACGGGCAATGCAGGCCCCGAAACAAACCGATCAGCAATGGGCTGCGGCCACGAAAATCATCAAGTGCGATCTTCCCCTCGCTCGAGATCGCATCAAACACAACGTTCGGGACCCGGTCGCCCGGTTGTAGCGGATGGTCGACATGGCTCGTGGACATTGGACAACCTCCTCGCTCGGGGATCAGTCGAGAAAAGGCGCCGAGTTAGTGCATCGAGGTCGAGATTGAGCGCTGCAAGGCCTGACCTCTCGTCTTACCGCACCGCCTGGATCCGATCTAAGAATGGCCCCACATTGGCCCGCGGGCAAGCGGAAAACAGCGAATCGTGAATTGGAAAAGTCCGTTTTCTGCAAACTCTGATTTTTTTAGCGGCTGTAGAGGCCGACACAGAAAATTGAGCTGGGGAAGCCCCTATCGCAAAGTCTCAGGTTCTGATCGGTTCTTGGCCGTTCGGCAGGGAGTCCGCCAGCCGCAGCCAGAGGATTCGGCCTCGGTAAGGGGCCAGTCTTGCTGGCCCCTATCCCTAATCAGATATCGCTTGCGGCGCTCGACCAGAGATCGGCCGCTTCGGCGGCCGTCATGCGTCGTACCTCGGCCTCATGGCTGCGGCTGGCGAAGAGTTCGCTTGCCATGATCTGCTCGGCAAGATCGGCCGGAAGCGAGAGGATGACGCGGGCTTCGCCATTGTGGAGGCCGCCGAGTTCGGTGCGCTTGCCGGTCACCATGCCGCCGGCGACCGTATTGTTGGTCTCCGGATCGATCAGGATGAAGGACCCGGAAAGCCGGTTCTGCTCATAGGGATCGAAGATCGCCGCTTCGTCGAAGACGAGCCGGACCTTGCCGATGGCGTTCATGTAGAGCCGCTGGGCGGCGTTCCAGCTGCCGGTCTTCAGCTCCAGCTGGCTGAGCGGCTGCACCTGCACACGCTGGCGGCGGCTGCCGCTCTTCAGCCAGTAGCGCTTGCCGGGCTCGATGCCCTCGGGCTGGAGTGCGACGATCTGCGCGTCGAAGGCAAGGCCGACCTGCGGCTGGGCGTCGATCGAGACGATCATGTCGCCGCGTGCCACATCCACCTGGCGGTCGAGCACCAGCGTGATCGCGTCGCCGGCAACGGCGGCATTGCGCACGAGATCGAAGGTGACGATCTTGGAGACGTTGGCGACCATGCCCGACGGCAGGATCATGACGCTGTCGCCTGGTTTGACCGAGCCGCCGGCAACCGTGCCCTGATAGCCGCGGAAGCTTTCGCCGGGACGCGAGACGCGCTGCACGGAAAGACGGAAGCCGACCGTCTGCGACGAGCGCACGGTCGCAAGCTCCAGCGTCTCCACCAGCGTCGGGCCGGTATACCAGGGCATCGCGGCATGGCCGGGATAGACGACGTTTTCGCCCTTCAGCGCCGACATCGGAATGGCGGTGATCTGCTTGACGCCGAGCGACAGGGCAAATTCCCGGAACTCGTGGCTGATCTTGTCGAAGCCGGCGCGGTCGTAGCCCGTCAGGTCGATCTTGTTGACGGCGAGCACGAACTGCTTGATCCCGAGCAGCGAGGCGATCGTCGCGTGGCGGCGCGTCTGCTCGAGAATGCCGAAACGCGCATCGACCAGCAGGATGGCGAGATCGGCGGTTGAGGCGCCGGTCGCCATGTTGCGGGTATACTGTTCATGGCCGGGCGTATCGGCGACGATGAAGGAGCGCTTGTCGGTCGAGAAGTAGCGATAGGCGACATCGATGGTGATGCCCTGTTCGCGTTCGGCCTGCAGGCCGTCGAGCAGCAGCGCGAAATCGGGCAGGCCGAGATCGTTCTGCTTGCCGGTGGAATCGCGCTGCAGGGTGGCGGCCTGGTCTTCCTTGACCGCCTTGGTGTCCCAGAGCAGGCGGCCGATCAGGGTCGACTTGCCGTCATCGACGCTGCCGCAGGTAATCAGGCGCAGCGGGCGCGAGTCGCGCAGAGCTTTCTGCTGCTCGGCGGCGGGCAGGTTGACGACGGTGGCGGCCGAGACGGCGGTTTGGGCTGCGGTCATCTCAGAAATATCCTTCACGCTTCTTCTTTTCCATGGAGCCGGACTGGTCGCGATCGATGGCGCGGCCCTGGCGTTCGGACACAGTTGCAATTTCGAGTTCGGCGATCACCTCTTCGAGGGTGGTGGCCTGGGAGCGGATGGCGCCGGTCAGCGGGAAATCGCCGAGGGTGCGGAAACGGATCATGCCTTCCTGGCGGACCTCGCCGGGCAGCAGCTCCAGGCGCGGGTCTTCGGCGAGGATCATCATGCCGTCGCGCTCCACGAACGGACGCTTCTTGGCGTAGTAGAGCGGCACCAGCGGAATGTCCTCGGCCTGGATGTAGCGCCAGATATCGACTTCGGTCCAGTTCGACAGCGGGAAGGCGCGCACGCTCTCGCCCTTGCGGATCATGCCGTTATAGATGTTCCAGAGTTCCGGCCGCTGGTTGCGCGGATCCCAGCGATGGTCGGGCGTGCGGAAGGAATAGATGCGCTCCTTGGCGCGGCTGGCTTCCTCGTCGCGCCGCGCGCCGCCGAAAGCGGCGTCGAACTGGCCGGCATCGAGCGCCTGGCGCAGGCCTTCGGTCTTCATGATGTCGGTGAAGGCCGCCGATCCATGGGTAAAGGGCGTGATGTTTTCGGCAGCACCGCGCGGATTGATGTGCTCGATCAGATCGAGATCGTATTTCTTCGCGGTCTCGTCGCGGAAGGCGATCATCTCCCTGAACTTCCAGCCGGTATTCACATGCAGCAGCGGGAAAGGCACGCGGCCGGGATAGAAGGCCTTGCGCGCCAGATGCAGCAGCACCGAGGAATCCTTGCCGATCGAATAGAGCATGACGGGACGCTCGAATTCGGCTGCAACCTCGCGGAAGATATGGATGGATTCGTTTTCCAGCGCCTTCAGATGCGGGTCGAGCGGCGCCTTGGCGCTCTGGGGATTGCTGAGTTCCGTATCGAGACGGCTATCGGGCATGTCTTACTCCAGACTGTCGGTCGGTCGTTTGCGGCTCACCGCAAACAATTCCTTGATGTGGCTTCCCCAAGAATGTTGCTTTCCCTGGGAATGTTGGCTTTCCCAAGGCTGCGGCGGTCGCCGCGCCTTGATTTTTGGGAAAGCCGTGGGGTGATTTACTGTGCGGCGATCGCCGCGGCCTCTTCGGCGACATGCAGGCCGCATTCGCGCGTTTCGTCCTGCTCCCACCACCACCGGCCGGCACGTTCCGGCTCGCCGGGCTTGATCGCCCGCGTGCAGGGCTCGCAGCCGATCGAGGGATAGCCGCGCTGATGCAGCGGATTGACCGGCACGCCGTTTGCGGAAACGAAGGCCTTGATCGCCTCCAGGTCCCAATCGGCGAGCGGATTGACCTTCAACAGGTGGCGTTCGGCATCATACTCGGCAAAGGGCGTTTCCGCGCGGTTGGCCGATTGGCCGCGGCGCAGGCCGGTGATCCAGATCGCAGCACCCTCCAGCGCGCGGGCAAGCGGCTTCAGCTTGCGCACGCCGCAACAGGCATGCCGGGCTTCGACGCTCTCGTAGAAACCGTTGAGGCCGTATTGCGCCGCATAGGCGTCAATATCGGCCTTCTCCGGCTCGAAGCGGTGGATGCGGATGTCGTACTGGTTTTCGGTCTCGTCGATCAGCGCCAGCGTTTCGGGAAACAGCCGGCCGGTCTGCAGCGTCGCGACATCGATCGGCAGGCGGTGCGTGCCGATCTCGGCGGTGATCACCTGGTCCTCGATGCCGAGTGACGTCGTGAACACCACGCGGCCGCCGAGGCCGGAGACCAGCGACAGACGTCCGGCAAGGTCGAGGCCCGCCAGCCTGTCATTCAGCGCCTTGGCTTCCGCAATCGGCCCTTCTTCCAAAATTGGATTGATAGCAGTCATGAGAATCCTGTCCTTCGTTGACGGGAGTATCGCAGTTCATACGGGGATCGGACAGAAAAAGGGATTTCGAAAGCTGCGGCCGGAGGAGCAAATATCTCTCCGAAGCTGCCGCGATGCAGAAAAGCAGCCGCATGCGGATGAAAATCCACATCGGCAGCTTGAATGTCTATAGAAATAGTAGAGTTACACGCAGCCTGTCAATCCGAAATCTGAAGTGATGCCGAAAATGGTGCGGAAGGCGCGGTTTTGGCATAGATTAAGAGAGCTTGGCCGAGAGCAAAAAACAAGGCCAAAACGCTTGTCTCTCAAGGCTTTCTCCAGCGCGTTCAAATTCGGTTCATGCTGGTTGTGCCATAGAGGTGAAAGTACTTCCGTAGCAGTGCGGAAATTCGCGCTGCCTGTGTGTGTCGATGGTCAAAAATGATTACGCAAAAGGCGAAATATGCGCTGCGGGCGCTCACGGTCTTGGCTGACGCCGATGCCGGAGAACCGGTGATGATTTCCGATATCGCGGCGCAACAGAAGATCCCGAAGAAGTTTCTCGAACAGATCCTGCTCGACCTGAAACATCACGGCGTCGTCGCCAGCCGCCGCGGCAAGCAGGGCGGTTATCTCCTCCTCAAGCCCGCCCACACGATCACTTTCGGTGAGATCCTGCGCATCATCGACGGCCCGATCGCCCCGCTTCCCTGTCTCTCGATCACCGCCTATCGCCAGTGCGACGATTGCGACGGCGAACAGAACTGCCAGATCCGCCACGTCTTCGCCAAGGTCGCCGACGCCACCCGCAAGGTGCTGTTCTCGACGACCATCGCCGATGCCGTCGCTCCAAAACACAGCGCCGAAGTCACCCGGCTGCTGGCCTGAAGATCGCGCATCTTTCTTCAAGATTTGGTGAAATCCCTTTTCTTCCAGCCGGCATGCTCCACCTGCCTGCCCATAGGGTAGGGAGGACATCATGTTCAGAATCTCAGCACAGCGCATCATCGCTGCGGCCATGCTGTCGACGGCTTTCGCCACCGGCGCCATTGCCCATCATGGCTGGTCCTGGGCCGAGGCGGATCAGATCGAGCTTGCCGGCACCATCGAGAAGATCTCCATGGGCGGGCCGCATCCGACCCTTGACGTCGCCACCGCCAATGACGGCGTCTGGCTGGTCGAGCTCGGCAATCCGCGCCAGACGGAACGCTCCGGCTTCGTCGAAGGTGTCGCTAAGCCCGGCGATAAGGTCGTGGCGCTTGGAAACCGTTCGCAGGATCCAAAGGAGAAGCGGCTGAAGGCGGTGCGCCTCACCATCGGCGAAAAGCGCTACGATATCTATCCCGACCGCATCAAGACGAACTGACCCGGGCCAACCGAGCTGTGATCGACATTCTCGAATGGCTGTCAGCCACGGCACCTGCGGCCGCGCTCCGGCGCTCCGGAACGCTCTACATGTTCGTCAACGCCGCCCATATCCTGGCGATCGGCCTTCTCGTCGGCGCCATCCTGCCGCTTGATCTCAGGCTCGCCGGCCTCTTCCGCAGGGTGCCGGTCGAGATCGTTGCGCTGTTTCTCTCCCGCTGCGCCGGCATCGGCCTTGCCGCGGCTCTTGTCACCGGCTTCTGCCTGTTCAGCGTCCGGGCGGTCGAATATGCCGGCAATCCCGCCTTCCTCGCCAAGCTCGGGCTGATTGCCTTCGGATTACTCAACGTGCTCGTGGTGCATACTGGGCAGGGTTGGCGAACGGCAATCACGGCCGGCATTCTGCGCCCTGCCATAAAGGTTTCGGCGGCTCTGTCGGCGGTGACATGGATCGCCGCACTTGTGGCGGGACGCTGGATCGGATTTCTCTGATGCGATTCGGCGACAAGGGCGGGGGTCAGCGTCTCAGCACGCGCCGCGCCTCGTAAGCTTCCAGGAACTCCGGAGAAGCGACATCATCGGCCAGCGCGCGAAGCGCAGAAGCGGAACGACCCAGGACCACCTCAACGCGTTGGTTAGCGTCAGCCCACAAGACCAAGGCCTCGTGCAGACGATGCTCACCAGACGTCGTCAGCGTCGCATGCTTCGTGCGGCCATCGTGTTCGTCCGGCATGAGCCCGACCAGTCCGTCCCGGACCAGCGGGCGAAGTGCGTGGGTCAACGCGGAGATGCTGACGGCGAGGCGCTCGGCCAGGGATTGCAGGGTAGGCCATTGATGGCCGCCTTCGCGCAACGCAGCTATCTGGGTCAGAAGCCCGACCTGGGTGGCCTTCAGGCCGGTTGGCGCTACCGCATCGTCATAGAGCTGGCCTAGTCGCCGTGACGCGCGTCGAAGAGCGGTGTTTGTGCACACAAGTTCGGACAGGAGTTCGGGCGGGCTCAGCCTGCCCCCACGCAGTTCCTCTCCAAGATTGCCAATCGAAAGTTTCTTACCCATCTCGCCAAAATAGTTGAGCACTCAGCCATTGACAAGAGTCAGATCTAGCCATACTTAAACTTGAGCACTCAACCAAATAGGAATTTGACATGTCTGTATCGCTTAAGCCTGTTGCCGTCGTCACCGGCGCTTCTGCCGGCATCGGCGCTGTGTACGCCCAACGCCTTGCCGAACGGGGCTATGACCTCATCCTCGTAGCCCGGCGCGCCGATCGTCTGAAGGCGCTCTCGGCCAAACTGGACGCTGCCCACGGCACGACAGTCGAGGTCGTGGAAGCAGACCTCACGAAAGATGCCGACGTGACCCGTGTCGAAAATATGCTGAAGGCGAATTCGGCGATCACGCTCCTCGTCAATAACGCCGGCAACTCAACGCTGGCTCCGGTGGCCCAGACCTCGGAGGAAGACGCGGCAGCGATGATCGCACTCAACGTCACCGCGCTCTCGCGCCTGACGCGTGCCATTCTGCCCGCATTCCTCGACCGCAACGACGGCGCGATCATCAATGTCGCTTCCGTCCTGTCCTTCCACGCCCTGCCCATCAGCGCGATCTACAGCGGCACCAAGGGCTATGTGATGAATTTCAGCCGGGGCCTGCAGCAGGAACTGGCTGAGACCAATGTCCGTCTGCAACTCGTCATGCCGGCAGCCACGGCGACCGAACTCTGGGATTTGTCAGGCGTGCCGCTGGCATCGCTCAACCAGGCGACGGTTATGACATCCGAAAACCTGGTCGATGCGGCCCTGGCCGGTTTCGACAAGGGCGAAGACATTACGCTGCCATCCGTTGCCGACGCCACTCTATGGGATAAGTTCGACGAAGCCCGATCCGCGCTCTTCGCCGCGACGCAGACCGGTGAACCTGCGCCCCGTTACCGCGCCGTCTAAGTATCCGAGGGATCGACCGCACGGAGTAACGCCTGCGCCGGCCGGCGTCGGAGGAGCCGTGCGGGAGATCGATATTCATCTTAAGGAGATCCCCTTGCCCAGCTTATTCGACCAATACACGCTGAAAGGCGTGACGCTCCGAAACCGGATCGCAATTTCCCCCATGTGCCAATATTCCGCGATCGATGGCCTTCCCAACGACTGGCACAGCGTCCATCTCACAAGCTTGGCGCGCGGCGGCGCCGGCCTCGTCAACGTCGAAGCCACCGCCGTCTCCCCGGAGGGCCGGATCACGCCGGGCTGCACCGGTCTTTGGAATGATGACCAGGCAGAGGCCTTTGCGCCGATCGTCGCCGGTATCGAAAAGGCCGGCGCGGTCGCGGGGATCCAGATCGGCCATGCCGGCCGCAAGGGCAGTGCAAACCGTCCTTGGGAAGGTGACGATCATATCGCCGACGGCGATCCCCGCGGCTGGGACACCATCGCACCATCCGCCATCGCATTCGGCGGCGGCTTAAAGAAGGTGCCGCGCGCCATGACGAAGGCCGACATCGATCGCGTCCGTGGCGACTTTGTCGCTGCGGCGATCCGCGCGCGTGACATCGGATTCCGCTGGCTCGTGCTGCATTTTGCGCATGGCTACCTCGGCCAAAGCTTCTTCTCGTCGCATTCAAACCAGCGTGACGACGAATATGGCGGCAGCGCCGATAACCGCGGACGCTTCCTCTTGGAGACGCTGGCGGCCGTTCGTGAGGTCTGGCCCGAGGATCGTCCGCTGACGGCTCGCTTCGGCGTCATCGAGTTTGATGGCCGTGACGAGGAAACCCTGCAGGACGCGATAGAACTCGTCGGAAAATTCAAAGTGGCCGGCCTCGACTTCATTGACGTCAGCCTCGGTTTCTCGACCCCCGCCGCCAATATTCCCTGGGGCCCGGGGTTCATCGCGCCTTACGCCGATCGGGTCCGGAAGGCGGCAGCCCTGCCCGGTGCGGCGAGTTGGAACATCACTCAGCCGGAGCAAGCGGACGAGCTCATCCGAAGCGGACAGCTCGACCTGGTGATGGTCGGCAAGGCGATGCTCGCCGATCCGCATTGGCCCTACGCGGCCGCGCGCAAGCTCGGTGTCGAGCGTCCGTCCTGGACATTGCCTGCCCCCTACGCACATTGGCTCGCCGCCTACCGCACTGCCTGAGTGATCGGGGCTCTCGGACTCGTTGAGGGCCCCTCGTTCTCTTCGCTTTGAAAAAACGCGAAGCACGGCCGCTGATTCACGGTTGCGATGTCATAGACACATCGCGCCTCACGTCAGACGGTTGAGCCGTGGCCGGAGCAGGATTTCCTTGATACGACATCTCAGGCACGTTCACCGCGACAGCGACGGTTCGGGCGAACGTGTCGGGACCGACGATCTTGCTTACGAATTCCGTCGTGCCGGCCTGAATGTCCTTCACTGATGTTGGTTTCTCATCGGTCGCTGACCGCCGCGCGCGGATTGATCCACGGTTCCTGGTTCGAGCGTGCCAGCGGCTGTTTGCCGAGGATATGGTCGGCCGCCTTTTCTCCGGTCATGATCGACGGCCCGTTCAGGTTGCCATAGGTCACGTGCGGGAAGATCGAGCTGTCGGCGACACGCAGGCCGTCGACGCCGATCACCCGCGTTTGCGGGTCGACCACCGCCATCGGATCGTCCTTGGCGCCCATGCGGCAGGTGCCGCAAGGGTGATAGGCGCTTTCCAGATGTTCGCGCAGGAAGGCGTCGATTTGTTCATCGCTCTGCACGCCTTCGCCCGGCTGGATCTCCGGGCCGCGATAGTCGTTGAAGGCGCTCTGGCCGAAGATCTCGCGGGTGAGGCGCACGCAGTGGCGGAATTTTTCCCAATCCTCGGCATGGCTCATATAGTTGAAGCGCAGCACCGGATCGGCCTTGGGGTCTGCGGAGCGCAAGCTCACGCTGCCGCGCGATTTCGACAGGTTGTAGCCGACATGGACCTGGAAGCCGTGGCTTTTCGCCGCCGCCTTGCCGTCATAGCTGATCGCCACCGGCAGGAAATGGTATTGGATATCGGGCTGCTTCAGCCCCGGTGCCGAGCGCAGGAAGGCGCAGGCTTCGAACTGGTTGGAGGCGCCGAGACCGCCACGCGAGAGCAGCCATTGCGCGCCGGCCACGCCCTGCCAGAACCATGGTAGCCACGAATAGAGCGACACCGGCTTGGTGCTCACCTGCTGGAAGTAGAATTCCATATGGTCCTGCAGGTTGGCGCCGACGCCCGGCCGGTCGGCTTTGACTTCAATGCCCATGTCCTGCAGATGGCCGCCGGGACCGATGCCCGACAGCATCAGGAGCTTCGGCGAATTGAAGGAGGAGGCCGAGACGATCACCTCGCGGTTCGCCTTCACCACCTCGATCTTGCCCTTGCGTTCGATCTCGACGCCGGTGGCGCGTCCGTCCTCGATCACGATCTTCCGCGCCAGGCCGTAGACGATCCCGACATTATCGCGCTTCAGCGCCGGTTTCAGATAGGCATTGGCGGCAGACCAGCGGCGACCGCCGAAGATGGTCTGCTCCATCAGCCCGAAACCTTCCTGCTTGCTGCCGTTGTAATCCTCTGTCGTCTCGAAGCCTGCCTGTTTGCCGGCCTCGATGAAGGCGCGGAACAGCGGATTGGTGAAGCCGCCGCGCTGCACGTGTAGCGGCCCGTCCGTGCCGCGCCAGCCCTCTTCGCCGCCATGCGAATGCTCCATCCGCTTGAAATAGGGAAGCACGTCGGCATAGGCCCAGCCGCTGGCGCCGAGTTCCTCCCAGCGATTGAAGTCTTCGGCATGGCCGCGCACATAGACCATGCCGTTGATCGAGGAGGAGCCGCCGATCACCTTGCCGCGCGGCGCGGTGATGCGCCTATTGTTGAGGTTTGCCTCCGGCTCGGAGAGATAACCCCAGTTATACCGCTTCATGCTCATCGGCCAGGCAAGGGCTGCCGGCATCTGGATGAACGGCCCGAAATCGCTGCCGCCCGCCTCGATGACAAGGACGCTGTTCTTGCCGTCTTCCGACAGGCGATAGGCGAGGGCGGAACCGGCCGAGCCCGAGCCGATGATGACGAAATCTGCTTGTTGCATGACGTTCCCTTAGATTCTTTGCAACGGTTCCGAAGACCCCGGGCATTAAGACCCCGCCCCAAACCCTTCCCCACAAGGGGGAGGGGCTTAACTTGCGGCACTGCCTCACTTCAAAATCAGCGCCGTAGGCGATGCGATGGAAGGAGGGCAGAACCGGTGCCCCGGATTGGCCCCTCCCTCTTGTGGGGAGGGGTCTTCACTCCTTCAATAAGGCGCCGCCACCGGCCCCATGCCGACATAGACCGTCTTCAGCTCGGAATAATGCTCCAGCGCGGCCAGCGAATTCTCGCGGCCGAAGCCGGATTGTTTCGAGCCGCCGAAGGGGATTTCGACCGGGCAGAGATTATAGGTGTTGATCCAGAGCGTGCCGGCTTCCAGCCGGTCTACGACGCGGTGGGCGCGGGTGAGGTCGGCGGTGAAGACGCCGCCGGAAAGGCCGAATTCGCTGGCATTGGCGCGCGCGATCACCTCGTCTTCGGCGTCGAAATCGAGCACTGACATGACCGGTCCGAAGATCTCTTCGCGGGCGATGCTCATGTCGTCGGTGACATCGGCAAACACCGTCGGCTGCACGTAATAGCCTTCGCCGGAGACATTGTTGGGAATGCCGCCGCCGGCAATCAGCGTTGCGCCCTCGGCCTTGCCCTTCTCGATGTAGGAGATCACCTTCTCGCGCTGTGCCCAGGAGACCATCGGGCCGATCTGCGTCGCCTCGTCCATCGGATCGCCGATCAGCATCGCCTCGGTGCGCGCCTTCAGCCGCTTGAGGAACTCATCCTTGATCGTCTTCTGCACGAAGACGCGCGTGCCGTTCGAGCAGACCTGGCCGGTCGAATAGAAATTGCCGAGCATCGCGCCCCCGACCGCCGAATCGAGATCGGCATCGTCGAAGACGATCAGCGGCGACTTGCCGCCGAGTTCCATCGTCACATGCTTGAGGTTGCCGGCCGCCGCCGCCGCGACCCTGCGGCCCGTCGGCACCGATCCGGTCAGCGATACCTTGGCGACGTCGGGATGGTTGACGAGCAGCGGCCCGGTGTCGCGGTCGCCCTGGATCACATTGAAGAGCCCCTTCGGCAGTCCCGCCTCATAAAGGATCTCGGCGATCTTCAATGCGCCGAGCGGCGTGTTCTCGGACGGTTTGAACACCATGGCATTGCCGCAGACAAGCGCCGGCGCAGCCTTCCAGCAGGCGATCTGCTGCGGATAGTTCCAGGCGCCGATGCCAACGCAGACGCCGAGCGGCACTCGCTTGGTATAGGCAAAGTCCTGGCCGAGCGGGATCTGCGAACCGTTGAGACCGGCCGGCGCAATACCGCCGAAGAATTCGAAGGCATCGGCACCCGAGGTCGGGTCGGCGACGATTGTCTCCTGGATCGGCTTGCCGGTATCGAGCGTTTCCAGTTCGGAGAGTGCCTGGTTTCTCTCGCGCATGATGTCGGCAGCCCGCTTCAGGATGCGCCCGCGCGCCATCGGGCTCATCGCCGCCCACTCCGGTTGGGCGCGTTTGGCCGCCGTGATCGCCCGCTCGACGATCGCAGGCGTTGCGGCATGCAGCCGGGCGATCACTTCGCCGGTCGCGGGATAGAGGCTCTCGATGACGGTGCCGTCGGTATCCTCGACATATTCGCCGTCGATGAAGTGCGACGCTTTCGGCTGGGCTTTCATGTCATTTGTCCTTGGGTGGTTCGATGGGGTCGTCCCTTCTCCCCTCGGGAAGAAGGGGAGGCGGTGGCCAGGAGCGCATTCAGGTAATCCTCGGTCAGCGCGATCGAGGCTTCGATGCCGATCGGCGCGGATTTCAGACTTTGCCTGATATAGAGCCCGTCGATCATCGCCGCAGCGCCTTCGGCGATGCGTTCTGCGGCGTCAGCCGGCAGGAGTGCTTTCAGATCGGCCAAGAGATTGGAACGCAGCCGCCGGGCATAGATCACCAGGAAACGGCGGGTCTCTTCCGAGCGCTGCGCCTCGGCGTAGAAGGCGAGCCAGGCGGCAATCGTCTCCGGCGCGAACTGGTCGGCGTGGAAGCTGACGCGGATGACGGCCGAAAGCCGCGCCCGCGGCGTTCTGACCGCCTTGAGTGCTGCCACCGTATCACTGCGCAGCTGTCGGAGAAGCGAGCGGATCGTCTCGATCAGCAATTGCTCCTTGCTGCCGAAATAATGATGGGCCAGGGCTGGCGACACGCCGGCCTGCCGGGCAATGTCGGACATGGTGACGGCAAGCGAGCCGTGATCGCCGATCACCCGCAGCGCCGCATCGACAAGCGCCTTGCGGCGCATTGGCTCCATTCCGACCTTTGGCAAGCTGCCAGCTCCTGTAAAAATTGAAGCAGGTTATTTTTGATTGACTGATCAATCAATAAAAATCTTTCTCGATTTGATCTGGCGCAGATCTTTCCGTGAAAAATTGCTGCAACATATTCCAAATCTCAGGAGGTGCATCATGGCCGATGTCTTTGAGGGAACACCGACATCTTCACTGCAGTCGAAATGGATCTGGTTCGTCGGCCTCGGCGTGGTGTTGCTCGTCTGCGGTCTGATCGCGCTCGGCAATCTGATGCTCGCCACCGTCGTCTCGGTCTACTATGTCGGCATGCTCATGCTGTTCGGCGGCGTGATCTATCTCGTCCATGCCTTCCAGGTGCGCGGCTGGGATCACGCGCTGTTCTGGGTGCTGAGCGGCCTGCTCTACCTGCTTGCCGGCATCTGCGCCTTCATCAATCCGATCCTCACCTCGGTGGCGCTGACGCTGTTCCTCTCTTTAACCCTCGTCATCGCCGGCGTCTTCCGCACCTGGGTCGGCATGCGCATGAAGCCCACCAAGGGCTGGCGCTGGATCGTCGCAAGCGGCGTCATCACCGCCCTTGCCGGTTTCGTCATTGCGCTTGGCTGGCCGGTGAACAGTCTCTGGATTCTCGGCCTGTTCCTGGCCGCCGACCTCATTATCCAGGGTTGGACGATGATTGCCTTCGGCATCGGCATCCGCAGTGGGGCTGTGGAAAGTGATGCTCCGGCGTCGCTTTCCGACCGTTCTTTTTGACAAGGGGATGACAGGGGATTAGACTTTAAGGGTTAATGCCGGTCCAAAGACAGAGGACCGGCTACGTGCGAATGCACCAAGGCACCGGCTGGTATCGCCGAGAATGCTGAAAATGGTCATGCGTCCCCCAGAGGCAGGGTTCTGCCTGATCAGAAAAGGGAGGAAGTTCATGCCGATGGTCACCGTATCCATCTCTCCGCAACAGGCAGCGGGTATCCGCGCCGCCGTCGACAATGGCGGCTATGCCTCGAGCAGCGAGGTCGTCCGCGAAGCGCTGCGCCTGTGGGATACCGCCCGCAAGCTCAACGAATTCCGGGACGATGTCCTCGACGATGAGGGCGCTCCATCCGGCGGCAGATGTGTCGCCGACATGTTCGCCGATCACGAGGCGGAGCGCCGTCGTTCCGCCTGAGCAAGCATTTGATTGCATTTGAAAAATTGAATAAACGCGGAACGCGCGGCGAGTCTCTGCGCGTTTCATAAAACCTTCACACTGGCGAAAGAGTTCGTTGATCCTTCTGCGGCATGTTCCGGACGAAAAGAACAAGTCACAGTGGAGATCCGCCACAATGAATACCGGCCACGTGAAGACCGACATGTCTTTGGTTGCTACCGTCGAGCCGGGTGTTCTGCGCCGCTACGCCAGCGATCAAATCGTCACGCTTGCCAAGCTCGTGGTCGAGAACGCCTTCCAGCCGATCGTCGAGGCCGGCACCGGCACGGTCTTCGGTTATGAATCCCTGATGCGAGGCCAGGAACGCATCGGCTACGACACGCCGGTCGAACTCCTCGACGAGGCCCATCAGCTCGGCCAGCTGCTGCAGCTCGAACAGATGCTCGCCAGCCGGGCGCTCGCCAAATTCGCCACGCTGTCGAATTTTGCGACCTCCACGCTATTCCTTAATCTCGACGTCCGGCTGATCCCGCATGGCGAACGCCTGGTCGAGAACCTGCTACAGCATCTGCGCAAGGCCAATATTCCGCCATCCTCAGTCTGCTTCGAATTCTCCGAACGTTTCGACAATACCAGCGTGCCGGAATTTTCCGCCCTGGTGTCCAGGCTGCGCAAGGCCGGTTTCAAGCTGGCGATCGACGATTTCGGCGTCGGTCACGGCGAGATGAAGCTGCTCTGCGATTATGCCGTCGATTACCTGAAGATCGATCGACATTTCGTCGCCGAGATCGACCGCAGCCCGCGCAAGCGCCATCTGTTGAAGAGCATCGTCAACATCGCCCATGTGCTCGGTACCCGTGTCATCGCCGAAGGCATCGAGACCGAGGCCGAATTCATCGCCTGCCGCGAATACGGCGTCGACCTCGTCCAGGGCTGGTTCATCTCCCGCCCGACGACGCATATATCGGAGCTGACGCCGTCATTCCCGCATCTGCAGGAGCTCGGCAAGAGCAAGCGGGGCAGCCAATCGCTCGACGAAATCCTCATCCGCAAGCAGATCGAACTGTTGCCGACGGTTTATGAGAACGACAGCATTGACAGCGTCTTCGAACTCTTCCGCCGCAATCCGCGCCAGGCCTTCTTTCCGGTTCTGAATGCCAATGACGAGCCGCGCGGCATCATCCACGAGCATCACCTCAAGGAATATATCTACCAGCCCTTCGGCCGCGATCTCCTGAAGAACAAGATGTATGAGCGCTCCATCTCGCATTTCGTCGAGATGGCGCCGATCGTCGGCCTCGATAGCGATGCCGAGCAGTTGATGGCGATCTTCGCCAATATGGAGGGCAGCAACTGCCTGATCCTGACTGATAATATGCGTTATGCCGGCGTCGTCTCCGCCGCCTCGCTGATCAAGGTCATCAACGAGAAGCAGCTGAAGACCGCCCAGGACCAGAACCCGCTGACCGGCCTGCCGGGCAATCGCGCCATCCGCGATTTCATGCGCCAGTCCGGCCGCGACGGCGATGAGGTCCGCCACTTCTGCTATTGCGACTTCGACAATTTCAAGCCGTTCAACGATGCCTACGGCTTCCATCTCGGCGACCACGCGATCTCGCTGTTTGCCGCGCTGATGCGCCGCTATTTCTTCGCCGAGCGCCATTTCCTCGGCCATGTCGGCGGCGACGATTTCTTTATCGGCGTCGTCGGCTGGACCGAGGAAGAGCTGAAGGAGATCCTCGACCGGCTGATCAGCGATTTCCATGACGATGTGCGCGATCTCTATTCCGACGAGGACCGGGCCGCCGGCCGCATCCTCGGTCACGATCGCACCGGCGCCGAAGCCCTGTTTCCGCTGATGCGCTGCTCGATCGGCGTCATCGAACTGCCGGAAGGCCTCGTCATCGACGATATCAACCGCGTCAGCGCCGAGATCGCCATCATCAAGTCGGCCGCCAAGGAAAGCGAGGAAGGGCTCGTCTTCCACCTCCTACAGCGCCGCGCGTCTTTCTAGACGCGCAAAGGACGCTGTAGCACTGATGCAGTGGCCGAGGCGAATTGACGCCCTTGCCACTTCCAGCCTTCCCAAGCCTCCGGGGCTGATCTATTCCGAACATTCGGGATCAGGAGGGCCGCGACATGTCACTGCCTCAGGAAATGCACTTCGTCGATCTGCCGTCCTTCGGCGGGCCGGAGGTGATGGTGATCGGCAAACGCCCGCTGCCGGTGCCTGGTGAAGGTGAGATTCTCGTGCGCGCCGAGGCCATCGGCGTAAACCGTCCGGATATCGCCCAGCGCCAGGGCAGCTATCCCCCGCCCAAGGGTGCGAGCCCGATCCTCGGCCTGGAACTTGCCGGCGAAATCGTCGCGATCGGCCCAGGCGTCACCGGCTACGCCGTGGGCGACAAGGTCTGCGGCCTTGCCAATGGCGGCGCTTACGCCGAATATTGCCTGCTGCCGGCAGGCCAGATCCTGCCCTTTCCCAAAGGCTATGACGCGGTCAAGGCGGCGGCTCTTCCCGAGACCTTCTTCACCGTCTGGGCCAATCTCTTCCAGATGGCCGGGCTGACGGAAGGCGAGAGCGTGCTGATCCATGGCGGCACGAGCGGCATCGGCACCACGGCGATCCAGCTTGCCCGCGCCTTCGGCGCCGAAGTCTACGCGACGGCAGGTTCGAAGGAGAAATGCGAGGCCTGCGAAAGGCTCGGCGCCAAACGCGCGATCAACTACCGGACCGAGGATTTCGCCGCGGTCATCAAGGCCGAGACCGGTGAGGGCGTCGACATCATCCTCGACATGATCGGTGCAGCCTATTTCGAGCGCAACCTCGCCTCGCTCGCCAGGGACGGTTGCCTGTCGATCATCGCCTTCCTCGGCGGTGCGATCGCCGAAAAGGTCAATCTCTCGCCGATCATGGTCAAGCGCCTGACGGTCACCGGTTCCACCATGCGCCCGCGCACGGCGGAGGAAAAACGCGCCATCCGCGACGATCTGCTCTCGGAGGTCTGGCCGCTGCTCGAAGCCGGCACCGTCGCCCCGGTCATCCACAAGGTCTTCGCCTTCGAAGAGGTCGTGGAGGCGCACCGCCTGATGGAGGACGGCAACCATATCGGCAAGATCGTGCTCACCGTCCGAGGTTAGTGGACAAGGCACAGCGTTCAATTGTGAAAAGGCGCCCCGAACCCGAGGCGCCTCTTTCAATTCCGGCGGTCTCTCAGCGTCATCGCCGCCGCAATCGCGACGATGCCGGGCAGCGCCATCAGCAGATAGAGCCAGTGGGCCGCCGAGATGCTGCCGGCAATACCGCCCGGATCGACGAGGCCGGCGCCATTGGCAATGACCCCTGAGAAGGCCGCGCCGAAAGCCCCGCCGAGCGAACTCATCGTCGGGATCGCCGAAGAGGCCTTGTCCTGCTCATTGTCGGCAACGAGCCTCAGGACCATGGCGACGAGATGCGCCCAGCCGAGACCGATGCCGAAGCCCATCATGAACATGCCGATTGCCGCCGGCACGATGAGGAGCAGGTGCCCTTCCGGATTGTCGCTGCCGAGGAAGACGGCGAGCAACGCGGTCGCCGCCGCCTCGATGAGAGCGCCGATGACGATCGCCGCATGGGCTCGGCCGCCGGTTAGCGAGCCGCTGAGGAAGGCCGCGAATGTCCAGCCGAGGGCGACCAGCGCCACCAGATAACCCGATAGGAGTGGCGTCACCCCATGCAGCGTCTGCAGGAAATAGGGAATGAAGACGTCGCTGACCAGCACGACGGTCAGGGCGAACATCGTCAGATAGACCCGTGCAATCGGCCGGGACAGGCTGACGGCGCCGGAGGGCAGCAACCGGTTCGCGCTTCGCCTCTCGATGAGAAACATGCCGGCGACGGCGGCGACCGCGGCGGCAATCAGCGTCGCTTTTGCGCCCGTCGTCTCGATCGCGCCGGCGGCGCTGACCATCAGCACGGCCGCCAGCAGCAGCCCGATCTGCGCAACCGGCGTTTTCGTCTGCTCGCGATCGTCCTCGACTTCGGGCAACAGCCGCGGCGCCAGCGCCGCCATCAGCAGGCCGAGCGGCACGAGCACGATGAAGGCGTAGCGCCAGTGGCTGCCGGACGAAAAGAAACCGCCGAGCGTCGGCCCGATGACGGTCGCCACACCCCAGATCGCCGCATAGAGCGTCGAGGCCTTCGGCCAGAGCGGCTCGGGATAGACGAAGCGGATGAAGGCATAGCCGAGCGCGGCCAGTGCCCCGGTTCCCAGACCCTGGACGGCGCGTCCGATCAGCACCACCGGCATCGAGGGGGCGGCTGCGGCAATCAGGCTGCCGACGCCGAAGACCAGTGCTGCGATCACATAGACGGTGCGAAGCCCGATCCCTCGCGGCCGCATGGCGACGAAGATCGAGCCAAGCACGGCAGCCGCCACGAACAGGCTGGTGACCCAGGAAAACAGCGCGAGCCCGCCGATATCGCGCACGATCGAAGGCGCGATCGTCGCCATGATGTAACTCTCGACGGCATAAAGCATCACGCCGCCGGCCAGCATCAGCGTTGCCGGCAGGTGCTCGGGCAGGAACAGGCGAAAGACGGAGCCGGGATTCGGGAGGGCTGCGGTCTGGTCGATATTCGACATGGGAGAATCCCCGAGATTTTGACTGGCGAAGGATTATTTTCCAAGTTATAAATTGGAAAATTGCATGCTGTCTCGAATTAAACAAGACTTGACTTGGAAAAATATGCGCCAGTCCCCTGCCAACCGCATTCTGATCCTGATCAAAACCGACGGCCCGCAGCTCGCCGCCGCGATCGGCGATGCGCTCGGCATCTCAGGCGAGGCCGCCCGCCAGCAGCTTTCGAAGATGGCGGAGGAGGGGCTGGTGGAACCGGTCACAACAGCCGCCACCGGCAGGGGCCGGCCGCGCCAGCTCTGGCAGCTCACAGCCGCCGGCAACCGCCAGTTTCCCGATGGCCACGCCGAATTGACGGCAAACCTGCTCGGCACGCTGGTCGAACAGCTCGGACCCGCAGCCCTCGATACCGTCATCTCCGCCCGCGAGGCCGAGACGCTGCAGCGCTATCGGAAAGAGCTGGAGACTGCCGGCGACCTTGCTGCCCGCGTCGAGGGGCTTGCCGGCATCCGCACCCGCGAAGGCTATATGGCCGATCATTGGCAGGAGGCGGACGGCGCCTACATGCTGGTCGAAAACCATTGCCCGATCTGCGCCGCCGCCACCGCCTGCGCCGGCTTCTGCCGCTCCGAACTCGAAACCTTCCGCACCGTCCTTGGCGCCGATGTCGAGCGCAGCGAACACATCCTCCTCGGCGCCCGCCGCTGCGCCTATCGCATCACGCCGCGTTGAGGCGGATTGTTCGGAACGTCGCACTTCATGCCGGCTGCCGCGCCTGACGCTTGCTGCTTTCGAGATAGAGCAGGGCGCCGATCGACGCCAGACCCGCGACCGCACCGACGAAAGCGGTGCCGGAATAATCGGTGATCGCGGTGCCGAAGGCGAAGAGGCCGGCGCTGATGCCAACCCCGATGAAGGTGTTCAGCGAGATCAGCGAGCTTCCGAGCCCCGGCCGATCGGCGATCAGGTCCTGCAGATAGGTGATCGGCACGCTGAGGATCGCTGCCACCCCGCAGGCATTGACCAGCAGCAGCGCATAGATGTGCCAGCGCGCGGACGCAAAGCCGAGCAGCGAGAGATAGACGCAGTAGATCAGCGCGCCGAAGGCGAGCACGTGCACGGTCCGGAAGCGGCGCTGCGCCAAACCCCACATCACCATGAACGGCATTTCGAGAAAGGCCGTCAGCCCGGCCATGAAGCCGACATCGACCACGGTGCCGCCGGCCGCATGGGTGATGATCAGCGGCGAGAGCATGCCGTTCAGCCGCTGCAGCCCGAACAGCATCGACATGACGATGACCCGCGACAGCACATAAGGCTCAAAGATCCGCTTCAGCGACGCAAGGAAGCCGACATGATCGGGGGCAGGGCCGGCGGCACCATTTCCGGGCGCGAAGAAGAAATACAGGCAGAAGCAGGTGCAGCTTGCCAGCGCCGCGATCCCATAGGCCGGCGTCATCGACGGCGAACTGACGAGAGCAAGGCCGATCATCCCCGGCGCCAGCGCCCATGAGCCGGAATAGAGTGCCCGCACCGTCGCGGTGATCGCCGCACCCTGGCCGCGCTCCATCTGGTTGGTCCTGGCGCGCAGGCTGGCAAACAGCAGCGAATAGGTGGAGTTGCTCATCGGCACCAGCAACAGCGTGGAGAAGATGAAGACTGCGGGACTGTGGATGATCGCGATCGACCCGAAGCCGAGCATGCCGGCGACGGAAAGCCCCAGCACCAGCGGCCGCCGCTCTTTCAGCCTGTCCGACCAGATGCCGAGCGTCAGGCTCGTCGTGACGTTGACGATCGCCGAGAAGAACACCAGCGCCGAATAGGCGCCGTTGCTCAAGCCCAGTTCATTGATCCCGATGATCGACTGGTAGGGCACGGTCGAGGCATAGGTGAAGGCGAGCGCGACGAGCGTCACCGTCGGGATGCGGATCCTGCTGTCACGAAGAATCAAGGAAAAACTAGAGGGCATGGCGCGGTTCCTGATGCACCACTCTTAGCTGCATCGGACCTATCAGAGAAACGATAGTTTTCGATCCTCTCCGTCAACTTTTGTGATGGATGTCCGCACGATGTGATCGCCGTCCAAGCCCGCAACAGGGCTGAACGCCTATTTTAGAATTTCGCGAGCAGATTGGAGAGCCAGAAGTCGATTTGCCCGAATGGAAGAACATTTCCCAAAAATCCGACCAGAGTTGATGTGATGATTATCAATGCCAGCCCTAGAAGGACTCCAAGGGTGATTCCAACGCTCGTCTTTGCGGGCCGGCGCGCCAGCCAACACGCCAAGCTCAGAGAGACAATCGTGAAAAGTGCCAGCAATGTGGACTCGGTGATAGATATGCCCGATTGCAAAAACAATTCCTCGGATTGTGAAAACTGGATTGCAAGGCATATCGTCTCGAGGCGTCTAAACTCAAGGGATAATGGAGGTTGGGGAGCGCGGCCGGCGGGAGGGCGCACTTCCGCTGCCGCGGTGACGTCCAGCCACATATAGAGCCGGCACTATCAGCAGGCATCCGCCTAGCCACCTAAACCCGGGCAAAACGTCAACCCCGTTGGCTTTCGCCGCGTGACGCGTTATGGACTGCGCAACCCAGCCAGCATCCGGATGAGAGCCTATGTCCAATCCCGTCACCGTCGAAGTCACCCGCGGCCTGCTCGTCGAAAGCCGCCATCGCGGCGCGGTGGCGGTCGTTGATGGAGACGGCAAGCTTGTCCTTTCGCTGGGCGATATCGAGGCCGCCATCTTCCCGCGCTCGTCCTGCAAGGCGATGCAGGCGCTGCCGCTGGTCGAGAGTGGTGCTGCCGATGCCTATGGCTTCGGCGACAAGGAATTGGCGCTGGCCTGCGCCTCGCATAATGGCGAGGACGCGCATGTGGCGCTGGCCGCTTCGATGCTGTCGCGGGCCGGTCGCGATGCCGAGGCGCTGGAATGCGGCGCCCATTGGTCGATGAGTCAGAAGGTCCTGATCCATCAGGCCCGCACGCTCGATGCGCCGACCGCGCTGCACAACAATTGCTCGGGAAAACATGCGGGCTTTATCTGCGCCTGCTGCCATCAGGATATCGATCCGAAGGGCTATGTCGGCTACCAGCACCCGCTACAGGTCGAAATCCGCGCGGCGATGGAAAGCCTGACCGGCGCCGTGCTCGGAGCGGAAAGCTGCGGCACCGATGGCTGCTCCATTCCGACCTATGCCGTGCCGCTTCGCAGTCTCGCCCACGGTTTTGCCAAAATGGCGACCGGCACCGGCCTGGAACCTCTACGCGCCAAGGCGTCCCGCCGGCTGATCGAAGCCTGCATGGCCGAGCCCTTCTATGTCGCCGGTTCCGGCCGCGCCTGCACGGAATTGATGCAGATCGCCCCCGGCCGCATCTTCGTCAAAACCGGCGCCGAGGGTGTCTTCTGTGCGGCGATCCCGGAAAAGGGCATCGCCATCGCGCTCAAATGCGAGGACGGCACGACCCGTGCTGCCGAAGCCATGGTGGCGGCGACGCTTGCCCGTTTCTTCGAGACGGAGGGCGAGGTGCATGCGGGCCTGATGGCCCATGCCGCATTGCCGATGCGCAATTGGAACGGCATCCATGTCGGCGATGTCAGGGTCACCTCCGCCTTGGCCGGATGAGCGTGGCTCTGCATATATAAGTTATTAGAAAAATAAGAATTACCTAATATAAAAGGGTACGTCCCGCGATCGCGGATGCACCCCTTCGCGGCGGCGTGAGCACAGTCCTGGAAGCCATGAGGGCAGGGCATGTTTGCAGGCCGCTATCTCTGGTGGATGCTGATGGGGATCGGCATCTTCCTATTCGCCGCTCTGAGCCTCGATTATATCACCTGGCTCACCATCCAGCTGTCCGGCTGCGGAGAAATGGCCGGCGCCTGCCAGCCGACCCTCCGGCTGATATCGGGCGTGCTCAAACCCGCCTGCATCTGGACCGCGATCGCCGTGCTCTTCGTCGCCACGCTGCTGCGTCTTCACAGGCTCTCGCTCATCTGGTTCTGGGGGCCTGTTGTCACCGTCTGGTTCGTCGCCTCCACGCCGATCCTTCTCTTCCTGGCCGCGGATGCGGCGGCTCTGACGCAGCCCGCCACCCTCGCCGCACTGCCCGTCGCCTTCCTGTTCCTGGCGGCTTTCGTCGCCTATCTCACGCTTGTGCTCGAGGATGGTGACACGCTGCCGCTTGCCGCCTCGGTGCCGTTGCGCCGCACAATCCGCCTGACGGCGGTCTACGGCGCGCTTGCTGGCGCAGCCTTCATGTCGGAGCTGTCGCGGATCGCCGGGACACTGCTCGACATGCCGGCGCTTGCCGTCGTCATCGCGCTGGCGCAGCCATATCTGCAGACGGTGCTCACCCTTGGAACCGGCAGCATGGCGCCGCCCTATGCCGTGCTGGCGGCCTTCATCGCGGCTCTTGCCGCCAGCCTGCTGCCGCACGCCACGGCGCGGCAACAACCCTCGCGCAGGGCCATCATGCTGCGGCGATCGCGCCGTTGAGATCGCGATAGGGTTTCAGCCGCTCTGCCGTCATCTCCATCGGCACGATCAGCCCTGCCACCTCGGAAATGCCGAGCACCGGGCAGGGCGAGACGAGGTCGAACTTCTCCTCGGTCAGCAGCACATGGGTTTCGGCCGCGCAGTGGGCGATATGCCGCTTGATCGCCGCTTCCTCGAAATCGCCGGTGGAAAGCCCGTGCAGGGGATGGGCGGCGGTGACGCCGAGGAAGAACAGATCGGGGCGCAGCTGCGAGATTGCCGCCATCGCCGCCGCGCCGGTCGCCACCATCGAATGTTTGTAGAGCCGTCCGCCGGTGAGGATCACCTCGGCTGTGGCGTGGTGCTCCAGTTCGGCGGCGATGGTCGGGCTGTGGGTCGCCACCGTCAGCGGCATGTCGCGCGGCAAGTGCCTGGCGATCTCCGCCGTCGTCGTGCCGCCGTCGAGGAAGATCATCTGTCCCGGCCTGACCATCGCTGCCGCCGCGGCCCCCAGCCGCGCCTTGATCTGCGACGAGACGCTGCGCCGGGCGGTGAAATCAGGCAGGTCGGGCGCCAGCGGCATCGCCCCGCCGTGCACCCGTTTCAACAGCCCCTCCGCCGCCATTTCCCGGAGATCGCGGCGGATCGTGTCCTCCGAAAGCGCGAAATCCTCGGCGACACGCTTGGCGATCACCTGTCCGTCACGGCGCAGGATATCGAGAATGAGGGTCTTGCGTTGCGTCGTCAGCATCGGCTCTCTGCACGAAGTTAAACATAATCACCCGATATTGCACGAAGTGACTCGACATTCAAGAAATATCGTGCATTTTCACGACATCCCGTGCATGAGGCCGGGAGTGCTCCCGCAGAAGCGGGGCGAATGGAGTGGATCATGTTGATTTTGATTGCCGGGCCTTACCGGTCCGGAACGGGCGACGACCCGGAGAAGATGGCCGCCAACCTGAAGCGGCTGGAAGAACCCTCGCACGCACTGTTTGCAGCCGGCCACGTGCCGATGATCGGCGAATGGGTGGCCCTGCCGATCTGGCACGCTGCCGGCGGCCGCTCGGTCGGCGACGCGCTCTACGAAGAAATCTTCCACCCGGTCGCCGGCCGGCTGCTGCAGCTCTGCGAGGGCGTGCTGCGCCTGCCGGGCGATTCCAAGGGGGCTGATAACGACGTGCGCATCGCCAGGGAGCGCGGCATCCCCGTCTGGCACCGGCTGGAGGATGTGCCGGGCTGCGGGTGAGGGTGGGCCTGGCTGCGTTAGCTGACAAGGCGAGTTGACGTGCAGGATCTGCCCCTCACCCTAACCTTACCGGGGTCGAGCCACTCGTCTCGCCCCATCCTTCGGACCCCCGTAAAAACGGGGCGAGGGGACGTGCCCTGCGAGAGGTGAGTGAGGAACCGCGAGGTTGCGGCTATCCCCCTTCGCCCCGCCCGCGGGGAGAAGGTGGCGGCAGCCGGATGAGGGGCGCGGCACGGCACACCGATCATGCCCTCACACTCGCACCCACCCTTGTCCCGATGGAGGATCAAAACCCAATCCCCCAGTTCCGGCGCACCCACCGCTACGCTATAACCCTCGCCGAAAGGGAGTCGAACATGCTGACACTGTATTACGCGCCGGGAACCTGTGCGCTCGCAAGCCTTATTGCCCTGGAAGAATCCGGCCTGGCCTTCGACGTAAAGAAGATCAGCCTGCGCGATGGCGAGCAGCGTTCGCCGGACTATTTGAAGATCAACCCGAAGGGCCGTGTGCCGGCACTTGTCACCGATCGCGGCGTGCTGACGGAAACGCCGGCGATCCTGGCTTATATCGCCCAGAGCGCCCCGGCCGCCAAGCTGGCGCCGCTTGGCGATGTCTTCGAATTGGCCAGGCTCCAGTCCTTCAACAGCTATATCTGCTCGACCGTGCATGTGAACCATGCCCATCGCCCGCGCGGCTCCCGCTGGGCCGACGAGCCGGCCGCCATCGAAGCGATGAAAGCGAAAGTGCCGCAAAACATGGCCGATTGCTTCACACTGATCGAGCAGACGATGTTCGAAGGCCCATGGGTGATGGGCGAGGCCTATTCGATCGCCGATCCCTATCTTTTCGTCATGACCGACTGGCTGCCGTCCGACGGCGTCGATCCCACCCGCTTCGAAAAGGCGAGCGACCATCACGCCCGCATGCTGCAGCGCCCCGCCGTCCAGCGGGCGCTGGCCTACGATCGGGCCTGATAGCGGGCAGCAAGCTTCTTCGGCACCCGGAACAGCCAGGCGCCGATCAGCCGCAACCGCAATTCCGCGTCGCCGATCATGGCGGCGCGCACCGGCAGATGCGGCCAGCCGACATAATGATCGGTTTGAAAATAGACGTCGGGCGCCATCTCCAACAAGTGGTCCTTGTCGTCGAGCGAAATCGAGATGACGATCGTCTCGGCGTTCTTCACCGCCACAAAACTCTTGCCGCCGACCTTCAGCGCCGGATTGCCATAGGAGGTGCTCTCCTCGACATCAGGCAGCCCGGCTTCCGCCGTCAGCCGCTTCAGCCGTTCGAAGATCGCATCGACATCACCGGCCATGGTTCCGCCCTTTCTGCCGGGGCGAACCTACCACGTTTTCACGCGCATTTCGCCAGCGGCGGCTTGGCCTCTTTGGGAAAGCCCGCCTGTATCCCGAGCGGCAGATCGGCAATTTCGCGCATCGACATGCGTTCGACCTCGGGATGCCGCAACGGATCGTCCTTCCAGGCCGGGACAATGTCTGCCCTTCCGACGGCAAGGGCAGGTCTCAAGAAAAACTTCAGCAATGACATGGCAGGCCTCGCTTTCTTCGGTGGCGTAGAAGGATGATCGCAAAGTGGCTTCCGCCTGCTGAACTATCTTGCCCGCCTCACGCACTGCGTTCGAATGGATTGCCTATGCTTGCAATGTCGGCCTCTCCAGGCAGAATTTCAATTGAGATTAAAGCGGAGCCGTTATAGAAAAACTATATGAAGAATCTGAATACCGTCCATCTCAACGGACTGCGGGCGCTGGAAACCGTCGGCCGTCTCGGCTCGCTCCAGGCCGCCGCCGAGGAGCTCGGCGTCTCGGTCGGCGCCGTCAGCCAGCAGGTCATCAAAGCCGAAGCCCAGCTCGGCCAGGTGATCTTCGAGCGCACCGCCCGGGGAATGATCGTCACCGAAGCCGGCCGACCGGTTCTCCTGGCGCTGGATGAGGGGTTCGCCCGGCTTTCGGCGGCGGTGTCGATCGCAAACCGCAAGGACGATACCATCCTGACCATATCGGTGGCGCCGGTTTTCGCCGCCCGCTGGCTGGTCTGCCGGCTCGATCGCTTCGCCGAGCGCCACCCAGACATCAAGCTGCGGCTGGATGCGACCACCAACCTCGTCAGCCCGGCGCTTTGCGACGTCGATATCGGCATCCGCGTCGGCAACGGCAAATGGCCTGACGTGAAGGCCGAACTGCTCCTGGAGCAGGAGGTCTTTCCCGTCTGTTCGCCCGAGATGGCGGCGAAATTGAAAGAGCCCGCCGATATCCTCGAACTGCCCGCCATCATCGATGGCCACGCCATGTTCACCTGGGAGGTCTGGATGCGTGAGGCCGGGCTATCGGGTGCGACGCTTTCGACCCGCCACGTTTTCAACGATGCCTCGCTCTGCCTCGATGCGGCGATCGCCGGCCAGGGCGTCATGCTTGCCTGGCAGACCCTGGCCGCCTTCGCGCTTGCCGAAGGCCGGCTCGCCGCCCCCTTCGGCATTCGCGCGCCGACCGGCTTCGGCCACTATTTCGTCACGGCCGAAGGTACACGCGAGCCGAAGAAGGTCAAGGATTTCAAGGCCTGGATCCGCGAGGAAATGGCCGGCACACTGGCTCTCTTCCGGTAGTCCTCACACCTCGATCGGCTCTTTGCCGCGGGTCGCCTGCATCGCCTTGTAGGCCGGGCGGCATTGGCAGCGCTCGATCCAGGCTTTGATATTCGGATGTGCCTGGAACAGCGCCTCCTCGCTCTGGGCGTAGCGCAGCACTTCGGCGAGGTTGAGGTCGGCGACGGTGAAGCGGTCGCCGACGATCCATGGCCGGCCGGCAAGATGGCCTTCGAGAACTTTTAGCGGCCTGCGCAGCGAGCGGCAGGCGACGGCGATCGTCTCTTTGCCGCCTTCGCTGTTTTCAAGCCCATTATCATAGGTGAGCACGATCCGCACCGTATGCGGCTCGACCTCTGCCGCCGCCCAGACCGTCCACATCGTCAACAATCCGTCTTCTTCGACGGTTTGACCGGAAAGCGGCCCGCCGTTTTTGCGGCCGAGGTAGAGATTGATCGCCAGCGACTCGTGCATGACGAGATCGCCGTCCCGAATGCTGGGGATCTGCCCCATCGGATTGACGGCGATGAATTCAGGCGAACGCGTGTTGAGCGGCGCATCCTCCGCCAGCGGATCTGCAAGCCGCCTTGCCTGCAGCACTGGCACCGAGCGGAATTCGAGCCCAAGCTCCTCCGCCATCCAATAGACGCGGGAAGCGCGCGACCGATAGACCCCGTAGATTGTCAGCATGAACGTATCCCCTCGATATTGTCCGCGGGACCGTAAATGCCGGATCGGCGTGGGAAAAGTCCCTGTGGCTGATGGGATGATGAAAGCTTTTGATGGCCTCACCAACTCCAGCAAACGTGTATAGCGGTTTTGCCAGGTAAAGCGCGAAGCGCTTTTGCTTGGAATTGTCTAAACGGTCACGAGACGCGGTTGCGCTCGATGGTCAGTTGCGCATAAGGCGAGCCGCCGCCTGCCATCTCGGCGGAGACTTTCTTCTCCCACTGGAAGCCTAAAACTGCGCCTTCTGTGGTCTCCTGGAAGATGTTGTCGGTGATGACGGCGGTGCCGGCGCCGTCGGCCACCGAGACGGCGCATCCCACGGGTGCCTTGCGCACCACATTGCCTGTGACAACGACGTTGCGCAGATACGGACCCCAGCCGATCTGCAGACCCCAGCGCGGCGCGCCCTCGATCACATTGCCGGAAATCAGCGTATCGGCCTCCGCCGCGATGCCGATGCCGAAACCGACCTCGTGGGTGTAGGGACCCTTCAGCGTCAGGTTGCGCACGACATTGCCGGTGACGCTCGCCAGCCGGCCGCCTTCGTCGAAATTGGCGATCGAAATGCCGTTTGCCGCACCGTCGATCATATTGGCGGAAACCACGGCGCCCTCGAAGGCGAATTCGACATAGATCGCCGTCTCGCCGGAGCGCCGGCACTGGTTGCTGTTGATCTGGATGTTCGAGGCAGAATTGGCGCGGATCGCCGTGAAGGCACAGTCGGAGATATGGTTATCCGTCACCATCACGCCGTCGGCACGGAAGATATTGATGCCGTTACCGTTTTCGCCGGTGCCGCCGTCATTGGCGCGGATGTTGGAGATGCGGTTGCCGGAAACGACGGTGCCGTCCTCCGCCTTCTTCCAGCGATGCACCAGGATGCCGCCATTGCCGCAATCCGAAACCGTGTTGCCGGTGACCGAAAGATTTGCCGATTCCACCGCGTAAAGCCCGGATTGGGCCGCACCCGAAATGCGGCTGCGCTCGATCCGCCCGCCGCAGCGTTCCAGTTGCAGGCCGTGTTTGCGGCTGCCGCCGATCTCGCAATTGTCGATCAGCACCTCGTCGACGCTGGTAAATTGCAGCAGCGCGCCGGCGTAATCGCCAAGCCAGCGATTGCCGCCGTCGATGACGAGATTGGAAAGCTCGATGCGGCGCACGTTTTCGGCCGAAAACAGGTGGCCTTCGCCGGTGTAGACGATCCGCGAGGCGCCGGGCACGCCAGTGATACGGGTATTGTCGGGCAGGGTGAGATTGGAGATCCGGTAGGTGCCGGGCGGAAGGAAGACCGGCACGTTCTCGCGCGCCGCCCGTTCGATCATCTGCTCAAGGTTGCGGGTCTTGCGGTCGCCGCTTTCGGGAACGGCGCGATATTCCACCGCGTCGATCGCACCGCGCAGATCGGGCTGGGCGGCGGCCGTCAGCGGCGAGGCAAGCGCGCGCGATGCCCCTCCCGCCACCGCCGAGGCAGCGAGAAAGAGAAGCATATCGCGGCGTGAAGGCATTCGGCGCACTCCTGTCATAACGCGCCCGTAGCAGGAAACGTGCCAGGTGGGCATGTATTCTTTTGGTACAAGCTTGGCAGAGGTGAGCGAAATTGCAGGTGTAGCCGCCGCCGACGGCAGGATATCGCCGCTTATATTGTCGTCTTGTTCACCCTTTCATTTAAGCAAGCCGAAGGAAATGAGGACTACTTTGAAGGGAAATTCTACGATGACAAGGGCGGGATACGGCCTTCGGCCGCGGGGGAGAATGGCGTTATGCACGAACCGAGTGCCAGGCGATGGGAATCGACCGATGCCCTGACAGCCGAAACGCGGCGCATCGTCGCCGCGACGGAGGCGATGATGGCATCGACCGCCCATCATCTTTCCGAGGGCATCGAGAACCTGCGCCTCAAGGAAATCGTCCACGAGCTTCCGGATTTCCTCTACGTCAAGGATCGTGACAGCCGCTTTGTCTTCGCCAATGCCGTCACCGCCAGCAGCCTCGGCGTGCAGAGCGCGGCGCAGATCACCGGCAAGCGCGATTTCGACCTGTTCGATTTCGAAACGGCGCGCCACCATTTCGATATCGAGCAGCAGATCATGGCGACGGGCGAAGCCCGCATCGACATGGAGGAATCCTACATCCTTCCCGGCGGCAAAAGACCGATATGCCGGCTGACCTCGAAGATACCGTTGCGCAACGATCGCGGCGAGGTCGTCGGTCTGATCGGCGTGTCCCGCGATATCACCGAGCGCAAGCTTCAGGAGGATCTCCATCGCGGCCAGGCAAAACTGCTCGAAATGATCGCCCGCAACGAGCCGTTGCCGATGATCCTCGAGGCGCTGGTGCTGATGATCGAATCGCAGCTGACGGGGATCGACGGATCGGTGCTGCTGCTCGACAGCGAGGGCACCAGGCTCTATCACGGCGCCGCTCCCAATCTGCCCGGCGGTTATAGCCGCCTGATCGACGGCGTCACCATCGGTCCCAAGGTCGGCTCCTGCGGCACCGCCGCATGGCGCGGTCAGACCGTCATCGTCGAGGACGTGATGGTCGATCCGCTGTGGGAGGATTTTCGCGCGCTGATTGCGCCGTTCGGCTTCCGCTCCTGCTGGTCGACGCCGATCGCCACCTCGCAGAACAACGTGCTCGGCACCTTTGCGCTCTATTCCAGGGAAGTCCGCCGTCCCACCGAGCATGAGATGACGCTGGTGGCGCTCGCCACCCACATCGCCGGCATCGCCATCGAGCGCAAGCGCGTCGATGACCGCATCCATTTCATGGCCCATCATGACGATCTCACCGGCCTGCCGAACCGGGCTTTCCTCAAGGAGCGGCTGGCCAATATCCTCGACCAGGCCCGGCGCAACAACCGCAAGGTGACCGTCGCCTATATCGATCTCGACAATTTCAAGGATATCAATGACGGCCGCGGCCATGCCGCCGGCGACGAGGTGCTGAAGGAGGTTGCCGCCCGCATGGCCAACAGCGTGCGGGCCTCCGATATGGTCGTGCGTCTCGGCGGCGATGAATTCCTCGTGGTGCTCGTCCACCAGTCGAGCCATGATGCCGGCATCACGCGCCGCCTTCGCGAGCTGCAGAAGGCGATCAACCGGCCGATCCGCGGTGAGGATGGCGAGCTCACCGTCACCGCCAGCATCGGCGTTGCTGCCTTCCCGTTCGATGGCGCCACCTCGCAAGAGCTTCTCGCCAATGCCGACCGCGCCATGTACCGCGCCAAGGAGCTCGGCCGCAACACATTGCAGCATCATGAGGGCGGCAGCACGCCCGTCGGAATGCCGCTTGGCGAACAGGAGGAGCTGCACCAGGCAATCACCGGCGACCAGCTCTTCCTGCAATACCAGCCGCAGGTCGATGTCGCCACCGGCCGCATCACCGGGCTCGAGGCGCTGGTGCGTTGGAACCATCCGGCCAAGGGCAGGGTGCCGCCGGTCAATTTCATTCCGCTCGCCGAAGAGACCGGCCTGATCGTCCCCCTTGGCCTCTGGGTGCTGAACGAGGCCTGCCGCCAGGCGCGCCAGTGGCAGGATATGGGCCTGACGCCGCTGACGATCGCCGTCAACGTCTCGGCCAAGCAGTTCGCCGATCCGGATTTCGCCACCCATGTCGCCGAGGCGCTCGATCGCCACCGGCTGCAGTCGCGCTGGCTGGAGCTTGAGGTCACCGAAAGCGTGGTGATGCAGGATGCCGAGCGCGCGCTTGCCATGATGGAATCGCTGCGGGCGCTGGGTGTGCGCCTGTCGATCGATGATTTCGGCTCCGGCTATTCCAGCCTTGCGGCACTGAAGACCTTCCCCTTCGACCGGTTGAAGATGGACCGTTCGCTGGTCGAGGCCCTGCCGGGCGACAAGACCGCCGTCGCCATCGCCTCGGCCGTCATTTCACTGGCGCAGACGCTGAAGCTTTCGGTGCTGGCCGAAGGCGTCGAAACCGATGCCCAGATGGATTTCCTGCGCCACGCGCATTGCGAGGAGGCGCAAGGCTACCGCTTCTCCAAGCCCGTCTCTCCGGAGGAGATCCCGGCATTGCTGAAGGCGCGCAGCCTCTAATCGGCCGCCTTGATTTCTAAACGCGAATGACATTGAGCCGCAGAGCGCTGACGACGGCCTGCGTTCGCGTGGTGCATCCCAGTTTCTTGATCGCGCTGCCGATGTGATTGTTCACCGCGTTTTCGGAGAGATCGAGAAGTTTGGCAATTTCATTGCCTTTCCTGCCGCCGGCGGTCAGCCTCAGGCAGTCCAGCTCGCTCGCCGTAAACTCGATGGGCTTGTGTTTCTCGTTCAATGTCAGCTGCGAGAGCCGGTCGTAGATCAGCGTGGCGATGAACAGCAGCTTCGCCATCTCGATCATGCTGAAATTCCGCGACCCTGAAATCGACATGGCGCCGCGTCCGCCCGCGGCATCGTGGACAGGAAAATAGGCGCCTTTTTCCATGCCGTATCGGTTGAACAGCTCGATGACCGTCGACTTCTTGCCTTCGCCGCGATTGGTATTGATTGCTTCGACGTCATAGTTGAACGGGCTGGTCGATCTCAGCATCCGGCGGATGACCGGGCTGTCGATCATCAGGTTATGGGCGTCATAGAAATCCACCATCTCCGCCGGCCAATTGGTGATGATCTTCGTCGCGCCGATTTCGAGGATGTCGACGGTCGGCAGCGTCATGAACAGGAAGGCATTCATTCCAAGGTCTTGCGTGAGACCCTTCATATATTTGAACACCTCGTAATGCGTGTTGAAGCCTGCGGCGACTTCCTCGATTCGATTGAATTCGGCCTCGAGCTTCATGTCTTCTCCATCAGCCGCCGCATCCGGGCGCTTGGCGACGGCCGCCTCATTCCTCAAATCGCAATCGATACAGAGAATGATGCAGCAATTCAAAGTGTTACAGCGTCCTTTGCGCGTCCGAAAGACGTGCAAGGGACGCTGTAATGTGCCGGGCGAATCCGCTCGGATCGGATGTGGATTCTACACGGTTGGAGGACGCTGCAACATGTGGCAGCGGAAGAAAAAGACAAGGCCTCACCTGCCGGGAAAAGTACGCTTACGAGACAACGAGCCCTTAACAAATCGTAAAGGCGCTTTCTGGCTTCCGGGCACAAAAGCGGTGAAAAATCGCCAATGTCGGCATGGAAAATCCACCGCGGCAAATCTTGTATCGAACCGATACGTTCGAAACGAATGCTTATATCAGATTGATTTTATTGACACATTTCTCCTCTGCCTGATTGGCTCGAAGAGCCTGTATGGGTGAATGACCGGGTTAATGGATACTTAAAGAATTTGCCGGATTTTATCTTCAGATTGCTCGTCCAGCGCAAGCTCGCAGTGGGAGCGCTGCTGGCACTCTTTGAGGGGACCGCATACCGACCGCCAATCGACGATGTCTTCCGCCAATTCGTTTTGATCGATGAAATTGTACTAAGTAACTGTAAATATTAGAGGAATATGTCGTGCCCTGGCAAGTCTTGATCGGAAATGTGGCTGCGGTTGCGCTCGTCATTTCGGTGTGGATGCACCTGCATTACAAGTTCTACCGCCTGTCGAAGGTCCAGGCAGAACTTGGTTTCGGCTTGATGATGGGCCTTGGGGCAGTCTTGTCGATGCTGCTGTCCGTCGAGGTCGACAGCGGCTATTATCTCGATCTCCGTTCGACCTTGCTGGCGGTCTCGGCAGTATACGGCGGTCCGCTGGCGGTTCTGACGACAGCCGCCCTCACATCCGTGCAGAGGATCTCCATGGGTGGCGCCGGTGTCGAGCCGGCACTGATCTCGATCATGCTGGTATCCGTGTTTGGACTGGCGGTCCACTTCCTGTTTGGCAGGGGCTCGGCGGATGTCAAAAAGGCTCTGGCTTGTGCCGTAACGGTGGCCGCGGTCACATTGGCGATGAGCATTTTCCATCGAGGCGGCTGGTCGCATATCACGACTGTCAGCCTTGCCGTCATAGGCGTGAAATTCGCCGCGACCTTGGCCGCGGCATCCGTCATTACCTATTTCCATGCCTTTACCCTCGAGCGGGATATCTTGAAGGCCGCGCTGACCCAGGCGCCGGATTTCCACTATGTCAAAGACCGGAATAGCCGCTTCGTCGTCACCAACCTCAACGTCGCGCGAAACCACGACCGCACCAAGTCTTCGGAGATGGTCGGCCTGACGGATTTCGATCTCTATCCCAGCGAAATGGCGCAAGCGTTCTTCGATCACGAACAGGAGATCATGGCGACCGGCGAACCCATCGTCGACTTCGAGGAACCGCTCGTCCAAGAGAATGGCCGGGAACGCTGGTTCATGACGTCGAAGGTCCCGTTGCGGAACCGCCACGGCGATCTGATCGGACTTTCCGGCGTGACCCGCGATATCACCGAGAAAAAGCGTCTCATTCAGGAAGCGCTCGACAGCAAGAACGTGTTGTCCCAAGCGATGACGGAAATGTCCGATGGGCTTGCCATGTTCAATTCCGCGGGCCGGCTGGTGTTTTGCAACGATCAGTATCGCGCCGCCTTTCCCCGTTCAGCCGATGCCAGACGGCCCGGCGCTGCTATAACCGACATTCTGCAGGCCGTTATGCGCAACGGTGAGCGGATCGACGTCGGCCCGGATGCCGGCGAGGATTGGATAGAGACGGAAGCAGCCCAGCTTTTCCTGACCCATGATAGTGACATACCGATGTTCGATGGACGCTGGCTCAGGCAGCGCACCCGTTTGGCGGCCGACGGCTCCGCCCTGGTGGTGGTTTCCGACATCACCTCGATGAAGCACTCCGAGGAACGGCTGACGCAGCTCGCCATGAAGATGAAAGGGCTGGCCGACACCGACGCATTGACCGGTATTGCCAATCGCAGAGTGTTCAACGAGGCGATCTCGGAAGAGTTTGCCCGCGCCCGCCGGGCCGAATCCGCTCTCAGCCTGCTGCTGATCGATGTCGATCACTTCAAGGCCTACAACGATACCTATGGTCATCTCGAAGGAGACAATTGCCTGAGGATGATCGGCGAGGTCCTCAGGTCGATTGCCAAGCGCCCCTGCGACCTCGCGGCGCGATTTGGCGGGGAGGAGTTCGCCATCCTGCTGCCCGGCACGGACAGGGACGGCGCGGTGCGGCTTGCCAAGATGCTGCGCTCGGCATTGCATCGGCGCGCAATCCCGCACAGTGAGAGCAGCAAAATGATCGTGACGGTCAGTATCGGTGTGGCGAACATCTTGGATCGATTTACGACGCCGGCAGAATTGGTCGCGGCCGCAGACCGGGCGCTTTACGCGGCGAAAAAGCACGGTCGCGACCGTATTGAAGCCGCTGCAGTTCAAGCAAGAGCGGCGTGAGTTCCGACACTTCGCACACGTCTCGCCCCTATTTCTCAGCGAGCCTCACTTTGCAAGCTTGCCGATCGCCTCGATCTCGTTCGTCCATATGCCCGCCGCATAGTCCTGTGGCAGCCGTGCCAGTTGCGTGGGGTCGTCGATGCCGCTGGAAAAATCGCTGCCGCGATAGGGGCCGAGCACGAAGACCTCGGTTCCGGCATCCTGCATCCGGTTGAGAAAACGGTCCGGCCAGCCCCAGAGCCACGGCGCGATATTGATCGGCACCAGCATCATCCGATGTTTGCAGACGTCCGGCAGCACGCCGCTCCAGCCATAGCCGATATAGCCGAACAGGCAGCCCTTCAGGCTCTTGCGCGAGGCGGTCCTGATATCGGGCGAAAGCCGGCGCAGGACGTCGATCGGCTCGTCGCCGCCATAGACTGTGATATCAGCCCGTCGCGCGGCGGGAAGCCCGTTGAGCACGGCGGCGAGCTTTTCGCCCTCGGAAGGGTCGCGGCTCTTGACGTTGATGAGGAAGCGCCGATCCGGAAAGGTCGTCAGCACCTCGGCAAGCGTCGGCATCATGCCGATGCCCTGGCCGCGAAAGGGAAAGCTCTTGCCGCCATCGGCCGTATAGCCATAGCCGAGGTCGAGCTTCTTCATGTCGGCCATCGAATGCTCGCGCGTGACGCCGTGCCCGTCGGTGCGGCAGTCGAGCGTCCAATCGTGAAAGACGGCGAATTGCCCATCCGTCGTCGGATGCACGTCGATCTCGACCATATCGGCGCCGGCTGCAAAGCCTGCCTGCATCGAGCGGATGGTATTTTCGAGATAATCGTGTTTCGGCGGCAGCATGCGGGCGGCCGTGCAGGTATCGTTCTTCAGATCGGTTTCGTCGAACCGCTGGGCGATGCCGCGATGGGCGAGCAGCACCGGTTTTCCCGGCCGATGCTCTGCGAGCAGGTTGGTATTGTTGAGGTAGATGCCGGCGGCTGCAGCGGCGATTGCCGCCGCGCAATAGAGAAGCTTCCTGCCCAAGATTTATCCCCCTCCGGTTGCATCGAACGCACAAGGGCTAGAAAGCGATTCCGGTTGTTCTTGGGCCCTTTTCCGGCTTTTCTATGCCATCGCCTATTTGCCGGACGGGAGCCTGATCGCTATGGAACCACAAGACGACGAGCTCATCCATTTTGAAGCGCATGGCGCCGCCCCGTTGCCGCCGGCAGCAGTCGAAGGCCATGTCGAGCACGACGGCGCCCGCATCTGGTATGCGAGCTACGGCGCCGGCCCTCCCGTCATTCTGTTGCATGGCGGCCTCGGCCATAGCGGCAACTGGGGCTATCAGATCCCGGCACTGTTGCTGAGCCGCCGCCGCGTCGTGCTGATCGACAGCCGCGGCCACGGAAGAAGCAGCCGCGATATCAGGCCCTATGCCTATGAGTTGATGGCTGCCGACGTGCTTGCCGTCATGGACGAACTCCATATCGATAAGGCGGCGATCGTCGGCTGGAGCGACGGCGCTTGCATCGCTCTGATCCTGGCCATGACGGCGCCGTCGCGGGTTGAGGGCGTCTTTTTCTTCGCCTGCAACATGGATCCGAGCGGCACGCTGGAATTTCATCCGACCCCGGTCATCGACCGATGCTTCAGCCGGCACGCCAGCGATTATGCCGCCTTGTCCGCCACGCCGGACGATTTCCATCCTTTTGTCGAGGCGGTCAGCCTGATGATGCGGACGGAGCCGAATTATGACGCGGCCGACCTCGGCCGGATCCGCGTGCCGGTCGCCATCGTGCTCGGCGAACATGATGAATTCATCAAGCCCGACCATGCCGAATATCTGGCCCGCAGCATTCGGGACGCTGCGATGATCTATCTCCCGGGCGTCAGCCATTTCGCGCCGCTGCAGCGGCCCGCCGAGTTCAACGCCGCGCTGGTCACCTTCCTCGATGGGATAGGATCACCGGCGTGAGCGGCGCATTCGATCGTGAGCTTTTCCAGCCCCTCTGGCCTCGCGCCCATTTCCCGCTATCTCTCGCTTCATGAGACCTGATGCGCTGCTCTATCCCGCCCCCGAAGGGCTCTATTGCCCCGAAGGCGGCTTCTATGTCGATCCGGTGCGGCCAGTCGAGCAGGCGCTCGTCACCCACGGTCATTCCGATCACGCCCGGCCGGGCCATGTGAATGTGCTTGCCACCCGCCAGACGCTCGACATCATGCGTCTGCGTTACGGCGAGGGTTTTTGCGCCAGCGAGCAGGCCGCCGCCTTCGGCGAGGCGCTGCTGGTCAACGGCGTCAAGGTGAGCTTTCATCCGGCTGGCCATGTGCTCGGCTCGGCCCAGATCGCCATCGAGAAGAACGGCACCCGCATCGTCGTCTCCGGCGATTACAAGCGCCGCCCCGACCCGACCTGCGAGGCCTATGTGCCGGTTCCCTGCGATGTCTTCATCACTGAGGCGACCTTCGGCCTGCCGGTCTTCCATCATCCCGATCCGATGGACGAGATCGGCAAGCTGCTGGCGTCGCTGCGGCAATTTCCCGAGCGCACCCATCTCGTCGGCGCCTATGCGCTGGGCAAGGCCCAGCGTGTCATCCGGCTGCTGCGCGATGCCGGTTATGCCGAACCGATCTATATCCATGGCGCCATGGAAAGGCTCTGCGACTATTATATCGGAGAGGGCATCGATCTCGGCGAGCTGCTGCCGGCCACCATCGAAAGCCGCGACAAATCAGCCTTCAGGGGCGCCGTCGTCATCGGTCCGTCATCGGCCTTCGCCGACCGCTGGGCTCGCCGTTTCAACGAACCGTTGCCGGCCTTCGCCTCCGGCTGGATGATGGTGCGCCAGCGCGCCAAACAGCTCGGCGTCGAACTGCCGCTCGTCATCTCCGATCATTGCGACTGGCCGGAACTGACGGAAACGATCCGGGAACTGCACCCGGCCGAGGTCTGGGTGACGCATGGCCGCGAGGAGGCCCTGGTGCGCTGGTGCCAATTGCAGGGCATCAAGGCGAAACCGCTGCATCTGGTGGGGTATGAGGACGAGGGGGATTGAGGATGGAGTTCGTTGCTGAAAATCCGTCCCCAAACCCTCCCCACAAGGGGGAGGGGATGCCGGGCCTCGCCCGTCGCATTTTACCTCTGACGGCCTTGCATGCAGCGACGTTGCCTTGGGACGAGGCGTTGCCGCAGGTTAGTTCCTCCCCCTTGTGGGGAGGGCTTGGGGAGGGGGCTTTTCCATGCGCCATTGGGGAGGGGTTTTCCTCAAGAGCCGGGAGGCGTCCATGAAAGCCTTCGCCGACCTCCTCGACCGTCTGGTGCTCACCCCCAGCCGCAACGGCAAGCTGAAGCTGCTCACCGATTATTTCCGCGACACGCCGGACCCCGACCGCGGCTATGGCCTTGCCGCCATCGCCGGCACGCTGGAGGTGCGCAACGTCAAGCCCGCCATGCTGCGCGAGCTGGTGCTGGAGCGCATCGACGAGGTGCTGTTCCGCTATTCCTATGACTATGTCGGCGATCTTGCCGAAACCATCTCGCTCGTCTGGGACAATGAGAGGGATATCGACCGTTCGGCACTCGCTCAGCCGCGCCTCGGCGAAGTCGTCACCGGCATGAACGCGCTCGGCCGCACCGAAGTGCGGAGCTTCGTCCGCGACCTGCTCGACCGGCTGGATTCGTCCGGCCGTTTCGCCTTCATCAAGCTGGCGACCGGCGCCATGCGCATCGGCGTTTCCGCCCGCCTTGCCAAGCAGGCGCTCGCCGATCTCGGCGGCAAGGACGTGACCGAGATCGAAACCCTCTGGCATGGCCTGCAGCCACCTTACGAGACCTTGTTCACATGGCTGGCAGGCGGCGGCGAAAAGCCGGTGCTGGCCACACCGGCGATCTTCCATTCCGTCATGCTCGCCAATGCGGTGGAGGAGGGCGATCTGGCCGGCCTCGATCCGGCCGGCTACGCCGCTGAGTGGAAATGGGACGGCATCCGCGTCCAGCTCTCCCGCTCGGGCGACAGGCGCAAGATTTATTCCCGTTCCGGCGACGACATTTCAGGCGCCTTTCCCGATATTCTCGACGCGATCAATTTTTCCGGCGTCGTCGACGGCGAGCTGCTGGTCGGCGGCACCGCCCGCTCCAACAGCCCGACCCGAACCTTCTCCGACCTGCAACAGCGCCTGAACCGTAAGACGGTGACGGCGAAGATGCTTGGCGATTACCCCGCCTTCATCCGCACCTATGACCTGCTCTTCGACGGCGAGGAGGATGTCCGCGGCCGCTCCTATATCGATCGCCGCGACCGGCTGACCGAGATCATCGATCGCGCCCCCCATGACCGTTTCGACCTCTCGCCGCTCGTGCCGTTCTCCTCATGGGAGGAACTCGACGCCCTACGCGCCGCCCCGCCCGATCCCGTCATCGAAGGCGTGATGATCAAGCGCCGCGACAGCATCTACCAGGCCGGCCGCATGAAGGGTCCCTGGTTCAAGTGGAAGCGCAATCCTTACAATGTCGATGCGGTGCTGATGTATGCCCAGCGCGGCCATGGCAAGCGCTCCAGTTATTATTCCGATTTCACCTTCGGCGTCTGGGCCGACGACGAGGACGGCGAACAGCTGGTGCCGGTGGGCAAGGCCTATTTCGGCTTTACCGATGCCGAACTCGAGGTGCTCGACAAATTCGTGCGCAACAATACCACCGAGCGTTTCGGCCCGGTGCGGGCCGTGCGCGCCGACAGGGATTTCGGCTTCGTCGTCGAAGTGGCTTTCGAGGGCATCAACCGCTCGACCCGGCACAAATCCGGTGTCGCCATGCGTTTTCCCCGCATCGCCCGCCTGCGCCCCGACAAACCCTCCTACGAGGCAGACCGGTTGCGCACGCTGATCGCCATGATCGACGCCAAACCGGCGTGACCGGATGGATAATGAATGACGCAGACTGGGGCAGAAGCCGTCAAGCGATCCGCCTACAGGTCCCAGGCGATGATTTCAAGATCCGGCCACAGCGTGCCCCACCGCGCGATCTTCTTCTCGTAGATTTCCCGGGTAATCTGCTTCTTGTTGGCTCGCACCACCGGGGCCAGGAGGTCCTTCAGGCCGTAGGGTGCAAACAGATCCAGCCCCTTGTCCACGGGGCGAATGCCGACGGCAGCGGCCGTGGTCGGAAAGGTCGTGATCGCCTCATCTGTGGATGTATACGGCGTTATCGAATGCCCGAACTTTTCCTTGTACCAAATATGAACTCTGGCCTGGTTCTTCACGTCTATCCAGACAGGCAGATTGGATAATAGCCCCCGAATACGGGCAGAGTGATCTGCTTCGGCGCTTTCGGACAGATCATTGCCATCGAAATAAACAATATCGATGTCATTGATGCCGTGATCGTGGGCAAAGCCAAAGGCGTGGTTCCATACTGTCTGGGCGATCGCCCCGGCCACCAATCGCGCATCAGGCAACCCGATACGGTCCCAGTGATCGAGCACCGTCGAGAGAAGCGGACTGTCCGAAATGATCGCCTGGAGTTCCATGTGCGGATTCAGCGTCAATTCCCCCTTTTCGCTTATCCAACGCGATTCCCGATATAAGATTGTTGCGATAAGGTTTGCGTGGCAACCTGCGCAACAATGACGCAGGGCAATATTTTCAACACCATGTGTATTGGCGGCAACGATCTTCCGGTGCAGATTTTGCATGCCGGGGAGATGATTTGGGTGCTGCGTTATGAGCTCGCGTGAACAAAATTCCTTTTTCCTCCAACGCCGTGCCGTGCTGGCGGGTCTTGCCGGTGCATTCGTCCTGCCGCGGATGGCGGCCGCCTTCGATGTCCCGGACGAGCCGCGCCTCGCCAAAGGCGACTATGCCAAAGTCCGCCACCATTTTCGCACCAAGCTGTTGCAGAAGGGCCCGGCGCCCGACAAATACGAACCGCTGAATGCGCCTGCCGATGCAGACAAGATCTTCTACCGCTCCGGCTACGGCGAGTTGGAACTGGCGGCCTGGGTTTCGAAATACAAGCGCGAGCGCGCCGCCAAACCGGCCGTGCTCTTCCTGCACGGCGGCAATGCCATGGGCATCGGCCACTGGCAGTTGATGAAGCCCTATATGGATGCCGGTTATGTCGTGATGATGCCATCGCTGCGCGGCGAAAACGGCCAGATGGGCAATTTCTCCGGTTTCTATGACGAGGTCGACGATGTGCTCGCCGCCGCCGAGCGCCTGGCGCATCTGCCGGGTGTCGATCCCGAACGCCTGTTCATCGCCGGCCACAGCATCGGCGGCACGCTGACCATGCTGGCGGCGATGAGCACCGATAAGTTCCGTGCCGCGGCGCCGATTTCGGGCAATCCCAATGCTTTCCGCTTCTTCAGCCGCTATCCCCAGGATATCCGCTTCGACGACAGCAATGCGCATGAGTTCGAGGTGCGGTCGGCGCTGTGTTACGCCCACAGCTTCAAATGCCCGGTCCGTGTCGTCCACGGCACCGAAGAGGCCCATTTCAATGACCGCGCCGATCTGCTTGCCCGCCGCGCCCGCGCCGCCGGCATCCATATCGAAACCGATACCGTCGCCGGCAACCACACCTCGGCGCTGCCGGCCGAGATCGAACAGAGCATCCGCTTCTTCCACGGGGTGGCGGCCTGAGTTTTGCCGATACCGGCAGCAGCGAGAAGTGTGACGGATGATTGATTGCGATCCCGCCGCCGCCCACGGTGGCGGGTTCATCGTTTGCTGATCTTGCTTTTCCCACCCCAACACCAGCCTCGCGCCAGCCGCAGATGCCATCGTCCCGGCAGATGTCGTTGTCTGCCGATCGTTGATAAGGGTGGTTCCATGAATTTTCTGCGCCGGGTCTTCCCGATTGCCGGGCTTGTGATTGCCGTTGCGTCGCTGAGCGGCTGCAACATTCTCATTCCCGATGTCGCCGCCGATTCGCCCGCCCGCTTCGTCCAGGAAACCTCGCCGGTGTTTTATCAGCCGCCCGGCGTCGATCCGCGCCGGGTGCGGCCCATTCCCGATCAGCCGGTGCCGCAGACGCGCGAACTCTACAAGACCCAGTTCCATCAGACCTACGGCCTGCCGGTCACCAATCCCGTGCACATGGCGATGTATGGCCAGCTTCGCGACGAGGATTTCACCCTGCCGGCGATCCCGATCAGCCGCGTGCAGCCGCAGTTCCTGCGCCAGGAGGTCGATTACCAGACGACAGAGCGGCCCGGCACCGTGATCGTCGATACCAAGACGCGCTTTCTTTATTTCGTCGAGGGCAACGGCAAGGCGATGCGCTACGGCGTCGGCCTCGGCCGCGACGGTTACGCCTGGTCGGGCCGCGGCACCATCCAGTGGAAGCAGAAATGGCCGCGCTGGACGCCGTCAGTCGAAATGGTCTCGCGCCAGCCTGAGGTTCGCCCCTTCGGCGCGGAGAATGGCGGCATGAATCCGGGACTGATGAACCCGCTCGGCGCCCGCGCCATGTATATCTTCAAGGGCGGGCAGGACACGCTCTACCGCATCCATGGCACGCCCGACTGGCAGTCGATCGGCAAGGCCACTTCATCTGGCTGCGTGCGCATGCTGAACCAGGACGTCATCGATCTCTACGACCGCGTTCCGGCCAAGGCTGAGATCGTTGTGATGTAGCGCTGCAACAGCGCGCCCCATATCGTCTGCCCCAGGCCGGACACGTCTGCGTGAAGCTATGGTTTATTTGGCGCAAGCCGATAGATTCACTGATGTCGTTATCCCAGGATTCCCGCATCAAAGGAAATCAGTCCCGCGTCATGAGCTTCGATAGACATCTTTCCCGCCGTAGCTTTCTTTCCTTTTCGGCATTGACCGCAGCCTCCGCACTCACCGGCTGCGCCTCCAGCGCCAACACGGTGACATCAGGCGATACAACGATCATTTACCGTTCGCCCATGCGCCTGTTCCAGTCCCCGGGGGCGTCGAGCGTGCCGAGCGGAGCCGAGCTTGCCGTCATGTATGGCCCCATCGAGGACGGCGGCTTTCTCATTCCCGCCGTTCCCTACGAACAGATCGATCCGCGCTATTATCGCCAGCGCGTCGTCGATCCCACCGGCCAGCCGCCGGGCACCATCGTCGTCGATACGCCATCGCGTTTCCTCTATCTCGTCCAGAGCGATGGCATGGCGATGCGTTACGGGGTCGGCATCGGCCGCGAGGGTTTTGCCTGGCAGGGCTCGGGCGTTATCCAGTGGCGGCAGAAATGGCCGCGCTGGAAGCCGCCGAACGAGATGGTCGCCCGCCAGCCGGAACTCGTCAAATATTCGATCGACAACGGCGGCATGGAGCCGGGCCTGAAGAACCCGCTCGGCGCCCGCGCGCTCTATATCTTCTCGAATGGCGAGGACACGCTCTACCGCCTGCACGGCAATCCCGACTGGCGCTCGATCGGCAAGGCCGTCTCATCGGGCTGCGTGCGGCTGATGAACCAGGATATCATCGATCTCTACGACCGCGTGCCGACAAAGGCGCCGATCGTCGTCTGGCAGTAATGATCACCAGGGCGGCCCACAATCCGGCCGCCCCGGATCGATCCTTTTCCCCGAGGAAGTCGTTGCTTCCGCCCAAAAGCACCAGCTTTCGCTTGAGCAAGAGTTTTCATTTTGCGCCGCCAGGGGATTTTATTTTTCGAAATACCATTGCTTAATTCGATAAATATCCTACATGGTGCGTATCGAATTGCTTGCGACCTTTGTCCACGCGCTGAAGCGCTCCGTCAGATATCCTCTCAACATCGATACGGCTTGTCGGATATCTCTCCGCAGGCGAATACAAACGGTTGAAAAGGAGATCGTTATGAATTCAGGCGTCGTCAAGTGGTTCAATGGCACCAAGGGCTTTGGCTTCATCCAGCCCGATGATGGTTCTACCGACGTTTTCGTTCACATTTCAGCGGTTGAACGCGCCGGCATGCGCGAACTCGTTGAAGGCCAGAAGATCCGCTACGATCTCGTCCGCGACAAGAAGTCCGGCAAGAACTCGGCTGATAATCTTCAGGCCGCATGATTTGTCATTCGCCTGCGCTGACCATGAACATGGCGGCGGGCTGACCAAATGCTGGCAGCGAGCTGACCACGGATGTACTGGCAGCGAACTGACCAAAGATTGGCAGCGGGCTGAGTGACTGGAAGAGGTCGGGTCCGAGCCCGGCCTTTTTGCTTTGATCGCCTGGCTTTGCTGATTTGATCGCCCGGCCTTTGATTGATCGATTGCGCAGCCGAAGAGTCGAAGGGACGCTGAAATGGGCAGACCAAACTATAAAGTCGGCGACATGATCGTGCTGAAATCCGGCCTCACCCGCACGGCGAAAGCCGACAAGCGGTGCCGGATTTCCAGCATACTGCCCAACGACCACGGGCATGTGCAATATCGGGTCCAGTTCGATGCGGAGAATTTCGAGCGCCGCATCACTGAGGCCGATATCGATACGGGGGAAACGCCATCCAGGGTTTCTCCCGAGGCGGCGGCCAAGTCCGATGGCGCCGAGCCATGGCTGAAGTTTTCGAGCATCAAGATCGGGAAGTAGTCCCGCCGTTTTTACTATGACAGCGCGGCCTTGCCGCCGACAGGAAGGATATCGTTTTGCAGGTTCTCGTCAGGGATAACAACGTCGATCAGGCGCTCCGCGTGCTCAAGAAGAAGATGCAGCGGGAAGGTCTGTTCCGGGAAATGAAGGCGCGCAGCGCCTTTGAGAAGCCGTCCGAGAAGCGCGCCCGCGAAAAGGCCGAAGCCATTCGCCGCCAGCGCAAGCTTGCCCGCAAGAAGCTGCAGCGCGAAGGTCTGCTGCCGGCACCGAAGAAGGTTCTTCGCGCCCGCTAAACCTAGCCGTGGAATCACGGCGCCTGCCGTGGAATCGTGGCGCCAAACATGGAGCCGCGGTTCCAGCCGCGGAGCCACGACTCTAGCGCCGCCATCACCTGAGAAAGGGGCACATGACCGCCACCAAGGGAGAATTCTTCAATCCCGCCAAGCTCTCGTCTCGCGACAAGGCGGAAGCGACCGATCATACGGCGCGCGCCATCATCGCCGCTGAGGCATCGGCTCGTGACAAGAAGACGGAGAAGCTGAAAGCACTGCGCCTGCAGCAGGAGGCCGAAGCCGAACCTAAGGCGCCGCCTGCAAAGAAGCGCCGGTCGCCGGCCAAGCCGGCTGCGGGACGGCCCTAATCCTCGGTGGGTGCCCTTATTTAGGCTGACCGGGTGGATGCGTTCAGCCGTCCGTGCCGGCGTGGGCGAGATTGCCGCGCAGCCGATGCAGCATGTCGCGCATCTCGGCCATTTCCTTGAGCGTGCAGCCGGCGGCTTGCCCGATCGCCGTCATGATCGTATCGATCTCCCCCTTCATCGCCTCACCTCTCGGGGTCAGTGACACGATTACCTGCCGTTCGTCGCGCAGGTCGCGGATGCGCTTGATCAGTCCGCCCTGTTCCAGCCGTTTCAACAGCGGCGACAGCGTGCCGGAATCGAGATCGAGCTGCTCGCCGATCGTCTTCACCGGCAACTCGCTGCGTTCCCAGAGCACCAGCATCACCAGATATTGCGGATAAGTCAGCCCGACCCGGTCGAGGATTGGCTTGTAGGCGCGGGTGAAAGCATGCGCCGTCGCATAGACCGCGAAGCACAACTGCTTTTCCAGTCGTTTCTCCTCTTGCGGTATCTCCATCGTCTTCGTCGTGTGCGCTTTCATATCCATCATCCTTGAGGCCTTATTGTCCTCTTTTCGAATTCGAAATGCAATTTGCAAAATTCACTTGCGTACAATTTAATTGTGCGATATTGAAAGTCCAACCCGATCGAAGGGCCAATCAAAGGAGATCGTCATGCCTATTCTCTATACGACCAAAGCCTCTGCCACCGGCGGCCGCGCAGGCCGCGCCGTTTCCGAAAACGGCGTTCTGGACGTGACGCTGACCGTTCCCAAGGAACTCGGCGGCGACGGCGCGACCGGCACCAATCCCGAACAGCTCTTCGCTGCCGGTTACTCCGCCTGCTTCCTCGGTGCTTTGAAATTTGTCGCGGGCCAGCAGAAGGTCAAGATTCCGGAAGAGACGACGGTTTCCGCCAAGGTCGGCATCGGCCCGCGTGAAGATGGCGGCGGCTTCGGCATCGAAGTGGCGCTGACGGTCAATATCCCCGGTCTCGACCGTGAAACCGCCGAAAAGCTCGCCGCCGCGGCCCACATCGTCTGCCCCTACAGCCACGCCATGCGCACCTCGACCGAAGTTCCGGTTACGGTTGCCTGATCGGCTTTAAGAAAGGCGGCAGCCGCGATGGCTGCCGCAATCTGCCGGTAGGGCAGGGCCATTGACCTGGTGGGAAATCGGTTCGATTTCAGCTCCGCATCGCGATCAGCGCCGCCGAACCCGCCATCAGCCCTGCCGCCGACCGGTTCACCGCCCGCATCTGGCGTGGTGAGCGGATAAAGGCGCGGGCTCTTGCCGCGACCATGAGATAGGCGAGTTGCACGCCGAGATCGATCGCAAGGCCGAGAGCGACGATCACGGCAATCTGCGATACCGACAGCGCCGTCAGATCGAAGGCCTGTGGCAGCACCGCCCCGAAAAACACCACCGCCTTCGGATTGCCGAGCGTCAGCAGCATGCCGGCGACCAGGTCGCGCTTGCCGCCCGCCTGCGCCTGGATGCCATCAGGCGCGCTCGTCCAGAGCTTCCAGGCTATGAACAGCAGATAGGCGACCCCCAGCCATTTGACGATGACGAAGGCGGCTTCGAAGCGCAATGCCAGCGCCGAAAGCCCTGAGATCGCTGCCACCAGCCAGAGCGAATTGCCGGCGATCATGCCGAGGATGAAGGTAAGCGTCGAGCGCCCGCCACGCGTAAGCACCTGCGCGATCAGCGCGCCCTGGGCCGGTCCCGGAAGGGCGGCGGCGAGTGTGAAGGGAATGATGAAGAACCAGATGCTCATAGCCCGCCTATTCCGCCGTTGTCCGCCTGTTATGACGGGACGGCCGCGGCGACGCAGCGGCCTTCAGCGTTTCGGCCGGCATGGATGATAGCGCCTGCAGGTCCTGCCGCAGCCGCGCGGAACCGCTATCCGAGAGCCTGCCGTCAAGCAGCGCATGCGTCGCTTCCCAGATCGGCAGCGCCTTTGCCAGCGCCGCCTTGCCATCGGCGGTGAGGCTCAGCAGCCGGCCGCGCCTATCCCGGGGGTTCTCCATCACTGCGACCCAGCCCTTGCGCTGCAGCGGCTTCAGCGCCGCCGTCAGCGTTGTCTGGTCCATCGCGAGCAGGGCGGCGACCGGTCCCATCGGCGGCGGTTCCGGCCGGTTCAGCGACATCATCAGCGAAAACTGCCCGTTGGTCAGCCCCGCCGGCCTCAGCGCATCGTCGAACAGCCGGGCAAGTGCGCGCGCCGCCCGCTGCACATGCAGGCAGAGGCAGGTGTCGCGCACCATCAGCGTCGTGGAAAAGGGAATCTCGATCGAATTTGACATGCTCCATTTCTATTGATATCAATGTAATTAGTCAAGGAAAAGGAGCGTGCCGGAGGAGGGCGCATTCCATGCAGAATGAGGTTGTTTCCCGAGAAGAATGGCTCGAAGCTCGCCGCGCCCTGCTGGTAAAGGAGAAGGAGGCGACGCGGCTGCGCGACAGCGTCAACGCCGCCCGTCTGGCGCTGCCCTGGGTGAAGGTCGACAAGGATTATGTCTTCGACACGCCGGAGGGAAAGAAATCGCTCGCCGATCTTTTCGACGGCCGCAGCCAGTTGCTGGTCTATCATTTCATGCTCGGCCCCGATTGGGATGCCGGCTGCACCGGCTGCTCCTTCCTGTCGGATCATGTCGACGGCGCCCTGCCGCATCTGAACCATCACGACGTCACCTGGGTCGCCGTTTCGCGCGCGCCGCTCGACAAGATCGCCGCCTACAAGCGGCGCATGGGCTGGCAATTTCCCTGGGTCTCTTCCTTCGGCAGCGATTTCAATTTCGATTATCACGTTTCTTTCAGCCCGGAGGATCTTGCCAAAGACAAGGTCTTTTACAATTTCACGCCTATGCCGCCGGCTGATGCCAATGACGAGCTGCCGGGCCTCAGCGCCTTCTACCGCGACGACAAGGGCGAGGTCTTCCATACCTATTCGAGTTATGCCCGCGGCCCGGAAGAACTGATCGGCACCCTGATGATCCTCGACCGCGCCCCGAAGGGCCGTAACGAGGACAGCACGATGAATTTCGTGCGCCGCCACGACGAATATGAGGGGGCCCCGAAGGCGCCATCCTGCTGTCACTGAGCCGGGATGCGGAAAGACGACGCCACCATCACTCAAGGGAGAAGAGGACGATGAAGACCGCTGAAGTGCTGAAGGAACATTCCTTCCTGGAAAGACTGATCGGCGAATGGACCGTCACCGCACCCGATATGACCGGCAGCGAGCCTTGGACGGAAACCGTGCGCTCGCTGCACGGCATCTGGTTCGTCGCCGAAGGGACCGGCCGCATGCCGGATGGTAAAGAGGCGACCAGCATCCTGACGCTTGGCTACAACGCCGCAAAAGGCAAATATATCGGCAGCTGGATCGGCAGCATGATGGACTATATGTGGGTCTATGAGGGCGAGCTCGACGCATCCGGCAATGTGCTGGACCTCTATACGACAGGTCCCGACTTCAATGGCGAGGGACTTGCCGATTACTGCGAGCAGATCACCTTCACCGACGCCGATCACCGCACCTTCATCTCCAGCGCCAAGCAGCCTGACGGTTCCTGGAAGCAGTTCATGGAAGCACATTACGCCCGCAAGATCTGACAATCACGGCGCTCGACCTTGAAAGAAGGGGTTTCGAAAAAGAGGCCTCGGGAAAGGAGCGTCGAAAAAGGGAGAGTAGGATGTCCGAGACGCATGGAAAGTTCATCTGGTGCGAGTTGATGACCCCCGACACAGCGGTTGCTGCGAAATTCTACAGCTCCGTCGTCGGCTGGACGACCTCCGAGATGAAAATGGAGGGCATGCCGACCTATACGATCTTCGAGGCGAACGGCATCGGCGTCGCCGGCCTGATGGAGTTTCCGGCCGAACTCGAGGGCAAGGGCATTCCACCGAACTGGACGGGTTATGTTGATGTCGACGACGTCGATCAGTCGGCCAAGGATTTCGCCGCCAATGGCGGTTCGGTCCGCCGTCCGCCGGAAGACATCCCGACCATCGGCCGCTTCGCCGTCGTCGCCGATCCGGGTGGCGCGGTGATCTGTATCATGACGCCGGCGCCGATGGACAAAACCTGGCCGGAACTGGCCTTCGACGCGCCCGGCAATATCGGCTGGCACGAACTCTACGCCGGCAATGGCGAACAGGCGCTGGCCTTCTATTCCAAGCTGTTCGGCTGGACGAAGCACAGCGATTTCGACATGGGTCCGATGGGCGTCTACCATCTCTTCGCCCATGGTGGCCGGCAGATCGGCGGCATGATGACCAAGCCGGACAATATGCCGATGCCCTTCTGGTGCTACTATTTCATCGTGCCGGCGATCGACGCCGCGATCGAACGCGTCACCTCAGGCGGCGGCAAGGTCGTCAACGGCCCGATGGAAGTCCCCGGCGGCAGCTGGATCATCCAGGCCACCGACCCGCAAGGCGCCTTCTTCTGCCTGGTGGCGCCGAAGCGGTAGGTTTTGCCGCATTTTTGGCGGTGTGGCGTAAAGCCCCCTTATCCGCCCTACGGGCACCTTCTCCCCGGGGAGAGAAGGGGGAATCGAGACGTCGCCACGAGTCCCTTCTCCCCGCGGGGAGAAGGGCGGCAGCCGGATGAGGTGGCTTCACGGCACACGGCCAACACCAATCACACCCATCCATCACCCCGCAACCGAAGCAAAGAACCCTTCCGGGCTCTCCACCTCCACCAGCCGCTTCTTCTCGATCAGCCAGAACCGGTTGCCCACCGCCCGCACGAAACTGCGGTCGTGTGAGACCAGCAGGCAGCTCGCTTCATGCGACATCAGTTCGCCCTCCAGCGCTTCCTGTCCATCGATGTCGAGGTGATTGGTCGGCTCGTCGAGCAGATAGAAGTTCGGCTCGGTCAGCCGCAGCACCAGCATGCCGAGCCGCGCCTTCTGGCCACCGGACAGCTGGCCGATCGGTTTTGCCTGCATGTCGATCGTCATGCCGGCGCCGGCCAGCAGGGCCCGTGCCCGCTGGTCGCCGACATCGAAGCGGCGGATGATCGTGCCAATCGGCGTGTCGCTGTCGGCGAGATCGGCAAGCGCCTGGTCGCCATAGCCGAGCACGAGCGAAGGCGTCGCCTTGATGCTGTCGCGCGCCGTCTCCGGCCTTTCGATCGCCTGCTTCAGCATCGACACCAGCCGCGACTTGCCGGCGCCGTTGAGGCCGAGCAGCACGATGCGGTCGCCCTGGCAGATGAATTGCCGGCCGGTCTTGAATAGAGGCGTCCCATCCGGCGTCGTCACGGCCGCATCCTCCAGCGTCACGAGCACCTTGGCATGCGTGCCGCGATTGGCGAGCCGGATGGCGCCGGCCGAGCGCTCGAGATGCGCCGGTTTTGCCGCATCCTCCAGCTTCTCCGCCCGCTGCTTGAGCTGCTTCGTCTTGACGACGAGCAGGTCGCTGCCCGAATTGATGCCGATATTGTTGAGCTTCGCCGCCTGCTTGCGCAACTGCTCCGCCACTTTCATGTCGCGCTCGTAGCGCCGCGCCTCGGACGCATCGGCTTCGTCGAGGGCGGCGCGCGCTCGTGTGTAGGGCAGGGCGAAGACCGGCGATTGCTCCGGCCGCAGGAACAGCGTCCGGTTGGTCGTCGCATCGAGGAAGGCGCGGTCGTGGCTGGACAGGATCACCGGCACGTCGCGCGGCAGCGCATTCAGCCAGCCTTCGAGCTGGGCGATCTTTTCAAGGTCGAGATGGTTGGTCGGCTCGTCGAGCAGAAGCACGTCGGGCTCGCTCACCCAGGTGCGGGCAAGCATGGCCAGCCGTTGCCATCCGCCGCTCAGCTGCTTCAGCGGCCGCTGGCGCATGGCCTCCGGCACCTCGAGCGATTCCAGCACCACATCGACGCGCCAGCTCTCGCTTTCGGCCTGATCGGCCGGCAGCGCCTGCAGCACGGCATCATAGAACGGCGTGTCGAAAAGCCCCGGCGGCACATTCTGCGCGACATGGCCGACGGTCAGCCCGCGCGCCTTGGTGATCTCGCCCTCGCTCGGCTCCAGCGCGCCGGTGATGCAGGCAAGCAGCGTCGATTTCCCCCGCCCGTTGGCGGCGACGAGGCCGATGCGATCGCCAGTGTTGACGACGAGATTGAGCTTGGAAAACAACGGATTGCCCAGCGTCACGCCGAGATTGCGGATATTGATGAGTGTCATGATCGTTCTCTGGTCTTGACCGGGTATCACGCGCGATCCGGGGCATTCAGCCATCACGGGATTGCGTGTATCGGGCCCGGAAATTGAGAAAAATGCGCGCTGTCAGCTACGGCGCCGCATTGGCCACGAAGGGCAGACCAGGAAGAGATGTCGAGAAACGGCCTCTGGTCAGCCCTGCAAACGCATCTGCAGGGCGTTGACGGGACCACGCTGGCGATTAAACCGAAAATAATACTGCATTGCGTGATCCTCCTTTCTCAAAAAAGGTTGCCGGATCCAAATAACATTGCCCGCAAAAAGAGGCAAGTGAGCCGGCCCTGTGCCGATTCTAGCCATAAACCGCGCATAGTGGATTCTTCGGGACCGACCGGGAGAATAAGACGCATGCTCATTGCCCATTTGCCTGCAGGCTACCTTCTCGGGAGCGCCGTGCGGCAACGGTCCGCCGCACCTGGCATCATGACTGCAGCCTTGATCGGCAGCGTATTGCCGGATTTCGACATGGTCTATTTCTTCCTGACCGGCGGCAAAGTCCACCATCACGACTATGTCTCCCACTGGCCGCTTTTTTGGCTCGGCTTCGCCGCCACGGCCCTGCCGGCCATCAGTCGACTGGCGCCGGACTGGCTTCCCACGGTCGCCGCGTTTTTCGCAGCCGTCACACTTCATATGATTATGGATACCGTCGCTGCGCCGATGCTTTGGCTCGCGCCATTCGATTGGTCGAAATTCGAGCTGACGACGGTGCCGGCGACCTACAGCAATTGGATCGTGAGTTTCATGCTGCATTGGACCTTCGTTCTCGAACTCCTGATCTGCGTCACCGCGTTGATCGTTGCCGTCTGCCGAAACCGTCACGTTGGAGGCCGGCAGCAGGCGTGAGCCGGAATTATCCCGGGTCGCCGGCAGGTAATTCCAGCCGCTGCTCTATCCCGATACTCTCGAGAAACGTCTCGTCATGGCTGACCACCAGCAGCGCCCCGTCATAAGCGCGCAGTCCGGCCTCAACCGCAGCAATCGAGTCGATGTCGAGATGATTGGTCGGCTCGTCGAGGATCAGGAGCGGCGGCGGTGCTGAGCCCAGGACGCAGGCAAGGCCGGCGCGCAGCAATTGCCCGCCGCTGAGCGCCGAGACGGTCTGCAGCGCCGCATCCGCCCTGAACATGAAGCGGGCAAGGGCCGCCCGGCAAGTATTCTCATCGGAAAGCGGATTGATCCGGCGGAAATTGTCGCGGATCGAGGCCGAGGGGTCGAGCAAGCTGACCTTCTGATCGAGCATCGTGAAAGCGGTCATGACGGCGACGGTGCCGGCCCAGGGTTCCAGTTCGCCGGTGATGAGCGCCAGCAAGGTGGTCTTGCCCGAGCCGTTGGGGCCGGTGACGGCGATCCGTTCCGGCCCCGTCACGTCGAAGGAGAGATCGCGGATGACGGGATCACCCGGCTGGTAGCCCGATGTCACGTCATCCATCCTGAGCACGATCTTGCTGGCGGGCAGCCCGGTCGGCGGCAAGGTGACCGACAAGGGTTGCAGGATCTCGATCTTTTCGCGCGCCGCCTTTGCCTCTTCCAGCGCCTGGGCGCGCCGCCGTTCGGCAAGCCGCGCGTTGTCGCCGCCCGTCGTTTGGCTCCGCTCCTTCATGCCACCGAGCATGATGCGCGGTATGCCGCCCTTGGCGGCCATCTTCCGCCCGGTACTGTCCCTGTGCGCCTGACGCTCCACCGTCGCCTGCGCCTTCCGTGCCACCTCGGCCACGCGTTTATCGGCTTCAGTGAGATCATGTTGTGCCGCCGCCAGCTCGAGCGCCTTGCGCTCGCGATAATGGCTCCAGTTGCCGCCATAGCGCGTGGCGCTGAGCGAGGTCAGTTCGACGATCGCATCGACGCTTTCAAGCAATTCCCGGTCATGGCTGACGATGATGGCGCCGGCCCGCCAGCCTGAAATCAGGCCGATCACCGCCTCGCGGCCATCGCGATCGAGATTGTTTGTGGGTTCGTCGAGCAGCAGGAAATCCGGTTCGGTGAAAACAAGCGCCGCAAGCCCGGCACGTGTGCGCTGCCCGCCCGAGAGTGCCGCAAGCGGGGTCTGCGCGGCCACGTCGAGGCCGGTGCGATTGAGCGCTGCGGCCATGCGTGCCTCCAGCGTCCAGTCGGCCGATGCCAGCTCGTCGGCCGTCGCCTCGCCGGCTTCGGCACGATGCAGAATAGCCAGCGCATCGGTGACGCCGAAGAGATCGCCGACCGTCTCGTCAGACGCCACCTGAACGCTCTGCCGCAGCACGCCGAGGCTGCCGCTGACGGAAACCGTCCCCGAATGCGGTTGGATATCGCCGCAGACGAGCTTCAGCAGCGTCGTCTTGCCGACGCCGTTGCGCCCGACAAGACCGGTGCGCTCCGACCCGAAGCTGAGGTCGAGATTGGAAAAAAGCGGCCGCCCGTCAGGCGCGGACCATGAAATCTGGAAGAGGGTGATGGATGCAGGCATGGATGTGGATTTCCTCGTTGGCAAGGCGAACTGGCGTTGCGATCGAGTTGAAATCCATTGCGGCACACATCCTGTTGAAATGATCGATGGCGGGGAATTTAGGGAAGAAAGGCGGAAGGTTCAAGGCAAAGAGCCAACTGACCGCCCGCTTTCCTTGGCGGGCTTCGTCAGGAGATTGCCCCTCACCCTAACCCTCTCCCCGTAAACGGGGCGAGGGAACGTGCCCTGCGAGAGGGTGGTGGGGAACGGAAAGGTCGAGACACGTGGCCCGACCCCGGACGGTGCCGGCAGGCGGATGAGGGGCTTGCGGCGCGCCGCAAACCTACCGCTTCAAGCTCCCCAATATTCCGCGCACCAGCGCCCGGCCGACTTGGGTCGCCACCGTGCGCGCCACGCTCTTCATCGCCGCTTCCACCACCGTTTCGCGCTGGTAGCCGGAAGTCCTGCCACGCGATTGGCCGCGGCCCCGGTTGTCGTCGTCATTGCCGCCGCCGAAGCCCGGCAGGTTCCAGCCCGAGGTGCTGCTTCCCGGCTGCTGGGCCGCTTCTTCCTGCGCCCGCTTGGCGGCCTCGGCATCCGCCGCCTTCTTCGCCTTTGCCGCCAGCAGCTCGAAGGCGGATTCGCGGTCGATATCCTCGTCATAGACGCCGAGAACCGGACTCCTGTCCATGATCTGCTGGCGCTCGGCATCCGTCACCGGGCCGACGCGGCCCGACGGCGGGCGGATCAGCGTGCGCTCGACGATCGACGGCGCGCCCTTGGCTTCCAACGTCGAGACCAGCGCTTCGCCAGTGCCGAGATTGGTGATGACGGTGGCGCAATCGAAGGCCGGGTTGGCGCGGAAGGTATCGGCCGCCGTCCTCACCGCCTTCTGCTCGCGCGGCGAATAGGCGCGCAACGCATGCTGCGCCCGGTTGCCGAGCTGGGCGAGCACCGTTTCCGGCACGTCGAGCGGATTCTGGGTGACGAAATAGACGCCGACGCCCTTGGAGCGGATCAGCCGCACCACCTGCTCGACGCGTTCGGTCAGCACCTTCGGCGCATCGTTGAAGAGCAGATGCGCCTCGTCGAAGAAGAAGACGAGCTTCGGCTTTTCCGGATCGCCCACCTCGGGCAGTTCCTCGAAGAGCTCCGAGAGCAGCCAGAGCAGGAAGGTGGCGTAGAGGCGCGGGTTCATCATCAGCTTGTCGGCGGCGAGCACCGAGATCTGGCCATAGCCATTGTTGCTGGTGCGCATGATGTCGGTGATCTTCAGCGCCGGTTCGCCGAAGAAATGCTCGGCGCCCTGCTGTTCGAGAACGAGCAGCGCCCGCTGGATCGAGCCGACCGAGGCCCTGGAGATCAGGCCGTATTGGTTGGAAAGCTCGGTGGCATTCTCGCCCATATAGTTGAGCAGCGAGGTGAAATCCTTGAGGTCGAGCAGCGGCAGCCCGGCCTGGTCGGCGATCTTGAAGGCGATGTTGATGACGCCTTCCTGCGGTTCGGAGGCATCCATCAGCCGGGCGAGCAGCAGCGGCCCCATCTCGGCGACCGTGGTGCGCACCCGGTGGCCCTTCTCGCCGAACAGATCCCAGAAGATCACCGGAAACTGGTCGAATTCATAATCGGTGAAACCGATCTGCTCGGCGCGTTTCGTCAGGAAATCCTTGGGCTCGCCCTTGGCGGCGATGCCGGAAAGATCGCCCTTGATATCGGCCGCAAAGACCGGAACGCCGGCCCGCGAAAAGCCTTCGGCGAGCACCTGCAGCGTCACCGTCTTGCCGGTGCCGGTGGCGCCGGTGACGAGGCCGTGGCGGTTGCCGAACTTCAGGTCGAGATATTCCGGCTTGTTGATGCTGTCATCGGGATTGCGGCTCGCGCCGATGAAAATCTTGCCTTCCTCGATCATTCGGAATGCTCCCTTCGGGCTTTGCCGCCATTTATGTCAGAAGGCTCGGTGTTCTCTCCCGCCGCCTTCATCGAACCATCGTTTCCCTGTTATAAGCAGGGAGATGGATGCGGACAACTGTTTGCATTGAAAGCAAAACCGGACAAAGTGCCCCCGCGGAGAGGCCGGCTTGAGTTGCTGTGGAATTTCCATTAACGTTGACGTTAACGTCAAAATAACAGGAGGCTGACGATGAATGAAATTGTGACCCAGATCGCCGATCGCGTGGGTATTGCGCCCGACTTGGCCGAAAAGGCGCTCGGCATGATGCTCGGCTTCCTGCAGCGCGAGGCTGCCGATGGTCCGGTCGCCAAGATGATCGAAGCGATCCCCGGCGGCGCCGATCTCGTCGCCCAGTTCAATGGGGCAGGTGCCGGCGGCGGCGGCCTGCTCGGCGGGCTGATGAGCTCGCTCGGCGGCGGCGGCATCATGGGCCTTGGCCAGCAGCTGATGGGCGAAGGCCTCGGCATGGGCGAGATCACCTCGCTTGCCAAGGAAACCATCGCCATCGCCAAGCAATATGCCGGCGAAGAGGTGGTCGACGAGGTCGTCGCTTCCGTCCCCGGCCTCAGCCAGTTCGTCTAAGACGATTGATCGGCAGGAGCCTCGCGTTGTCGCGGGGCTCATATTCTTGCGCCGGAAGCACTGGCTGAAGCAAGCGCTGTCCACTGGCTGCCCAATGAATGGAAGGAGAGCAGATGACCGTCTGGCGCCCGTCGCAGCAGATCAGGGTGAAGGTGATCGGCCTCGCCTGGCGGAAAGACCAACTGCTCGCCGCCGAAGTGGAGGATGACAGTGGCCGTATCAAGGGCGTTCGCCCGCTTGGCGGCGCCATCGAATTCGGCGAGAGCCGCGAAGAGGCCCTGCACCGCGAATTCCAGGAGGAGCTCGAAACGGCGATCCGCGTCGTTGGCCCCTGGCATCTGCTTGAAAACATCTACGAGCATCATGGCGCGACCGGCCACGAATATATCTTCGCCGCCGATATCGAACTGGCCGATGAAAGCCTCTATGAGCGCGACGAAATCGGCTATTCCGAACTCGATGAGACGGCGGCGACGGCGCGCTGGTTCGGCCGCGACAGGCTGCGCGAGGCCGGCATCGATCTTTATCCGACAGGTCTCGAAAGACTGCTGTCGCGCTGGCGAGACTGAGCCTGATATCGCCAGTTTAGAGGAATGATATCCCGATCGCCAAACTTTGATCGCCAGTGCCCGCTTCCGGGGGGAACAATGAGGTCGTCCTGCTGTTTCTGTCGCATCGATGAAACCAGAAGGAATAGCATCATGCGCAGGTTTATTGCAGCAGCCTCGATCGCTCTCCTCAGCCTCTCCGCCCCGGTTCTTGCCCAGTCGAACATGGGCATGGATGCCAGCGGCCGGATCGACGGCACGCCGCCGCTCGGCACCGCGCCCGGAGCCGAAACGCAAAGCGGGCTGATAATCCCGCTCGACTCAATCGAAACCGGCAGCATCGACAATGAGCCAGTCAGCGGCCCCGTCGACTGGGCGCGCTGCCCGCCGCGCAAGGCGCGCGGAGCGCTGGCCACCGAAGGCGGCAACAGCGGCGCCTCGGTCAGCGCCGCATGCCGTGACGAGGGAAATCAGTAATATCAGGGGAGGGCGCTATTTGCCGTCCTTCTTGTCGTGATGCAGAATGACGCCGAGTTCATGCCACTCTCGCCTGTCGCGCTGGATCAATTCGTCGGCTGAGGCCGGTCCCATGCTGCCCGGCGCGTAAGCGTCGGGCACGCTCTGATCCCTAGCCCAGATATCGAGGAAGGGCTGCACCGCCGCCCATCCTGCCTCGATGCCGTCGGCACGCTGGAACAGCGTCTGGTCGCCGATGAAGAGATCGTAGAGCAGTGATTCATAGCCGGTCGTCTTGGCGATATCGAATTTGTCCGCATAGCGGAAATCAAGGGAGACCGGCACGGTATCGACGGAAAGCCCCGGCGACTTGATCGAGATTTCCATGCTCATGCCTTCGTCCGGCTGCACCTGGATCACCAGCCGGTTGGGCGGCAGGCGGCGCTTGACGTCGGTCTCGCGAAACTGCGCGAAGGGAACCGGCTGAAAGGTGATGACGATCTCGGTGTCGCGCGCCGTCAGCGCCTTGCCGGTTCTCAGATAGAAGGGCACGCCGGCCCAGCGCCAGGTATCGGCATAGAGCTTCAGTGCCACGAAGGTCTCGGTCCTGCTGTCGGACGAAACGTCCTTGGTGTCGCGATAGGCCGGAAGTTCAGCACCATTGAGCGGACCTGCGGCATAGGCGCCGCGCACGCCATGCGTCTTGGCCTCCTCCGGCGTGTAGATGCGCAGCGCCTTCAGCACCTTGCTCTTCTCGTTGCGGATCGCTTCGGCATCGAAGCTGTTCGGCGGCTCCATGGCGATCATCGCCAGCAGCTGGAAGAGATGGTTCGGCACCATGTCGCGCAGCGCGCCGGTTGCGTCGTAGAATTTGCCGCGGCTGCCGACATCGACGATCTCGGCGGCGGTTATCTGCACATGATCGATATAGCGGCTGTTCCACAAAGACTCGATCATCATATTGGCGAAGCGCGCCGTCATCAGGTTCTGCACCGTCTCCTTGCCGAGGAAATGGTCGAGCCGGTAGACTTGGCTTTCTTCAATCTGGGCGAGGATCTGCGCATTCAGCGCCTGCGCCGAGGCGAGATCGGTCCCGAACGGCTTCTCGATGGCGACGCGGCGGAAAATGCCGTCGCTTTCATCGGTCAGCCCGTGAGCGGCGAGCTTCTCGACGATCGTGCCGAAAAAGGATGGCGGCACCGCGAGATAGAAGGCGGCATTGGCATTCGGCCCCAGCCGCTTGCCGATCTCGACGAAGATATCGTCCTTGGTGAAATCCCCGGACGTATAGGAAATGCGCCGGCGCAGGCTTTCCCATGCTTCGTCCTTCACCCTCGGCTCTTCGCCGCTGAGATGGTTGAGGAACTGGTCGAGCCGCCCGCGCAGGAATTCGTCGTCACCCGGCTCGATGCCGATGCCGAGAATGTGGAGATCGTCGCCGACGAGGCGGCTGCGCGTCAGATTGATGATCGCCGGCACCAGCAGGCGGCGCGTCAGGTCGCCCGTCGCGCCGAAGATGACCAGGGTGACCGGCGGGGTGGGGGCAGCGTCCATGTGTCATCTCCTTGCAATTTGCGGCCGACTATAATGCGTGCCGGTTTCGCCGCAACATAGGCGGCGAGGGGTAACAGGCATTTGACATCCTCTGGCGTGCGCCCGAGGTCGGTTACGCTTTGACCGCCACCATGAAAATCCTCGGAAACCTGAGCAGCACCCGGCCATCCGAAAGCTTGGGATAGGCCTGTTCCACCCGCTTGAGGTAATCGGCCAGGAAGGCCTCGCGATGCTGCTCGCCGGCATGGGCGAGATAGGGCATCAACCCGGTTCCCTTCACCCATTCGACGATCGCGGCCGCATCGGCCATCGGGTGATTGTAGATGGTGTGCCAGATATCGACGCGCGAGGCTTTGGCGATCAGCCTGTCGTAATAGGCGGAGGGCGGCGGCAGCGCCTTTCGGCGGACGCTCTTCGCCTCGAAGGCGGCCTTCCATGGGCCGGCATGCGCCGTTTCCTCCATCGCCAGATGCGAGGGTTCGCCGAGATTGTCGGGCATCTGTACGGCGAGCACGCCGCCTGCGGAAAGCCCGTCCATCAGCCGGTCGAAAATGTCGATATGATCGGGCAGCCATTGGAAGACGGCATTGGCAAACAGCAGGTCGGCCGGTTCCGTGGGCTGCCAGCTGCCGAGATCGGCCTCGACGAAATCAGTGCCTGGAAGCCGCTTGCGGGCCGCCTCCAGCATGTTCATGTCGCTGTCGAGGCCGGAGACGCCGGACGCTCCGTAACGCTCGATGATCAGTTCGGTGGAATTGCCGGGTCCGCAGCCGAGATCGACGGCGTGGCGAAGGCTTTGCAGCGGCACCTGCGCCAGAAGGTCACGCGCCGGTCGCGTGCGCTCGTCCTCGAATTTCACATATTGATGGGCGGACCATGCCATGGCGTTCACTCCTGCTGTATCTGTGTAAGGCGCCTGCCGACCTTCATTCAGCCGACACAAGTATCTTGTCCACGCGCCTTCCGTCGAGATCGACGACTTCGAAGCGCCATCCATCTCTCGTGAAGCTCTCGCCCAGTTCCGGCAGATGTTTCAGCTCTTCCAGCACCAGACCGGCCACAGTCTGATATTCCAGATCGTCATCGAGCTTGAGGTTTAGGAATTCAGCGAACTCGTCAATCGGCGTCCAGCCCGACACGAGATAGGAACCGTCGTCTCGACGAGCGATGGCCTGTTCATCGACAGGTCCCTCCTGGAGAGCCCCCATGATCGCTTCCAGAATGTCGCCCGACGAAACAACTCCCTCGAAATGGCCGTACTCGTCGAAAACCAGCACCATGTGAACGGGCGATTTCCGGATTGCCTCAATAACGTTGATGGCCGTTGAAAGGTCTGAAACCACCGGGACATCGTGTGTCAGAGCCTTGATATCGGCGCTGCCGTGTTCGGACATCGAGTCGTAGAAGTCCTTGACCGGAAGAATGCCAATCACCTCGTCCGAACTGCCTTTTCGAACGGGCAACCGCGACCGTTTCGTCCTGTGCAGCTGGGTCCGAATTTCCTCGAGGCTGTCGTCAATATCAATGATTTCGACGTCTCGCCGGGGCGTCATAAGCGCTCGGGCGGTGCGGTCCGCCAGCCGCATGACGCCTGATATCATCGCAGACTCTTCGCTTTCAATCACGCCAGCCGACTGCGCCTCGGCCAGTACGGTTTTGATCTCTGCGTCGGAGACATTGTCGCCGCCTTTTCCCGACTGGCCCAGGAGCTTCAGCACCAGATTTCCGGAGGCGTTCAGAAGCCACACGAGGGGTAACGCAATTTTTGAAAGCACCGCCATGGCGGGTGCGACCTTGGCCGCAACCGCCTCGGGTTCTCGCAATGCGATCTGCTTTGGAACAAGTTCGCCGATGATCAAGGAAAGATATGTAATTGCCACCACGACCGAACCGACGCCGATGGCATCAGCGGCCGTCGAGGACAACCCTTGTGCTTCCAGCCATCCGCTCAGCCGGCCCCCGAGCGTGGCCCCTGAGAAAGCGCCCGAGAGAACACCGACCAGCGTGATGCCGATCTGCACCGTGGAGAGAAAACGTCCGGGGTTTTCAGCGAGTTTGATCGCTTGAGCGGCACCCTTGCTCCCATTGTCGGAGAGAACCTTTAGGCGGGCCGTTCGCGAAGACACAACGGCCAGCTCCGACATGGCGAGCACACCATTCAGGATGGTGAGAAATGCCACAATTCCAATTTCCAGAAACACAGGGACCCTATTCGTTGAGGTTGTCATACCGCATTCATCAGGCGAAGCGGCGAGGTATTCGAAGGGACGCTACTATAGACGCATCACCTGTCGTCTTTCCATCATCGTGTTACATCGGTGTAGGTTCCATCCGTTTTCAGAATTCGGTGAGTGGCAACCCCGACCCATGGGGAAAGGGCCGAATCCAGTCGAAAGACATCAGCGACCATAAGCGGTCGTCGTCATGAGGGACCGCTCCTTGTGAAGTGGAAGTCATAGGTCGTCGGGAAAAGCGGGCCGGCATGCGGCCGCCCGTCATGCTCGATGACGTGGAAAGCGGCTGCTCGCTGCGGGAGCCTGAGGTGCCCAGGGCAAGGAGGAGGTCATCGCGCCATCTACAGTGGTCGCCAGCGTCCTCGGCCGGGAGATCCCGGTTGGAACGGGCGGAGCTTGTACTGGATGGGTCGCTGTCAGGCATGGCGCAATTTTGGCGGTGAAACGCTTCCGGCGCAAGAGGCGCCGAGTGAAAATCCTTATAGCGTCTTGATGTGACAGTTTTGAAAATAGCGGCAGCGCCGCGTTATGTTTGAAGATTGTAGCGGAATTTTTCGCAATTCTGCGTGACGCCGAAAATCGCTCGAAATTTACGGCATCACGCTCTTGTCCCATCAGGCCGCGAGGATGGTGATCCCGTAAGCATTGGCGGCGGCCGTCATGCGGGCGATGGTCTCAGTCGAAGGGCTGGCCTTCGGGGGTTCGGTCGCGCCTTCCGCTTCGATGAACTCGGCCATCTCGCGATCGACGATCGCGGAAAACACCACCGGGACGGTTCCGCGGTTGGCATAGCCATGCACCATGAAGGGCGGGATGGTGACGATGTCGCCGGCGCTGGCCTCGATCTCTTCCGGGCCGCTGTCGCTCATGCGCCAGATCGTCAGACGTCCCTCGCGGATGCGGAACACTTCAGGGCTCGCATGCGCATGTTTCGGCGTCCGGCTGCCTGATGGCACGGTGACGTCGAAGATATTCAGCCAGGTTCCGCTGATTCTTAGCCGCCGCTCGACCCGGTCGCCGAGAACGAAAAACCGCTTCGCCTCGTCACTGCCATGCATTTTCACAAATGAGTTGGACATCATGTCTCTTTCTTTTTCTTACAGGGCTTTTTCTTGCGGGCGCAGCCGTTAAACCTCTACGCCGCTTTTGACAACCGCACTGTTGTCGGGGGCAACATTGCCAAGCGCCTTCAACGCGGCGCTTCGGTCGCCGAAGCGATGAACGTACGGCTCCGTTGCCGAGAGTTCAGTGCAGCTCGTGCGCCTGGAGCAATTCCAGGAAAAGTGCGAACCGGTTTTCCGTCCGGAATTGCGCAAAAACAAAAGGATAGAGCGGTTCTGCGCTTCCGTTAAAAGCTGAACCGCTCTAGCCATCACGAGTAGTCGGCGCTGATATCGGTACGGCGGATCGTTTCCGCAAGGCCCGAAAATGCCGCACCAGCTGTGCGGAAATGACTGAAGCCGGAGGGTTTCGAGTCTGCCTGTCTGTAATACCGCCGACACAGAAGGGGCGCATAGAACGCGGCGGCCGTTCTTGACCGTTCTTCCATTTTCACATTGATCATTCCAATTGATGGAGCGCATCCATGTCTTCTCTTCCCGTCGTCGGCGCCGCCATGACGCTCGATGAAGTCGAGCTTCACCGCGACTGGCTTTTCGAAAAATCCCGCGATCTCGAATTGCAGAGCTTCATCGATGCCGAGGTTCTCAACGGCGACTGGGCGCCGCTTGCCGCCCGCACCAGGCGGCTTCTCGACGGCCACAGCGGCCGCCTCGGCATTCACGGCCCGTTCTGGGGCTTCACCATCGCCTCGGAAGATCCCGATATCCGCACCATCGTCACAAGGCGCCTGCTGCAGGGTCTCGATGTCTGCGCTGCCATCGGCGCCACCCATATGGTCATCCACAGCCCCTATACATCCTGGTCTTACAACAATCTCGACGACAATGCCGGCGCCCGCGAAGCCTTGGTCGAGCGCACGCACATGACCCTGCGCGACGCCGTCCGGCGCGCCGAGGATATCGGCTGCACCATGGTCATCGAGAACATCGAGGATAAGGATCCGCATATTCGCGTGGCGCTGGCCGAAAGCTTCCATTCGCCCGCGGTCGCCGTCTCGATCGATACCGGGCACGCCCATTATGCCCACGGCTACACCGGTGCTCCGCCGGTCGATTACTACGTCAAGGCCGCCGGCAATCGCCTGCAGCATGTCCACCTGCAGGATGCCGACGGATATGCCGATCGCCATTGGAGCCTCGGCGAAGGCTCGATCCACTGGCACGCCGTCTTTAGGGCACTTGCCAAGCTCGACAGCAATCCGCGCCTCATCATCGAGATCAAGGACAAGTCGAAGATCCCGGCTTCATCAGCTTTTCTCGCCTCGATCGGCGTAGCCCAATAGGGTCTTGTTGCTCGTCCCGCCCTCCCTGAGTCCGGTGCTCGTCACGGGCGGGGAGGGTGGGAATTCCCTCATGAAAACCGGGTAATCACGCTGATTCCGGTGGCCTCCGCCTTGTCGAGCGCCATCAGCGCCGGCACGGCCTCTTCGAGGCTGACCCGCCGTCCGATCAGCTTCTGCGGCGCGATCTTGCCGGCCGAAAGCATCGACAGCATGGCGTCGTAACGCCAGGCCTGCATGCCGTGGCTACCGTAGATTTCCAGCTCGTGGCCGATGACCTGCGCCATTGGAATCTGCGGTGTTGCCTGTTCACCGAGCATCAGCCCCACCTGCACATGCCGTCCGCGCCGGCGCAGGTTCTTGATCGAGTTGAAGCAGGTGACAGGATGGCCGAGCGCGTCGATCGAGACATGGGCGCCGCCCTTGGTGATTTCGCGCACCGCCTCCGCCACGTCGGCGACGCCTGCTGCATTGACCGTCGCCACCGCCCCGCAATCCCGCGCAAAGGCGAGCTTCTCCTCGGATATGTCGATGCCGATCGCATTCGCCCCGAGGGCGGTGGCGATCATGATCGCCGACAGGCCGACGCCGCCGCAGCCATGCACGGCGATCCATTCGCCGGGCCCGGTGCGGGCCTGGTCGGCGACGGCGCGAAACGAGGTGGCGAAGCGGCAGCCGAGGCTTGCGGCCGTCGCATCGTCGATCGTATCGGGCAGGTGCACCAGATTGGTGTCGGCATAATCGATCGCCACATATTCGGCGAAGGAGCCCCAATGGGTGAAGCCCGGCTGGAACTGGTTGGGGCAGACCTGCTGGTTGCCGGAATGGCATTCGCTGCAATGGCCGCAGCCGGAAACGAAAGGCACTGTCACCCGGTCGCCGACCTTGAAACGCATCACGCCGCGGCCGGTGGCGACGATGCGCCCGGCAAGCTCGTGTCCCGGCACATGCGGCAGGCGGATATCGGGATCGTGTCCCATCCAGCCGTGCCAGTCGCTGCGGCAGAGCCCGCTTGCGCCGACCGCAATGACAACGCCGTCCTCGGTCGGCGTCGGATCGGGCAGGGTGCGGATTTCGGGCGCCTGTTCGAAGGCTTCGTAGAACATGGCTTTCATCGGCGTCTTCCCTTGCTGCGTATCCGCTGTTGCACCCCATCATCGCATGCTGCAGCCAGCCATTCCAACATTCCATTCCATCATTTTTGCTGATGCACCCATCTGTGACGCTGTTGCTGCGCACGAATATTGCGGCATGATCGCATGCTTCGGCATTTTCTTGCTTCCGTGTTTCCGAGCGGGATTTGTCCTTGACCCGGCTTGCCGCGGAGGTTTTTGCTTTGCCGGCTTTATAGGGAGGGCAGCATGGCCGTCGATACATCACCCCGTTCAACCACCTGGACCCATGTCGATGGAGAATGGCTCCCGGGCAATCCGCCGCTGATCGGGCCGACCTCGCATGCCATGTGGCTGGGTTCCACGGTCTTCGACGGCGCCCGCTGGTTTGATGGTATCGCGCCAGATCTCGACCTGCACTGCCAGCGCATCAACCGCTCGGCGCTGGCCATGGGCCTGAAGCCGGTGAAGTCGGCCGAGGAGATCGCCGCACTCGCCTGGGAAGGCGTTGCGAAATTCGATGGCGCCACGGCGATTTACATCAAGCCGATGTATTGGGGAGAACATGGTTCGCCCGGCAGCGTCGTTTCCGTCGACGCGGAATCGACCCGCTTCGCGCTCTGCCTGTTCGAGGCGCCGATGGGCGGCCATGGCGGCACCAGCCTCACCGTCTCGCCCTATCGCCGCCCGTCGCCGGAAACGGCGATGACCGAGGCGAAGACCGGCTCGCTCTATCCGAACAGCGGCCGCATGATCGCCGAGGCGCGCAGCCGCGGTTTCGACAATGCGCTGGTGCGCGACCTGAACGGCAACGTCGTCGAAACCGCCTCATCGAACGTCTTCATGGTGCGCGACGGCGTGGTGATGACGCCGGCCGCCAACCGCACCTTCCTCGCCGGCATCACCCGCGCGCGGGTCATCGGCCTGCTGCGCCAGGCCGGTTTCGACGTCGTGGAAGCAGCGCTCTCCGTCGAGGATTTCCTCGCAGCCGACGAGATCTTCACCACCGGCAACTACTCCAAAGTCGTCGGCGTCACCCGCCTCGACGACCGCAATTTTCAGGAAGGCCCGTTCACCCGCAAGGCGCTGGAGCTTTATATGGACTGGGCCTACGGCCGCAGCGAAAGCGAGGAGTGAGCAGCGGTTCGGCGCAGCCGAAGCAATCGATCCAGTGAATCGATTGCAGCAGCGAACGCCCGGAGCGCAAGCGCAGGGCAGGGGGTGCTACCCACACCCGAGCCCGCTCGCAAAAAAAGAGCAGGCCTACCCCCGGGCAGGCCCCCTCACGTCATCCACTTCCGATGCTCGGCAAATCTCTCCACCAAGAGATCGATGAACAGCCGCACCTTCGTCGGCAGATGGCTGCGGTTGGGATAGACGGCGTTGATGTTAAATTCCACCGGCCGGTAGTCCGGCATGATCTTCACCAGCCGCCCTTCGGCGATGTCGTCGAACACCACGAAGCTCGGCGCCAGGAAGATGCCCCGCCCGCTCAGCGTCAGGAAGCGCAGCATCTCGGCGCTGTTGGAGACGACGTTGCCGGCGATCTTGACGCTCTCCGGGTTGCCCGCACCATCCTCGAAGCGCCATTCGTCGCCATAGGGATAATAGGCATATTGCAGGCAATTGTGCTCCGCGACCTCCGCCGGCTTCTTCGGCATCGGATGAGTCTCGAAATAGGCTGGCGAGCAAACGAGCATATGGCGCCAGGGCGTCAGCTTGCGGGCAACGAGCGAGGAATCCGGCGGCGGTACGGTGCGCATCACCAGGTCGTAGCCATCCTCGATCATGTCGACCATCCGCTCGCCGACACTGAAATCGAGTGAGATCGACGGATAGAGCTCCATATATTCGCTGACGACGGGCAGCAGGAAACGCACGATGGCACTGCTGGTATAGACCCTCAGCGTGCCGCGCGGCGTCGAGCTCAGCGCGCCGGCCGTCCGGTCCGCCTCCTCAAGTTCGGCCAGGATCTGCGACGAGCGTTCGTAGTAATATTTGCCGGTTTCGGTCAGGCTGACCTTGCGTGTCGTGCGGTTGAGCAGTCGCACGCCGAGCCGATCCTCCAGCGATTGCACGTGATTGCCGACCATGGTGACCGACATGTTGAGCCGGCGCGCCGCGGCGGAAAAACCGCCGCATTCCACCACCCGGCCAAAGACTGTGAGGCTTGTCAGCCGATCCATATTGCCCTCGGATTATCCGCTGAGAGTTGATGATCCTTCCCGATTTAAACAGATTATCAAAATAAATGTCAGGGCGCATTTTTCTTCGCATCGAACATGGCCTCTCGCAGAGGAGGCCAACGGTGAAGGAGAATGACGATGGTCGAGTTACCCCAGAGGCAAGTTTTCGAAACTTCCAGGCAGGCCGAGCAGATCCTGGCCGAGGAAGCTGCCAGGACGCCCACTGCCGAGGCGCCGCCCATGCCGGCCGCCGAAGCACCGGTTGCGGAAGCGCCGGTCGCGGGTGCTTCCGGAAAGGCCGGTCGGGGGATCGTCAAGCGCGCCGTCCTTGCCGCCGCGCTGCTTGCCGGCGTCGCTTTCGCCGGCGATTTCGGCTACCGGTATTGGACGCTCGGCCGCTTCATCGAATCCACCGATGATGCCTATGTGAAGGCCGATTACACCACTGTCGCCCCGAAGGTCGCCGGCTATATCAGGGAAGTGCTGGTCAGCGACAATGACCAGGTCAAAGCCGGTCAGGTTCTCGCCCGCATCGACGACCGCGACTTCCAGGCTGCCCTGTCGCAGGCGAGAGCCGATGTGAAGGCGGCCGAAGCCGCCATCACCAATATCGATGCCCAGATCGCCTTGCAGCAGTCGGTGATCGAGCAGGCGAGGGCGACGATGGACGCCTCGCAGGCCTCGCTGGATTTTGCCGTGTCGGACGCCGCCCGCTCGGCCCGCCTCATCACCAACGGCGCCGGCACTCAGTCCCGTGCCGAGCAGACCCAGTCGGCCAGGGAACAGGCCGCTGCCGCCGTCGAGCGCGACCGGGCAGCCCTCGTTGCAGCTCAAAACAAGGTGCCGGTGCTGCAAACCCAGCGCGAACAGTCGGCTGCCCAGCGCGACCGCGCCGCCGCCGCCGCCCAGCAGGCGGAGCTCAACCTCTCCTATACGGACATCGTCGCCGCCGTCGACGGCACGGTCGGCGCCCGCTCGATCCGCGTCGGCCAGTATGTCACCTCGGGCACGCAACTGATGGCCGTCGTGCCGCTGCATGCGGTCTATGTCGTCGCCAATTTCAAGGAAACGCAGCTGACCTATATCAGCCCCGGCCAGCCGGTCGAGATCAAGGTCGACAGCTTTCCCGACATCTCGATCAAGGGTCATGTCGACAGCGTTTCGCCGGCAAGCGGCCTGGAATTCTCGCTGCTGCCGCCGGATAATGCCACCGGCAACTTCACCAAGATCGTCCAGCGCATCCCGGTCAAGATCGTCATCGACGACGAGCCTCTGAGCGGCCTGTTGCGTTCGGGCATGTCGGTCGAGCCCGAAATCGATACCAAGGCTGCCCAAACCCAAGCTGCCGAAACCAAGCCTGCCCAAGCCAAGCCTGCCCAAGCCTCTGGGGCGGACGAAGAGAGATTGTCCAGCCAGGCTGGATGATCCCCATCATTCCCCGAATGATCCCGATCATTCCTCAATGATCTCGATCATTCCCCGAATGATCACCCGAACCCCGTCATGAGAAAGTTTCCCGCGAGAGCTGGAAGGAGATAAGCCATGGCCACTCTTCAGATCGCCGCAAACGGCAATTCGCTTGCGCGCCCCGCCGCCGCAGCGCCCGCGGCACCTGCCGCCATGAGCCCGCTTCGCATGTGGGCAGCCGTTGTCGGCTCGACACTCGGCGCCTTCATGGCCGTCCTCAACATCCAGATCGTCAATGCCTCGCTTGCCGATATCCAGGGCGCGATCGGCGCCGGCACCGATGACGGCGGCTGGATCTCGACGTCCTATCTGATCGCCGAAATCGTCGTCATCCCCTTGAGCGCCTGGCTGGCGCGCGTCTTCTCGGTCCGCAACTATCTGCTCACCAACGCCATCCTCTTCCTCGTCTTCTCCGTCGCCTGCGCCTTCGCGGCCAATCTGCAGCAGATGATCATCCTGCGCGCCATACAGGGCTTTTCCGGCGGCGTGCTGATCCCGATGGCCTTCACCATCATCATCACGCTGCTGCCCAAGGCCAAGCAGCCGATCGGTCTTGCGCTCTTTGCCCTGTCGGCCACCTTCGCGCCGGCGATCGGCCCGACGATCGGCGGTTACCTCACCGAGAACTGGGGCTGGGAACATATCTTCTACGTCAACCTGGTGCCCGGCGCGCTGATGGTCGGCCTGCTCTGGGCCTCTCTCGACCGCGCGCCGATGAACCTGAAGCTGCTCGCCAAGGGTGACTGGCCTGGTATCATCACCATGGCGATCGGCCTCGCAGCCCTGCAGACCGTGCTGGAAGAGGGCAACAAGGAAGACTGGTTCGGCTCCGATTTCATAGTCCGCCTGTCGGTTATCGCCGCCGTCTCGCTGACGCTGTTCCTGATCATCGAGCTGAAGACCGCCAATCCGCTGCTGAACCTCCGCCTGCTGGTCCGCCGCAATTTCGGTTTCGGCATCGTCGCCAATTTCCTGCTCGGCATTGCGCTTTACGGCTCGGTCTTCGTGCTGCCGATCTATCTGACCCGCATCCAGGGCTATAATTCCGAGCAGATCGGCATGGTTCTCGCCTGGACGGGCATCCCACAACTGCTGCTGATCCCGCTGGTGCCGCGCCTGATGAAGCGCTTCGATGTGCGCCTGCTGATCGTCGTCGGCTTTGCTCTCTTCGCCGCCTCGAACTTCATGAACGTGCACATGACCGGCGATTATGCGAGCGACCAGCTCTTCTGGCCGAACATCGTCCGCGCCATCGGCCAGGCGCTGGTCTTCACGCCGCTTTCGGCAATCGCCACATCAGGCATCGAGCAGGAGAATGCCGGTTCTGCTTCGGCACTCTTCAACATGATGCGCAATCTCGGCGGCGCCGTCGGCATCGCCTCGCTGCAGACCTTCCTGTCGAAGCGCGAACAGTTCCACTCGAACATCCTGACCAATTCGGTCTCGGTCTTCGAGGAGGCCACCCGTGATCGCATCGCGGGGCTGACCGGCTACTTCATGAGCCATGGGGTCAGCGATCAGGCGCTCGCCGGGCACAAGGCCGTCGTCGCCATCGCACTCAAGATACGCAAGCAGGCCAATATCATGGCCTTCAGCGACACCTTCTTCCTGCTCGGCGTCGCGCTCGTCGTCGCCCTGCTGGCAAGCCTGCTTCTCAGAAAACCCGGTCAACTCTCCGGCGGCGGCGCTCACTAGTGCTCCGCCTTCCCTTAAGGAGGAGAAAGCCATGACATCAGCGATCTACGCTCCCGATACCGACAGGCTGCAAACGAAGACCGCCGGCCATGCCGTCAGCGCCGCCGCACTTCTGTCGATCATCGAATGGCTTTCCGGCGATGAATGCCACGCGCTCGACGAAGCGGGCCTCGTCTCCGGCCTCGGCCGCAGGCTCCAGGCGCTCGGCCTGCCTATCGACCGGTTGACCCTGCATCTGATGACGCTGCATCCCGAGTTCATCGGCCGCACCATCGCCTGGGCGCCGGGCGAGCCGGTCGAGATCCACGACCGGGAACACGGCGCCCGCGTCGCCATCGCCAATACGCCGCTGCGCAAGGTCATGGAGACCCGGGAGCCGCTGGTCGTCGATACCGGCGAAAGCGTGCATGGCCGCTGGCAGCATATCGATGTCTTCGCCGATCGCGGCCTGATGCAGCTCGTCATCGCGCCGCTCTGCAACGTCGACGGCCCGGTCAGCGCCGCCGTCTTCGGCACCAGGCGGCCTGGCGGCTTCACCGCTCCCGAGCGTCAGGTGATCGAGCGCATCCTGCCGGCGCTGCGCAACACCAGCGAGCTGCGCATTCTGCGCCAGGTCGAGCTCAGCCTGCTCGATACCTATATCGGCCCGCTGACGGCAAGCCGCATCCTGGCCGGCCGCATCCGCCGCGACGAGATCGAATCGATGGAGGCGGCACTGCTGCTCTGCGATCTGCGCGGCTTTACCGAACTGTCGAACCGTCTGCCCGGCAGCACCGTGCTCGGCCTGCTCAATGCCTATTTCGACAGGATCGTGCCGGCCATCACCCGCGAAGGCGGCGAGGTGCTGAAGTTCATGGGCGATGGCGTGCTTGCCTTCTTCCCGGGTTACGATGCCGCCCATTCCTGCGGCGCCGCCCTGGCATCGGCCCGCGCCATCCTCGAGGAGATCGACCATTTCCAATATGAGGGCATCGGCGTGAAGGCCGGCATTGCCCTGCATTACGGCGAGGTCAGCTACGGCAATGTCGGCTCCGGCCGCCGCCTCGACTTCACCCTGATCGGCGGCGACGTCAATCTTGTCAGCCGCATCCAGACCGCCTGCAGCGAGTTGGGAGAGGCCTTGCTGATGTCGGCACCGTTCCGTCAGGAGGCCGGGGCAGGGGATGTAGTGTCCGCCGGAGCGCACAGGCTGAAGGGTTTTGCGGATCCGGTGGAGCTGTTCACGATCGTGCGGTAGGTGCGAACCCAGCCCGGAGATACTGCGCCCCAACGCCCCACTTGCATAAAATGCATGGCAGCTCTGCCCGAAACGGTTTCGTCTTCCCCCATCTTTTCGCCATAGTGGCGCCGAAATTCCGTAAGTGGGAGGAGAGGCTTATGACGGTGCTGTTCGACGAACAAGGCGAGATCATCCGCGAACTGGGTGTTGCCGCCGACATCGACCCTGAGCACGAGATCGAACGGCGGACCGCGTTCCTCAAGGATTATCTCGTCGCCTCGGGCATGCGCGGCTACGTCCTCGGCATCAGCGGCGGCGTCGATTCGCTGACGGCGGCGCTGCTGGCTCAGAAGGCGGTGCGCGAGCTGCGGGACAGCGGCCACACCGCCGAATTCATCGCCGTGCGCCTGCCCTACGGCGTCCAGGCAGATGAGGCCGATGCGGTGAGGGCGCTGGAAACGATCGGCGCCGACCGCTCGATGGTGGTCAACATCAAGGAGCCGGCCGATGCGATGCTTGCCGCCGCGCTAAATGGCGGCCTCGCCTTCGCCGATGCCGGCCGGCAGGATTTCATCCTCGGCAACATCAAGGCCCGTCAGCGGATGATCGCCCAGTTCGCCCTGGCCGGCGCCCTTGGTGGCCTCGTCATCGGCACCGATCACGCGGCCGAGGCGGTCATGGGCTTCTTCACCAAGTTCGGCGATGGCGCCGCCGATATCCTGCCGCTCGCCGGCCTCAACAAACGCCGCGTCCGTCTGCTGGCAAAGCGCCTCGGCGCCCCGGACGAGCTGGTGTTCAAGGTGCCGACGGCCGATCTCGAGAGCGAGCGCCCATTGCGCCCCGATGAAGAAGCCTATGGCGTCAGCTATGACGAGATCGACGATTTCCTCGAAGGCAGGCCGGTCGGCGAGATCGCCCGCCGCCGCATCCTCGCCGCCTATCGTGCCACCGGCCACAAGCGTGCCCTGCCGGTCGCCGTCAACGCCGTCTGATACCCCTCGGAGTCGCGGTGTGGCCGACCTCGTGTTTACGGCCTGACCGGCGAGCCGGTCCGTCCTGATGAGGCGAGATAGGCGTGTGGCGCAAAATAGACGCCGTCGGCATCGAAGGCCTCGAGATCTTCGGCCTGCAGCGCCTCGCGCACCTTCGGTCGAGCCGCCACGCGGGCCATGAAGCCGTGCAGTGCCGGCCATTGCTTGAGATCGATGTTGGTCCAAGGCGACCAGTTCAGGCAGACGAAGAGATAGGCATCCGCCACCGTAAACGCATCGCCGGTGAGATAGGGTCCGGCAAGACGGCCGTTCAGCCAGGCGAGTCGCTTCGATATCAGCGCGCGGATCTCCTCGTGAACGCTGGAATAAATCGGATTGAAGAGCAACACCATCGGCTTGTGCAGCTCGGCAGTGATGAAGTTGAGATAGGATTGCACCTCGTTGCGGCGGATGTTGCCGACCTCAGGCAACAGGGCTGCTCCTTCGGGCACGCTGTCGGCGAGGAACTGTACGATCGCCGGCCCCTCGGTCAACACCTTGCCATCGTCGAGCATCAGCGCCGGCACATAGCCGTTGCCGTTGATGGCTAGATAATCCTCGCCGTTGCTCGTCCGATGGGTCTGCCGGTCGACCTGGACGAGTTCGATATCGAGCCCCAGCTCCCGGCAGATGATGTGCGGCGAAAGCGAACAGGCCGCGGCGTGCATATAGAGTTTCATTGCGGTTTCCTCTCCTTGGGGAGGCAGGTGATGCCGCCCGCCGATAGCGTTGAACATTTGTACTGTTTCGCATAAAATAAACTTCGTCAAGAATTTAATGCGAAACGGTACAAAATATGAAGGACGAGAAGAAGCGCGGCCGCCCGAGGGGCTTCGACCCAAAGGCGGCGCTTGGCAAGGCGCGGGATGTGTTCTGGGACAGGGGTTTTGCCGCCGCCTCGCTCGACAATCTGAGCGCTGCGACCAACCTCAACCGCCCGAGCCTCTACGGCGCCTTCGGTGACAAGGAGGATCTCTATCTCGATACGCTGGAGGGGTATCGGCAGGACGGCATGGACGTGCTGATTGAGGCGCTCGACCCGTCACTGCCGCTTCGCGACAATATCGCCCGCGTCTATGCGGGTGCGCTGGCGATCTATCTGCACGGTGAAACCGCCGCCCGCGGCTGCCTGCTGATCGGCACGGCATCGGCCGAAGCGGTCCAGCATGAGCGGGTCCGCGAAGTGCTCGGCCGCAGCCTCAACGATTTCGACGACGAGATCGAAAAGCGCATGCGCCTTGCCGTGGAAAGGGGCGAGCTTCCCCGAAGCGCCGATCCGCAGATGCTTGCAAGGCTCGCCTCCGCCGTCATGCATTCGCTCGCCGTCCGCGCCCGCGCCGGCGACAGCCGCGAGACGCTGGAAGCGATCGCCCGGTCAGGCATCGAGATGATCTGCGGGAGCGCGCCTTAGCCGGATGTCTGCCGATCCCGCGGCCGCACGACCCAGGCATAGGCAGCGCCGGCGACAAGCAGCACGGAGGTGCCGAGGAAAACCGCCCGCATGCCGATATGGCCGCCGACGAAGCCGCCAAGGATGGGACCAGCGACCTGGCCGACATATTGCGAGGAGATGGAAAGCCCGAGAATGCTGCCGGCCGCACTGTCCGGCACGCTGTGGCGGATGACGGCGGCGATGCAGGGCAGAAGCCCGCCAAGTGCTGCGCCCATCAGAAAACGCAGGATGATCAACTGCCAGGAGCTGGTGACGAAGGCCTGTGGGATCAACAGCAGCCCGGCGACGGCGAGGGCGCCTGAAATCACCGGCCAATGGCCGATCCTGTCTGCAAGCTTGCCGAGCCACGAGGCCGAGAGAATGCTGCCGAGGGCGGCGGCCGACATGACGACGCCCGATACGATCGTCACCTGGGCTTCTACGGCCACCAGCTGCGCGACATAGACGGTGATGATCGGCTCGATCGACATATTGGCAAACATCAACAGCATGCCGGTTGCCAGCATGGCGACGACAGGCCGCTTGTCGGCAATGGATTTCCAGCCGCCGCTGGCCTTGGCGGCCTGCTTGCGGGCCGGCGATTTCTCCTCCTTGATCAGCAAGGCCGTGGCGAGAAAGGCGAGGAAGATCATGCCGCCGGCGGCGAGAAACGTGCCGCGGATGCCGATGATCGGCGGCAGCGCCCCGCCGAGCAGCGGCCCGACGAGATTGCCGGCCATGATGCCGGAGGAGAGCACGCCGAGCGCCCAGGCCGAACGGTCCTTCGGCGTCTGCGTCGCCACCAGCACCATAGAGCCGGAGGAGTACCCGCCGGCAAGCCCGACGAAGAGGCGCAGCGCCACCAACTGCCAGACATTGCCGGCCATGCCCATCAGCGCGATCGCCACCGTCATGCCGAGACTGGCGCGCACCAGCATCAGCTTGCGGCCATAGATATCGCCGAGCCGCCCCCAGAGCGGCGCGACGAGGGCGGCGGCAAAGAAGGTGGCGCCATAGGCGATGCCCGACCATTGCACGATCGCCGCATGGTCGCTGACACCGAGTTCCTCGACATAGAGCGGCAGAAAGGGAAGCAGCAGCGTCATCGCCACGATCGTGGTGAAGGAGCCGATCAGCGAGATCACCAGGTTGCGCTTCCAGTAGATCGAGCCCGGCCTAGCGCTGGCAGCTTCCAATTGTGTATCGGTCATTCTTTCGGCCTCGGCATTGATCGCACGGCGAAGTTCCGCCCGCCCGATGAAACGATGTACCCCTTGCCGCGGCGAGGAGATCGACGCGGGTAAAACTGTCCTGAGATCGAGCTTTTCGAGGTCGAGCGCACGGGCCTGGCGGAGCATGCGCTCGTCGTTCCAGGGCGGGCACGCGCTGATATAACCGCCTTGTCGCCCGTCCTTCAAGACGGCGTTTGCGCATCGGTGGCCTGTCTTTGGGAAATTATCGCCGTAAGCTGGACCCGTTCCGGCAAAAGTGTTAGAACGTGACCGATTGCATAATGCAATCAGTTAAGCCGAGGAGATTGCCATGAGCGACATGCGCACATCCCGAGAACAGACCGTCCGTCATCTCTACGCCGCCTATCTCGACGACCGCAAGGATATGGTCGGCGCCATCTTGACGGAGGATTTCACCTTCTCCAGTCCGCGCGACGACCACATCGACCGAGCGACGTATTTCGAGCGCTGCTGGCCGAAGGAGCCGGTCTTCCGCGACTTTCACATCGAATTCCTGGCGATTGACGGCGACGAGGCGGTCGTCCGCTACCGCGCCGAAAAATTGGACGGCGGCAGCTTCCGCAACATCGAGAGCTTTCGCTTCCGCGGCGACAAGATCGCCTCCGTGGATGTCTATTTCGGCCGGAATCTGTAACCCCTTTTACAGGATCCGCATCGCCGACGTGCCGATGATGATCATCGAGACCGCCACCATCAACGGCCGCACCGGCAGCCTCTTGACCAGGATCGCGCCGAAGGGGGCAGCGATGACACCGCCGATGATCAGGCCGATCGCCGAATCGAGCTCCGACCAGCCGAGCGTCAGGACGAAGGTCAGGGAAATCGTCAGCGTCACTGCGAATTCGGTGAAGTTGGTCGAGCCGATCACCCGCTTCAGGTCATGGCCGCGGCTGACGAGCGAACTGGTGACGATCGGCCCCCATCCGCCGCCGCCGATCGCATCGAGCAGGCCACCGAAAAGCCCGACCGGCGGCACGATCCAGTCGCGAACATCCCGCTTCGGCGGCGGCCGGAAGGCTTTGTAGAGAATCACCAGCCCGATCACGATCAGATAGGCCGACACGAAGGGCTCGATCGCCTTGCCGTCGACATTGGCAAGCAGATAGGCCCCCATCGCGCCGCCGAGCATGCCGGCCGGGGCAAGCCGCGCCACCAGGCGCCAGTCGACATTGCGGTGATAGGCATGTGAGAGGCCCGAGGCAGCGGTCGTGAACATTTCCGCCACATGCGTCATCGCGCTGGCATTGGCCACCGGTACCCCGAAGGCGAGAAGGCTCGTCGTCGACAGCACGCCGAAGGCCATGCCGAGCGCGCCATCGACGACCTGCGCGCAGAAGCCCACGACGATGAAGAAGAAAAAATCCGATGTCATGCGGTCCCCTCAGGCGAACGGTAGTATCAGAACAAACGACGCGGGGAAAAAAGTTCCGGCCTCAGGCGGCCAATACTCTCAGGCGTTAGGTTCGCGCGGTTTCAGCCGGATGATCTTGAAGAAGCCGTTCGGAAAGACCGGCAGGATTTCGGCAGCGTCAAAATCGCCGCGGCGCTCGGCCCAGGCGATGATGCGGTGGATACGGAAGGCGGAGGACCAGCCGATATGACGCACCAGCGGCGCCACCGCCGTCTCGATCGCGCCCTGCAGGCCGGCGCCGTCGCCAAGCTTGCTGGCAAGGATGATCTCGCCGCCCGGCCGCAGCACCCTTGCGCATTCGTCAAGCGCACGTTCGGGCTCGGGGATGAGCGTGATGACGAAGGGCAGGCAGACCGCATCGAAAGACCGGTCGGCATAGCTCAGCGCATGCGCATCCATCACATCGAGCGCCTGCACATGCTGCAGATTTTCGCGTTTCGCCTTTTCGCGCGCCCGCGCGATCATATGTTCGGAAATGTCGATGCCGGTCACCCGGCAGCGGCGCGGGTAGTGCCCGAGCGTCAGGCCGGTGCCGACGCCGATCTCCAGAATATCGGTGCCGGCCGCGGCGGCCAGCGCCGCCAGCTTGCGGTGGCCATCGCGCAGGATGCCGCGATAGACCCGGTCATAGACCGGCGCCCAGCGCTGATAGATTTTCTGCTGATCGTCCGCCCGGTTGCGAAGCTGTGACATGCCGACACCTCCCCAGCAAGTCCAGCAAAAGTGCACAGCGGTTTTGCGTTCGGAATTGCTTAAAACAAAAGATTTGGAGCGGTTGCGCGCTTCCATGAAAAAGCTGATCCGCTCGAAAGCCCAGCCTTTCAACTCCCAAGGGTAGGCTTCGGTTCCCCAGGAATGTGACGCAGGTCACAAATTGCCATGGTGGATCACCCGCAGCAGACTATTTTGCCGGCATCAGCCCGAGCTGTTTGGCATCTAGCTCGCTGCCGATCTCGACGGTCTTCTTCTGCTTGTCGTAGACGCAGATCTGGACAATCAGCCCCTTGGCACCCTTCGGTTTGCCCGTCACCAGGGCGAGCCCGTAATGCGAGCTGCCGAAGGGATCGACAGTGGCGCTGGGCTTTTCGATCGTGACCGCTGCCTTCTTGCATTTGGCTTCGACGTCGGCAGCAAGCTGCTTCCAGGCATCGTCGGAGGAGGCATGCGCCGCAGCTGGGAGCGAAAGTAGCACCGCGGCAGCGAGAAGCTGGATTATATTCCTGTTCATATCGGTCTCCGTTGATCTCCGTCACAGGCGAAGCGGTTTTCGCGGCGCGCAACCCGGGCGATTTGCCCGCGCGACTAAAGCCCCGTAACTGAGGCAAATTTTCCTCCGGCCGGTCGTTTTTTGATATTTCGCCGGTTGCCTCTCCCCCTTTCCCCTCCTATGTTCCGCCACACCTGCCGATGACGCAATCTATTGCCAAGAGGAGATCTGACATGGCTTTCGAATTGCCTGAACTTCCCTATGATTACGAAGCGCTTGCTCCCTTCATGTCGAAGGAAACGCTGGAGTTCCACCACGACAAGCACCACAAGGCCTATGTCGACAACGGCAACAAGCTCGCCGCCGAAGCCGGTCTTTCGGATCTCTCGCTCGAAGACGTCGTCAAGAAGTCTTTCGGCACCAATGCCGGCCTCTTCAACAACGCGGCCCAGCACTACAACCACATCCATTTCTGGAAGTGGATGAAGAAGGGCGGCGGCGGCAACAAGCTGCCGGGCAAGCTCGAAGCGGCCTTCACCTCCGATCTTGGCGGCTACGACAAGTTCAAGGCCGATTTCGCCAATGCCGGCGCCACCCAGTTCGGCTCCGGCTGGGCCTGGGTTTCCGTTAAGAACGGCAAGCTCGAGATCTCCAAGACCCCGAACGGCGAAAATCCGCTGGTTCACGGCGCCACCCCGATCCTCGGCGTCGACGTCTGGGAGCATTCCTACTACATCGACTATCGCAACGCCCGCCCGAAATATCTCGAAGCCTTCGTCGATAGCCTGATCAACTGGGACTACGTCCTGGAACGCTACGAAGAAGCCACGAAGTAAGCGGCACCGGACTCGCCGCCATGGTGGCGATGTCGCCCGCCTCTTAGAATTCAGCACCCGGCGTCTCAGGCGCCGGGTGTTTTGTTTTCACACAAAGCCGTCACATCCCTGTCACCGACCGCTCCTAATCACGCCCCCATGTCGTCTTCCGATTCTCCCCTGTTCCGCTTCGGCATCATCGCCGATCCGCAATATGCGGCGATCGCGCCGCATGTGGCCATGGATCGCCACTATGCCAACAGCCTCGCCAAGGTCGCCGAGGCGATCGAGACATTCAACGGTGAGGAACTGAGCTTCGTCATGACGCTCGGCGATGTCATCGACCGCAGCTTTTCAAGCTTCGACGATATCCTGCCGGTCTATCGGAAGCTCCGGCATGAGGCGCTCTTCCTGCTCGGCAATCATGATTTCTCGGTTTCGGCGGGGCATCTCTCCGAAGTTGCCGCGCGTCTCGGCATGCCGTCGCCCTATCACAGCTTCTTGCGCCACGGCTGGCGCTTCATCGTGCTCGACGGCAACGAGGTCAGTATCTTCGCGCCGCCCGAAGGCCATCCTCATCGCGCGTTGGCCGCCGAGATGCTGGCGGAGCTGCAGGCCAAGGGTGCAGCGAATGCCCATCGCTGGAATGCCGCGCTGAGCGACGAGCAATTCGCCTGGCTCGGCGATGAAATCGCAAAAGCGGCCGCGGCCGGCGAGAAGGTGATCGTCATGAATCACTATCCGGTGCATCCGCCGAGCGAGCATGGCATGTGGGACAGCGAACGCATCGTCGCGCTGCTCGCCTCACGCAGCAATGTCATTGCCTATCTCAACGGCCACGACCATGTCGGCAATTACGGCATGGCCGGCGCCTGCCACTTCGTCAATTTCAAGGGCGTGGTTGACACCGAGACCAAAAACGCTTTCGCGATCGTCGAGGTCCATGCCGACCGCATCGAAATCCGCGGCTTCGGCCGGGAAGAGAGCCGCACGCTGGCTTATTAGGTTGCTCGCTACTGTTTGATTTACGCGAGCAGCTGCCCCTCACCCTATAACCTTACCGGGGTCGAGACACGTGGCTCGATCCAGGCAGAGGTGCCGGCAGGCGGACGAGGGGCTGGTCTCGCCAACCTCATGGCCGGAATGTTAGGTGACACCGACGCCTGCTCGTACCTCGCCTCAGGCAGGCACAGCCTTCTCCGTCCAGCCGCTCGTCCACAATTCCCGCAGCCCATCGCCTTCACCCTTGAAGAAGCCATCGGCCTCCTCGCAGTGCTCCACCCGGTCACTGCGGAAATTGCGGATCGCCTGGCGCAGTTCGCACCAGGCGACGATATTGGCGGTCTGCGAATAATAGATCAGCGCGACCGGCCGGATCGTCCTTTCGCTGGCGCGACCGAGTTCGTCGCGGTAACCGAGCATCAGCTTGCGTTCGTCGCGGATCGCCCGGCGCACGATCGCCAGGTCCAAGCCCGCCGGCTGCGCGATGGAACCCCAGGCATAGAGCGCCTTGTTGTCCATCGCCTGGCGCAGCGGGGCGGGCACCGCGCCTGAAATCTTCCGGTTGACCCGGCGCGCCGCCTGTTTCAGTTCCTCGTCCGCCGTCCGGTCGAGCAGCGCCAGCGACAGCACGATCGCCTCCATCTCCTCGATCGAGAACATTAAGGGCGGCAGGTCGAAGCCCGGTCGCATGATGTAGCCGATGCCGCGCCCGCCTTCGATCGGCACCCGCATCGCCTGGAGTGCGGCGATGTCGCGATAGATCGAGCGCGCGGTCACTTCGAGCGTCTCGGCCATGTCAGCCGCCGTTATCGGCTTTCTTGCCAGCCGGAGGATCTGAATGATCTCGAAAAGCCGAGAGGCCTTGCGCATTTAACCTCTCCCATCCGCCACGCTCCTGACAGTACACTGTCAGTTGGGTTCCCGTATAGAGCCGCCTATCAGATTGAAATCAATCAGGGTCTTTGAAAACGGCCCGCAGAAATTCAAGGCGGTAACTGACATGAACTACCATGAAAACCTCTGGCTTTTCTTCACCCTTCTGTTCGGCATCATCATCGTGCCGGGCATGGACATGTTCTTCGTGCTCGCCAATTCGCTGACTGGCGGCGTCAAGCGTGGGCTGGCGGCAACCGGCGGCATCATGGCCGGGGGTGCGGTACATTCGGCCTATGGCGCGGCCGGCGTCGGCGTGCTCGTCACCATGCTGCCCCAGCTTTTCAACGTGCTGCTCTTTGCCGGCGTGGCCTACATGATCTGGATCGGGATTTCGCTGATCCGCAGCTCGATCACCGTCGAGGCGGTCGGGCCGGGAACGGCGCGCTCCGGCTGGCGCGCCTTCCGCCAGGGGGCCGTCACCTGTTTGGTCAACCCGAAGGCCTATATCTTCATGTTTGCCGTCTACCCGCAGTTCCTGAGACCGGAATATGGTCCGCTCTGGATACAGGGGCTGATCATGGGCGTCATGACTGTCGTCACCCAGTTCGCCATCTACGGCACACTGGCGATGACGGCCGGCCGCAGCCGCGACCTGCTCGTCGCCAACCCTGACGTCACGGCCTTTGTCGGCCGCTTCGCCGGACTGCTGCTGGTTGCGGTCTCCGCCTTCAGCTTCTGGCAGGGGTGGAAAAGCGCTTGAGCCGCTGCGGCCTATCACATTGTTTTTATGATGATCCGGCAAAACGTGACTGCCCGGACGCATGGATTTTGGCATGCTCCCGGTGCAGATTGGCCTTCGGCCACCCTGGCCGAGGAGAAATGGAGAGGAATATGAATTGGAAAGCAGTAGCTGCGGCCCTGGCGATGGCCGGCATGGCCGCCGGTTCGGTGACCGCCGCCGACGGCACTCATGATTCGCGCGTTGCGTTGATGAAGCAGATCGGCGGTTCGGCCGGGGCCTTGGCAGCCATCGCCAAGGGCACCAAGCCCTATGACGCCGAGGCAGTGAAGGCGGCGCTGACGACGATCGCCGCAACTGCCAAGGTCTTCCCCGACCAGTTCAAGCCGGGCACGGACACGAATGACGAAGGCGCGAGCCCGAAAATCTGGGAAAACATGGACGACTTCAAGGCGCGCGCCGCCAAGCTCTCCAGCGACGCTGAAACCGCGCTGGCTCAGCTTCCGGCCGATCCTGCGGCCGTCGGCGCCACGATGAACACGCTCGGCGCCAATTGCGGCGGCTGTCACAAGGCCTATCGCCTCAGCAAATGAGCGATAGGCCATTTTCATCTGGATACAGGATCCGCGCCGGCCTTGTCGCCGGCGCGGATCGCCTTATTCTCCGCCTGCGCAGATCGATCGGGGGATCGATCGACGCGGAAATCTCGGCAAAAGGGGAGGCGGCGCATGGTCCGCAGGTTCATCCGGTTATTGCTCTGTCTGATCGGCGTCGCCGTCCTCGGCGGAGGCGCCTTCTATCTCGTCACCGCACCCGATCCGCTGCCGGAAAGCCATTGGGCCAATCTCGGCGCGCCTGATACGGCAAACGGTGAGATGGTCTTCTGGGCGGGCGGCTGCGTCAGCTGTCATGCCGCACCCGGTTCCGAAGGTGATGCCAAGCTGACACTGTCAGGCGGCCTGGCGCTGAAGAGCCCTTTCGGAACCTTCCACGTGCCGAACATCTCACCCGATGAAAAGGCCGGTATCGGCGGCTGGACGCTTGCCGAGTTCGGCAATGCCATGAAGCGCGGCGTCGGCCCGGGCGGTCAGCATCTCTACCCATCCTTTCCCTATGCCTCCTATTCCCGGATGAGCGACAAGGACGTCAACGATATCTACGCCTTCCTGAAAACCCTGCCGAAGAGCGCAAACGTCGCGCCGCCGCATGAGCTGCCGTTCCCCTTCAATATCCGGCTTGCGCTCGGCGGCTGGAAGTTCCTCTATTTCAACGACCAGCCGCGCGTGGCGCTGGCAGAGAGCGACGACAAGATCAAGCGCGGGCAATATCTCGTCGAAGGTCCCGGTCATTGCGGCGAATGCCATACGCCGCGCGATGCGCTCGGCGGCTTTACGGCGGATCAATGGCTTGCCGGCGCTCCCAATCCGGAAGGCAAGGGCCGCATACCCGATATCACGCCGGCCTCCAAGAGCATCGGCGGCTGGAGCGAGGCCGATATCGCCAGCTATCTCGAAACCGGCTTCACGCCCGATTTCGATTCCGTCGGCGGCTCGATGGTCGATGTGCAGCAGAACATCGCCCATCTCCCGGCCGCCGACCGTGAGGCAATCGCCGCCTATCTGAAGGCCGTGCCGGGGCGTTAGTGGTGGGGCGAAGTCACTGCGGCCTGCAGTTGATAATATCTTTCTACGGGATTTCGCTTTGCCCGGCGGCGGCAGCGCTTTCCGCTTCGATATGTCGGTGCTAAACGGCGACGTTTGTATTTCAAGGACATATCATGAAAAGATTGCTTCGCCTGCTGCTGACGATCGCACTTGCGGTCGTGATTTTCACCGGTTTCCGCTGGTATCGCTATATCACCAACACCGACAGCCCCTATGATGAAATCGGCATCACGCTGAACAATGCCATGCCCGGCCCGATCAACAGCTGGGGCTGCGCCAAGCTGAAAATCACCTTTGCCGGTTCCCTGCCGCCATACGGCTGCGCCGCCGCTGACGGGACCCAGTGGAAATAACGGTGCCAACCGGGCGAGGGCTTTCGCGCGTTCACTTGGTTGCTTGGCGCCTTCGGAAGATCCCATGCTCTGTCTACAGGGAGGTGGGACCCGGCATGAGATCATAGGGATGGCGCCAGCCAGCCATGTTTCTGATCCGATCTTTCCAGGCTGCAATAGCCGGAAAGGCGCTGTGATCGATCCCGGTTTCCTCCGGCATGAAGACGTAGCCCGCCAAAGAGAGGTCTGCGATCGTCAGCCGGTCGCCGACCACGAAGGCCCGACGCGCCAGATGTTCGTCGACGATTGCGTAGGCAGCTTTAGCCCGCAGTCTTAAAAACTCGACGACTGGCGTCTCGCCGCACTTCTGCAGGCCATACATGAACCTCAGCGTCGCGTAATAGCTCGTGAATTTGTGGTTATCGAAAAGAATCCAACGCATGATGTCTCGTCGTTCTTCGGCTGTCTGCGCCCCGAAATGCCCTGTCACCTCCGACAAATAGTCAAGGATGATCCCCGATTGGCTGATCTTCGTTTGCCCATGTTCGAGCACAGGGGCTTCGCCCTGCTCGTTTATGGTCTTTCGCCATTCTTCGGTGCGCGTTTCGCCGCCCAGATAGTCAACGAAAGTGCTCTCCCACTCGATGCCGGCAAGTGCGAAGAAGAGCGCGACCTTGTAACAGTTCCCCGAGAGAGCAAAGCAATGTAGCTTGAAATCTGGCATGAAAGCTCCTCATGCAATTCGATAATTGTCGGTAGGCTGAAACCGGTTCTTGCATAAACCCGGCGGGCGCCTCGTGCCTGCCAGCCTTGAAGCGCGTCGCAATCTTTCAGATTCGTTCGTCGCGCTTTAGGGCTTTTTGTTAATGCATCCCGTTATCGCAACACCGCTCGCACCATGCCCGACGCGCTTCAGGCGATCGACTGCATGTAGCGCATGCCGGTTACCGGACGCGGGGTGAAATCCAGCTGTTCGTAGAAGCGGTGCGCCAGCACGTTTCCGGTCGCAGCACTGACGGAGAGGTAGCCGCAGCCGGCTTTGCGGGCGGTTTCGCGCGCCCGGTCGACGAGCAACTGGCCGGTGCCGTGACCGCGATGGCCGTCGCGCACGAACAGATGGTGCAGGTCCATGCCGCGCTTGCCTTCCTGCGCCCTGTAGAGCGGCACCAGAATGGCGTATCCGATCAGCCCTTCGGCGGTCTCGGCCACGAGCGCATGGATCCAGGGCAGCGGACCGAAGAGGTCGCGCTCCAGTTGCTCCGGCGTTGTCGCAGCCGCATCGCCATGATGGGCGGCGAGCAGGGCGATCATCTCGTTGAGCTCGGGCAGGTCGCGCGGCTTGGCGGCGCGGATCGTTACCACCGATGGGCGCATCAGTGAAATTTCGCTGTCTTCGATTTCGGTCATGGTCTTCGCGTCCTTTGATATTCTGCCGTCAGGACGCTGCCGATACAACAAAGCCGCCTGACGGCGGCTTGTTGACAATATGATCTTGTCCGGCCGCCCTTTACAGGTACAGCCAAAAATACGAGCGGCTCTGGTGCGCGTTTTTGATCATGGGCCATAGATCGTCGGAAACGCGGCCTTTGTCAATGGCGGATTAAGCCGCGCATTCGCTTTCATTAGAAAATGCTGTGAGGGGCTCGCGCGGCCATGATCGCATCGAATGTCGCGAGAAGGAGCGGCGCTGAACGACATCATCGGCATTGAGCCCTGGCTTTCCGCTTGATACTATACCCCCCTATGCTATATGGGAACCCACCATGTCCCACACCACCCTGCAGAAAAAGAAGCTCGTCGCCCGCATCAGCCGCCTGAAAGGGCAGATGGAGGCGGTCGAGCGTGCGCTCGAGGCTGAGCGCCCTTGCGGCGAAATTCTGCAACTGCTTGCCTCGATCCGTGGCGCGCTGACCGGGTTGACCGGCGAGGTGCTCGACGACCACTTGCGCGAACATGTGCTGAATGCCGCCAATGATGCGGCGAGGGCCGAGGCGGTCGAGGAAATATCGGAAGTCTTGAGAATCTATATTCGCTGAATGCCGTGAAGAAGGAGCCTGTAATGCGTGCCGGAATCGACAAGGCTGGAATGGACGCCCTGGAACACGACCATGTCTTCCTCGGCGCCGATCACACGCGCAATGAGCGGCGCATCTGGCTGGTGATCGCGCTGACGGCGGTGATGATGGTGGCGGAAATCGCCGCCGGCACCGTCTACGGCTCCATGGCCCTTGTTGCCGACGGCTGGCACATGTCGACCCATGCCAGTGCGCTGCTGATTTCGGCGCTCGCCTATCTCTTCGCCCGTCGGCAGGCGCGCAATCCGCGCTTCACCTTCGGCACCGGCAAGCTCGGCGATCTCGCCGGCTTTGCCAGCGCCATCGTCCTTGCCCTGATTGCCCTGCTGATGGCCTACGAAAGCCTGCTGCGCCTTTCTAACCCCGTGCCGATCGGTTTTGCCCAGGCGATTGCCGTTGCGGTCATCGGCCTTGCTGTCAACCTCGCCAGCGCCTGGCTGCTCGCCGGCGGCGGCCATGCCGCGCATGGCCATCATATGCACGGGCATGGCCAGCATGCGCACCATGGCCACCATCATCACGCTCACGGCCACCACGGACATGGCGATCACGGGCGCCATGGACATGGCGACCACGCCCACACCGCAAAGACCGGCGACAACAATATCCGCGCCGCCTATCTGCATGTGATCGCCGATGCCCTGACCTCGGTGCTCGCCATCGCGGCGCTGACGCTCGGCAGCCTTTACGGCTGGCTCTGGCTCGATCCCATCATGGGCATCGTCGGCGGGTTGGTCATCGCCAACTGGTCCTGGAGCCTGATGAAATCCTCGGGCGGCGTCCTTCTCGACGTCGTCCCCGAAGGCGAGACGCTGCCGACCGAAATCCGCGGCGCCATCGAGACCGAGGACGACCGGATCACCGATCTGCATGTCTGGCAGGTCGGCCCCGGCCATCATGCGGCAATCGTCGCCGTCCTCACCTCGCAGCCGCGCGATCCGGCCTTCTACAAGGGCAGGCTTTCGGCGCTGACGGAATTGTCGCATGTGACGGTCGAGGTCACCTGCGCCGCGTGACCAGTGCGGACGATAGAGGTCGCTCGGCGGGCGAAGAAGTCGCCGCGTTGACGACAAGTCGCCGCAATCGCTCCTTAGCTCTGTCCTCCCACCCGCCGGAGGATTTCATGGATCTCAGTTTGACCCGCCGCATGCTGCTCGGCTCGGCCCTTTGCCTGCCTGCGATGGGCCTGCCCGCGCTGGTGCTTCCCGCCAATGCCGAGGAGGGGACCAAGGAGGAGAATACCGAGAAGGGCGACGACGACATCCAGCACCGCCTTGCTGCGCTCGAAAAACGCACCGGCGGCCGTCTCGGCGTTTCGGTGCTCGACACTGAAACGAGCATCTCCTTCGGCTATCGCGGCAGCGAGGCCTTTCCGATGTGCAGCACCTTCAAGGCGCTGGCAGCAGGTTTCGTGCTGGCCCGTGTCGACAAGGGCGAGGAGAAGCTCGACCGGCGGGTGACTTATGGCAAGGACAAACTCGTCGACTATTCGCCGCTCAGCGAAAAACATGCGGGCACCGACGGCATGACCGTTGCTGAACTCTGCGAGGCGGCGGTGACCGTCAGCGACAATACCGCCGGCAACCTGCTGCTCGAAAGTTTTGGCGGGCCGGCAGGACTGACCGATTGGCTGCGCTCGATCGGCGATGGCACCACGCGTCTCGACCGCACCGAACCGACGCTGAACGAGGGCAGGAAGGGCGATCCGCGCGACACGACGACCCCGGAGGCGATGCTCGACACGCTCGGCAACCTGACGCTCGGCTCGGTGCTTGCCGAGGCTTCCTGCGACCGGCTGATCGCCTGGCTGGTGGCCAGCACCACAGGCAAGGAACGGCTGCGGGCCGGCCTGCCCCAGGATTGGAAGGTCGGTGACAAGACCGGCACCGGCCCGAACGGCACTCTCGGCGATATCGCCGTCATCTGGCCCCCGGATCGCGGCCCGATCGTCGCCGCCGTCTATATCGCCGAGGCGACCGCACCGGTGACGGAACTCAACCCGGTCTTCGCCGAAGTCGGCCGCATGATCGTCGAGATGGTGTGAATCGGGAAAATGCGAAGGGCATAATCGACAGCTGTCCGGTTCTCGCCGGAAAACCCCTCCCCAACCCCTCCCCACAAGGGGGAGGGGCTACCGTGCGGCGCCCGTTGCATTTCATTCCTGACGGCGCAGCATGTGGCGGCGTATTTTGGTGGCTGGATCCCGCAGCGGGTTAGTCCCTCCCCCTTGTGGGGAGGGGTTGCGGAGGGGTCTTTCTCAAACACGAGCAATTCGAAATGCTCCCGCTCAGGCGCCGGAAACGTCGCCTGCCGTCTCGGTGCCGTCGTCCTCATGCCGGCCATTTCGCTCTTGATCTGCTCGGCGATTTCCTTTTCGATCCGGCGCGCTGATCGTCCGGCATGAATTTCCGGATCAAGGCAGCGTATAGGCGATCACGTAGTCGCCGGGCTTCGTGCCGACCGAGCCGTGGCCGCCGGCGACCATGACGACATATTGTTTGTTGTCATCAGCCATATAGGTCATCGGCGTCGCCTGGCCGCCGGCGGGAAGCCGTCCCTGCCAGAGCTGCCGCCCACTCGTCACGTCGTAAGCGCGCAGATAGTTGTCGACCGCAGCCCCGAGGAAGGCGACGCCGCCCTTGGTCAGCATCGGCCCGCCGATGCCCGGCACGCCCACCTTGAAGGGCAGGGGCAGCGGCGTCATGTCATGCACGGTGCCGTTCTTGTGCATATAGGCGATCTTGCCTGTGCGCAGGTCGACGCCGGCGACATAGCCCCAGGGTGGCGCCTGGCAGGGGATTTTGAGCAGTCCGAGGAAGGGACCCATGAAGACGCCGTAGGGCGCGCCGTCATTGCGGTTGAGTCCCTGTTCGCTGCCCTTCTCGTCCTGGCCCCTCGGCGGAATGTCGGCCGCCGGCACCAGGCGCGAGGTGAAGGCGAGATAGGTCGGCATGCCGAACATGATCTGCCGCTCCGGATCCACCGCCACCGAGCCCCAGTTGAAGGTGCCGAAATTGCCGGGATAGACGATCGTGCCTTTGAGCGAAGGCGGGGTGTAGCGGCCCTCGTAGCGATAACGGTGGAAGTCGATGCGGCAGGCGAGCTGGTCGAACAGCGACACGCCCCACATGTCCTTTTCCTGAAGCGGCTCGGGCGAGAAGGTGAGATCGGAGATCGGCTGGGTCGGCGAGGTATGATCGCCGGCAACAGCGCCGCCCGGCGCCGGGATTTCCTTGACCGGAATGATCGGTTCGCCGGTCCGCCGGTCGAGCACATAGATATCGCCCTGCTTGGTCGGGCCGACCAGGGCGGGAACGGTCGTGCCGTCCTGCTTCGTCAGGTCGATCAGAACGGGCTGTGCCGGCACGTCCATGTCCCAGAGGTCGTGATGCACGGTCTGGCGCACCCAGCGCAGCTGGCCGGTGGCGATATCGAGCGCGACGATCGAGGAGGAGAATTTCTCGACATTGTCGCTGCGGTTGATACCAAGCTGATCAGGCACCTGGTTGCCGAGCGGGAGGTAGACCATGCCGAGCGCCTCGTCGACGCTGAAGACCGACCAGCTGTTCGGCGAATTGGTGGTATAGGTCTGCCCGTTGGCGAGCGGCGTCGTCACGTCGGGATTGCCGGAATCCCAGTTCCAGATGAGCGCGCCGGTATTGATGTCGAAGGCGCGGATGACGCCGGACTGCTCCTGGGTGGAGTAGTTGTCGTTGACCGCCCCGCCGATGATGATCTTGCCCGCCACCGCGACCGGCGGCGAGGTGGAATAATAATAGCCGGCCGGGTTGTAGCGCATGCCGGCTTCCAGATGCAGCACGCCCTGATCGGCAAAGCTGGTGCAGATCTTCCCGTCCGCCGCATCGAGCGCGATCAGCCGCGCGTCGGATGTCGGCAGGTAGACGCGCTCGGCGCAGGGCTGGCCGGCGGCAACGGCGGGATCGGCATAATAGGTGACGCCGCGGCAAGTCTGATGCTGCCGGTCGGGGTTCATGCCGGAGTTGGCGTCGTACTTCCATTTCTCCTTGCCGGTCTTGGCGTCGAGCGCGATCGCCCAATTATGCGGCGTGCAGAGATAGAGCGTGTCCTTCACCTTGAGCGGCGTTACCTGATAGGTCGTCTCGCCGACATCCTCCGGCCGCTTGACGTCGCCGGTCTGGTATCGCCACACCTCCTTGAGGGTGGAGACGTTTTCGGCGGTGATCTGGTCGAGCGGCGAATAGCGCTGGCCGAAGGGCGTGCGGCCGTATTGATGCCATTCGCCGTCCGGCACGCTGCCGCCGAAGGCGGGGCTGGCGGCGACCTTGTCGGTCGGCAGATCGCCGGCAAGATCGTGCGGATCTGTGGTCATCGAATAGAGGGCGACGAGAATGGCGAGGATGACGGGTATGGCGAGCGGCCAGGGATTGGCGCCGTAAGTGAAGCCGGTCGGGCTGCGCAGGCCGAGCGGCCGGCGGATCCAGGGCGTCAGCAGCCAGAGCCCGAGCAGGATGATCATGCCGCCGCGCGGCCCCAACTGCCACCAGTCGAAGCCGACCTCCCACACCGCCCAGCCGAGCGCGGTGACAACAAGCACCGCATAGACCCAGAGCGCCAGCGCCTTGCGCATCAGCAGCAGCCCGGCGGTGATCAGGAACATCAGCCCGGCGAACAGATAGAACACGCTGCCGCCGAGCGTGACGAGCCACAGCCCGCCGCCGCCGAGGGCCAGCCCGATGATGATGAAGAAGATGGAGGTGATGACGATCGCCATAAGGCTGTATCTCCCGCTGAGGTTCGCCGGGGTGAGGGATCGGCGGAAAAGTCCCGCCGATCAGCCAGATAGCGCGAAGGAGATGCCTTTCAACGGCCACAATTGCCGCAGGCTGTCGTCACGTTTTGGATACCCTGAACTGGGCTTGATGCTGGTTGTGAGGAGATGACGACGCCTGTTACGTCCCGCAGAAGGTCGCGAGCACCCGTTCATCCGGCTTCGGCGGTGCCCGATAGGCGGCAAAGCCCGGCTGATCCTCATAGGGTTTTGAAAGCACGGTCAGCAGCGCCTCGAACAGCGAGAAATCGCCGTTCTCGACCGCGGCCTCGATCGCCTGCTCGACCCGGTGATTGCGTGGAATGAAGGCCGGATTGACGCTGCGCATGGCAATGGCGCGCTCGGTGGCCGTCTGCGGATCGCGCGACAGCCGCTCGCGCCACTGCGCAAGCCAGGCGCCGCAGGCCTCCGGTTCGCGGAAACTCGCCGCAAAACTCGGCCCTGCCGCGTCATCGCCGGCAAGATCCGACAGCCGCCGGAAGGTCAGGGTGAAATCGGCGGCCTGCGTCTGCATCAGCGACAGCAGTGCCTGCACCAGTTCGAGATCGCCATCCTCTTGCCCGGCAAGGCCGATCTTCTCTAGCATGCCGGCCAGCCAATGCGCCTGGAAGCGTTCGCCATAATTCTTGATCACCACATTCGCCTTGTCGACGGCGCTGTCGGGATTGGCGTCGATCAGCGACAGCAATGTCTCGCCGAGCCTTGCGAGGTTCCATTGGCCGATGCCCGGCTGGTTGGCATAGGCATAACGCCCGTGCTGGTCGATCGACGAGAAGACGGTCGCCGGGTCATAGGTATCCATGAAGGCGCAGGGGCCGAAATCGATGGTCTCGCCGGAGACGGTCATATTGTCGGTGTTCATCACGCCATGGATAAATCCGACATGCAGCCAGCGGGCGATCAACGCCGCCTGGCGCTCCGAGACCGCATCGAAAAGCGCGAGATAGGGGTTCTCGGCCTCTTTCAGCGCCGGATAATGCCGGTCGATCACATAGTCGGCCAGCGCCCGCACGCCGTCGGTGTCGCCCCTGGCCGCGAAATACTGGAAGGTGCCGACACGGATATGGCTGGCTGCGACGCGGGTGAAGACCGCGCCCGGCAGCACCTCTTCGCGATAGACCGGCTCGCCTGTCGTCACCGCCGCCAGCGCCCGCGTGGCGGGAATGCCGAGCGCAAACATCGCCTCGCTGATGATATATTCCCTGAGCACCGGCCCGATTGCCGCCCGGCCGTCGCCGCGTCTTGAAAAAGGCGTCGGGCCCGCACCCTTCAGCTGGATGTCATAGCGCTTGCCGTTGCGGTCGATCACCTCGCCGAGAAGGATCGCCCGCCCGTCGCCGAGCTGCGGCGAGAAGCCGCCGAACTGATGCCCGGCATAGGCCATGGCCAGCGGTTCGGCCCCTTCGGGCAGGAGATTGCCGGAAAAGATCGCCGCACCGTCGCGGCGCAGGGCCTCGACGTCAAGCCCGAGCTCGGCGGCGAGCGGCTCGTTCAGCTTGATCAGCCAGGGCTCCGCCACCGGCGTCGGCGCCTGCGGCGCAAAGAAATGCTGGGGCAAGCCGACATAGCTGTTGTCGAACGGAAAGGCCGCACCGGGCCGGTTTGTCTGCAGGGCGGAGGTCATCACTCATAGGTAGGGCTAGGATGCATGCCGCGCAAGCCAGGGGATAAAGACCTTCACGAAGAACAGACAAATGCAAGGAATCGTGATCTGCCTTTACCTCTCGTCAAAGCAGCTTTGCCATAAAGGACATAGCGCCGCCATGATCACAGGCGTATAGCAAATCGTCTCCCCTTGGCCTTGCGCCATGTCATCTCCGCGGCCCAGCTGCTTCGTGTGCTCCGCCGCGCCACCGCGAGTGATTCCGGACGATGTCGGATCAGATTTACCAGGCGCCGATGGTTCGGCGCGCCGCGCCCAATTTCCGGGTGATCGCGATGATTGTCGCGAGCGCGATGCTGATGGAAAATATCGATGCGACCGTGCTGGCGACGGCGCTGCCCACAATGGCGCGCGATTTCGCCGTCAGCGCGCCGGCCATGTCGATCGCGCTCACCTCCTATCTCCTGAGCCTGGCGATCTTCATTCCGGCAAGCGGCCGGATGGCCGACAGTTTCGGCTCGCGCACCGTCTTCCGCGCCGCCATCGCCGTCTTCGTCGCCGGCTCCATCCTTTGTGCGCTCGCGCCGACGCTGTCCTTCCTGGTGCTGGCGCGGCTGCTGCAGGGCATGGGTGGCGCGATGATGATGCCGGTCGGGCGCCTGGTGCTGATGCGCAGCGTCGACCGCAAGGATATGGTCAGCGCCATGTCATGGCTGCTCGTGCCGGCGCTGATCGGCCCGATTATCGGTCCGCCGCTCGGCGGCTTCATCGTCACCTATCTCGACTGGCGCTGGATCTTCTATATCAACGTGCCGGTCGGCATCATCGGCATGATCTTCGTCTCGATCTACATTGACGAGGTGAAGGGCAAGGCCAGCGGTCCCTTCGATACGATCGGCTTCATCCTCTCCGGAATCTCGCTCGGCTCGCTGCTCTTCGGCTTCGAAATGTCGAGCCATGAAGGCGAGGGCGCCTTCTCGATCTTCCTGATCGCCCTTGGCCTCATCTTCGGCATCGCCTATCTCAAGCATGCCCGCAAACACCCGTCGCCGATCATGGATTTCTCGCTCATGAAGGTGCCGAGCTTCGGCACGTCAGTCATCGCCGGTTCGTTGACGCGCATCACGCAAGGGGCGCAGCCCTTCCTGCTGCCGCTGCTTTTCCAGATCGGCTTCGGCCTGTCTGCCGCCGCGGCCGGCCAGATCGTCATCGCCACCGCGATCGGCGCGCTCGCCATGAAGCCGATGGCGAAGTTCGTCTTCAGCCGGCTGGGCTTCCGCCGCAGCCTCGTCCTCAACGGCATCTTCGGCACGATTGGCTATGGCCTCTGCGCCGCCTTCCGGCCGGACTGGCCGATGCCGCTGATCTTCGTCGTCCTGGTGCTCAGCGCCTTCTTCCTGTCGTTCCAGTTCACCGCCTATAACACCATTGCCTATGACGAGATCGACAAGGAGCGGATGAGCTCGGCCACCAGCTTCTACACCACCTTCCAGCAGCTGATGCTGTCGCTCGGCATCTGCATCGGCGCCTTGGCGCTGCACGGCTCCATGGCCCTGTCAGGCGCCGAAACGCCTGCTCTCGGCGATTTTTCGGCCGCATTCGTCGTCGTCACGATCATCTCGATCACCGCGACCTTCTGGAACCTGCGCTTCTCCCCGACCGCCGGCGAGGAGATCAGCGGCTACAAGGCCAAACCGTCGAAAGGCGCCGCCAAAGGCTGACGCCGGCTTTCCCTTCGTCAGAAGCCGACCGGCGCCCGCAGCCGCCTGCGTCGCGAGGACCGGCCCTCGCGCCAGTCCGCCTCAAGCCCATAGGTCACCTGGCCGTCGAAGCCGCCGAAGGCGAGATCGCTATCGCGCAGCGCCACCTCCACGGCCGCCTCAGGCTCGGGGCGCCTGTGCCGTCCCGTGATCGCAAGCCACAGATCGTGCCAGCCGTGCTCCCGTGTCACCACTCCCATCATCGTCCATCCAATCGTCATTCTCTCCTCCCTCTCAGGTCGTCACGCCGCCTGCGGCAGGCATGCCTCGCAGATCGCTGCAACATGGCGGTGGTCGGTGCCGCAGCAGCCGCCGAGCACGCGCACCGCGGGCATGCGGCCGAGCAGTTTGCGGTAGCGGCGGCCGAGATCTGCGGGATCGCCGGCATCCAGCGTCTCGCTATTGTCCAGCTGCTCGTGGCTCATGGTCGAGGCATTGGCGCGGATGCCGGAAATGCGCTTCACCCAGGCGCTTTCGGGATCGAGCGCGGCTTCGAAATGCGTCGGATGCGCGCAGTTGATCATGTAATAGGCCGGCGCCCCGCCGGTGGCCGCATCCGTCGTCTCGATGGCGTCCTGAATGCTGCGGCCCGTCACCAGCCGGCCATCCGTCTCCAGCGTGAAGGAGATGGCCGAGGGCATGCCGAGCGCCTGTGCCGCCCGCGCCACGCCGATCGCCTCGTCGATATTGGTCAGCGTAAAAGCGCTGACCATATCGGCCTCCGTGCCGGCGAAAGCCGCGATCTGGAAGGCGTGGTAGTCCTCCGCCTCGGCCGCATCCATGATGCCCGCCTTATAACCGTCACCGCGCGGGCCGATCGCGCCGCTGATGACGATCTGCTGCTCCGGCCGCTCATAGGCGCTGCGCAAGCCGACGAGCAGGTCGACGGCCTCCTCGTTGACCGCCTTCAAGGCTTCGCTGGTATAGCCGAGCTTCTGCCCCCAGTCCGGATTGGCCCGCCATGTGGCAGTGTCGAGCACGAAGCCTGTGCCGTGGCGCCGTGCGATATCGAGGTAGCGGCGATAGTAATTCCGCATGCGCTGCCGCCCCTCTTCGGAAGCCAGCAATATGAAGGCGGCAAAATGCGGAAGTTCGATCCCTTCGTGAAAGATCAACGTCGTTTCCATGCCGCCATCGGTAATGAAGGTGCCGCCTTTGAGTTGCGGCAAACCGTTTCTGTACTTTACCATTGTGAAGTCTCTCCCTCGCAGCGCCAGAAACGGCTGCTGTCGATCAATGATGTTCTGACGCTTATTCGGCTGTCAAACTAGGCGACTTGAGGTATACTCCAGGCGGTTTTGGTTTTTGCCGATGGATATCAATTGCTTGCTTCACTCGATGCTGCCGGGGCGATGGCAGATCTGAATATGCGGCGCTGAAAACCGTACCGCCGGTACAGGAGCCAGGGCAGGAGGGGACATGCGAAAGGGCGAGGAAACGCGGACCCGCATCCTCGATGTGGCCGAAGCGGCGGTCTTGCAGAAGGGTTTCGGCGGCACCTCCATCGAGGAGCTGATCGCCGAGACCGGCATCACCAAGAGCGGCTTCTTCTATCATTTCCGGGACAAGAACGAGCTCGCCAAGGCGCTGCTCAACCGCTACATCGAAAATGACGAGCGCATCTACGATGAGATCTTCAGCCGCGCGCGCGATCTGGTCGACGATCCGCTGCAATCCTTCCTGCTCGGTCTCAAACTGCTGTCCGAACTGCTCTCCGACCTGCCGAACGGCCATCCCGGCTGCCTCGTGGCGACCGTCTGCTACTACGAGCGGTTGTTCGACCGCGAGATACAGGAGACCAACCGGAATGCGGTGCTTGCATGGCGGCGCCGTTTCGGCCGCATGCTGCGGGAGATCATGGCCATCTATCCGCCGCGCGAACCCGTCAATGTCGACCAGCTCGCCGACATGGTGTCCTCCGTCCTGGAAGGCGGGATCGTCCTGTCGAAGACGCTGAAGGAGCCGAACACGCTGGCCGAACAGGTGCTGATGCTGCGCACCTTCGTGAAGATGCTCTTTCTGCCGGTGGTGGAAATGCCGAGGGCGTCGGGCGATTCAACTTTTCTTGGAAGCGCAGAACCGCACTGACTTTTTGAGGCCCCTTAGTCCTTACCTTCCAGCGCCGCTGCCAATTCGGCGAGCTTGCGCACGGTGTTGAGATTGCGCGAGGTTGCGGGCTTCAGCGCCGACAGTTTCAGCTTCGAGCGGCCGGATCCATTGGGATAATGCACATAGATTTCCCGGCCGGCGAGCTTGGCCTCCTCGCCATCGGGCGCCACCATCTTTTCCAGCGCAACACCGGGCGCCTTTTCGGGCAGGAAGTGGACGAGCAGGAAGTTCGGCTTGGCCTCGGGAAAGGGGGCGTCGGCAGCGATCTTGTCGAGTTCTTTGCGGCTGCGCACCATCACCCCTGGCCGCTTGCCCATCTTTTTGCCGAGCGCTTCGTCGAGCCGCTCCTCCACCGTCTTTTCCGCCTCGTCCGAGCGGAAAAGCACGTTGCCGCTCTGGATGTAGGTCTTCACCTCGGTAAAGCCGAGGCCTTCGCAGACTGCCTTCAGCTCGGCCATCGGCAGAGAGCTGGTGCCGCCGACATTGACGGCGCGGAGTAGGGCGACATAGACGGGCATTTCTCTCTCCCTGGCCTCTGTGACGCCCCACCCAACCCTTACATCTTCCCCGCAACCTTGATCGCAAACGCATACTCGAAGGCGATCTCTTCCAGCCGCTGGAAGCGGCCCGAAGCGCCGCCATGGCCGGCGTCCATATTCGTCTTGAGCAGGATCGGCGCGTCGCCGGTCGTCTTATCGCGCAGCTTCGCCACCCATTTGGCCGGCTCCCAATAGGTGACGCGCGGGTCCGTCAGGCCGCCGAGCGCCAGAACCGGCGGGTAGGCTTTCGCACCGACATTGTCATAGGGCGAGTAGGAGGCGATCTGCTCGTATTCTTCCTTGCTGTCGATCGGGTTGCCCCATTCCGGCCACTCGGGCGGGGTGAGCGGCAGCGTATCGTCCAGCATGGTGTTGAGCACGTCGACGAAGGGAACGGCGGCAATGATGCCGGCGAACTTCTCCGGCGCCATATTGGCAACTGCGCCCATCAGCATGCCGCCGGCCGATCCGCCCTCGGCGATGATCTTCGCGTAAGAGGTGAACTTCTGTTGATTCAGATAATCGGCCGCGGCGACGAAGTCCTTGAAGGTATTCGTCTTCTTGTCCATCTTGCCGTCTTCGTACCAGGCAAACCCCTTGTCCTTTCCGCCGCGGATATGGGCGATGGCATAGACGAAGCCGCGGTCGGCGAGCGACAAGCAATTGGTGTTGAAGCCGGCCGGAATGGTGATGCCGTAGGCGCCGTAGCCGTAGAGAAGGCAGGGTGCCGTGCCGTCGAGGGGGGTATCCCGGCGATAGAGCAGGGTGACCGGCACCTTCTCGCCATCCCAGGCCGGGGCGAAGACGCGGCGGGTGATGTAGTCGTCGGGATTGTGGCCGGACGGCACCTCCTGCGTCTTCAACAGCGTGCGTTCGCGCGTCACCACGTTGTAGTCGTAGAGCTGCGACGGTGTCGTCATCGAGGAATAGGAGAAGCGGATGATATCCGTGTCGTATTCGGCTGCACCCTGCAGCCCCAGCGAATAGGCTTCCTCGGCAAAGGCGATCGCATGCTCCTCGCCGGTCGCCCGGTCGCGGATCATGATCTGCGGCAGCCCGTCCTTGCGCTCCAGCCAGAGGAGATGGCGGGCATAGGCCATGTGGCTGATAACAAGCGTGCCGGGCTTGTGCGGCACCACTTCGCGCCAGTTTTCCTTGCCCGGCTTATCAACCGGCGCTTCCATGATCTTGAAATCCTTGGCGCCGCCGTCATTGGTCAGGATGTAGAAGACGTCGCCGCCCTCGGTCAGCGAATATTCGATGCCTTCCTCGCGCGCCGCCACAAGCTTCGGCTCGGCGGTCAGGTCCTTGGTCGACAGCAGCCGGTATTCGCTGGTCTCGTGGTCGTGAATATCGACATAGATGAAATCGTCGAGCAGCGAGCCGCCGACGCCCATGAAGAAGCCGGCATCCGGCTCTTCATAGACCAGCCGGTCTTCCGACTGCGGCTGGCCGAGAATGTGGTGGAATACCTTCGACGGCCGGTGGTTCTCGTCCAGCGCCGAATAGAAGAAGCTCTTGCCGTCGGGCGCCCAGACGCCGCCGCCGCCGGTATTCTCGATCCGGTCGGCAAGGTCCTCGCCGGTTGAGAGATCGCGGACCTGCAGCGTGAAGAATTCCGAGCCCTTGTCGTCATAGCCCCAGATGCCGCGGCTGTGGTCGCTCGTATGGTCGAGACCGGCGAGGCGGAAATAGGCCTTGCCGGCGGCCTCCTTGTCGCCGTCGAGCAGCACGGTGCGGATCGTCTCGTCGGCGACATTGCCGTCGCGGGCGATGCGGAAATAGCGCGGCTGTTCGCCGCCGGTGACATAAAAGGTGCCGTAGGCATAGGCGCCGTCCTTCATCGGCACCGAGCTGTCGTCCTCCTTGATGCGGCCGCGCATTTCGGAAAACAACACCTTCTGCAGCGGCTTGGTGTCTTCCATCGCTGCGTTCATATAGGCGTTTTCGGCTTCCAGATGCCGGCGGATATCAGGGTCGAGGATCGACGGATCCTTGAACATCGCCTGCCAGTTGTCGGCGCGCAGCCAGGCATAATCGTCCGTGCGGGTAATGCCGTGGCGCATATCGGAGATCGGCTTCTTCGGTGCGGCAGGCGGTGTCGGCAGACTTTTGAAAACGGACAAGGAATGGCTCCGGTGGGAATGTCGGGTTGGCAAGAGATAGAGGCGCACCGGCCCCGGATCAAGCGGCAAGGATGCGCCAAGGGTCGAGGTGCCCTTCCACAGGCAAGGAGGGCGCTCTGCCCGCCTTGCCTTGATGTCACCACAATATTTAAGAAAGTCCGCTCTCGTTGCGCGAAATTTGCACGTGCCAAGCCTCCGGCAAGCCGTCGGTGGCAGGGTGAAGAATGGACAACAGTAAGGGATTTTCTCCACAATGCCGAAACGTCTGCTCCTGTTTGTATCCCTCGCAAGCCTTGCTGCCCCCGCCTTCGCCGTCGATCCCGCCATCAAGAAGCAGCTGGAAAAACTCGATCCCTCGACCCGGCTGGAACAGAGCTGCGACACCGAGGCGATGAGCCGCATCAACAAGGACAGCACCGGCTTCAAGCCCGACAAGGTCATCGCCTATACGTTCAAGGACCCGATCCCTGGCGACAATTCGCTGCAGGCGCCGGGCGCGGTCTTCCGCAGCAAGGGCGACTGGTATCATCTCTCCTACAATTGCATTACCGGTCCGCAGCATATCAACGTGCGCGAGCTCAACTACGAGATCGGCGAGAAGGTGCCGCGCGAGAAGTGGGACAAGTATTATCTTTACGATTGATGCGGCTCCGTCCGCCCAAACGGGTGCGGTGACATCCGGCCACATGGCGCCGGGCAAACCCAACCGTTAGAACTGCCGGATCGAATCGTAGAAATCCACAATATGAACCGCATCCTGCTCGCTTCGGCGTTCCTACTGGCCAACATGTCCGCGGCATTGGCGGATGAAGTGCCGCCAACGCTGCCTGCCGCCGTTGGACCGGCCTCGGCCGCAATCAGCCCGGCCCCGAAGGCGCCGGCGCCAAAGCTCGTCGAGCCGCATCTGCATATCGCCCGCTCCAATATTGCCGGCCACGCCCGCATTGCGCTGACCTTTGATGCCTGCATGGGCCAGGCGGACGAGCGCATCCTGTCGACGCTTGTGCGGGAACGCATCCCGGCGACGATCTTCGTCACCGCCCGCTGGCTGAAGCGCAATCCCGCTGCCGTCGCCGTGTTCCTGCAGAATCCCGATCTCTTCGAACTCGAAAACCATGGCGAGAACCATATTCCGGCCGTCGACACGCCGACGCTGATCTATGGCATCGCTTCCGCCGGATCACCGCAGGCGGTGCGGCAGGAAGTTGAAGGCGGCGCTGCCGCCATGGTCGCGGCCGGCATTCCGGCGCCGCACTGGTTCCGCGGCTCGACCGCCAAATACGATCTTTCCGCCATCGGCGAGATCCGCGCCATGGGTTATCGCATTGCCGGTTATTCGGTGAACGGCGACGGCGGCTCGCTGCTGGGAGCCGCGATCACCGAAAGGCGCATCGCCTCGGCCAGGGATGGCGATGTCGTCATCTCCCACGTCAACCAGCCGACCCATGCGGCCGGCGAGGGGGTGGCCAAGGCGTTGGTCGATCTGAAGGCCAAGGGGACCGAGTTCGTCCGCCTCGAGGACGTCGAGGACACTGGCGACGACAAGACGACGGAGTGATTTTGCGGCTGAAGGTATGCCAGGGGGGCGCCCACGCCACGACAGTCAATATGAGACCTTACCTCAGCTCCTTGCCCACCCGCACCACATCCTCTCCAAAACGGCGCAAACCCGGTCCGTCCCTGTCGAGCGCGAAATCCTCGAACCAGTCGCGCTGCATGCCGGCCAGCATGGCGCCGATCATCTGCGCGGCGAGATAGGAAAAGGTGATGCCGTTGCCGCCGTAGCCATAGGCGGCGAACACATGCGGCGTCTCCGGCACCGAGCCGATCAGCGGCAGGCCGTCGACCGTCTCACCGAAGGTGCCGCTCCAGGCCTGTTCCACCCGCGTATCCCCCTTCGGCCACAGCCGCTTCATCTTCTCCCGGATCGCCGTGATCTTGGCCGGCAGCTTGCGGTCGCGCGTCTGCGCGTCGATCGTCTCGTCATCCTCGCCGCCGGCGACGATGCGATTGTCCGCGGTCGTCCGCATGTAGAGATAGGGGTGGCTGTCCTCCCAGATCAGCGCCCTGTCGCGCCAGAAATGTGCCGGGTCCTGCGGCACGGTGGCGAGCGCCCAGCTCGAACTCGACCGATGCAGCTTCGGCATGTCGAGGCCCGGCATCGAATAGCCGGTCGCCAGCACGACATGCCGCGTCTCGATCAGATGGCCTCCATCCGTCTCCATCGTGACGTGATCGCCTTCGCTGTGAAGTGCCGTCACGGAAGCGTTGACCAGCCGCGCGCCGCGCCGTATCGCCATCTCCAGCAGCGCCCAGGTGAGAAGCAACGGATCGCATTCCGCCGAGCCCGGCGAATAGATCGCGCCATCCCGGTCGAGTTCGAATTGGGTGAAGAGATCGGGATGTTCGAGATAGACGCCGGGCAGGCCGGCCCGGCGGCGAAGCTGGCGCTCCTCCAGGAGATTGCGTGCGCCTTCCTGATTGGCGGCGAGATAGAGCGTGTTGCGCGGCCGGAAGCCGCAGGCAATCCCATTGGTGGCGATCAGCTTGGAAAGGCCGGCCACCGCGGCACCGCTGCGGCGGTAGATGCCGGCCGCGCGCTCGAAGCCATAATAATCCTCGAGCTCGGTGAGCGTGCTGTCGATTTCCCATTGCAGCATCGCCGTGCTCGCCGCGGTGCTGCCGAAACCGGGCTGCTCCCGGTCGATGACAACAACGGAAAAACCGCGCGCCGTCAGATGTTCGGCAACCAATGCGCCGGTGATGCCGCCGCCGATCACCGCGACGTCGGTGGAAAAGCTCTGCGCGATCGGCCGCCATTCCGGTCGTATGCCGCTTTTCCCCCAGAGAGAACGGCCGCTGACCATCTGGTCGTGATCGGATTCGGCAAGATCGAGATCAGCTGCCACGAACGTCCCCCCGGTTGATCATTTCGGCAATTGCGGCTGCGGTTTTTCCTCGATCAGCAGTTCGTCGATAACAGTCATGACGATCAGCGACAGCGGCAGCGCCAGCATGGCGCCGACGGCACCCCACATCCATGTCCAGAACAGGATGGCGAGAAAAACGACGAAGGGATTGATTTCCAACCGCCGCCCCATCACTGCGGGAAAGATCAGGTTCTCCATGAGGAGATGCACCGTGAAGAAGGCCGCGGCCGGCATCAGGCCGATGAGAAAGCCATCATGGGTGAGGATGCCGGCGACCGCGACGGCAAGCGTCATCAGCGTGATGCCAAGGTAAGGGATGAAGCTCGAGAGGAAGGCGAAGAAGCCCCAGAGCACCGGGGCAGACAGCCCGCCGGCATAGGCGATAACGGTCATGACGACGCCGAGCCCGACATAGATCAGCGAGGCCGTCGCGAAATAGAAGCCGAGCACCTGCTCGACAGCGTTGATGACGCGGATGGCTGCCAGCCGTTGCGTGCGGGTGCGGAAGGTCATGATGATCGTTTTGCGTAGGTTGACCCGACCAGCGAGGAAGAACAGCAGCGCCGCAAAGAATATCATCCCCTGCACCAGCGCCGGCGTCAGGCTGCTCGTCACCACATGCAGCACGTTGCCAGTGTTTTCGAGCAGTGCACCGATCGACATCGACCCGCTTTCGAATGTCGCTGGCGTAATATGCAGCCATCTGATGCGCTCGAGATAAGGCATGACGCGGTTGATGGTTCGCTCGGCGAAGGCCGGGCCTTCATTGGCAAACGTCATCAGCGGGTCGGCGAGCGAGTTGATAAGCAGGAAGATCACCAGCGCCACGCCGCTCGACAGCATGAAAGCGTTGGCAAGCCGCGGCACGCCCATCTTGCTGAGCTTTTCCGCCGCCATGCCGAGGATCATGCCGACGACGACGGCGAGCGTGATCGGAATGAGGATGAGCGACATCAGGTAGACGGCGGCAAGGAAGAGAATGCCGAAGATGCCGATGATCGCCCAGGCCATGGTGACATCGAGCCCGTCCTTTTCCAGACGGTGCAGCGGCGGCGGCGGCAGCTCTTCCGCGGCTTCCTTCAGCGACTGTGCCCAGGCGCTGGTGTGGCGTTCGCCGATTGCGATCTTCTTTGCTTGTTTGCGGATGCCATTGGCGATGCCCATGCGGTGAGGTCCCCGAAGCCCCATTGCTTCCTCACGGAAACGCGCTGACAGGGTTCCGGTTCCGTGACGGGACTGACCATCCGATACGCTGCATGCCGCATGTCTTTGCGTCGACGGCATTGCTCCATGGCGCAAGCCTCTTCAACCGTTATGGCTGACCCGACGCGACCTGGAAATTATGCCGAAAGCGTCAGGCCGATGCCCCAGGGATCCTTGAGGAATACGCCGCCGTCGCGCTTCTCGCTCTTGATCTCCAGTGCATCGAGCTTGGAGACTGCCGCATCCAGCGTCGCCTTGTCATTGAAGCGGACCTTGTAGTCCGAAAGCCCGGTCATGTTGCCGGCGCGCGCAGTGGCGCCGCGGCTGTTCCAGATATTGGCGGCGAGATGGTGATGGTAGCCGCCGGTCGCAAAGAAGCTCGCGCCGGGATAACGCGCCATCAGCTTGAGGCCGAGAACGTCGTGGTAGAAGGCGTCGGCCTGCGGGATGTCGCCGACCTGCAGATGCAGGTGGCCGATCGCCGTCCCCGCAGCCATGCCGTCCCAGCGCTCATCAGGCGCACTGTTGTAGAGCGCCTGGAGGTCGAGGCGCAGCGTCGCCATCTCCACCATGCCATCCTGGTGGAACTTCCATTGTTCGTGCGGCCGGTCGGCATAGATCTCGATGCCATTGCCTTCGGGATCGGACAGATAGATCGCCTCGCTGACGAGATGATCCGAGGCGCCGTCGAGCACGACATTATTGTGTGCCGCATGGCGCAGCCAGCGTGCGAGTTCGACCCGGTTCGGCATCAGGAAGGCGGTGTGGAAAAGGCCGGCTGCATTGCGGGGCGCGATCGCAGCATCTTTTGCCGTGGTCAGCGTCAGCAACGGCAGATCGCCGACACCCAGCACTTCGCCGCTCGCCGTCTTCTCGATCACCTTCAGGCCGAGCATCGATTGATAGAAGCCGGACACCAGGCCGAGGTCGGTCACGACGAGATGCGACTGATCGATATAGGCAGGCCGCGTCAGCGCATAGGAAGTTTCGCTCGTCATGGATGGCTCTCCTGGAGAATTGGCCCGTGAAAGGGAAGGCGTACCGGCTGTGGCGGCAAACACGCCGCCCGTGGCAAGCTCAAGGAAGTTTCGCCGGTTCATTCGTCTTTATCTCCCTGGCTGCCGTACTTGACCCCTATATGGCGCATTCCGATTGTTCACAGAAGACCCGTTTTTGACGATGAAGCGTTGAACAGATGTTGACGATGGCTTGCGCCCACTTGATTGCGATCAATGCGCTCATATCTTCTTTAGAGGAAGCTTATATATCTCAGTCATGGAGGGAAGCCATGTACAGGAAGATCATCGTAGCGATCGCGCTCGGCGGTATCGAAAAGGGAGAAAAGATCCTCCGCAAGGCCGCGTCCTTGCTCGATGACGGCGGCGAGATCATCGCGCTCAACGTCATCGAAGATGTGCCGAGCTATGTCGCGATCGAACTGCCGGCCAATATGGTCGAGGACGCCATGCAGGACAGCCGCGACAAGCTGCAAGCGCTGCTCGCGACCACCGGCGTCACGGCAACCGTCGAGATCCGCAGCGGTCCACCTGCCAAAGCCATCATCTCGACCGCCGAAAGCCACGGCGCCGATCTCATCATCGTCGCCTCGCACGTTCCGGACTTTTCCAACTACTTCATCGGCGCCACTGCCGATCGGGTCGTGCGCCATGCCAAATGCTCGGTGCTGGTCGACCGGCAGAAGATTTGATCCTGGGCCACTGCCTGTTCGGCGTCGTGCGTCGGCCGCAGTCCTTGTCCGCGTACCATCAAAGGCAGCGCAGACTGTCTGCCTGGCTGTCACGAAGATTTACCGCCGGTGCGCTTTGCCGCAGTTGCGCCTCCACCCGTTCGATGCGACGATTGCAACCGGGGTATGAAACGGATTGGCGTGCATGGCCGAGTTCAACGGCATTCGCTGGGCTTACGACAGATATGAACTGATCGCCGACGGTATCGTCCACGGCGTCGGTCTCGTGCTGGCGCTGATCGGCGCCACCGTCCTGATTTTCTACGCCACGGTCTGGAGCTCCTACGGCGCGCTCGCCGCCGCCTGGATCTATGGCGTCGGGCTGGTGCTGACGCTGGCCATTTCCTTTTCCTACAACGCCTGGCCGGTCTCGCGTACGAAATGGTACCTGCGCCGCTTCGACCATTCGGCGATCTTCCTGCTGATCGCCGCCACCTACACGCCCTTCCTCGAACGCGGCGCCGACGATCCACTGCTCCTCTTCATGCTGGTCGCGATCTGGCTGTTCGCCGCTATCGGCATTATCCTGAAATGCGTCTTTCCCGGGCGCTACGACCGCCTCGCCATCCTGCTTTATCTCGCCATGGGCTGGAGCGGCGTGCTGGTGGCCGGACCTGTCGCCGCGCGCATTCCCTCGGCCTCGATGCTGCTGATCGTCATCGGCGGCGTCATCTATTCGCTCGGCGTCATCTTCCATGTCTGGGAGAAGCTGCGCTTCCAGAACGCCATCTGGCACGGTTTCGTCGTCACCGCTGCGGCGGTGCATTATTCGGCCGTCTTCACCTGTTTCAGCCTGCCGGCGCCGGGTGTCTGAACGACGGCCGTTTACATCTGTCGGGGTCGGGCGTATGCCGCCTTGGCAGACAATGTGAACCTGAGCATCATGACAGACGCTGTCCTCCTCCGCGACGCCACCGAAGCCGATCTTTCCGCCATCCGCGATATCTACAATCACGCCGTCGAGCACACGACGGCAATCTGGAACGACACGCTGGTCGATCTTGAAAATCGGCTGGAATGGTTCAAGGCGCGCAAGGCGCGCGGCTTTCCCGTCATCGTTGCCGAGATGGCGGGCAAGGTCGCGGGTTACGCCTCCTATGGTGACTGGCGGGCCTTCGACGGTTACCGCCACACGGTGGAGCATTCCGTCTATGTCGACAAGGATTGCCGCGGTGCCGGCATCGGCGAGCGCCTGATGCGGGAACTGATCGCACGTGCCGCGGCCGCCAATATCCATGTGATGATCGCCGGCATCGAGGCTGAGAACACCGCCTCGATCAGGCTGCACGAAAAGCTCGGTTTCCGCATCGCCGGCAGATTTTCCGAGGTCGGCACCAAGTTCGGCCGCTGGCTGGACCTTACCTGCATGGAGCTTCGCTTGCCTCTGGAGTCGTCCGGCAACCCATTGTGAAGGGCGCTTGCCATCTTTTTATTGTAGTCTGAGCTGTGTAAGAAAGTGGAAGAAGCCTGCTTCGCCGGAGGCGGCTTCAGAATGTCACGGAGGTGAACAGTTCAATGGCAATGCACAGATCGTCGCTCGGTCTCCTTGCCCTCATTCTACTGGCATTTCCGCCGGTTGCAGCACGCGCCGCCGATTGCGGCAGCCTGGCATCGCCAAAGCTCGACTGGCAGGAATGCACCAAGAAGAACCTGATGCTGCAGGGCAGTGATCTCGAAGGCGCCAATCTCTTCGGCACCGATTTCTCGCTGACCGATCTCGCCGGCGCCAACGTCAAATCCGCCAATCTCGAGAAGGCGACCTTGGTGCGCGCCTCGCTTGAGGGCGCCCATGCCGAAGGCGCCAACTTCGCCAAGATCGAGGCCTATCGCGCCAGCTTCGCCAATATCATCGCCGAAGGCGCTTCCTTTGCCGGCGCCGAGTTGCAGCGGGCCAATTTCGCCGGCGCCCGGCTTGCCGGCGCAAGCTTCGAAAAGGCCGAACTCGGCCGCGCCGATTTCGACAAGGCCGTGCTGACGGGGACGAAATTCTCTTTCGCCAATCTCTCCCGCGCCGATCTCTCCGGCGCGGCCCTCGAAGGCCCGGCGATGTTCGAACGCGCCTTCATGTTCTTGACCCGCATCGAAGGTCTCGACCTCTCGGCCGCAACCGGGCTCGAACAGGCGCAGATCGACCTTGCCTGCGGCGATGCCTCGACCAAGCTGCCGGCCGGCCTCTCCGCCCCGACAAGCTGGCCCTGTCCCGCCGACCACGAGTGATGGGTCCTTACCGCTCTACGCCGCGTCCGTGATGTAGAGGTAGAATTCCATCATGCCGCCATCGGGGCTGCCTGTTTTGGCGAATGTTTCCCGCCGCCGGTGCACCCGCTCCGCAACGCGCCGCGAGGGAGTGTTGTCGGGCCTGACGATGGAGACGATGCGCGCAAGACTAAAGGTATCAAGCGCGTGGTCCCGGCATGCGGTGGCTGCCTCGACCGCATAGCCCTTGCCCCAATGGTCGCGCCACAGATGATAGCCGATCTCAGGTTCCAGCCCCGCAGACGTTTCCTGCATCGTTATGCCGCAATCTCCGAGCAACGCGCCGCTCTGCCGGTCCGTCACCGCCCAGAGGCCGAAACCGTGACTGGCATAACTGTCGAAGGCGAGCCTCTGAAACCAGAGCGCGGTTTCGTCGAAACTCTTGATGCCGGGGTAATAACGCATGGATTCGGCATCGCTGAAAATGCGGTGGAGAAACGGCAGGTCGGCAGGCGTGATCTCCCGCAGCACCAGCCGATTGGTCTTCAGGATATCTCCCGCCATTGGCTTCTCCTGGGACTACCGGTCCGTCGATAGCGTGAACGACACAGAAGATCAGCGGCTCATTGCATCCGGACGAGCCGCTTGCCGATGGCGCGGCTCAGCACTTACTTTCCGGGTTCGAACACCATGGAATGGCCGTTGATGCAGTAGCGCAGGCCGGTCGGCGGCGGGCCGTCGGGAAAGACGTGGCCGAGATGGGCCTCGCAGGCGCCGCAGCGGATTTCGGTGCGCACCATGCCAAAGGTCGTGTCGCGATGTTCGGTCACCGCATCGGGCGAGACTGCCTCGAAATAGCTTGGCCAGCCGCAGCCGGCATCGAATTTGGTGTCGGAGCGGAAAAGCGGGGCATTGCAGCCGACGCAGCGGTAAAGCCCTGTCTCGAAGGAATCCCAATAGGGGCCGGTGAAGGCGCGTTCGGTGCCGTGCTGGCGCGTGATGCGGTATTGCTCAGGCGTGAGCTGCTCTTTCCATTCGGCATCGGTCTTGTGGATCTTGGCGGTGGTTGCAGTTTCGGACATGCCATGCTCCTTTCGCCGAGGGGCGGTTCCGTTTCGCGCAAAATGTGGTGCGCCGTCACCGATTCATCAAGTCTTGGGCACCATCCTGCCCAATTCGCCGTGTACCGCTTTTGGGGGAGGACGCTTGCTCTTACATCCGTTAGGGGTTTTCTGTTAGGGTTAATGTTACGTGCATTGGGGAATCACTGGTGTTTGAAGCAGCAATCGTCCTGCTCTACGGCCTCGTCGCCGTGGCCGCCATGGCGGTCACGCTTTTGGAAGGCTGGGCCAACCATGACGGCTTGACGCTCCATCGTCTCGCCGGCCTCTTCGCCTGCCTGCTCTGGCCGCTGACGCTTCTGGTCTTCGTCCTGCACGGCTGCGTCGCCCGGCTGCTGACGCGTCTTTCCCGGCCGACGGCCTGATCGACGGCCCGGCCGACGGCCTGATCGACGGGCCGGTCTGCGGTCTGAACCGCTTCGAACACACCTGCAGCTTTGCCTGCGGCCGAAATCGCTTGAGGCGCCCTCCCGTTTCGCCTAAGTCATGAAGACAGGCCGGTTTTCGCTGGCGTTTCGTTTCTTTTGCGGTTGGGGAGGAGACATGGCCGATGTCACGGCTCTGACATTTCTGGCCCTGTGTCTCCCGCTCGCCGGCGCTCTTGCCGCCCCCTTCGTCATCCGCATGCTCGGTGCCAACGGGGCCTGGCTTCTGGCGATCGCGCCCTTGCTCGCCTTCCTGCATTTCCTGCGTTTCGTCCCGCAGATCGCGCGCGGCCAGGTCGTCACCGGCGGGTATGCCTGGGTACCGAGCTATCATCTCTCCTTCTCCTGGTTCCTCGACGGCCTGTCGCTGGCTTTCGCGCTGCTGATCACCGGCATCGGCACCCTGATCGTGCTTTACGCCGGCGGCTATCTCAAGGGACACAAGGATCAGGGCCGCTTCTTCTCCTTCATCTTTCTCTTCATGGGCGCGATGCTCGGCCTCGTCGTTTCCGACAGTTTCCTGATGCTCTTCATCTTCTGGGAACTGACATCGATCACCTCCTTCCTGCTGATCGGTTTCGATCATGAGCGGGAAGCGGCTCGCCGCGCCGCCCTGCAGGCGCTTGTTGTGACCGGCGGGGGAGGGCTCTGCCTGTTGGCCGGCCTGCTGCTGCTCTGGAACATCACAGGCGTCACGCAGATGTCTGAGCTCACAGGCTTCGGCGATGTCGTGCGCGAAAGTCCGCTCTATCTCGCCGCCCTCATCCTGGTCCTGGGCGGTGCCTTCACCAAGTCGGCGCAGTTTCCCTTTCATTTCTGGCTGCCGAACGCCATGGAGGCGCCGACGCCGGTTTCGGCCTACCTGCATTCGGCCACCATGGTGAAAGCCGGCGTCTATCTCTTAATGCGGCTCAATCCCGTCATGGGGGCGACGGCTGCCTGGGAAATCCTTCTGCCCTTCTTCGGCGGGCTGACGCTGGTGGTCGGCACCACGCTCGCCATCCGCCAGACAGACCTGAAGCTCAAGCTTGCCTATACCACCGTCTCATCGCTCGGCCTGCTGGTCATGCTGATCGGCTTCGGCTCGGAACATGCGGTAGAGGCGGCGGCCCTCTATCTGGTGGCGCATTCGCTGTTCAAGGGCGCGCTCTTCATGGTCGCCGGCATCATCGATCACGAGACCGGCACACGCGATATCACCAGGCTCCGCGGCCTGATGCGGGCGATGCCGCTGACTTGGATCATTGCGCTCGCGGCGGCTTTCTCCATGGCCGGCCTGCCGCCCTTCTTCGGCTTCCTCGCCAAGGAGGAGATCTATACCGCCCTTATCGGCGGCGACATCCGCGCGCTGACCTTCACCGCCATAACCGTCTTCGGCAATGCGCTGATGTTCGCGGTCGCCTTCGCCGTGGCGCTGAAGCCCTTCCTCGGCCAGCCGGTGGAGACACCGAAACATCCGCACGAAGCGCCCGTCCTGCTCTGGCTCGGCCCGGCCGTTCTCGCCATCCTCGGCCTGCTCGCGGCGGTCTTTTCGACTTTCACCCATGCCGTTCTGTCCTCGCCGATATCAGCCGCCATCCGCCAGACCCCTGTGGAAATCGACATTTCGCTGACGCCGCATCTCGGCCTGCCTTTGGCACTCTCCGCTCTGACCGTGCTCGTCGGCATCGGCGTCTACTGGCAGCTCGCGCCCGCCCGCTCGGCGATGGCCGTCCTCCTGCGTGCGGCCGGGCGCGGGCCGGATCACGGTTTCGACCTCGCCATATCCGGCCTTGTCCGCTTCGCCGCCCGCGCCATGCGTGTGCTCCAGCCGGGGCGGCTCGAGATCTATGTCACCTGCACTTTCCTCTGCGTTGCCGCCATCCTCATCGTCCCGCTTGTCGTCTATGGCGAACTGCCGCGTCTTCCCGCCTGGCCGGCCGATGTCAGGCTGCATGAATGGGCGGTCTTCCTGATCGCCGCCTTCGGCCTTGCCGCCGTGCTCGTCGCCCGCGACCGGCTGACGGCGATCGTCTCGCTCGGCATCCAGGGTTTCGCCGTCGCCATCATCTTCCTGCTGTTTGGTGCGCCGGATCTCGCCTTCACCCAGTTCATGGTCGAAACGCTGTCGGTGGTCATCCTCGCCCTCGTCATGACCAGGCTTCGCCTCTCGCCCGCCGACCGGCGCCCGCTCGGCCGCAGGCTCTTCGACGGTGCGCTTGCGCTCGTCTGCGGCCTCGGCTTCGCGCTTCTGCTGATGCGGGCGACCGAGGCGCCGTTCAACGACGCGCTGACGGTCTTCTTCAACGCCTATTCGAAATCGATTGCCCACGGCGCCAATGTCGTCAACGTCATCATCGTCGATTTCCGCGGCACCGACACGCTCGGCGAAATCGCCGTCGTCGCCGTCACCGGCCTCGCCATATTGGCGCTGATCCGTATCCGCGCCGGCAGTGAGCGCAAGCTTGCCGCCAATGATCCCGGGGTGGAGGGCTGATCCGATGAACACCCTGATCTTCCGCACCGTCGCCCCGTTCCTCACCGCGCTGATGCTGCTGTTTTCCGTCTTCGTGCTGCTGCGCGGCCACAACGAGCCGGGCGGCGGCTTCATCGGCGGGCTGATCGCCGCCTCGGGACTGGCGATCTACGGCATTGCCAGCGGCGTTGCCGCCGTTCGCCGGGCGCTGTTCTTCCATCCGCTGTCGATTGCCGGCTTCGGCCTGCTGCTGTCGACCCTTGCCGGCCTTCTCTCCATCCTCTTTGCCGTTCCCTTCATGACCGGCCTCTGGATCTATCCGAACCTCTTCGGTCTCGAAGTGCCGCTGTCGAGCGTCATGCTCTTCGATGTCGGCGTCTATCTCGTCGTGCTCGGCGCCATCACCTCGATCGCGCTGGCATTGGAAGAAAAGGAGGTGGGATGATGGAGCCGCTTCTTTCGATCCTCGTCGGCCTGTTCTTCGCCGCCGCCATCTATCTCTTGTTGTCGAAATTCTCGATCCGCATCGTGCTCGGCATCGCCATCCTCGGCAATGCCGTCAACCTGCTGCTCTTCACCGGTGGCCGGCTGACGCGCGGGGTGCCGCCGATCATTCCGGCGGGTCTCGAAACCTTGCCCGTAGGTGCGGCCAACCCGCTGCCGCAGGCCCTCATCCTGACGGCGATCGTCATCTCCTTCTCCTTCCTCGCCTTCCTGCTGGTGCTGACCTATCGCGCCTATCAGGACCTCGGCACCGACGACACCAACGACATGCGCGCCGCCGAGCCCGACGACCGGCCGCTGCCGCCATTGGGGTATTGAGGCGGATGCTGGTGCGGATGCTTGCCCCATGGCAAACCCTTTCTCGCGGTAGTGGAGGCGTCACCTGATGGCCGCCCCAACCACCGTCGATCTCTCCGATGCCCTGATCGCCGCCCCGGTGCCGCTCGCCCATTGGCTCGCCATCCTGCCGGTCGCCCATTGCATCACGCTCGGTGCGGTTCTGCTGATGCTCCGTGGCTATCCACGTGTGCAGGCCTGGCTTGCCATATCAGGGCTTGCGGGCCTGGCGCTGATCGATGCGGCGCTGCTCGCCAAGGTCGCAGCCGAAGGGCCGCTGACCATGGTCATGGGGCGCTGGCTGCCGCCCTTCGGCATCGCCTTCACCGTCGATCTCTTCGGTGCGCTGATGACCTTCACAGCAGCTCTTGCGGCGCTCGCCGGCGGCATCTATGCGCTGGCCGATATCGGTCAGAGCGGCCGGCGGTACGGGTTCTTCCCGCTGCTCATGCTGCTGATGGGCGGCGTCACCGGCGCCTTTCTCACAGGCGATATCTTCAATCTCTATGTCTGGTTCGAGGTGCTGCTGATCTCTTCCTTCGGGCTGATCATCCTCGGCTCCGAACGTGAACAGATCGACGGCGCGCTGAAATATGCGGTGCTCAATCTCATCGCCACGACGCTGTTCCTGATCGGCGTCGGCATTCTCTATGCTGCCTTCGGCACGCTCAACATGGCCGATATCGCCGCAAGAGCGAGGGATTTGCGCGGCACCGCACCGCTGATGACGCTGGCGAGCCTCTTCCTGCTCGCCTTCGGTATGAAGGCGGCCGCCTTCCCGGTGAATTTCTGGCTGCCCGCCGCCTATCATACGCCGCGCATCGTGGTCTCCGCGCTGTTTGCCGGCCTGCTCACCAAGGTCGGCATCTACGCGCTGATACGGGTGATCGTCATGCTGCTGCCGGTGGAACGCGCGGAACTGAGTCCGCTGATCGCGCTCACCGCTGCCGCTACCATTGTCGTCGGCGCTCTCGGCGCTCTTGCCGAAAACGATATCCGCAGGCTGTTCGGCTATGTCGTCATATCGGGCATCGGCAACATGCTCGCCGGCGTCGCTCTCGGCGGCGTCAGCGGCCTTGGCGGCATCAGCGGCGCGGTCTTCTATGCGCTCCATTCCATGGTGCTGATGACCGCACTTTATCTTGCCGCCGGCGAGATCGCCCGGCGCGGCGGCGGCTTTTCACTGTCAGCCCTCGGCGGGCTCTACCGGCAAAGCGGCGGCTTCACCGCGCTCTCCCTGGTGCTCTTCCTGGCTGCCTGCGGCTTGCCGCCCTTTTCCGGCTTCTGGCCGAAAGTCATGCTCGTCAAGGCCTCGCTCGATAGCGGCGCCTGGTGGCTGGCGGCGGCGATTCTCGTCGGCGGTTTTTTGACGACGATCGCCTTCGGCCGCCTCTTCCTGCTCGTCTATTGGCGCCCGGCGGCGATGGTGCTCGCTCCGTCGAGAGCGAACTGGCGCACCGGCCTGCCGCTCGCCGCGCTGACGGCGCTGGTCATCGGCTTCGGCATCCTGCCGGAGCGGCTGCTGGCGCTGTCGCAATCGGCGGCCGCCGGCCTTGTCGAACCAGGGGCCTATCTTCATTCGGTCTTCCCGGGAGGCGCGCGGTGATCGCCTTCCTCTTCAACCTGCTGCTGGCCATTGCCTGGGTCGCCGTCACCGGCAGCGCCTCGCTGCACAATCTCGTCTTCGGCTTCCTGCTTGGGGCCCTGGCGCTGGTCGTCATCCGCGACTCTTTCGGCGGCAAGGGGGGGCATATCCCTCGCATCGGCCCGCTGCTCTCGCTCGCCGCTTTGTTCCTGAAGGAATTGTCGCTGTCGGCCTGGAAGGTCACGGTCACCGTGCTCTCGCCCGATATGAAGCTGAAGCCCGGCATCTTCGCCTTCCCTTTGACGGTGACGAGCGATTTCGAGATCACCTTGCTCGCAAACCTCATCACCCTGACGCCCGGCACGCTTTCGGTCGACGTCTCCACAGATCGCCGCACGCTCTATGTCCACGCGCTCGATTGTTCCGATGCGGAGGCGAGCAAGCGTGACATCGCCAACGGTTTTGAACGCAAGATCATGGAGGCCTTCCGGTGATCACACCTGCCGCCATCGTCGCGGTCGCATCCTCGGCCGCACTCATCATCCTCGGCCTGGCGCTGATTCTGACGGTCTGGCGCGTCGTCGCCGGGCCGACATTGCCGGATCGTATCCTGGCGCTCGACATGCTGACCGGCATCGCCATCGGTTTCATCAGCGTCATCGCGGTCAAAACCGGCTTTTCGCTCTATATCGATATCGCCATCTCGCTCGGTCTCGTTGGCTTCCTGGCGACGGTCGCCTTCGCCCGATTCGTGCTGTCGCGCGGCAACATCAAATCGCCGCCTTCCGCAGCTGCAGCAAAGGGTGGCGGGAATAAGCGCCGGGCAGGGGGCAAGACGCGATGATGGATTATCTCGTGGCTGCGATCACCGCTGCGTTGCTGATTGCCGGTGCGTTCTTTGCGCTGGCGGCGGCGATCGGCCTGATCAGATTGCCCGATCTCTACATGCGCATGCACTCGGCCTCGAAGGCCGGTACGGTCGGCTCAGGCCTGCTGCTGCTTGCCGCCGGCCTCTATTCGCAAGATCTGGCGATTCTCGCCCGCGCCATTGCCGGCTTCGTCTTCTTCCTGCTGACGGCGCCGGTGTCTGCCCATCTGCTTGCCAGAGCTGCCCATCATTCGGGATATGATCTGGCTGCACTCTCGGTTCGTGACGATATGCCGGATCGCTGAGCCTGTGCTGTTTGGCGACTTTACCAGATTTATGCAAAACTTATGCACAGGAAGCTGTGAGTAAAGCTTGCCGGAAAGCCCTTCAATTCTTCATCTGTCATTTTTTCTCAAGAAAAACGACAAATAATAATTGGCCTTTTGGCCAAACGATGGTATTTGAAAATGCAAGTAGAGTTCTGATTGTGAATTGCAATCGTACTGCTTCCAAGTCCCTCAGTTTTGATTTTTAATGTCTAAACTGAGGCCGTCGCGTGGAGCATGACGTAGTGGTTTCCAGTCAGGCAGTATAAGAATAGGTATCGGTCTTCGGAATCTAGGGGTGGATTTCGCGTTTTTCGAAACAGAAGGTCGCTTCCTGTACTTTTGCTGTTCGCTTCTACGAGGCGGGTCTTTGACGTGTCAGTCAAAGACCGTTTGAGCATGCTAACAGGAGAAAGAATATGACGGATATAGCGACCGGCAATGCGCCGGAGCTGCTTGTGGAACTGACGGCCGACATCGTCGCGGCTTATGTCAGCAACCATGTTGTACCGGTCAGCGACTTGGCCAATCTGATTTCCGACGTGCATTCGGCACTGAGCAACACGTCCGTTCCGCAGCCTGCTGCGGCGATCGTCGAAAAGCAGAAGCCTGCAGTTTCTGTCCGCAAGTCCGTACAGGACGAGCAGATCACGTGTTTGGAATGCGGCGGCAACTTCAAGTCCCTCAAGCGTCACCTGATGACGCATCACAGCCTCTCGCCGGAAGAATACCGCGAGAAGTGGGACCTGCCGACCGATTACCCGATGGTAGCGCCCGCCTATGCCGAAGCGCGTTCGCGCCTGGCAAAGGAAATGGGCCTGGGTCAGCGCCGCAAGCGCGGCCGCGGCTGAGCTTTTTCGAAAGCGTCGACGACAAGAGCCGGGCCTAGTGCCCGGCTTTTCAATTTGTGGAACTTCGCTCTCGACACGGCGTCATGCCATTGCTGTCCGGTTCGCGCAGGCGCGGCATCACCTTCGCCCCGTTTACGGGGGCCGAAGGATGGGTCGAGACCCTGTGGCTCGAACCCGGTAGGTTAGAGTGAGGGGCCGGTCTCATGTTTTTGTGTGCCGTTTCAAGGCGAGGAAAATAATCTTTCCAGTATTTCGAGCCTGCGCAAATGATTCGTGCGGATGTCCAGAGAGCGTGCGCGATCCCGTCTTATGCTTTGCCGGCGGACTTAGAATGTATTCCTATACTATGAGAAAGTGTGAATATACTGGATTCACCAGAGCGGGCGCTTGCGAATCCACCGCCTGTTTGCTTCAAAGCCGATCGGCCATGATCGCGTTCAAGCCGCGACGCGGACTTTCGCCTCTTCGCGGATCCGGTTCACCATCGAGCGCAGTCCGTTCGAGCGCTGCGATGATAGGTTCTCCACCAGCCCGATCTTCGAGAAAATCTCGAAGGCATCGAGCCCGGCAATTTCGGATGCCGGCTTGCCGGAATAGGTGGCCAGCACGATGGCGACGAGACCGCGCACGATATGGGCGTCGGAATCACCCTCGAAACTCATGACCGGGTTGTCGGGATCGCCTGTCGTATGCGTCACCAGCCAGACCTGGCTGGCGCAGCCCATCACCTTGTTCTCGGAGGTGCGCTTCTCCTCGGCCAGGTCGGGCAGCGCCTTGCCGAGTTCGATGACATAGCGGTAGCGGTCTTCCCAATCGTCCAGGAAAGCGAAGTCGTCGATGATCTGGTCGAGGGATGCCATGGAGAAGCCTTTCACTGTTAAAGCAGTTCCAGCAAAAGTGCGCAGCGGTTTTGCGTCCGGAATGCGTGAGGAAATGCTCTAGATGTGCATATAGGTGAAAGACCGGCAGTTTTGAACCACTAAAGCAATTCCAGGAAAAGTGTGAAGCGGTTTTCCCAGGCAAAGCGCGAAGCGGTTTGGCCAGGAATTGCGCAAACAATAGAAAAAACGCCGTGAGGGATGGGCATCCTCACGACGCAGCAACATGCTGAATTAAACAGGGCAGGCACGTCAGGCATGGGGCATCTCCGCGTCATGCGGACCACCGATGCAAGCTGTAAAACCGAAAGGCACTGCGGGCGGGTGCCCGCGAAATTTCGTCAGATCGCCGGCTTTGGCGTCGGCAGCGGAATCGCGCCCGTTACCACCGTCTCGGCTGCGGCATCATCCTCGACGGGCGGGCGGTAAGGCATCGGCTGGTTGAGCGCGGCCTTTGCCTCGCGCACCTTTTCCTGGATGGTGGGTGCTGCCAGCGAAGGCATGTTGAGTGCGACCGGCGTCTGCGGTTCGCCAAGCTTAGCGGTCGCCGGCGCCTCGTCCCTGAACTGGCTGTCGAGAAGTTCATAGGCGACGCGGGCGCCCTCGCGGGCCCGGTAACCGAGTGCGGTGAGGGTTTCGCCGCCCTTGGCGCAGACCTCGGGTTTTTCCGAGCACATGCCGGTGAGATAGTCATAGGCGCCGCTGGCCGCGGTGAAGGCGTCAGAAAGCTGCAATTGCGGGCCGCTGGCGAACTTGTCGGAACTCTCCGTGCTGAAGACGGAGAGAAGCACGAGCACAAGGCCAAACCAGAAGGATCCTTTGATCAGAAACCACATTGTCGTTGCCCATCCTGTTTCCCGTCCGGTTCTTGTCGCCGAATCAGGCCGGTTGTCCGGTGTGTTTTCACCCTACCGCCAAGTTGCGAATGCCGCTTTTCGAAACTCACGCGCATTTGCGGCAAATTTAGTTCAAATTTTAGCGAACGGCATTTGAGGGACATTTTAGTCGAATGCGAGCGATCGGCGTTAAGCATCAGGGCAGGACCTCCTTGCAATTGCAGGGCTTTTGCCGGCTCGCCTTGCCACAGGAGTTAACGCAATGCTGAAATATGAGGAAAATCCGTCGCTTACCTGCTATTAACCACAAAAGGCAAAGACGCTTCCAGATGCCTCAAAACGGGAAATTCGGTCGTTTCAGGCTGTGAACTGCGCTTTTGCCTTATCCTTTCTTTAAGTCGCCAAGGCCTATTGTCCGGATCGATAGACAGCCTTTTGGGCGGGTATTGCGTGCGTGTATTGAGTAACATTGGCGGCTGGGTGACGGCCCTCGTAGACCGGGCAGCGACAAGCTGGCTCTCCCGGACCGGGGGCGGTGAAGCCGTGCGTCAACGCGAGCTCGCGATCCTGCGCCGCCTCGTGCTGTTCTCGTCGGTCGCTCTTGTCGCCGCGCCCATCGGTCTTTCGGCGGTCACCAGTCCGGCTGTCGCGCTGCCGGCCGGTGTCGCCATGGTCTGCGCCGCCTTTCTCTTTTCCGCCGTCGGCAGCATCGCGCTCGCCCGTCAGGGTTCGTCCGCCGGTATCGCCACGCAGTCGGCCGAGGATTTCTTCCTTGCCGCCACTCCCGGCCTCGTCTTCTTCCTCGACCCGCACGGCAGTGTGGCGACCGTCGGCGGCCGCGACCGGCGCGATTTCCTCGCCTGGATGCGCGATCCCAAGGGCAGGGGCTTTCTGGAGCAGGTGCATGTCTCCGACCGCATTCTTTTCCTGCAGGCGCTCGATGACATGCGCCGGGGCGAGGATGCGGCAAGCGTCGATCTGCGCCTCGATCGGCCCTCGGTCTCGCGCGATCAGCGCCAGTTCGCTTATCTCAGAATGGACATGACGGCCCGGCGCGATGCCGACGGCGAACTTGCCGCCATCATTGCCCAGCTGCGCGATGTCTCCGTCGAGCAGCAGCTGCGTGACGAAGCCCAGAACCGCGCGGCCGATGCCGAATCGGCAAACGACGCCAAATCGCGCTTCCTCGCCGCCGTCAGCCATGAGCTGCGCACGCCGCTGAACGCCATTCTCGGTTTTTCCGATATCCTGATCGGCGAATATTTCGGCAAGTTCGAAAACGACCGCCAGCGCGAATATGTCGGTCTGGTCCGCGAATCCGGCGCGCATCTGCTGTCCGTCGTCAACACCATGCTCGACATGAGCAAGATCGAAGCCGGTCGCTATGAGCTGATCCTCGAAGCCTTCGATATTTCGAGCTCCGTCAAATCTTGCGAATCGATGCTGGCATTGCAGGCCAAGACCAAAGGCCTCACGCTGACCAGCCGTATCCAGCGCGGCCTCGGCGAGATCGTCGCCGATCAGCGCGCCATCCAGCAGATCCTCATCAATCTCGTCGGCAATGCCATAAAGTTCACCGAGGCCGGCGGCGTCGTCTCGGTCGATGCGGCGGCGCGCGACGGCATCCTCAAGCTGACGGTCAGCGATACCGGCATCGGCATCCCGGCCGACAAGCTGGCCTCGCTCGGCCAGCCCTTCGTCCAGATCCAGAACGACTATACCCGCCGGTTCGAAGGCTCCGGCCTCGGCCTTTCCCTGGTCAAGGGACTGGTGGCGCTGCATGGCGGACATTTCGCCATCGCCAGCCAGCCGGGCGAAGGCACGATTATCACCATCGAGATCGCGGTGGACGGCTCGGGCGCCAAACACGCCGAAGACGCCGGCCATGGTGCGACTGTCGAGTTTCCGCCGCGGCTGAAGGGCGCGGTCAATACAGGTGCAGAACTGGAAGAGGGGCGCTTCGATGGCCGCGCGCAAGCGAAAATCGCCTAAGGGAAAAAGGGGACGGCAGCAGCCGGGCCTACTGATGTCAGGCGCCGCCGCCCTCGGCGGGCTCAGCCTGCAGGGCGCATCCGCGCTCGGCGGCGTGATCGGCCGCAATCCGTCGGTCGCCGGCGGCACGATCACCTTCGTCGTTATCTTCTCCTTCGTCGCCGCCAATGCGCTCTGGTATCAGCCGGGTCTGCATCCGCACCCGATCTTCCGCACCCGCGATCCCCAATCTCCAGCCGTGCTCGGCGCCCGCCGCCTGGCCGAGGATCAACAGGGCGACGTCACCACCTTCCGGATCGAACGGCCGGAGGATGCCGCCACCACCAACGCGACGCCAGCGCCGGCGGCACCCGGTCAGCAGCCGAGCCAGCTCGTCATGGAGATCCAGCAGCAGCTGGTGCGCCGCGGCCTCTATAACGGCACCCCCGACGGCATCATCGGTCCGCGCACCAGTGCGGCCATCCTCTTCTTCGAGGAGACCGTCGGCATGGCCCAGACCGGCGATCCGACGCCGGAGGTGCTGGCGGCGCTGAAGACCGATGCATCAGGCCCTTCGACCGTGCCCGCCGAAAAGCCGGCCGAGGATGTGAGCTCGAAGGCGGCGGCGGAAGACCCGGTGGCAGCCGCGATCCGCAGCGCCGAAAAGACGGTCAAAACGTCTCCATCGGCCGCAAAGCAGGTTCCCTCTGGCGGACTCACCAATGTCGATCTGGTGCTGAAGATCCAAAAGGGCCTTTCCAACATGGCCTATGCCAATGTCGGCGTCGACGGCGTCGCCGGCGAGCAGACCCGCGCAGCCATCCGGCATTTCCAGAAGCACTACAACCTGCCCGAAAACGGCGAGCCGACCGAGGCGGTGCTGAAGAAGCTCAAGGAAATTGGCGCGATCTAGCGGCTCCGCAGTTACCGAGCGGGCCTTCTCTCTACAACCTAAGTCTAAGGTGCGGCCGCTGTTTGCAACTTGTTAACCATGTTGCCTGAAGCTTTTCTGATTGAGGCGGGGGAGCGTCGGCATGCATGCGCTGAAGGCGATAGACGATCTGGCCGGAGAACCGGCGGTCGAAGCGGAAGGCCCTGATCCCGAGGCGTTGCGCCATATCCTGCTGCGCCTTGCCGAAGAGGCTTCCACCCTTGGCATCGATCTCGTCGATATCGCCGGCGCCATACAGGATATGGCGGGAATGTCGGCTCGGCATGCCTCCGCCTTCGATGATGTCACCCGTACCGCGCTTTCGATCGCCGAGACCAACCGCTCGGTCGCCGTATCGTTGCGCGAAACCGACCGCACGGCGGCAGAGGCTCGTAACATGTTGAAGGAATCGGCCGACCGTCTGACGGGCTCGGTCGCCGAGATCGGCCACATGGTTCAGTCCTCGAACGAGATCGGCACTGAGATCGCCGGCTTCTCCAAGTCGCTTGCCGATGTCGACAACATCGCCGAGGAGATCAGTACCATCGCCCGCCAGACCAACCTGCTGGCGCTGAACGCCGCGATCGAGGCGGCGCGCGCCGGCGATGCCGGCAAGGGTTTTGCGGTCGTTGCCGCCGAGGTCCGGGCGCTGTCGCTGCAGACATCGAAGGCGACCGGCTCCATCCAGCAGACGCTCGACGAACTGCGTGTGAAGATCGACCGGCTGTCGGCCGTCGGCAGCGATGCGCGCGACAGTGCGGCCGGTGTGCGCGACAAGTCGGAGGCGATGCGCGGGGCCTTCGAAAGCATGGAACATGTCATCACCCGCATCCTCGACAGTTCGACTGTCATGGCCAACACCACTGAGGCTGTCGATCTGCAATGCGCCGGCTTCGTCGGGAAACTCGGCGAGATGTCGGCCGAGGTCGCCGGTTCGAATGTCAGGTTGCAGCAGGCGGCAAAACGCGTCGACAGCGTCGTCGGCCTCTCGGAAACCCTGATCCAGCTGACGGCGAGCGCCGGCGTCAAGACCGCCGACAGCCGTTGGATCGAGGAGGCGCAGTCGGTGGCGAGGCAGATTTCCGCCGCCTTCGAACGCGCCGTTGCCGAGGGACAGATCGGGCTCGATGCTCTGTTCGACCGGCGTTATCGGCCGATACCGGGCTCGGATCCGGCCCAGGTGATGGCCGCCTTCACGGAACTCACCGATCGCCTGCTGCCACCGATCCAGGAACCCGCGGCAGCTTCGGACGAGCGTATCGCCTTCTGCGCGGCAATCGACGAGAACGGCTATCTGCCGACCCACAACCGCAAATTCTCGCAGCCGCAGCGCCCCGGCGACGTCGTCTGGAACACCGCCAATTGCCGCAATCGCCGTATTTTTGCCGATCGCGTCGGCCTTGCCGCCGGCCGCAGCACCGCGCCCTTCCTCGTCCAGACCTATCGGCGTGACATGGGCGGCGGCAATTTCGTGATGATGAAGGATATCTCCGCTCCGATCACCGTCCGCGGACGGCATTGGGGTGGATTGCGGCTCGCAGTCAAAGTCTGACCCTCGTCAAACCCTGACTCCATGGGTCAAACACTGACCCTGCATTGCCGCCGCCGGCGCGCCGGTCTATACCGCGCCGATGAGATTACGCGCCGACATCTTCGTTTCCGCCCTCCTGCGTCGCGTCTTCGCTAGCGGCGATTTTGCCGCCGTCGAGAAAAAGGGGGCGGAGGAGGCGGGTGCGATCTTCATCCGCCAGCATTTTCGCGACGGCCTGGAAACGCTCTATACGCCGGCGCCGCAGACCGCCTTCGACGAAGGCCAGGCCGGCGACCGGCTGTTCGAGATCCGCCTGTTGCGAGCCGAGCCGGAAGCGGTGCGCGCCATGCTGGAGCGTGAACGCAGGTTCGATCCCGATCTCTGGATCGTCGAGCTGGAGGCGGAGGAATTGGGAGACGTGATCCCGCTTGCCAAGGACGGCTGACAGCCGCCCCCTCGTCGGCTCAGCGATACCGCCGTCCCATGACGCGCATGTCGCGTTGCGGCGGCGTCTGGCGGATGAAGCGGTGGTTCGGCGTTTCCTGAGGGGGCGTCACATTCGGCGCCTCCGGCTTATAGGTGTAGCGATCGGCGCGCCGCCAGGCGTCCACACGGTCGTGGCATTCTTCCGGATCAAGTGCATCGAGCACCATCCAGCCGCGTGTGACGTTGTGCTGCTGTTCGGCAAGATGCGGATAGAGCCTTTCGAGCACGAAGACGGCATCAAGAAAACCCATGCCGAGGCTGGTCAGCGTCGTGGCGAGCTGTTGGCCGGAAAGATCAAGCATGATGCGCTCGGCAAGCCAGCGGCTGGCGGACAGCGCATCGGCAAGGGCTGTTGCGAAATGCGCCGCCTCGCGGGAGCGGGCGAAGCGCACCAGCAACGCCTCCTGAATGTCGGTGAGCGTGCGCAGGCCGAGCCTGTCCTCGTCGGCACGGCCGAGATGACCGGCAAGCCCGAGAAGGCGCTCGCGCAACGCCTCTTCGTTGGCCACCCGCTGTTCCTCCAGCGCATCCGCCTCATTGGTTTCGGTGGGCGTCGGCGAAAGCGGGACTGCCGGCGATTCCGTGATCGGCGCCGAGGCGGCGGCCGATCGCGGCTGGGTCTGGCGCAGCGCCACCAGCGCATCGATGACCTTCGGCGAGAGTGAATCGCGGCTGACGATCGCCTTGACATGCGCAGCACCCTGCATGCGCGCGATGGTGATCAGCGTATCGTCGGCAATTGCCTTTGAGGCGGCAAGAAAAGGGGCGGCGATCTCGATCGGCTGATTGCCGATGAACAGCGCCACGGCGGCCGGCATGTTCTCGCATTGGGACAGGGCTGCGACCGCCTGGCGCTTGGCCTCGTCGGAGGAGGCTTGGAACAGCGGCATGAAAAGCTCGGCAAATTGGCGCAGTTCGGACCGTGTCGGATGCGACAGGTTCTCAAAACTGCTGACAGTCGCCATCAATACCACGTCCTTTTTCCTGACGGCCAAGGGGCCTTCTAGGTCTCGAAACCGGTCACGCACAACAATACCCCGAAAACGCAGAATAAGGGGACCACAGGCCGATATGCGCTGGCGGAACGCATGTCGGGCCATACGGTTATGAATAAATCCTACACCGGTACGGTTAATGCATGCTGAAGATTTTATTAAAATGTAACAGAAATATACACGCAACGCGTGTCGCGGCACGGTTGGCCGGCAATATCAGAATGCGCGGTTTGAAAGGGCGTTGGGCCGCCTGCGTATCGCCGCTGTGATTGCGGAAAAGTTCAGGCGATCCTGTGATCGCGCAGCGCGTGCAGCAGCTTTTCGCGGCTGTCGTAACCGGCTTGATAGAGGTCGAGTGCGGTGGATGCCGCAAACTGCGCCTCGACGCTTCTGATGTCGATGCGCCGTTCCGCGCACCAGTCGTCGAGCGCACTGCGCAGCACGTCGAGATCATCAGGCGAGAAAGAAGAATTCACCAGCAAAGACACCGCTTGCACTCCGCATTCCGGCAAGAGCGTGGATGATCCGCGATCGATCGGGGCCCGGAAACGTATGATCGATGAGAGCAACAATACGCGCATCTCAGTCGCTCGCAATTAAATATTTTCATGAAGCATTTTTGCAACACCGCCTTTTTCCGCGCGTGTAAGCTTGCCGCCTCAATGCCAACTATATGAATTGTTTCTAATTTTACGCGTCGATCTCCAACCCGGTCTTTCCGTGGGCGGCGTGAAACCAAATCAACTCTTCGCGCGTTACAGAGGAAGTGAGGTGAACTGTGTTTGGCATCCGCCGAATATTAGTAAACTGTTAACTGTCATCTGTCTCAATTCGGATAGGAACGACGCGATTTGAGTGTTTGGATCGTTGAAACTCCGCATCACGGTATTTCAATCAGGTGCCGTGGGAAAGGCGCGAATGCCCTCGGTCCGGTCATCCCGGTTCCGCAGGACGCGCCGGCCCGCACATTGGCGGGCAGGGTGAAATCCATCGCAAGTTCATCCGTCTCGGGCAGTGCATGGAGACGAGAATGGCAATAGTAGTCGCATTGGCGGATCGGCGGCCGCGGGCGCCGCGTCGTCCGGACAAAGAGCCCCGCGAAGCCAAGATCCTCTGGTTCACCGGCGTTCGCTACGAGCGCTTGGCCGAGAGCCCGAAACATCGTCCGGCGCCCGCGCCGCGCGTCAACAAGAAGTAACCGCTTGTTCAACCTCAGCGAGCGGTGAATTGCTCGCAGCCGGCTTCCGTGAGAAAGTTGCGCGCGGCCTCATTAAAGCTCGCCTGCGGCGCCAGCGTCCGCAGCACGGCATAGCCGTCCGGCCGTGCCATTTCCACCAGGATCGCCTGCTGCAATTCCTGCGGCAGGTTCTTGCGCAGGTCCGTCAACTGGATCGGACCGCCGGCCAGCACATCGAGCGCCCCGCCGACCGACGTCCTGTCGTTCATGCTGAAGACCTCATTGGAGGCGCTGTCATAGATCGCGATCGACCAGAAGGGCACATTGCCCTTGGCGGTGAAATGCACCGGCCCATCTTCGATGTCGAAGGAGCAGACAGCGGTGCGCACGAAGGGGTCGCCATTGGCAAGGCCGGCCTCGTCATACCGGTCGGCGAGCAGATAGAAATTGTTGAGATCGCCCTCCGCCTCCACGCGGGTCGCCGCATCCCTGCCGGTGAAATGCGGCAGTGACAGGATGATGACGAGATGCAGCAGCGCTGCGCCGAAAAGACCGGTGAGGATAGCGAAGAATATCCTAAGCATTGCCGCATCCGGTCTTGGTGAGCTTCGGCATGGCGAGGTCGATCACGCCGGAGCTGCCGGCGGTCGGGGTGTCGAACAGCGTCAGCACCAGCCGGAAGGTGCCGGCTTCCGGCAAGGCTAGCCAGTTGCCCGGCTGCGCGACGGCTGCGATCTCGATCGAGAAGCTGCTGTCCGGCTGGCGAAGCACCGTCCAGGAATTCAGCGCCGAGGGATGTCCGGTCTTCACCGCCGCCGGATTGCCGCCATTGTCGGCGGTAAAGAGGGTCCAGAGCCGGGCAGGCGGCGTCTGCCCGCTGATGCGGTAGCGGCAGTTGGCATTCAGCCGGCCGCCCTCGTCGTCGACGCTCGCCGTAAAGGTCAGGCCCTCGGCGCTGCCATAGAGCAGCTTGCCGGCGCGCGCCCGGTGCGACTTGGCGTAAGGGTCGGCTTCGACCGTCTGCAGCGCCGGAAACGCCTCCCAGGCGCCGAGCTTGATCGCCCCGAAACCCTGCGTCGCATCCAGCGCATAAAGCGAAATCATGATCCCGCCGCCGAAGGCGACGATCAGCGTGATCGCGATAAAGAGGGGGAATCGAAACACGTCAAGACCTTGGAAACCATATCGGATGAAAGGGTTACCACTGATTCTGGCGGGGTGGAATGGCGCGCCGCGACATAGGCGCCGATTGATCCCCGGTTGGTGGTGGCAGCCGGATGAGGGGCAGGCACCGAAGATCTGCCGGGTCGAGGATTTCTGAATCTGCGCGTGATGCCGCCAACTACTCCGCGCTCGCCACCTTCGCAGGCGCGAGCGGAGCGGCATTCTTCAGCTTCTCGCCGAGCTTCTTGAGGATGTCGGTCGATTGAACCGAGAGCATGCGCGGCCGGATGAGCTGCGGCAAACCGTCCTGCGGCTTGGCGGCGGCGGTTTTGGCGAGGTCCTTTTCCGAGGGCAGGGGGTTTTCGATGCCGGGAATGGCGCGCAGCGTCACACCCTGATGGGCATAGTCCATAGCGCGCTTGAAGGTCATCGCCGGCAGCGAGCCACCGGTCATCTCGTTGGTCGATGTATAGTCGTCATTGCCGAACCAGACGGCGCAGGTGTAGTTGCCGGTGTAGCCGACGAACCAGGCGTCGCGATAGGCCTGCGTCGTACCGGTCTTGCCGGCGGTCACAATGCCGTTGTCGAGGGCTGCCTTGCGCGCCGTGCCGACATAGGGAACGCGCGACAGCATCTGGTTCATATAGGCGTCGGCCTGTTCCGAGAGCACACGTTTCGGCGCCGGCTCGTCGCGGTCGAAATCATAGAGCACGTCGCCGTCGTAATCGAGGATCTGGGTGATGCCGTGGCGGCGCGACTGGTAGCCGCCGGCCGGGAAGGTGGCATAGGCCGTCGCCTGGTCGAGCACCGTCACCTCGGAGGTGCCGATCGGGATGGTGACGTCGTCGCGGATCGGCGTTTCGACGCCGAGGTTCTTCGCCATCGCCCGGATCGGCTGAATGCCGAGTTTTTCCTTGGCGAGCCGCACCGGCACGGTGTTGATCGACTGGGCGATCGCGGTCTCGAGCGTGATGCGGCCGGCATAGCGGTTGGCATAATTATGCGGGCTCCAATTGCCCCAGGAGATCGGCGCGTCGACGATCGTCGTCTGCGGCGTCATCCCGCTCTCCATCGCCACCGAATAGGTGTAGACCTTGAAGGAGGAGCCCGGCTGGCGCAGTGCCCTGGTGGCGCGGTTGAACTGGCTCTCGCCATAATCCCGGCCGCCGACCATGGCGCGCACGGCGCCGCCGTTTTCGATCATCACCATGGCACCCTGCTTGGCGTGATAGGCCTCGCCATATTCGCGCAGCGACGTTTCGACCGAATCCTCGGCCGCCTGCTGGATGCCCATGTCGATCGTCGTGCGCACGATCAGCGAATGCTGGTGGAAACGCGGTGAAAGCCGCTGCACCTCGTCGAAAGCCCAGTCGAGGAAGAAGTCAGGCGATTCCACTTCGTTGCGGTCGACGACGGTCGCCGGATTGCGCCGGGCGGCGATCACCTGGCCTTCGGTCATCAGTCCGCTCTGCACCAGATTGGTCAGCACTTCGTTGGCGCGAGCACGCGCTGCCGGCAGGTTGACATGCGGCGCATATTTCGCCGGCGCCTTGAACAGGCCGGCAAGCATGGCGGATTCGGCAAGGTTCACATCGGTGATGTTTTTGCCGAAATAGAACTGTGCCGCCGCCGCGGCGCCAAACGTACCGCCGCCCATATAGGCCCGGTCGAGATAGGTGGAGAGGATTTCCTTCTTGGAAAGGTTCGCCTCGAGCCACAGCGCCAGGAAGGCCTCGGTGACCTTGCGGTCGATCGAGCGTTCGTTGGACAGGAACAGGTTCTTGGCGAGCTGCTGGGTCAGCGTCGAGCCGCCCTGGACGACCTCGCCGGCGCGCGCATTCTCGCTCATGGCCCGGAAGAGGCCGATGAAATCGATGCCGAAATGGTCGAAGAAGCGCCGGTCCTCGGTGGCGATCACCGATTTGATCAGCGAATCCGGCAGCTCGTCGATCGGCACGGAATTCTGGTGGATGACGCCGCGGTGGCCGATGACGTTGCCGTAGCGGTCGGTGAAGGTGACAGCGAAATCGCCGCGATTGCGCCAGTCCTCCTTGGTCGCCTCGAAGGCGGGCTGGGCGAGCAGCAGCATCAGCACCGAGCCGGCCGCCCCGAGCGTCAGCCCTTCGCCGGCAAGTTCGAAGACCATGCGCTTCCAGCCGCGCACGCGGAAGCGGCGGAAGAAGATGGTGATGTCTTCCCAGATCTCGGCGGCGCGGAAGCCGGCGTTCCAGACGGTCGAATCGATCCAGGAATCGATGCGCAACAGAATGTGACGGCTCTTCCTAGGCCGCTTGTCCGCCGCCCCGTTCGCCACTTTTCCGGGCTCGTTGTCTGGCCCGTTTTCTGGGTTGTCCGGATCCTGCACGTCCTGTATTCCCGCCTGATCGTGCTTCGGTCATCTCCGACGAAAGCGCAAGGCCCGCATATGGCCGCAAAGCTCTCCGATACCAGGAGAGAATTCTCCGAGTACCAGGAGTATATTGAAGAATTGATTGATTTTGCGGCTGATAACAAGAGAGATGCATGAGGGTCACGCGAATTTGCGGGCCGCTGTTGCAAGAAACGAACGATGAACGATCTGCCCTTCTGGAAGAGCAAGACGCTGGCCGAAATGACCGTCGCCGAGTGGGAAAGCCTCTGCGATGGCTGCGGCCTCTGTTGTCTCAACAAGATCGAGGAATGGGACAGCGGCGATATCTATTTCACCTCGGTGAGCTGCAAGCTGCTCGACGGCGAAAGCTGTCGCTGCTCCAGCTATGAGAACCGCTGGGACTTCGTGCCGGATTGTGTGCAGCTGACCAAGGAGAACGTGCCCGATATCGCCTGGCTGCCGCCCACCTGCGGCTACCGGCTGGTCAATGAAGGCCATGACCTCTACTGGTGGCACCCGCTCGTCTCCGGTGACCCGGAAACCGTTCATGCCGCCGGCATTTCCGCGCGAGGCCGCACGATCAGCGAAAACGAGATCGATATCGACGATCTCGAGGACTACGTCGTCGACTGGCCGCTGACCGTGGGTGAGGTAAAGGACGATGAGGAAGCCTGAGGCGGCCGGCGCTCCCGGCTTTCTGTTGCGGGGCGAGTGACGCATTCGCACTGCCGCCTCCCGTGCGAGATATAAAATTGGCGCCGGCCGCTGCTTGATTATTGAAAAGTGAGACCCCACTTGCGGTGCGACCCGCTGGTCCGGGCCCCTCTGGCGAGAGCTTCGGCACTCTTGCGATGTCGGACCTCTTCTCCGACAACCAGTGCCGACAGGGGACTATCCTTGAATCTCTCTTTTTTGTTCGTCGAGTGGCTGGGAACGCCGCTCTGGATGTGGTCGAGCTTTTTCGCCCTCGTCATCGCCATTCTGTCGTTCGATCTCGGTATTCTTCATAAGCAGAACAAGGAAATCGGCGTCGGCGAAAGCGTCAGGCTTTCCGCCCTCTATATCGCGCTCGGCCTCGCCTTCGGTGGTTGGGTATGGTGGTATCTCGGATCCGAGGCGGGCCTTGCCTATCTGACCGGCTTCGTCGTCGAAAAGACGTTGGCCCTCGACAATGTCTTCGTCATTGCCCTGATCTTCTCCTTCTTTGCCGTGCCGCGCATCTACCAGCACCGGGTGCTCTTCTGGGGCATTCTGGGCGTCATCCTGTTGCGCGCCATCATGATCGGCGTCGGCGCCACGCTGGTCGCCGAATTCGCCTGGCTTCTCTATATCTTTGCCGCGTTCCTGATCGTCACCGGCATCAAGATGCTGTTCGTCAAGGAGGCCGAGCCTGATGTCTCGAAGAACGTCCTCGTCCGCTTCATGCGCAGCCGCTTTAACGTCACCGACGAACATCACGGCGAGCGGTTCTTCGTCAGAAAGGCAAACCCCAAAACGGGAGGGATGACCTGGTTCATCACTCCGCTCTTCATGGCGCTCGTGATGGTCGAAGTGGCAGACGTCATCTTCGCCGTGGATTCGGTGCCTGCGATCTTCGCGATCACCACCGATCCGTTCATCGTCTACACCTCGAACATCTTCGCGATTCTCGGCCTTCGCGCCCTCTATTTCGCGCTGGCGGCGATGATTCATCGCTTCCGCTATCTGAAGCCCGCGCTTGCCATCGTGCTGATCTTCATCGGCTCGAAGATCTTCCTCGCCGATCTGCTGGGCCTGGAAAAATTCCCGGCCGCGCTCTCGCTCAGCATCACTTTCACGATCATCGCCGCCGGCGTGGTCTGGAGCCTTCTGAAGACGCGGGATCCGCAGCAGCCCGCCTGAGCGGGCTCTGCACACGCAAACGCTAACAAAGGAAGGAACCGGATATGATTTCGAATTTCATCGGCTGGATTTTTGCCCTCCTCGTCGTCGGTCCGCTGCAGGCTGAGATACAGGAGCAGGCTGAGCGCGCCCGGCTTCCCGTGGAGATCGTCCGCCAGTCCCAGGCCTGCCTGGCATCCCAGGGGCCGCAGCTCATCGAGCGCGCCGCCGGCGACTACGGCTGGGCGGCGGCCACAGTCGTCAGCATAGCGATCGGCTATACTGCGCCGGCAGAACTTCTCGACGGCAGCGACCCACAATGCGCAGCCCTTGCCAGCGCCCTGAAGGGAGCCGGCGAGGGTGCGTGACCGCGACCAGCTGAAAATGGACCGTGTGATTGATCACGACGGAAATAGACGACCGCGCGGTGTGGCCACCGCGCGGCTTCGGGAGATGCTGGAACTCGCCCGGGCGAAAGGCGGACTCTCCATCGGCGAGGCTCTGGAGGCGATGGGCCCGACCAGCATCGCCTTCACCATCCTGTTCCTGGCAATCCCGGCTCTAACCCCGATCCCCGGGCCGTTCGGAATGGTTTTCGGCACCGCGCTTGCGCTGGTCTCCCTCCAGATCGTCGCGGGTGGCCGGAAGGTCTGGTTGCCCGCTATCATCAGGGATCGCCGGGTTTCGTCCGTGGCGCTTGATCTTATCGTGGGTCACGCGGTCCCGGTGATCGCCCGGGTGGAAAAGCTCGTGCGCGCCGGCCGGCTGCAGGCCCTCACCGGCCGAACGGTACAGGCGCTTCTCGGCATTCCTGTCTTTCTGCTCGCCGTCGTGATCGCGCTGCCGATCCCCTTCGGCAATATTCTGCCGGTGTTGTCGCTGGTGGTGCTCGCCGTTGCCCTGATGGAGCGGGATGGTCTCGTCACCCTGATCGGACTGCTGCTCACATCGGCGACGATCGTCGCGACCGCCGCCTTGCTTTATTTTATCAAGGCGATGATCTTCACGGCCTCCTAGGCTGAATGGACAGGTACCGCGCCGAGGAAACGCCGCAACTCGGTCTCGACATAGGCAGCCACCGGCCCTTCGGCGCCAAAACCCCACCAGAGCAGCGAACCCTGCCATTGCGACAGCATCAGCCGGGCGATCGTCTCCGGCGCCTTCGCCGATCCGAAACATTGCGCGATATCAGCCATCAGCGCTGTTCCCCAGGCAGCACCCCGGGCGCGCAGCACCGGATCGCGGAAATCCTCGCGAAGCACCAGCAGTCCTTCGCCATAGGCGGCGGCATCGTCCCCGTAGTCCTGCGACAGGCCGACGAGCAACGCGACGGCGCCGTCCGGGGTTTTCGGCACGGTCCCGGCAAGTCGCGCCGTTTCCGCGTCAAGCCTGTCCCAGGCATAAAGCAATGCTGCGCGCAGCATCGCCGCCTTCGTTGCGAAACGCTGCACCAGCGTCGAGCCGGAAAGGCCGCTTGCTTTCGCCACCGCCGCAAAGGTCGCCGCATCCGGCCCCTGTGCCTGGATCAGCGCAAGCACCATGGCGAGAAGCTGTTCATCGGAAACTGTGCGGCGGCGCGGCATGAAATTCCTCTCGCATTCATGTTGAATGTAAACGATCATTCGTTTATATACAACCAACCCCGGAAACCCGGGGCGCTTTCCATTTCGGCGTGAGAGCCGTTTTAGCGTGGAGGATGGAGAAGTGACAGCGAACTTGCGGGAGAAAGTGGCGTTGGTGGCGGGAGCTACGCGCGGCGCCGGCCGGGGCATTGCGATGGAGCTCGGCGCCGCCGGCGCCACCGTCTATGTCACCGGGCGTACGACACGCGCGCAGCAATCCGAATATATGAGACCGGAGACGATCGAGGAGACGGCCGAGCTGGTGACCGCTGCCGGCGGCAAGGGCATTGCCGTGCAGGTGGACCACCTCGTCAATCAACAGGTCGAGGCGCTGGTCGCCCGCATTCGCGAGGAAGCCGGCCGGCTCGATATTCTCGTCAACGACATCTGGGGCTGCGAGAAGCTGTTCGAATGGGACAAATCAGTCTGGGAGCATTCGCTGGACAAGGGCCTGCACATGCTGCGGCTCGGCATCGAAACACATCTGATTACCGCCCACTACGCGCTGCCGCTGATGATCGAGCGGCCGGGTGGACTGCTGGTGGAAGTAACCGACGGAACGGCCGAATACAATGACACGCATTACCGGCTTTCGCCCTTCTACGATCTCGTCAAGACAGGCGTCACCCGCATGGCCTGGGCGCATGCGCAGGATCTGGCGAAACACGGCGCCACCGCCGTGTCGATCACACCCGGCTGGCTGCGCTCCGAAATGATGCTGGATGCCTACGGTGTGCGCGAGGAGAACTGGCGCGATGCGACGAAGATACAGCCGCATTTCGCCATTTCCGAAACCCCGCGTTTCCTCGGCCGCGCCGTTGCGGCGATTGCCGCCGATCCCGACCGCGGCCGCTGGAACGGCCAGTCGCTATCGAGTGGCGGCGTGGCGAAGACCTACGGCTTCGACGACATCGACGGTTCGCGGCCGGATTGCTGGCGCTACCTGGTGGAAGTGCAGGAGCCGGGCAGGCCGGCGGATGTGACGGGTTATCGCTAAAGCGAAACTGCGCGGGGTTTTGCGTCTGCAAAAGCCCGACCGATTCCAGGGAAACCGTCAACCGGTTTCCCTGGATTTTCGTAAAAACAAAAGGTCAGAGCGGTCTGCGCTTCAAAAGCGGAACCGCTCAGAGCCCGCCGGTTATCTTGCTGCGGCGAGCCGGGCTGCGTCGCGAAACGACACCAGCCGCTTCGCCTGTTCGTCCCACAGCACCAGTTTGACGCAGCGCAGGCTGTCCATGAGCGTGATGCGGCCGATATCGGCAAGCTCAGGATGGTCTCGCAGCACCTCCGGCAGCCGGTAGTAGGGCACCCGGCTCGACAGATGATGCACGTGGTGGATGCCGATATTGCCGGTGATCCAGCGCAGCACCGGCGGCAGGTCGTAATGCGAGGCACCGTGCAGGGCCGCATGCTGGAACTGCCAGTCCGGCTTCTTCGACCAATGTGTTTCCTCGAACTGGTGCTGGACGTAGAACAGCCAGACGCCGGCAGCGCCGGCCAGAAGCACGATCGGCAGATGCACCAGCAGAAAGGGGACGATCCCGACTGCCCAGATCAGCAGTGCGGCGGCCGCTGCGATGGCAAGATTGGTCGCCATGGTCGAGATCCAGGGCAGGGCGCCGGAGCGCATCATGCCGAAAGGCAGGCGCTGCTTGATGAGAAACAGCCATGCCGGTCCAATGCCGAACATCACGATCGGGTGCCGGTAGAGCCGGTAGCCGATCCGGCCCCAGCGCGACAGCGCGTTGTATTCGGCAATCGTCAGCGTCTCGATGTCGCCAACGCCGCGCTCGTCCAGGTTCCCGGCCGAGGCGTGGTGTTCTGCGTGCGCCCGACGCCAATAGTCGTAAGGCGTCAACGTCAGGATGCCGATCGTGCGTCCAACCCAGTCGTCGACGCCGCGACGGGCGAAAAACGAGCCGTGGCCGCAATCATGCTGGATCATGAACAGCCGGAGCAGGAAAGCGGCGGCGGGAACGACGAGGATGAGACCTGGCCAGAAGCTGTAATGAACCGCCGCCCATGCGGCGGCCCAGAACAGCGCGAAGGGGACGACCGTGACGGCAAGCTCGAAGGCGCTGCGTCCGGCCCGTGGCTGGCGATATTGGGCAAGGATCTTCAACCAGCCCTTCTCGGTGAAAAGGGCGGTTTGATCTTCGGATCGCTTCGGGTTTTCGTCAGGCTCGCCCGAAGGGGCAACCCGGATTTCCTCGCACTCGCTGCGGCGCGCAGATTCGATCACAGAATAGCGCCGTGAAAGGCAGCGACAGTCGAAAAGCCGAGTGCAATCACCACGGCTGAGCGAATGAGGAATAGCGGATAGTCGAAGCGGTACATGGTATGAAGAGGGGTCATTTTGTGTGGCACCTTCCGTTTTCTTTAAAACACGTTCATGCGTGATCCCGTCACGCCAGAGCGCGGCGTGCTGAAAGGGCACGCTGTGACTTTGAATCTGCGCATAATCCTTCCGCAAATCGATCTTGATTTGCGCTGTTATGCGCCATCGATGATGAGAGCCCCGTCCAGGGCTCGAGACGAGCCCCTATTTTTTTGGAGCACTGCCCTGCGGGGCGGCTTTGGTCGCCGTCTTCATCTGGTTGGCGAATGTGCTTTCCACTTTCGCAGCTTGCTTGTCCTTTTTTGGCTTCCGGACCTCGCGATTGCTTCTTACCTGTCCTTTTGCCATGGATGAGTCTCCCTTTGGATCGACATTAAAAACCGCGGCCTGCGTGGTATTCGCCCCGCTTGTCGGTCGCGACTGGAGATCGCGGGAACGTCATGAGGGGCAACCCGACAACACCGGGCCGCAGGAATGGAATGAAAATGATGCCTGCTGAAACCGCATCGCAGTCTGGAGGCGGATGACCGGAGAGGTCACCGAAAGCCAAACCCGACGTTGAGACGGGACGTCACCATGCTTTCGCGATCGGGAAAATGGCGGGGCCGGAAAACCGGTCACCGCAAATGCCGCATCGGCCAAATCAGCGAGCCCTCTTCATAGAATAAAATTGAGGTGCCATTAAGGCCATCGCCGCAGGAAAGCCATATTTCCACAGGGCTTATTCATTTAATGGAAACAGCCGGATCAGCTTCGTTCTTTCCATCTCGGCCAGGCCTGATGCCGACATGATGCCGCGAGCCAAACAGAGTTCGATATCCCGCCCGATATCGAGTGGCACCCGCATGCCACCGGCCTTGAGAAGGCGGTCGGTCATCGACAGAAGCAGATCCACTTTCGCCTGGCAGCCGTCGATCTCAAGGAGCGCCACCCGGCGCTCCTTGTCGATGTCTGCAAGATCCTTGTCCTGCTGCCGTTGCTGGTAAGCTCCGAATTGCACCCATCCGAAATAGGCGGCCGCTGCGACTGAGATACAAAGCAAGAGGGTTTTCCGCACAATAATCCTTCGGAGCCGGGCGGCTGGCTAGCCGGCGGCACGTCTTTCGCGGGGCAATCCCTGTATCGCATATCGGTTACAGACAGGAGTTACCACTTTCGGCGGGGCCTTCGGCTTGCCGAAATGGTGTTCGAGCGCCCGTGAGAGCATGGCCGGCGAGGTGACGCCCTCTTGGAACAGCCTGATCAGCAGGATGGCCGCGACGTTGAAAACCCGTTCGTCATCGATCAGGATTCTGGCGTCGTAGCCGGCGTCGTCGAGCACGCCCTGAAGCATGTCGAGATCGGACGAGGTCAGATGCGGCTTTTCTGAGGTGGAAGACATCGGTCCTCCTTTCGTCGGGGCGAGGGTATAAAAACCCTCAGTCGGCAGCGCCCGTGCGATGGCTGCCGAAGGCGGGACCATGCGCCTTTCGCTGAGGCAACGCAACGGGAATCTTGCTGCGGATATCGCACCGGTTGATGGGCAGCCCGCACCGGTCAGGGTGCGGGCCGAGATGGTTATTCCGCCGCCTGATAGCTGGGTCTCCGGGCGGCCGATGTCCGCGGACCGGCGGCTGCAAGCAGGGTGATGGCGATGGCAAGCAACGCCACGAAGGCGATGCCGGCGACATAAGGGTCCCAGCCGAAATGCGGCGCGGCGCCGAAGACCGCCGAGGCGGCCGCAAGCACGATGCCGCCGCCGATCTGGAAGGAGGCAAAGAGCAGTCCCGAGGCGAGTCCAGCCTTGTCGTCCTCCACATCGGAAAGGGCCGCGACCTGCACCGAGGGGTAGGTCAGGGCGTAACCGAGGCCGAGCGGGATCTGCGAGAACAGAACGAGCAGGATCGGGTCGACATGTCCGAGCGCGGTCACCCAGAAGATGTAGCTGAAGGCTTGCAGGCCGACACCCACCGCCATCAGCCCGGTGGCGCCGCGATTTTGCGCGAGTGTGGCAAAACGTGGCGCCAGGAACATCACGAAGACGCCGCCAAGCGCAAAGCAGAAGCCGGTGGTGAAGGCCGACCAGCCTATGGCGTTCTGATAGTAGAGCGTCGCCAGGAACTGGAAGCCGACATAGGCGCCCTGGAAGAGGGCGGCAATCGCATTGGCATGCCGAAGCTTGGCCCGACGGAACATGCCGAGCGGCACCATCGGATCGGCATGGCGCGCTTCGACCGCGAGGAAGAGCAGGATCAGCACCAGCGACGCGATGAGCGAGCAACAGGTCGGGAAGGCCTGCCAGCCCGCTGCCGCAGCGTTGGTGATCCCGAAGACGAAGAGCAAGAGCCCGGGTGTGATGGTCAGCGCGCCGGCCCAGTCGAAGGCCGGCCGCGGTCCGGTTCTTTTCGGGTCGGCCGGCAGCACCAGCGGCGCAAGAAGGAGCGTCAGGATGGCGACCGGCGCGCCCATGACGAGCGTCGCCCGCCAGCTGAAGATCGTCGCAGCACCGCCGATCACCATGCCGAGCACGAAGCCGGCGGCGCCGGTGGAGGAGAAGACGCCGAGCGCTTTTGCCCGCGCCGTTCCCTCGCCGAAGACGGAGAGCAGCAGCGCCAGGGCGGCCGGCGCGGTGAAGGCGGCGGCAATGCCCTTGATCAACCGGGCGGCGATCAGTGTCGGGCCGCTGTCGACGAAGCCGCCGGCGATGCTGGCGGTGGCAAAAATTGCCAGCGACCAGAGGAAGACGCGGCGATGGCCGAAGACGTCGGCGACCCGGCCGCCGAGCAGCAGGAAGCCGCCATAGCCGAGCACATAGGCGCTGACGGCCCATTGCAGCGAGGTCGCCTCCATGCCGAGTTCGGCCTGGATGGCAGGCAGCGCGACGCCGATGGTGGAGACATCCATGGCGTCGAGAAAATTGGCGGCGCAGAGCAGCAGCAATGCCAGCCCTGCCCCGTTTCGCGATTTGGAAAGAGTCATCGAAATCGTTCCTTATTTGCTGCCGCCTCATCGGGGGAGGTTGCCGGGCGGCAGGGAACGAGAAAATGTACAGCTTCCTTTCCTATTGCAAATTGATAGTAGCCATGCCAGGTATTACTGGTGATGATGAATGATGCCACTCTTCGCAAGATCGACCTCAATCTGCTGCTGGCCTTTTCGGTGCTGATGCAGGAGCGCAATGTCAGCCGCGCCGCAGAGCGGCTGCTGCTTGGCCAGCCCGGTCTTTCGGCCGCTTTGCGGCGCCTGCGCGAGGCGCTGGATGACGAATTGTTCGTGCGCGTCGGCCGCGGCCTGCAGCCGACGCCACGGGCCCTTTCCATCGCCCCGGCGATCGAGGATGCGCTGTCGGGCATCGAGCGTGCCATCCGCCCGCAGGCCGAATTCGATCCGGCCAGCTGGCAGGGCGAGTTCCGCATCGGCATGTGCGACAATCTCGAATCGGCCTTCTTCGGCCCGCTTGCCGCCCGTCTTCTCCAGCTCTCACCCGGCGCCCGGCTGATCGGCATCGCTTCCGACAAGCGCGATGCCGCGCGCCGGCTGGACGAGGGCGTCTTCGACTTCAGCGTCTCGGTGCACGAAGAGCCGGCCTCCTGGCACATCCGCGCGCCGCTGTTCGATCAGGCCTCGATCTGCATCTACGATGAAGCCCAGCTCCGGCTGAAGGCGCCGTTGAGCCTCAAGGATTTCGCCAATGTCGCCCATGTCACCGTTTCGTTCGAAGGCAATGCCGCGACCAGCATCGATAGCGCGCTGAGCCGCACTGGCCACGTCAGGCAGGTGGTGGCGACGGTGCCGCGTTTTTCCGCCTTGCCGACGGCGCTCAGGGCCATGCCGGCCATCGCCACGGTGCCGGAATCGATCGGTCGCTGCATGGCGCAATTGCATGGGCTGACGATCTGCCAGCCGCCGCTTTCCCTGCCGGCCGATCCCGTGACCATGCTCTATCGCCGCGTCGACCAGGCGGACGGCCGGGCGCGCTGGTTCCGCGGCCTGTTCCTTGACGTCGCCAGCGAGGCGCTCGAAGCCTCCGGCTGCCGCGTATCGATATCGAGAGCTGCGGCTTGACTCAGGGGTGATTGCATCGAGATTGTCGCCCCGGCCTCCGTCTATTCAATGACCGATTTGAACCACGTACAGAAGGCTGAAATTGATTTTTGGGGAGAAGCCCTGCAGATCAGAAAATAGCTCTCCTGTGCGAGAATCGCGATGTCCGAGAGCACGATCAGGTCGCCATTCTCGATTTCGCGGCGGCATAACTCGACCGGGCAAAGTGCCACGCCATGACCGGCAATGGCGGCGGTTGCGAGCAAATTGAAGTCTTGAAACACCGGCCCCTTTAGCGTTGGCGTCAACGGCACGCCCGCCTTGTCGAGCCACTGCGCCCAATGCGCTGTGGTCTCGTCGTGGAGCAGGTCTGCCGTTGCGATCTGTGTCGCGTGGTAGATGCTGCCCTTTCTTTCAAGATAGCGCGGACTGGCGACAGGTTGAGTGGCGCGGGAGAAAAGCTGGTGGCAAACGACGCCTTCGAAGGTGTCGGCGCCAAGCGTAATCAGTACATCGCAGCCGGTTTCACGCAGACGCTGTTCGGCCATGGCGTAGACCACCTTTATTGTGACATCCGAATGCCTCGCCAGGAAATCGCTGAGCGATGGTATCAGCCATCGCGTCGCGATGGACGGGATGCAGCCGACGGTGATCTCGGATCTCGTCCTGAGCTTCAATAATTCCGCTTCTGCGGAAATTCTTTCAAGACTGCTCGATAGGGTTTCGGCAAAGCTTTTGGCCTCGGGTGCGAGCCGCACGCCGCGTTTTTCACGCAGAAACAAGGCACGTCCGAACCATTCCTCCAAATGACGGATCTGATGGCTGATCGCGGCATGCGTGACGCGCAATTCGTCGCCGGCGCGTGAGAAACTTGAAAGACGCGCTGCCGCTTCGAAGGCTCTCAATGCGCCGAATGGAAGTGTCATCTGTAAGTTTTCCTCAGCTATCCGATAGAAATCATCATTTGTCCGAATATGGAGATCACCAGTATGACTGCAGGAAGCGGATCTGAACAGTATCGCTGACGTGTCAAATTTTCTTACACCAGGAGAGCGGAATGTATGTGCGCAGCCTGAAGGATGTCGAAGCAACCGACTATTTTGTGGAATGGGGCAATGGGACGAGCCACCGTTTGCTGACGGAAAAGGACGGGATGGGGTTTACCGTTTGTCATACGATCGTGCGCGCCAACACCGTTTCGCTTCTCGAATACCGCCAGCATCTCGAAGCCTGCTATTGCATCGCCGGCGAGGGCGAGGTGGAGGATATGGACGGCACCGTCTTTCCGATCCGTCAAGGCGATATCTATGTGCTCGACAAGCATGACAAGCATCTGCTGCGCGGCGGCCGTGACCAGGATATGATCCTCGTCAGCGTCTTCAATCCGCCGCTCGAGGGATCCGAGCGCCATAATTTGAACGACCCCTCGGGATCGGCTTATTGAGATCAGCCTATAAGGGAAAATGCGCGGTTTTCTGACGGTCAGTCGGCTTGTTACAGCTCGCCTTTATGAAAATAGGCTTCGAGCCGGTAGCCGTCCGGGTCGATGATGAAGGCGGCGTAATAGAATTGTCCGTAATCCGGCCGGATCCCCGGTTCGCCATTATCCGTGCCGCCGGAGGCGACGGCCGCCGCGTGAAAGGCATCGACCGCAGCCTCGTTCGGGGCGACGAAGCAGAAATGCAGCCCGGATCGCAGATCGGCAACAACGGGGTGTTCGACCTGCATCACCCAGAGGCCGACCCTTTCCGGGCCGTAGCCGATCATCGTGTCGGAATTGGACAGCCGCTCATATCCGAGCGGCGCCAGCGCCGCGTCGTAGAAACGGCGGGCTCTTTCGATGTCTTTTACGCCGATGGAGACGTGATCGAACATGGACGCAAACTCCCTGACTTCCCTTGGTCTCCGAAGGACGGCTCATCCCTCAAGATGGCACGACGCCAACATCTTTCAACCGCGGTCCGAAGTCAACGAAAGGGCGTCGTTCAAAAAGGCTGGCGATCCGCTCGAGCGCCTTGGCGAAGAAATCGGCGCGCCGAATTGCCGCTGTTCAGCGCAAGCCCTGCGACGCTGTCACGTGATTTGGGGGAAGGGCGGAGTAGGGGCCGGATCCTAACGCCACGGATGAGCCGGCGGGGTGTCACGAGCGATCTGCGCAGCGTCGGATAGCCTGAGCCATTCCTTCCGGTATCCGATGTTGAGAAGATTGAAGGACAGCATGTCTCTCCCGGCCTGCGAACGGCTCGCGCCGTTCACGGCATGGTCCGCGTGCGTCGGAACGCTCGCGTGATAGACGGTCCACGAACGGGCGGGTTCGATCCGGCGGTCGCGTCCGATGTCCATGGCGTAGTGGCCGGCCGCGCCGCCCTTGTTGTTGCCGACAGCAAAGGCGTTCGGTCTTCCTTCGTCTTCATGACTGTTCACGATGTCAACCTTCCGTCATTCGGGCCGTGGCCAAACGTTGTCTCGATCAGTGTTGCGCCGCTGCCGGGCGATAGGTTTAGCGGTTCCAGGCTGTCTTCCGTCGTCACCCGCTCGTGACGTTCGTCGTCACTGCGGATGCGGTATTGCAGCACATTGCCTCTCGGAGGCAGCGTGGCGGTAATGCGGTATGTATCGGGGAGTTTGGAGGGAACGATGAAGAACCCGTCCTTCAACCGGACGGTCTGCCCCACCTTGAAGATATGTGTTGCTGCCTCGCGTCGGACGGGGCGTCCGTTGCGTTGCGGGTTGCGCGTAGCGGTCATGATTGCTGGTGATCCTGTTCGAGTGCGGTTTCGAGATCTGACGGATGGATCGGCATCATCTGCAGCGTCGAACTCTGTGCGGCGATCGCCGGCAGGTGGATGAAAGCGCCGACGCGTCGCCAGGCAAGCCTGGAAACGCCATCGATCAATTCCTCGTCATAATCGACGCGATATTCCCCGGCTGGCTGTGTCCCGTCGAAACCTGGCAGGCGGAAAGGAGATGAAAAGCGGACGACGGTTTGTGTGGTGCGGCTTGTCACGGCTAAGGCCTCCGCAGGAATACGCCGATGCGTTTCCTGTATCGTTGAGATCCGAACCGGACGAACTCGGCGCTGCCGGTACATCCGCGGTCAGCGCCAAGCTCATTCCGGATCGAATACGCGAAATGCACGCCGGAACGACGTCATTATTCGCTATCGAGAATTCGGTGGTGTATGGCGGGTCGTAGGTCTCTGACACCGCGAAGCCAAGTCGGCCAAATCGACGAGACTTATCGTTACGCCTGGATTGCGTTTAAATCAAGATAAATTCGGATTTATCTATAAAAAACGCCAAATTAACTCCGCGGTCACGTAAATAAAATGGAGCGTAATGGCTCAAGAAATTCTATTCAATTCATAATTATTACAAAACATCCCGCCGAAATGATTTCCTGAATTTTTCAGCGTGAATAATATTTCTTGGCACTCCTATCAATCGAGTGCCACGGGTGCTATTTATGTGTTGCAGCCGCCATATGCGCCGGCAGCAGAAAGACCTCTATGAAATTCCGTTCACTTCACGACCGCGTCGTCATTCGACGTGCGGAAGGCGATGTCAAATCCAAGGGCGGGATCATCATTCCAGACGCCGCCAAGGAAAAGCCGCAGGAAGGCGACGTGGTCGCAGTCGGCCCGGGCCTGCGCGACAATAGCGGCACTCTCAACCCGCTCGACGTCAAGGTCGGTGATCGCATTCTGTTCGGAAAATGGTCGGGGGCAGAGGTCACGATCGAGGGCGAGATCCTTCTGATCATGAAGGAGACCGACATCATGGGCATCGTCGAAAAGATCGGAGTGGCCTCTCAAAAGGCCGCCTGATCGATCGCATTCCGATCCGTATCTCAAGACCGAACTGGACCAATATCATGTCTGCCAAGGAAATCAGATTCTCCACCGATGCGCGCGATCGCCTGTTGCGCGGCGTCGAATTGCTCAACAACGCCGTCAAGGTCACGCTTGGCCCCAAGGGCCGCAACGTCGTCATCGACAAGGCCTATGGCGCACCGCGCATCACCAAGGACGGCGTCACCGTCGCCAAGGAAGTCGAGCTCGCCGACAAGTTCGAGAACATGGGCGCGCAAATGGTGCGCGAGGTGGCGTCGAAGACCAATGATCTTGCCGGCGACGGCACGACGACGGCGACGGTGCTTGCGGCCTCCATCTTTCGTGAAGGCGCAAAGCTCGTCGCTGCCGGCATGAATCCCATGGATCTCAGGCGCGGCATCGATCTCGGCGTCGTTGCGGTGGTCAAGGAGATCCAGGCGCGGGCGAGGAAGGTCAAATCGTCAGGCGAAATCGCCCAGGTCGGCACCATTGCCGCCAATGGCGACGTCAGCGTCGGCGAGATGATCGCCAAGGCGATGGACAAGGTCGGCAATGAGGGCGTCATCACCGTTGAGGAGGCGCGCACCGCCGAGACCGAACTCGACGTCGTCGAGGGCATGCAGTTCGACCGCGGCTACCTCTCACCCTATTTCGTTACCAATGCCGAGAAGATGCGCGTGGAACTGGAGGACCCCTATATCCTCCTTCACGAGAAGAAGCTCGGCAGCCTGCAGGCGATGCTGCCAATCCTGGAAGCCGTCGTGCAGACCGGCAAACCGCTTCTGCTCATCTCTGAGGATGTCGAAGGCGAGGCGTTGGCGACGCTGGTCGTCAACAAGCTGCGCGGCGGCCTGAAGGTCGCGGCCGTCAAGGCGCCGGGCTTCGGCGACCGCCGCAAGGCCATGCTGGAAGATATTGCCGTGCTGACATCAGGCCAGATGATTTCCGAGGATCTCGGCATCAAGCTCGAAAACGTCACGCTCGATATGCTCGGCCGCGCCAAGCGCGTGCTGATCGACAAGGAGAGCACCACGATCATCGACGGTTCCGGCGATAAAGCGGCCATCCAGGCGCGCATCCAGCAGATCAAGGCGCAGATCGAGGAGACCACCTCCGACTACGACAAGGAAAAGCTGCAGGAACGCCTGGCGAAACTGGCCGGCGGCGTCGCAGTCATCCGTGTCGGCGGTGCGACCGAGACGGAGGTCAAGGAAAAGAAGGACCGCATCGACGACGCGCTGAACGCAACCCGTGCGGCGGTCGAAGAGGGCATCGTGCCGGGCGGCGGCGTGGCACTGTTGCGCGCGAAGTCGGCGCTGACGGGTTTGACCGGCGACAACGCCGACGTGACGGCCGGCATCTCGATCGTGCTCAGGGCGCTTGAAGCCCCGATCCGGCAGATCGCCGACAATGCCGGGTTCGAAGGCTCCATCGTCGTCGGAAAACTCGCCGGCAGCAATGATCACAATCAGGGCTTCGACGCACAGACGGAGACCTATGTTGATATGATCGAGGCCGGCATCGTCGATCCGGCCAAGGTCGTACGCACCGCTCTGCAGGACGCCGGCTCGATTGCGGCGCTTCTGATCACCGCCGAGGTGATGATCGCCGACATTCCCGCAAGAGACTCTGCTCCTGCAGCCGGAAATGGCGGCATGGGCGATATGGGATACTGAGGCCAGCCTGAACCGGTCCGGCGTCGCCGGACGGCGCAACCCGAACAATAGACAGGGAGAATTCCAATGTCCGTGCAGAGCAGCAGCAAGACATCGATTACCCAGCGTTTCGACAATTACCAGCCATCCAAGACGCTTCTCGTCTGGGCCTGCGTCGTCACGGCGATCGCCACGATGATCATCGGCTTCAGCTGGGGAGGCTGGGTCACAGGCGGCACGTCAAGCAAAGCGGCAGCCGCCGCCGGCGATACCGCACGCGGAGAATTGGCGTCGGCCATTTGCGTCGAGCGGTTCAAGGCGGCGCCGGATGCGAGCGCTAAACTGATCGAGTTCAAAGCGCTTAACGATGGCTACAAGCAGCGTCAGTTTGTCGAGGCGGGCGGCTGGGCAACCATGCCTGGGCAGACCTCGTCCGACAGCCGAAGTGTTCAAGGCTGCGCCACTGCGCTTGCCGTCTGACACCGTTCTTCCAGAGCGCTCCGATATATCTGCGGAGCGCTCCCACTGTTGAAGCAGGAAATGACCCATGATCCGCTTTGAAAAAAAGAGCGACCCGCAGCCAGCCGCAGACGACGCCGGCGGCGAAAGCCTCAAGAAAGTCCCTGAGGCATCAGCCGACGGGCAGAAAAAAGCCGCCAACGACAGCACGCGTCGCCGCGCGCCGCAGGCGGCGGAAGATGACGACCGGCTTATCTGAGCATAGCGTCACACCGCGGTTGACGGCCTAGCGATAATCCAGCCAGACCCCGCCGGCGTCGGCGGACTGCACGCAGTTTTCCACCCAGCGCACCCCTTCCAACCCGGCATCGACATCGGGAAAGACAAGATCTTCAATGCCCGCCGGCGCGAGGCCGCGCACTCTGTTGATGGCAAAGCCGAAGCGACGGTAGAGGTTTGCCCAGGCTTCGAAAAGGCCTTCCGGATGGCCGCCGCCGATGCGGTCGTCGATCCTGGCCTCGGGATAGAGATAGTCCATGCCGCGCTCGAGAATGCGGGTGGGTTCCCCCTGGATCTCGTAGGAGAGTTGGTTCGGCCGCTCATCCCACCATTCGATGCTGGCCTTCGAGCCGACGATGCGGATCTTCTGGCCGTGCATGGAGCCGGCATTGACGGCGCTCGACCAGATGGTGGCGATCGCGCCATTGTCGTATTCCATCAGGGTCACCGCATTGTCCTCCAGCGGCGCGCGGCTTTTGACGAAGCTCTGGCGGGTGCAGAGGAGGCGGCTGATCTTGAGGTGCGGCAGAATGACCTTGGCAATGTAGAGCGGATGGGTTCCGACGTCGCCGAGGACATAGCTGGGGCCCGCGAATTTCGGATCGACACGCCAGCGCGTCGACGGGTTCTGCTCCTCGACCGCAGCACTGTGGAAGCCGTGGGCAAATTGCAGGTTGACGATGCGGATCTCACCGAGATCGCCATTCCTGACCATGGCGCGCGCCTGCTCGATCATCTGATGGCCGGCATAGCCATAGGTCACGCCGACGATCCGACCGCGCGCTTTTGACAGCGCCTTCAACTCCTCGGCTTCGGCGATGGTAAAGCAGAGCGGCTTTTCGCAGATCACATGCAGATCATGTTCGAGAGCTGCCTTGCAGATCGCGAAATGGGTATTGTTGGGAGTTGCGATCGACACCGCTTCGATACCGTCGGCGCGTGCGGCTTCGGCGGCAAACATCGTCGCATAGTCCGGGTAGCTGCGGGCTGCGTCGAGCCCGAGATTTAGACCGAAGGCGCGCCCGCGCTCGGGATCGATATCGAAGGCACCCGCCGCAAGGGCAAAGACGTCGTCGCGATGCGCCGCCGAGCGATGAATATAGCCGATCTGGCTGCCTTTGCCGCCGCCGACCATGCCCCAGCGGATCGGCTTTCGCCTGTCATTCGTCATAGTGTTTTCCCTAAAAACCAACGGACCTGAGGTAATCGCGGCTTTGCTTCACATCGTCGAGGCTGCCGGCGACATTCCTCGGATCGCGCTCCTGCTCGACGGTGATGAAGCCGTGATAACCGATCTCCTCGAGCGTCCGCTTGACGGCGGGGTAGTCGATGATGCCGCGGCCGATCGGGCACATCACGCCCTGTCCGCAGGCCTCGAAGAAGCGGATCCTTTCACCGAGCACGCGGTCGAAGACGGCCTGGTCGATATCCTTGAAATGGACGTAGTCGAGCCGGTCGGCATAGCGGCGCAGCGTCTCCACCGGGTCCATGCCGGCATAATAAGTATGGCCGGTGTCAAGGCAGAATCCTGCGACTGCCTGCGGAATGTCACCCGCCACCCGCTCGATCTCGTCGGCGAATTCGATATAGCCGCCCGCATGCGGATGGATGACGGCGCGAACGCCGTATTTGCGCTGAGCAAGTTCGGCGATCGCCGTGATATTGGCGATCATCCCGGCCCAGGCCTTGTCGTCGAGGCGCGGCGCACGATCGGAATGGCCGGCGGCATAGTCTCGCTCGTCATGGCCCCAGTCCATGACCGTGAGATAGGGCGTCCTGAACCGCTGGCCCGCCACCTGTTCCGGCTGCGGCAGCCGGGTGATCACGGCGCAGATTTCGTCGGTCTGCCGCAGCAATGTCTCCCGATTGTCGGCGGAGACCAGATCGTCGAAGATCGTGCCGGCGACGATGAACAGATTGCGTTCGGCAAGCGCCTTGGCGACCAGCGCATCATCGAGCGGCACGTAGCCGTAGGGCCCGAGCTCAAGGCCGCCATAGCCGGCGGCGGCGGCCTCGTCGAAGACCCGCTCCCAGGCGGGAAGGTTTGGATTGCTGACGTCATCAACGCCCCAGCAGCAGGGGGCCGTCGTAATCGTGATGGTCACGGTTCTGTTCCTGATAGTGGTGATGCCGAGGGTCAGCCGCGTTTCCCGGGCCAGTATTTGTCGACATATTTCTGGATTTCGGCGCGCATGAAGCGGCCGGATTCATCGGCGCGGTCTTCCCAGCCGAAGACGCAGGCGGTGATGATGCCGTCGAAGCCGACAGCGGCGAGCGAGGAGAAGAACACATCCCAGTTGATCTCGCCCTGGTACATATCCATGTGCTGATGGATCGTCACCTTGGCGCCCGGCGGGTTGATGATGTAGCGCAGCCCTGACGACGCCTTGTGATTGTAGGTATCGGCCACATGCACATGGGCGATCAGCGGGCCGGCATCGCGGATCATCCGCGCCATGTCGTCACCGAAATAGAAAGTATGCGGCGCGCAATAGAGGAACTTGACGTTCTTCGAGCCGATGGTCTTCAGCATGTCGATCGCCGGATGCAGCGTTTCGCACCAGTCTTCCGGATGCGGCTCCATGTTGAGCGTGACACCCTCGCGCTCGAACACCGGAACGAGCTCTTCCATCGAGCGCCACCAGGCTGCCTCGCTGTGCTCGCGGGTGTGCATGCCGCCGCAGCAGTTGGAGCGGTGGCTGCGATCCGGTGACGGGCCGCGGCCGAATTCCGAGTTCATCGTATCGCAGCCCATTTCGGCCGCGATTTCGATCGCTTCCTTCCAGTAGCGCACCGCCGCCTGCCGCTCATCCTCATGCGGGCTCGCCCAGCGATACATCGGCAGCAGCGAGGCGAGCTGGACGCCATGATCCTTCAGCGCCGCCTTGAATTCCGCGATGCGTTCCTTGTGTGCCCGCGGGCGCACCCACCAGGGCAGAAAATCGTCACGCGGCGAAAGCTCGATATGCTCATAGCCGAGCTCCGCCGCCTTGCGGCAGAGGTCGTTGAGGTTGAGGTGACGGTGCATATGCGGGTCGAGTGCGATCTTCATCTGGTTCCTCCGTCATCCCCAGCCATCGCCGGCGGACGCTCCTTGATCTCGTTTCATGCTTCCGGTGCTCCTCCCGGATTGCCGCCACGATACTGCCGCGGCGCCTCGATATTCCAATGCTTCGATGATCAAATTTGATCATTGACCGTGCGAAGCGCGGATGCTCTGCTGTGTCAGCTTTGGGAGTGAATAAGCCTGTGACGAAGGTGACTTTGAAGGATGTGGCCCGGGAAGCCGGCGTCGGCACCGCGACGGTGGAGCGCGTCCTCAATAATCGCGGCGGCGTACGGCCGGAGACGGTGGAGAAGGTGTTTCTCGCGGCAAGACGGCTTGAATACCGGCAAAGCCTGCCGGTCGCCCATCGCGGCCTGATCCGGATCGAGGTGATCCTGGTTCGCCCGGAGACCAGCTTCTATTCGCGCCTGAACCGGGCGTTCGAGCGCATCGCCGCCTCGCTCGACGACAGCATCGTCGTTCACCGCACCTTCGTGCGCGAGAACGAGCCGGCGCAATTTGCCCGCTATATCGCCAACCCGACGGCCCGCCGGTCGGCGCTGATCGTGGTCGCGCCCGACCATGCCGATGTCGTCACCAGCGTGCGCAAGGCCGCAGAGCTCGGCATTCCCGTCGTCCAGATCATGACCCGTCCGGCCCCCGAACTGCCCTATGTCGGCATCGACAATTATGCCGCCGGCCGCACCGCCGCCCATTACATGTCGGGCATGCTGGCGCAGCGCCCCGGCTCCTTCGTCGCTCTCTGCCATAGCGGCGCCTATGAGAACCATAAGGAGCGGATCCGCGGCTTTTCCGCCTATCTCTCGGACCATGCTTCAAACGAGCATCGTTTCACCGAAGTCATGTTCGATCTCGACGACGAACACAATGCCATCGAACTGCTGCAAGCGGCGCTCAGGCGGGAGCCCGGCATCATCGGCGTCTATAGCGCCGGCGGCGACAACAAGGGCGTTGCCAGGGTTCTCGCGGCCAACAAGGCCGGGCGGCCCTTCTGGGTCGGCCACGAATTGACCGGGCAGACGCAGGACTATCTCCGTCGCGGTATCATGTCGATCGTGCTCGATCAGGCGCCGGAGGTCCAGGCGAGGCGTTCGATAGACCTTGCCCTGAACAGGCTTGGTCTCATCGAGGTGGAAGTCAGCGCCGAGCCAGTGCGCTTCCTGACGATCACGCGGGAAAATCTTTGAGGTGGATGTAATCGGCGTTTTGGGGCGCCGGCGCGCCCCTATTGCAACTGAGGCTTCTTGAGAAAGCTGTTGCGGTCGGCGGACTTGATGCGCAGCCAGGCTTCCCGGCCGTTCCTGAGGACCCGCATGGGGATCTCGGCGCCGGCGGGACCGCTGCTCCAGAGCTTGCGGTAGAAATCGGCCAGGCCGTCGATCTCCTCGTCGCGGATCTCCGAGATGATATCGCCCTGCCGCAGGCCCGCCTGGGCGGCCGGACCGCCTTCGGCCACGCTCATCACCACCACGCCGCCATTGCTCTCGGCGGAGAAGGCACCGAGCCAGGGCCGCGGTGGCTTGTTGACCTGGCCCCGGTTCAACAGATCGTCGAGGATCGGCGGTAAAAGGTCGATCGGCACGACCATGTTGATATCGGCGACCTCGTCGCCCTGGCTCATCTGCAGGCGAAGCGAACCGATGCCGAGAAGTTTGCCGTCCGAACCGATCAGGGCGGCGCCGCCCCATGAGTGATGAGCCGGTGCGGTGAAAATCGCCTCGTCCAGCAGATATTCCCAGTAGCCGGCAAATTCCTGCCGGGCGACGATGTTTGCCTGGACGAATTCTCCGATCCCATCGGCGAGCACGACAGGATCGCCGGGCTTGGCCGTGGCCGCGTCGCCGAGATCCACCGCCGGCGCATTCAGCGGGCCAAGCGCCTGCACCAGGCCGAAGCCGCTCTCCTGATCGTAGGCAAGCGCATGGGCGGGAACGACGCGCCCGTCATGGGTCGTGAGCCATACTTCTTCAGCCTCGGTGATGAGATAACCGATGGTCAGCACCAGCCCGTTGTCGCGAATGACCACGCCGCTGCCCTCCCGGACAGTGCCCAGCGTCTGCGCTGTAAAGGCATCTTCCGGAATGGAGGAACGGACGGCCACGACTGACCGCAGAATCGGATCGATATTCATGCTTTCATCCCGATGGGCGCCGGAGCATTCTTCCTTGAATAGGTAAGAGAATGAACGGCGGGTGCAAGGCCGTATCGGACGGAATTTCGGCAGGCCAACGCTGATGCCTGCACCAATCAAAGGTTTCACTGAGCGCCGAGACTATCTCGCATGGCTCCGGGCAGTTGAGCGCGACCATATTGCCGCGGCGAGCATCCCATCACTCTCTTGAAAGCAGTGCTGAATGCGCTTTCGGATTCATAGCCGAGCGACAGGGCAACACCGGCGATTGCTTCAGCCGAGTTCGTCAATCGGTCACCTGCGAGAAGCATGCGCCAGCGCGTCAAATAGTCCATCGGGGCAAGCCCGACCTTTTCCTTGAAGTGGAGAGCAAAACTCGACCGGGACATCGAGGCCCGTTCAGCCAGCGACTGCAAGGTCCACTTGCGGGCCGGATCGGCGTGCACCGCACGGATAGCCGCACCGATCCGCCGGTCGGCAAGCGCGAAAAGCCAGCCGACGCCGCGCGCATTCGGCGATGCGATATGGAGGCGCAATACCTGCATGAGCATGACATGAGCAAAATGCTCCGCCATCAGAAAGCCACCCGGCTGCTGGTCACGCAATTCGCGCGTCATCCGATCGAGACACCAGCGCAGCACGGCGGCGTGATCGGAATCCTTCTTCACATGGACGATCGGCGGCAGGATTCCGAGAAGGATGTCCGAATTTCCCCCCGAAAAGGAAAAACGGCTGCCGATCAGGAAGAAATCGCCGCCGCCGCCGCAAGTCGCAATCCCATCGCGGGCGATCGAATAGATCGCGTCGGACGGGATCGCTTCGAGAGTCGGATCGCTGGCGAGACGAAAGGCTCGGCGGCTCGTCAGCAGAAAGCAGTCGCTTTCCTCGAGGCGGACAGCTTCGGGGACGCCATCGACGCTCAGCCAGCACCCGCCTGATATCACCGCGTTGAACTTGATGCCATCAGGGGGCGGAAAATCGATCGCCCAAGCACCGCCAGCATCAAGCCCCGCGGAAACATAGCTGCGCGGTTTGAGCAGTGCGAGAACATCGGATAATGGGTCCATGAAGAAATCCGGACGATGGCGAAGAGATGATGGACTCTAGCGCATAGATCGTCTGGAGGCCACGCCTTATTCTCGCGGTCGTCGTGCCGAGCGACGGCAACACGGAAAAAGGGTAATTATCATGAATGACAAACAAGTCCCCATCGGCTCCGGATTTGGAGCCTACACGACTGCCGACGAGGTTCTGGCCGGTCTCGATCTTTCCGGCAAGCGCGCCATCGTCACCGGTGGCCATTCCGGCCTCGGGCTCGAGGCCACACGGGCTCTGGCGGGCGCGGGCGCTAAGGTGATCATCGGCGCAAGGAGCATCGAGGCGGCGCGCAGCGCGGTCGCCGGCATCGATGGCGTAGAGATTGATCGGATCGACCTTTCCGACCTCGAAAGCGTTCGCGTCTTTGCCGAGCGGTTCGTCGCGTCTGGCCGCAGCATCGATATGGTGATCAACAGCGCCGGCATCATGGCCTGCCCGGAAACGCGCGTCGGCGACGGATGGGAGGCACAGTTCGCGACCAACCATCTCGGCCATTTTGCCTTGGTCAACCGCCTTTGGCCGGCAATCTTGCGCGGCGCTCGCATCGTTTCGGTTTCCTCCGGTGGCCATCGCAACTCCGCCATACGATGGGAGGATATGCAATTCGAGACCGGTTACGACAAATGGCGGGCCTACGGCCAGTCGAAGACTGCCAACGCACTTTTCGCCGTGCATCTGGACAGGCTCGGGCGCGACAGCGGCATCCGCGCCTTCTCGCTGCACCCGGGCAAGATCTTTACCCCCTTGCAGCGCCATCTCGCAAAGGAGGAAATGGTCAGTGCCGGCTGGATCGATGCGGACGGCAATCCGATGGATCCGACGTTCAAGACGCCATCCCAGGGGGCCGCCACGCAGGTCTGGGCGGCGACCTCGCCGCAACTCGACGGTATGGGAGGCCTCTATTGCGAGGACTGCGATATCGCCATCCGCGCAACGGATGGAGAACCCGGCGGTGTCAGCGACCATGCAGCCGATGCCGAGGAGGCAGCGCGCCTATGGATCCTGTCGGCAAGGTTGACCGGCATTGACGCTTTCGCGGCGGCCTGAAGCCATAGCTCGCGGCAAACCCTCGTCAATGCGTGCTGAGACGCTGCCGATTGTCTTGCCGTCCTCGTGGCTCACCCGGGACTACTCGGGTGAAAGCCCGATCAACTCGATCCGCAGCGCCTCGCCGGGGCGGATGTTGCCGGAAAAGAGATCCCGCGGTGGATGACGGCTGACGTGCCAGATTGTATTTGCGCAAATAGCAGTCAAATCCGGCGACAATCCGTCATTAAAACGTATCAAGGAGTGCGCAAAAGCTGCGCCATACCGGCCAGCGTCGCTTCCCCAACTTGGCGCGCGACATTTTTCGTGACAGCGGCATTGTGCAACAATATACCGTCAATCTCATCAGGAATCAGACTGACACGGATCACGACATGAAAGACTGGCATCCCGATCTCAGCCGCAGCAGCAGTCCTCGTTATATGGCGATCGCCGACGTGATCGAAATGGATTTGCGCAGCGGGCATCTGGTGGTTGGGGACCGGCTGCCGCCGCAACGTGAACTCGCCAAGCGGCTGAATGTCGATTTCACGACGGTAGCCAGAGGTTATGTCGAGGCGCAGAAGCGCGGGCTGGTGGATTCGCATGTCGGCCGCGGCACCTTCGTCACCGGTGGCGCCGACAAGGAGCGCCAGGGTTTTGCGCCCGACGCCGCGCCCGATCCCCGCCGCGCCTCCGTCGTCGATTTCTCGATGAACATGCCGCCGGAGCCGGATGACCCGGAACTGATTGCCCGCATGCGCGAGGGCATGTCGGCGGTGGCGGCGAGCCTCATTCCGCTGCTGCGCTATCAGGGTTTCGGCGGCTCCAGCATGGACAAGGAGGCTGCAGCCTCCTGGCTCAGCCGTCGCGGGCTGGTGCCGTCGCAGGAGCGGATCTTCGTCACGCCAGGCGCCCATCCGGCCCTGCTGGCGATTTTTGGTCTGCTGGCAAAACCCGGCGAAACCGTGCTTTCGGAAGTCATCACCTATCCCGGCATGCGCTCGATCGCCGCCCAGCTGCGGCTCAATCTGACCGGCCTGCCGATGGACGAGGACGGTATCCTGCCCGACGCCTTTGCCGAGGCCTGCGAGAGATTGAAGCCGAAGGCGCTTTATCTCAATCCGACGCTGCAGAACCCGACGACGCTGACCATCCCGGTCAGGCGGCGCGAGGAAATCTGCGCCGTTGCCCGCAAATATCACGTGCCGATTGTCGAAGACGATGCCTACGGCTTCATTCCGCAGCAAGGTCCGGCGCCGCTCGCGGCAACAGCGCCTGATCTGACCTGGCATATTGGCGGACTGGCAAAATGCATCGGTGCGGGCCTGCGCCTTGCCTATGTCGTGGCGCCCGACAGCAAGGCCGTATGGCCCTTCGTCAGCGCCATGCGCGCCAACAACGTCATGGCCTCGCCGCTGACCGTGGCGCTCGCCACCCGCTGGATCGAGGATGGCACCGCCGATACGATCCTGCGCTTCATCCGTGCCGAGGCCGCCGCCCGCCAGCAGATGGTCGCCACCATCCTGCCTGCCGGCAGCTACCGCGCCGATCCGATCAGTTTCAACATCTGGCTGCCGCTTTCCAACGGCTGGACCCGCTCCACCTTCGGCAGCCATACCCGCTCCTCCGGCATCGGCGTCGTAGCAAGCGATGCCTTCACGGTGGAGGGCACGGCGCCCGAGGCGGTGCGCGTCTGCCTCGGCGGACCGATCACCCGGGAGAAGTTGCAGGGCGCGCTGGAATTCATGGCCCATGCGCTGGAAGGCCCGCCCGAGATGGCGGCCTCGTTCTTCTGACGTTCAAGCGGTGCGGCTGAACCTACCGGGCGCATCCGAAAGCCGGAAGGGTCACCCATCAAATCCGCCGCGACTCGAACCGTTCGGGATGGCCGAATGCGGCCGCCGCATTCGGTGCGCTCCCGTTATGGCGCCGCTTTGATCTCCATTTTCATGTTTGCCGTTGATCAGCCCCGGCCAGCCGGCAGGAAACCTGCGGCATTCTGACGAGTTGACTGGTAATGCATTTGCAATGTAACTATATTGAATGCATTCAATGTGCGGAATTGATGGAATCAATGTTCCGCGCCAGATAGGACGAGGTCATCATGGACACCGAATATCCGCCACTTCCTCCGATACAGACCGGCATCAGGGGACGCTGCCCGCGTTGCGGCGAGGGGCATATGTTCAAGGGCTTTCTGACGCTGCAGCCGCAATGCGAGGTCTGCGGCCTCGATTATTCCTTTGCCGATCCGGCTGACGGCCCGGCCTTCTTCGTCATCTGCTTCGCCTGCATTCCGAGCGTGCTGCTTGGCGTCTGGCTGGAGGTGGCCTTTTCGGCGCCGATCTGGGTGCAGCTTCTGGTCACCGGCCCCTTCATGCTCGCCACCTGCATTCCGCCGCTGCGGCCACTGAAGGGCTGGCTGGTCGCCAGCCAGTATTTCTACAAGGCGGAGGAGGGCAAGCTCGCCTGAGACTTGTTCAGCGTCGCGCGCAGCCGCGGCGTTGCGAAATCGAGCAGCGCCCGCAATTTCAGCGGCACCAGCCCCTGTGCGGGATAGACGAGATGCACCGGCGCCGGCGGCGGTTCGAAATCCTGAAGCAGCGGCACCAGCAGGCCGGCCATTTCGGCGCGTGCGGCCTGGTAGGAGAGCACGCGGGTGATGCCGAGACCGGCGACAGCCGCATCGACCGCGGCTTCGGCGGTGTTGACGGCAAGCCGCGAATGGATCGGCACGGTGAGATCGCGTTTCCCTTCAGTGAAGGTCCAGCTCAGCGCCGAGGCCATGCCCTCGAAGGTGACGCAGTCATGCGCGGCGAGATCGCCTGGATGCCGGGGCAGGGCGTGCCGCAAGAGATAATCGGGGCTGGCATAGACCGTGCGGCGGATCGCGCCGAGCCTTGTGGCGATCAGGTTGCTGTCCGGCAGGTTGCCGATCCGGAGCGCCACGTCGATATGATCCTCGACGAGGTTCGACAGCCTGTCGCCGAGCATTAGCTGCAGATTGATATCGGGATAGGCTTTCAGGAAATCCACCACGACGGGCAGGACATGCAGCCGCCCGAAGACGATCGGCGCGGTCATCGTCAACTCGCCTTTCGGCGCACTGTATTCGCCGGCAGCAGTCCGTTCCGCTTCTTCCACCCGGTCGAGAATTTCCCGCGCCGCCTCGACATAGGAGCGGCCCGCTTCTGTCAGCGTGATCTTCCGGTTGCTCCTCTGCAGCAGCTGGGCGTTGAGATGGGCTTCCAGGTCCGAAACCTTGCGGCTGACGGTTGCGAGTGGGGATCGCAGATGCCGTGAGGCGGCCGACAGGCTGCCCTGTTCGACAACGGCGAGAAGGACGGTCATGGCGTCGAGGCGGTCCATCCTATCCTTCCATGAATTGGGAGTATGCCTTCCAGATTAGCATTCTACTGTAGTCAGATGGAAGGCAGTAAATTGGCCGCAGATGGTTTCGAAACGGCCATCGCTATCGCGTCCCGTCGATCAGGAAGACCAAAGGAACCATCATGAAACTCTACCATCACCCGCTTTCCGGCCATTCGCACCGGGCCCATTTGTTCCTGTCGCTGCTTGGCGTGCCCTATGAACTGGTCGAGGTCGACATGGCGGCGGGCGCCCACAAGGCGCCGGGTTTCCTGAAGCTCAATCCCTTTGGCCAGGTGCCGGTCCTTGACGACAATGGCACGGTCATTGCCGATTCCTCTGCCATTCTCGTCTATCTCGCACGCAAATACGGCCGCACTGACTGGCTGCCGGAAGAGGCGGTGGCCGCGGCGCGGATACAGAAATGGCTCTCGGTTGCGGCAGGCGAGATCGCCTACGGGCCATGTGCTGCACGCCTGGTCACCGTCTTCGGCGCCGACTTCCGCACCGACGAGGTGATCGCCCGGGCGCATCGCATTCTGGCGCTGATCGAGGCGGAACTCGACGGCCGCAATTTCCTGCTCGGCGGCAATCCTGTGATCGCGGACATCGCGCTCTACAGCTACATTGCCAATGCGCCGGAGGGCAATGTCGATATCTCGGCCTATCCAAACGTCCGTGCCTGGCTTGCGCGCATCGAGGCGCTGCCGGGCTTCGTCGGCTTTCGCAAGACCAAGATCGGCCTTGCCGCATAAGATCCTCCGGGGCGGATCACCGTCCCGGTTTCCCGAACCATGCCCGCAAGGAGACCCGTGATGCTGGAGCAGACAAGACAGGACGCGCCGTCACCCTGGCATGAAGGTGAACTCGCCATGCAGCGCAGCGTCGGCGTCGTCGAGCGCATGGACGGGCCGGGACGCAATTTCCTCCGCAAGGCCATGCCGGAGCAGCACCGCGCCTTCTTTCCGATGCTGCCCTTTATCGTGCTCGGCGCGGTTGATGCCAAGGGCGACGTCTGGGCGACGGTGCGGGCTGGGCACCCGGGTTTCTTGGTCTCGCCGGAGCCGGAGATCCTTGATGTCAGCCTGGCGCGCGACCCGGCCGATCCTGCCGACGCCGGCATGGAGGATGGCGATGCGATCGCGATGCTCGGCATCCAGCTCGAGACCCGGCGGCGCAATCGGCTGAACGGTGTGATCCGCAGGGCGGATGCCGGAACTTTCCACGTGCGCGTCGGCCAGAGTTTCGGCAATTGCCCGCAATATATCCAGCCTCGCTCTTCCGCCTTTGTCCGCGATCCCGATCTGGCCACAGCGATACCGCCGCTTCATTCCGGCCAGCTCGACGATCGGGCGCGGCGGATGGTCGAGGGAGCCGATACGTTCTTTGTCGCCTCCTATGTCGATCGCAACAATGGTGAACGGCAGGTGGACGTGTCGCATCGCGGCGGCTACGCCGGCTTTATCGATGTCGGCGCCGATGGCGTGCTGACCATTCCCGATTTTCCCGGCAATCGGTTCTTCAACACGCTCGGCAATTTCCTCGTCAATCCGAAGGCGGGGTTGGCCTTCGTCGATTTCGCAACCGGCGACATGCTGCAGATGACGGGAAGAGCCGAGGTGCTGCTGGAGTCCCCTGAGATTACCGCCTTTCCACGGGCGGAACGGCTGTGGCGTTTCACCCCCGAAGCGGTCGTGTTCCGCCCGGATGCCCTGCCGCTGCGCTGGAGCCTGCCTCGCGACCTATGAGGGGAAACACCGTTTCGCCCCACCTTGCCAATCATTGTACCGATCGGTACAATGAAACCATTCAGTACCGGAGAGCTCCTTGTCCAGGAGAACCCCTTGTCCAGGAGAACCTATGTCCAGCCTCGTCCCGCCCTTCACCCTTGAGACCGCCACCCAGAAAGTCCGTCTCGCCGAGGACGGCTGGAACAGCCGTGATCCCGAGCGCGTCTCGCTTGTCTACACGCCGGACAGCCGCTGGCGGAACCGCGCCGAGTTCATCACCGGCCGCGCCGAGATCGTCGCCTTCCTCACCCGCAAATGGGCAAAGGAGCTGGATTACCGGCTGATCAAGGAGGTATGGGCCTTCACCGATCATCGCATCGCCGTGCGCTTTGCCTATGAATGGCATGACGACAGCGGCAACTGGTTCCGCTCCTATGGCAACGAGAACTGGGAGTTCGACGCCGCCGGCCTGATGCAGCGCCGCTTCGCCTGCATCAACGATCTGCCGATCCGGGAATCGGAACGCAAATATCATTGGCCGCTCGGCCGACGGCCGGACGACCATCCGGGCCTGAGCGAACTCGGTCTCTAGAGCGAACCAGGAAAGCCCGCCGGTGAAGACCCTCTACGAACGCGCCGACATCGTACCGCTGCTCGCCGAAATCTTCCGCGAGCTCGGCTATGAGGGCACGTCGCTCAGCCGCATCACCGAACGCACCGGCATCGGCAAGGGAAGCCTTTATCACTTCTTTCCCGGCGGCAAGGAGGAGATGGCGGGCGCCGTGCTCACCGAGGTCGATGCCTGGTTCGAACATGCGATCTATCGGCCGCTGAGAGAGGACGACGCCCATCAGGCGATCGCGGCGATGTGGGCGAATGCGAACGATTATTTCCGCTCCGGCCGCCGCATCTGCCTCGTCGGCGCCTTTGCGCTCGATGAGACCCGGGAACGGTTTTCAGCAGCGATCGGCAACTATTTCATCCGCTGGGTCGGCGCCTTGCGCTCGGCGCTGATGCGGGCTGGCTGTCCGGAGGAAGAGGCGTTGGCGCTCGCCGAGGAGGCCGTCGCGGGCATTCAAGGCGCGCTGGTGCTGTCGCGCGCGCTTGATAATACAGCAGTTTTCACCCGATCGCTGGAAACGCTGGCGAAACGGCTTGATGCTGTGCTGTGATGAGTCAGGCCATCGGGACGTTATGGCAACTGTGAAAATTCGCCCGGCCACGATTGACTGGCCGGGGCATTGATCGGGCGCGGTGGCGCTCGAGCTTACATCGGTATCGCTTTGCGTATATCAGCGTTGTTGTTGAGGCTGTTGGGCCGGGCGCGTATTTTCCCGTTCAGGGCGAATCTGGCGCCATTCGTTTTCCATCTGGTCGACAACGTGCTGGGGAATGGTGGTCGGGGCATTGGCGGGCATCTGCATCGGAAGTCTCCTCTTTTCGTGGTAAGGCTTCAGGGCAGGAAGATGCATTGCACAAGACAAAAGGTGTGTAAATCAGTGGCTTAAACACTTTAAACGATTAAATAGATTTTAATCGATTAAGACGGTTTTAACCATGAAATTTATGGGAAGCGCGGAATGGTTGTCCACATGGATCGGGCCTTCTTTTTCGATACTGTGCGGCGCGAACTCTTCAAGGGAGAGCTGACGCAGCCTCAGGTAGTGGGCATCACGGCGATTCTCGACGCCTGGGAAAGGCGGTTTGCCGATGCCGACCGGCGCTGGCTCGCCTATATCCTCGCAACCGCTTACCACGAGACCGCCTACACGATGCAGCCGGTCCGGGAGACGCTGGCCGATAGCGATGGGCGCGCGGTCGAGATCCTGGAGACGGCCTTTGCCGCGGGCCGGCTTTCCTGGGTAAAGACGCCCTATTGGCGGCCGGATGAGGATGGCCGCAGCTGGCTCGGTCGCGGTCTGGTGCAACTCACCCATAAGCGGAATTATCAGGCGATGAGCGTGCTGACAGGCATCGACCTCGTTGCCGATCCCGACCGCGCGATGGAGATGGACGCGGCGGTGACGATCCTGATCGAAGGCATGCTGCAGGGCAGCTTTACCGGCCACAAGCTTGCCGATCACCTGAACGCGACGACCGCGGACTGGGTGAATGCGCGCCGCATCGTCAATGGTACCGACCGGGCGGAAAAGCTCGCAGCCTATGCCATGGCCTTCGATGCGGCGATACGTCCCGATGCTGCGCATGGCATGCGCGCGCGGTTGAAGGCCTGGGGCGCGCATGTTATCGCCCGGCTGAGATCTGGAGCGCCGCGTGTCCGATAGGATGCGCCAAGGTCGCTGCATCATTTTGACAAATCTGACAGGAGCTTGCGCGTGATCCGCCATATCGTCTTCTTCACCGTGCAGGAGGAACATCTGCAGGAGGTGAGGGCCGGGCTTTCCATACTGACCGGCATTCCGCATGCGCGGCTTTTGGAAATCGGCACCAATGTGAAGACCGATCAGCTGGGCACCGAGATCGATCTCGTGGTCTACGGCGAATTCGACGACGAGGCGGCCCTTGCCGCCTACAAGGCCCATCCCGATTATCAGCTCTCGATCGATCGCGTGCGGCCGCTCCGGGAAAAGCGCATTGCCGCCGACTACGACAGCCGCACGGCGGTGACGCGACCGCTCTGATTTCCCCAGGCAGCCGGCGGCCGAGCCACATTTCGTTGAAATTTCAAGTGGATGAGAAGCCATCCGGATTCGCATCGCCCTGAATCTGACTCAACTTCTGAGCCACCGGATTCAATTTTCGAAAAGGCGACGGCAACCGATTCAAAAGATTCGCCAAAAGCGGCGGCCGGTTCATCGCCAGATCGCTGCAGCGGTCGCGTTGGGTGACGCAAAGGTGCTCTCGTCCCGATGTCGATGATAATCAAGACAGATTAAGAATGGCTGATTTTACGGGCTGGGCTCTCAGGGAGCGACCGGACTTGGCTGCGATGCGTGGGCGCCGCGCACCAGCCCCATCAGCATCAATATGAAGGCCAGTGACAATGCCGCGAGAGCGGCGCAGGCAAAAAGTGCCGGGCCGGTGCCGGCGCGGTCGAGGATGGCGGTGAAGACGACGGGGGCGATGGCATTGGCGAGGTTTTGCGGCAGCGACAGCCGGGCCGATTGCAGGCCATATTCGCCCGGCGAGAACAGCGCCAGCGGTAGAAGCGCGCGGGCGACGGTCATGACGCCGGCGCCGAAGCCGTAGAGCAGCACGAAGGTGATGAGCAGCGGCGCCGACGGACTGGCGACCAGCATCGTCAGGAAACTGATCAGCATCAGCGCGATGCCCATGACCGCACTGAGCATGGGATTGCCGCGCCGGCCGAGCAGCATGTCGAGGAAACGCGCCGAGATGCCGAGGACGCCGCGCGCTGAGCCGAGCTGTAGCGCGAAGGCCGGTGAGGCGCCGGACTGGCGGAAGATTTCGAGCAGCGATGGCGAGATGCCGAAGGTGATGAAGGTCGTGATCGTCGTCGCCGCGGCAATCAGCAGGAAGGCCTTGCGCCGCGCCGCCTTGGTGAGCGGTACCGGAGCGATTTCGGCCGTGCTGCCTTCGGCTTGCGCTACGATCGGTTTCGGCAGGGCGAAAAGATGCAGTGGCAGGCAGACGAAGAATTGCAGCGCCGCGCAGACGAGAAAGGTGAGCCGCCAGCCGACCGCCTCGTTGAGCAGGCTGAGGATCGGCCAGAAGATGGCGCTCGATAGTCCGGTGAACAGCATCAGGATGGCGATGACGCGTTTGCCGTTTACCCCTTCGCGCTCGACGACGGCGGTATAGGCCGGCGCCGACAGGCCGAACGCGCCGCCGATGCCGATGACGACCCAGGCGCAGGCATAGAGCACGATGCCGTTTGCGGCGGCAAGCAGCAGCAGGCCAAGCGCAAAGGTCAGCGAGGCGGCCGAAAGCACGCGGGCGGCGCCGTAGCGGCCGAGCCAGCGGCCGGTCACGGGGCCGGCAATGGCGCTGACCATCATCATGATCGTCAGGCCGGCAAACGCCACCTCGTTCGGTAGGCCGAGAGCAGGCGCCACGACGCGGCCCATGACACCCAGCATGTCGAAAGTCGTGCCCCAGCCGATCAACTGGGTCACGGCAAGCACGGTGACCGTCTGCGCCGAGCGGAAGCGGGAGGATTTTGGCATTGGTGCGGAGCGGCCTGAAATGGGGAGCAGCAAGGACATAACAGTTTCAACCAGCCGGCGAAAGCGGCGATCGGCATTCCGCCGCGCCATCTGCGCCTTTCCCCGATCGGGCGAAAAGATGGAATGATGACATGAATGACACGAAACATCGGTACAATTTCAGGACGACCCGATGCGGGCTGAAGCGCGCGGACATCGGCCGGTCTATCCCGGCTGCCGTCGGCCGGAATCGGAACGGCGCGGCTGATTCGCAGACAATGGCTGTGGAGGGGGCTGCCGGCTCCGCGCCTTTGGGAGAGGTGATGAAGAATGGGTGGATCCCAAGGCCGGAGGGCATCATTTTCAAGCGTGGGCAAGGCCGTCGGAGCTTGCCGCGGCGGTGGTTTCCAGGTGCTGAAACCGGCTGTCCCGAACAGTCGAGAACAGTTCTAAACGCCCTGCATTACAGCGCATTCATTTGCCATTCAGGTCACGTGAGTACATATTCGGAACAAGTTGGCATTACCTTGAAAGCATAACACATGGCCTTTCCTCTGAGCGTCGCAGCATTGGCCGCCGGACTGGTGGTATCGGCGCCCTCATCGGACGCCACGAGCACCCTTGTCCTGCGCGTGGCAGGCGATTGCAGCGCCGCCGCAGCCCAGGTCGTCGAGCAGACGGGCGGCCAGCTCCTGTCCGTGCAACCGGTGGGCGATACCTGCATCATCACCGTTCTTGTACAGGGCAATGGGCAGCGTCCACGCAAAGTGACGGTAAAGGTTCCGATGTAAGCGGAATCGGCTTATTCAGGACATTGATGATTTCAAGCGGACGAAGGCGAACCGATGCGCATCCTGGTAGTCGAAGACGACGTTAATCTGAACCGGCAGCTGGCCGACACGCTGAAGGAGGCGGGCTATGTCGTCGACCAGGCGTTCGACGGCGAGGAGGGCCATTTCCTCGGCGACACCGAACCCTATGACGCCATCATCCTCGATATCGGCCTTCCGGAGATGGACGGGGTCACCGTTCTGGAAAAATGGCGCGGCGCCGGCCGCGGCGTGCCGGTGCTGATCCTGACGGCGCGAGACCGCTGGAGCGACAAGGTCGCCGGCATCGACGCCGGCGCCGACGACTACGTCACCAAGCCCTTCCATGTCGAGGAAGTGCTGGCCCGCATTCGGGCGCTGATCCGGCGTGCGGCCGGGCATTCCTCATCCGAGATCATCTGCGGCCCGGTGCGGCTCGATACCAAATCCTCGAAGGCGACGGTCAACGGCACGACGCTGAAGCTGACCTCGCACGAATATCGCCTGCTCGCCTATCTCATGCATCACATGGGCGAGGTCGTCTCGCGCACCGAGCTGGTCGAGCACATGTACGACCAGGATTTCGACCGCGATTCCAACACGATCGAAGTCTTCGTCGGCCGCCTGCGCAAGAAAATGGGCGTCGACCTGATCGAAACGGTGCGCGGTCTCGGCTACCGCATCCAAGCGCCGAAACATGCGAATTAAGTCGCTCACCGCACGTGTGTTGCTGCTGACCACAGTCTGGTCGACGGTGGCGCTCGTCGTGATCGGCCTGTTGATCTCCACCCTTTACCGCAAGAGCGCCGAACGCGGTTTTCAGGATCTGTTGCGGGCGCAGCTTTATAACGTCATCAATTCGGTGACGATCGGCGATCAGGGCGCGCTCAGCGGCAGCCCGCAGCTCGGCGATTTGCGATTTGCCCAGCCGAAGACCGGCTGGTACTGGGTGGTGGAACCGCTTGGCACCTATACGACGGCACCGCTGGTGTCGCCGTCACTCGGCTCGGCGCTCATTCCGGTTCCCTCGGTGGTCGAAGCGCCCTTCGACAAGAATTACGAGCGCTACTACCAGGTGACGGATGCCTCCGGAAACCGCGTGCAGGTGGCCGAAACCGAAGTCGTGCTCGATACCGACGGGCGCGCAGCACGCGTCCGCGTCACCGGCAATGTCGATGTCGTCGAGGACGACGTGCGCACCTTTTCCCATAGCCTCTATCTGGCGCTTGCCGGTTTCGGCGTCGGCAGCCTGATCGTCAACGCGCTGGCGATTCTCTACGGCCTGAAGCCGCTCGACAAGGCACGCGCCGCACTGGAGCGCATCCGTGCCGGCGAGAGCGAGCAGCTGAAAGGTGACTTCCCGCGCGAGATCCTGCCGCTCGCCAACGAGGTGAACGCGCTGATCGACAGCAACCGCCGTATCGTCGAGCGGGCCCGCATGCAGGTCGGCAATCTCGCCCATTCGCTGAAAACGCCGATCGCCGTGCTTTTGAACGAGGCGCGCGTGCTGGAAAAATCCCATGGCGAGCTGGTGCGCAGCCAGGCGGAATCGATGCAGGGGCAGGTGCAGTCCTATCTCAATCGGGCCCGCATCGCCGCGCAGCGCGAATCCGTGCTCGCCCGCACCGATGCCGAGCCGGCGCTGGAGCGGCTGGTGCGCGTTATGCGCCGGCTGAACGTCGATACCGAATTCGATCTCGTCGTCTCGCCGCCGCATCTGGCCGTCGCCATGGAGCAGCAGGATCTCGAGGAGACTGTCGGCAATCTCCTGGAGAATGCGGCGCGTTTTGCCAAAAGCAGGGTGCGGCTTTCGGCCGTCGAGGCCGGCGACGACGTCAAGGGAGCGGAGGCCAGCGCACGCCGCCACTGGGTGGAGCTCGCCGTCGAGGATGACGGGCCGGGCCTGGAGCCGGACCAGATCCGCGAGGCGCTGAAGCGCGGCCGCAGGCTCGACGAGAGCAAGCCCGGAACCGGGCTCGGGCTTTCGATCGTCACCGAGATTTCCAGCGAGTATCAGGGACGGCTCGAGCTTTCCCGCGGCGAATGGGGCGGGTTGAAGGCGAAGCTTATCCTGCCCGGCATCACAAAGGATGTTGCATGAGCAACTACTTGATGTCACAAAGATACTGGCAAATGTATAGCATGCTTTGCCTTAATGCTGACACGGGGACGCTGCACTTCGATCGGCTGAAATTGACCCCTGATCGTGGTTCGACGCAATGATTTTACGCTCGCAAGGCATGATCGTTTCCGCTCTTCTCGTCGCCGTTGCGCTGTCCGGCTGCACGACGACGAAGAGCGCTGCTTCGCGCGGCATTTTTTCAGGCAAACCCCCGGCATCGGCCACCTTCATCACCGCGCTGCAGGGCGGCATCGTCGGCCGCAGCGGGGTGAACTTGAACGATAGCGACAAGCAGCGGGCGCTCGAGGCGGAATATCGGGCGCTGGAAGGCGCCGCCGTCGGCCAACCGGTGCTGTGGACAGGCAAGGATGTCACCGGCAAGGTCGTCGCGGCCGCACCCTATCAGGTCGGTTCGCAGAACTGCCGGCAATATACCCATACGCTGACCGTCGACGGCAAGGACACCGTGGCGCGAGGCGCTGCCTGCCGCAACGAGGACGGCAGCTGGTCGCCGCTCTGAATTGCGGCTTATAGCCTCAAATCTTCGTCATTCCGGCTTTGGCAGTTGGAATGAAGGCGCGCTTCACGTATTTGGGCCGGTATGCTGTTCTGGATTCTCGTTGCCGTTTTGACGGCAGTCGTCGCCGTCATCCTGCTCTACCCCCTTCTGCGCGGAGCGAAGGCGGCGGAAAATATCCGTGCGGGCGAGGCGGCAGTCTATCGCGACCAGCTGCGTGAACTCGACCGCGACCTCAGTGGCGGGCTGATCACCCCGGAGGAGGCAGACTACGCCAGGGCGGAAATCGGCCGCCGGCTGATCGCCGTCTCTGCCGACGAACCGGTTGAGACGCCGAAACCCGCACGGCATCACCGTTTCACCGAGGCCTTCGTCCTCCTGGTTCTGCCGGTTCTCGGGCTCTGTCTTTACTTGGCGACGGGCAGGCCGGACCTGCCCTCGCAGCCGCTGGAAGCGCGGCTGGAAAACCCCGGCAACGATGTGGCGGTGCTGATCACCAAGGCCGAACGGCACCTGGCCGAGAAGCCCGATGACGGCAAGGGCTGGGACGTGCTGGCGCCGATCTATTTCCGCACGATGCGCGTCAACGATGCGCAAGTGGCCTACCGCAATGCCATCCGGCTTCTCGGCCCGAGCCCGGTCCGGCTCGACGGCCTTGCCGAGACGCTGATGGCGGTCTCCGACGGCGTGGTGACGGAGGAGGCGCGCCAGGTGCTGGAACAGTCGCTGACGCTGGAGCCTGACAATCCGCGCGCCCGCTTCTACATCGCTCTCAGCAGCGAGCAGGCGGGACGGCCCGATGAGGCGCGCCAGGCCTTCGAGGCGCTGGCGAAGCAATCGCCGCCCGATGCGCCCTGGCTGCCGCTGGTCAACCAACACATCGCCAAGAACGGCGGCGCGCAGGTAGCTGTTAATCCGGGCGCCAATCCGGCTGCCCCGGGCGCCAATCCGGCTGCCCCGGGCGCCAATCCGGCTGCCCCGGGCGCCAATCCGGCTGCCCCGGGCGCCGTTTCGGCTGCCCCGGGCAATCCCACGCAGCAGGATGTTGCAGCCGCCGAGACCATGAACGCCGGCGACCGGCAACAGATGATCCGCGGCATGGTCGAAAGCCTCGATGCCAAGCTCAGCGAGGATCCGAACAATTTCGAGGGATGGATGCGGCTCGTCCGCTCTTACGCCGTATTGAACGATAGGGATCGTGCTGCCGGCGCGCTGAAGCGCGGGCTTGCAGCCTTTCCGCCGGCCGGAGAGCAAGGCCGACAACTGCTGGCGCTTGCCCGGGAACTCGGCATAGCAACGGAAGGAATGGCGCAATGACGCGCAAGCAGAAGCGCCTGGCGGTGATCGCCGGCGGCATGGGCTTCATTGCCGCCGCCGTGCTGCTGGTCATGTTCGCCTTCAGCCAGTCGGTCGCCTATTTCTACATGCCGGCCGATCTGGCGAAGACGCCGGTGGCGCCGCAAACCCGCATCCGGCTCGGCGGCCTGGTCGGCGAGGGCAGCGTCGTGCGCGGCACCGGCTCGACGGTGGAATTTGCCGTCACCGACGCCAGCGCCAATGCCGTCAAGGTGAGATATACCGGCATCCTTCCCGATCTCTTCCGCGAGGGCCAGGGCGTCGTCACCGAAGGCATGTTTACGCCGGGAACGAATGTCTTCGTCGCCGATACCGTGCTTGCCAAGCATGACGAGACCTATATGCCGAAGGATGTGGCCGACCGGCTGAAGCAGCAGGGGCTGTGGAAGGAAGGGCAAGGCGAGGACGTTCCGGGCAAGCAAGCTCAGGGCCAGGAAGTGAAGGCGACGCCATGATCATCGAGATCGGCCATTACGCGCTGGTGCTGGCGCTGGCCACGGCGCTCATCCTCTCCATCGTGCCGGTGATCGGCGCCCGTCGTCACGACCGGGCGATGATGGATGTGGCGACGATCGGCTCGCTGGCGATGTTCGCGCTGGTGGCCTTCGCCTTCGGCGTGCTGACCTATGCCCATGTCGTCTCGGATTTCTCGGTCGAGAACGTCTGGGAGAATTCGCATTCGCTGGTG
>NZ_JACIFK010000003.1:645796-656754 GCF_014197345.1 Rhizobium sp. BK008 | reverse complement strand
ATCTCGATCTGGCGTGAAATCGGCGGCTCGATCGCCGCCTGAGACAGCCGACACAGGTCATCACCAAGCGTTCCAACCGTTAAGGCGACGCCACCTTTGGGAAAGAATGTATGGTCCGCCTCGTCCGTGCAAGGGTACGCGACATCGTAAATGACGATTCCAGTTGCATAAATGTATCCGGCCTCTCGCGAGTGAACTGCGGTTGCAGCCAGGCCATGATGAGATCCGCACACGCCGTTCCCAATAAATGGTCCAGGCACGAAGCCCGCTTTTTTGCACAGGGCTTACGGCATGTTGATCCACTGTTTCGTCATCACTATTCCCGAGCCTTGCAATCGAGCTTGGATCCTCAGGTGAAGGCAGGGTCTCTGCGTTCGTAGAGTGCTCCAGGCCTGGTCAGGACGACCCAGACGATCCGGGCCATTTTGGCGGCAAGTGCGACGACAGCTTTGTTGGGGTGCATCCGAGCCTGAAGGCCATCCAGCCAGTTCCCCAGTCGATCTCGTGTTCGGTTGAGGTGCCGAAAGCAGGATCGTGCTCCATGTACGAGGAGCTTGCGCACATAGCGGTTTCCCCGCTTGCTGATGCCGAGAAGCTTCTGCTTTCCTCCGGTCGAGTATTCCCGTGGCACAAGGCCAAGCCACGCTGCCAGATCGCGAGCTTTCTGGAATTGTCGACCGTTTCCAATGGCAGCCAGGAGCGCAGTTGCCCCCAACGCTCCGATCCCAGGGATCGTCATGAGCCGTCTTGCGGCATCCTCGCGGCTGGCGATCGCCTCGATCTCGCGTGTGACGTCACCAATGCGCCGTTCCAACTGGCGCAGATCGGCAAACAGGTCTGAGAGCAGCTTACGCATTGGCGGCGAGAGATCGTTGGATTGATCTGCGACAACTTGCGGCAGGTCGAGCTTGAACAGGCCCGCGCCTTGGCGCAGGGCGATCCCGTATTCGAGGCAGAAAGCTCGCATCTGATTGATCAGCCGCGTTCTCGTTCCGATCATCTGATCTCGGACCCTGTGTAAAGCCTGAAGATCGGCTTGTTCCTCGCTCTTGAGTGCAGCAAATCGCATTGTTGGTCGCGTGGCAGCCTCAGCGATCGCTTCCGCATCGATGATGTCGCTCTTGTTCGACTTCACGTAAGGCTTCACGAACTGCGCGGGGATCAAGCGCACCTTATGTCCGAGCGCCTGTATCTTCCTGGCAATCCACTGAGATCCTGCGCACGATTCCATCCCCACGATCGCCGGTGCTGCGCGCTCGAAGAAATGTAGCAGCGTGTCGCGTCGGAAACGAACCTTCTGGACTGGCACGCCATCGCTTCCGACGCCGACAACGTGAAAGATGTTCTTGCCAATATCAATTCCGTAGACAGCCGCTTGGCGCGGCATATTGCGCTGTGGCATTGCAACCTCCTTCGGGTTGGCCGCCTCATGATGCGGCAGGAGGACGAGGCGGACCATCCCATTAGTGGTGACGCCCGCAGCAAAGCGGAAAGCTGTTGCGCATCTGATGAGCGAACATGGGATGAGCGAACGGCGGGCGTGTAAAGCCATCGGTTATTGCCGCATGACGATCCGTTACGAAACTAGCCGCGACGACGATCATGGCCTTCGCGAGCGCATGAAGGCGCTGGCGCATGAACGCCGCCGCTTCGGCTATCGACGCCTTCATGTGCTGCTTAGGCGTGAGGGCCACATTGTGAACCACAAGAAGCTCTTCCGGCTCTATCGGGAGGAGAAGCTGACGGTGCGCAAACGCGGCGGTCGCAAGCGCGCGATCGGCACACGAGCACCGATGCTGATCCCGCTTTCCGCCAATGATCGCTGGTCGCTGGACTTCGTGTCGGATCAGCTCACCGATGGTCGCAGGTTCCGGGTTCTGACGGTCGTGGATGACTGCACCAGGGAATGCCTGGCTCTCGTTGCCGATACATCGCTTTCCGGCCTGCGGGTCGCCCGTGAGCTGGATCGGATTATCGAGGCACGTGGCAAGCCCAGGATGATCGTCAGCGACAACGGCAGCGAATTCACCAGCAACGCCATCCTGCAATGGACGGATCGGGGCAAGGTGGATTGGCATTACATTGCGCCTGGCAAGCCGATCCAGAACGCCTTCATCGAAAGCTTCAACGGGCGGCTGCGCGACGAGTTATTGAACGAGACGCTCTTCTCGTCATTGCCTCAAGCTCGATCAGCTCTTTCAAACTGGCGCATGGATTACAATCCTGTTTCATAACACCCATCTTTCTATGTCATTGAAGGGAATAGGCTTTCCTGATCTGGAGGCGATCCCGCGGGGTGGCGAGGGTTCTTCCGGGCACGATCGAGGATCTGACGTGCTTGTGGGGTCGCGAGTTTGGAACGGCTGAAGATCCATGGGCCATCGGGTAGCGGATGAACCCCCTCAATTTCGCCAGCCTCGGCCGCCAGACGCAGCGTCTTTGGCGTTATCCCGAGTAACTTCGCCGCACCGCCCAGATTAAGCCATGGCTCGACCCCGTCGATCTGCGGACGGAAGACCGGAATCTTGCGATATGACCTCAGCGCGGTGACCCGCTCCCGTGTCCAGCGATTGCCATTGCCGGTCGTCAATCCGTTGCGATTGAGGACACCGGCAATCACGTCGTCATTGGCGATCAAGATGAGCTGTCTCACAGCGTCGACAATGTCGTCAGGGGTCGCGTTTCTTTGGCCACGGCGTCGCTTCGGCAGGCGCAGCTCGGTGTGGACGCCTCCAACCCAATGAATGACGAGGACGATCTCAGAGGTTCCATCATCGAGATCGGCGACCACTTCATTGATGAGCGTGCGCACGATGCGCTTCTTCAGTCTTGCATCGGTTGTCGGCGCCGTCCAGACGGTGCGAAGGTTTCCCGCAAGTGCGGTTACCTGTGATGCGGACATAGGGAACGGCTGCGGCGTAACTGTCCGATGTTTGGCAATCCCGACGTTACAAGTCTGTTTTCCGGATCGGCCGCGTCATATTGCCGGAATGCCCGGTCGGCTACATAGCGTGCTGCCTCGAGGTCGCGCAGCAGGGCATCCTGAACCTGATCGCGTTGGCTGGCCATATTGCGTTCCGCCTCAACGGCGGCCGCGATGGCTCCCGGTTCGACCACGCCGAGCAGCGCCTCCTCGATCGCATCATCGACCCGCAGACCGCCGAAGGCGATGCAACGTGGTTCGCCACTATCGAGTAGACCACGCCAACAGGAATAGCGCGGGATGTTATGGTTGGCTCCTGTGTAACGAACCGTCAGCTTCCGGCCGCACCTTTTGCAGCGGAACAGGCCGGCAAGCAGAGCGTCGCCATGCTTCGGCGCTCCATGATGGCGACTGGCCGGTACATTGTCGCTGACCATCTTGCGGATCTCCTCCGCCCGTTCCCAACTGATGTAACCTTCGTGCGTGTCCGGGATCAGGGCAAGCCATTCATCACGCGCCTTGCGGCGAATTCCAGATCGGCCATCGTATCCCGGTACGGAACGACTCTTACCATAAGCATAAGCGCCGCCGTAGATCGGGTTCGCAATCATCCGGTGGATGGTGGCATAATTTGGCCTGCGCCAGATGACGTCACCGTTGGCGCACCTGACGGGCAGGTCCAACCCCTGCTCAAGGAACCATAGCAAGGCCTGCCGGGCACTCCCGAGTTCGGTGACCTTGTTGAAGACGAGTGCGATGGCTTCCTGGATGCGTCGGTCTGGATCCTTCTCGATCCTATCACCGGCCTTTACGAAGCCGGCCGGAACAGTGACGACGAGTTCACCGCGGCGAGCCTTCTCATAGCGGGCGGAAAGGGAACGCTGACGCAAGAGATCGAGTTCATACTCGTTGAGGCTGCCCTTCAAACCCAGGAGCAGGCGGTCGTTGCCCTGGCGGGGCGCATAAATTGCTTCCTGGTCGACCAGGACGGTATCGACAACGCGGCACATCTCGATGAGTTGCTGCCAATCGCGGCTGTTCCGGGCGAACCGCGATACCTCACGCGCGGCCACGGCGCCAACCTTGCCAAGGCAGACTTCCGCCACCATCCGATCAAATCCAGCGCGGGTCACGCCGCCGGCGGCCGAACGACCAAGGTCGTCATCCACCGTCTCTATCTGTGACCATCCAAGCGCTGCCAGACGGTCGCGCATGGCGTACTGGAGGGCGCTGCTCTCTCGATTGTGCAGAACCTGGTGAGCCGAGGACTGCCGAACATAGAGGATGGCCTTCCGCTCCAGATGATGCGGCCCGATCTTCTCATGCATCATGACCGGCCTCCTTCTGTTGGGAGGCATGTCCGCACTTTGCGTGATCGACGAACAGCCGCACGATGAGCACCGTCAACGCTTGGCGAGTCTCCTCCGGCAACTCCGACCATTGCGGCGTCCCTGCCGTCTTCCCCCGCTGCGGGGCCGAGAACAGATCGAACTGGCATGTCATGGGCTGGCGAGGCATGAACATCTCTCCGACTCGTTTCGTGAGAGACCAATGCTGCGCCCATTACCGAAGATTGCGATGACGCATCAGCGTCCTTCAGCAATCTTGCCAAAGTATGCAGGCTTGCGAGATCGACGTGCGGGACCGCCAAGCTGCGCCAACAACCACTCACTGATCGGTCGAACATCCACGACGGGACCTCAAGAAGTCGACCAGAAGAAGAACCAGAAAGGCTGCAGCGGAAAATATGCGTCCCTTTGGACACCGCATCATGCACGTGAACGAGCCGTCCGGACCAGGGATGCCACGGATACATAAGCTCGCGAACCTCGGTCCCGTGGGTGTTCTGTCGTCGTGTTGTATAACCATTTCCGGCCACATAGCGCCATCGGCAACAAGGTGCCGATTTCGCTTATGAACGGCTCATCGGCACCCCCGCCGAACTGAAGTATATCTTGGAGTCGCCCATATTTCCGCTCAACTTGGAAGAAGCAATTATATTGTTGCAGTTACTTAGCGATCAGATCATAGCCATCCGCTTTCAGCACGACATCCTGAGCTAGGCGCCAGGACTGAATACTATTCCGCTCGTCGTTAGGCGCAACAGCGACACTATAAATCGACATGCCTGTCTAGCGCCCAAAAGGATCGGGGATACTGACGCCCTACGGGCATCAGTTCAAAGTATTCGCGTGTTGCTCGCCATGGGTCGACGCTTGGGCGATTTTGGAGAGTTTCGCAAGAACCTCAGGATCAACGAGGTGCGCGACCATCGGGTGGATCTTGATGTTGTCCTGCTTCGCAACCTGGTGGAAATTCGTTAGCACCATCGTTGCCAGTTCGCGCGTTGGCGCGATCACGTCGAGCAGCCAAACGATGTCACCACTCTTCCAGTCTTCCGGCTTCAGCCTGACCGGGAACGCACCCGCTTTAGCCTGTTCTGAAATTCGCGCATCAACCTCGGCGCTCACCGCCGCCCAGATAGCAATTGCCGGCGGCTCAACGCCGGTGACGGCCTTGGGCATCGCAATGGCGATACGGTCATTAATCAAAGGATCGACAACCAGATGGTGGAGGTCGGATAACATCTGACTGCGGTAGCGCGGCACAGAGGTCATTGCGAGAACAACCTGCCCAAAAGTCGATTGCAATGCCGCCTTTGCTCCGGCAAGCTTCTTCTTCGTCTCTTCAGAAAATTTCTCTTGGCTTAAATTAGCCGACGCTTCCGTCGCAATGTTATTCATGTATCCCCAGCCCCATGGGTTCCGAGCAAAAAGGCCCGAAAGAGTTGTAATCGCCGCACTCGCGATCCCGCAATGGAGATTACAAATTGAATTTACAATTGCAAGTGAAATTGCCTCGCAATGCTCTCCCTGGGTGAATAATTTCGCCGCGTCCTCTTCCGGCCATTGACGGCCGAGACATACCCTCTCGTGAAGGTGTCAACGACCTGACACAGTCGGTTAGTCGGGCCGGTCCCGACTCGGCCGCACGAGCCGCTACAGCTAGTGTGTGCCAAGTCGTCCGAACTGACCCGGCCGTCGTTTGACCGGTGTCGGCTGGGCCAGCTTGTAACGGGCGGGTGGGCTGGGGTCCTCACCGGGAATGAAGGCAAGAACGAGAAGCACGCCGTAGAAGAAAAAGGTAATTCCCTGGATCGCGAGCACCGGCAAGGGGATCACGAAAAACCTCGGCAAGAAGACGGGCGCGAGCAGCAGCCAGAGCAGATATTGCGGCCAACCGATATCGCGAAGCCGACTCGATACCATGTAGAGCAGGCCTACAACGGTAATCGCTGTCATCGCGATTGCGGCAACCATGTAAAGCGTTTCAAAGAAGGAACGGCGGGAGACGAGCTTGGCAGTCTCGGCATCGTTCGCTCCGACGCCCAACGTCATCTGGATTGCCCCTTTGGCGGCCATAGCACGTTGATTCTGCATATCCTCTGCCGTTGGCTTGCGGCCGGACGCTGCAATCTGCTTGGCCATCTCTTCCTGCCCTTTGAACATCAGCGGCATGTTTTTGCCGCTGACCTCTCCTCCGACGGCGGTCCCTGTGCCGGCTGTCGAGCGTGGCGCCATTAACTCACGCGCTGCCTGATCATGTTCGGCCATAATCAGGCGCTCGATCGGGTCCTTCGCAAAATCGAAGCAGAGCATGAGCAGAAGCAGCACGGCGTAGGTGATGCGCGTAAGCCGAGATTGGCCAAAAATGGTCATGAAGTTCAGCACCAGTTCGTCTTGGTGGGCGGACGATGCTCGCTGGAATTCAAGAATCCGCTAACGCAACATGGATGATTTTACGGATGATCGAGTTTTCCTATGGAATTCGCTGCCTGGAACTCACACCCAATCGGACTTATGGCCATGCGCGGAATGGCGATGTCGCGCACCCGAGAGGTGACGATTACCACCGGCTGTGGGCCGCGTCGAAAAACCTTGGTAGCGGGAGGCGGCGGAGGCGACTCTCGCCCTTAACTGCAACTGCGCATGCCTCGCCTTGAAAGGATTCGAACTGTAAACCTCTTAGTCCGTCGGGGCATGGCCAATCGGAGTGTCGAGACGACTGATGGTCGATTTGTGGTTTTGCCTTTATCTATCCTCGCTCGACGGTCAAAACCATTGGCATGGCCCAGGTGGCCTGAGGAATCGGCCAGCGCAGCAATTTGACGTTGTCGTCGTCGACCTGCGCTTCCCATCGAGCATAAAACTTTTGGCTATACCCGTTCAGTCGGACGCTGCGGCATGCGATGGGTCCGCCATCGAGGTTGAGGGCAATCTTGAGATCCAGCGTCGACGCCTTGAGAAACTCCGCCAACCGATCGAGAGAAAAGAACGCTTCCTTCGTCGTGCCGATGACAATGCGGCCGGAGCCATCCTTGCCCAAGAAGGTCCGATTGGCCAGCCAGCGGCTTTTCACGTTCACATGGGTTTGCCCATCGTCACCAATCAGGAGTGGATAGGAAACCATGGCATTCGTCGCCCCGGCAAAGGCCCCGCCCCAATCTTGATGCGTAAGGTCACGGATGTCGGCAGAGGTTGCATCCGCAACGAAGGCGCCGGCCTTTGCATCATACTGCTGGGGACCCATAGCAACACCCTCACTGATGAAGGGCGTGTCGGGCCTGCCATGTGTGTCGTAATAGCTGCCGTTGACGATCAACACGGCCTTCGGCAAGGCATGTTCCCATTCGTCGATACCCGTATCACCCTTTGGTGCATTATGGACGACGAAGCGGAAGCGCGCCGGATCAATCCGGCTGAGAAAAATCCGGTCGACTTCGCGTCCATCGGCAAGCACCGGCAGTTCCGCTACTTCGAAGCCAGGCTCCGGCTGTTGCCAGGCCAGCGGCCCCTGCTGCACGGCCGGGACAGGGCTCTTCAACGCCAATTGCATGGAGGCAGATAGCCGCTCGTCGTCAGGCTTCACGGTGATCCAATAGGTTCCGCCACGACGCAGTATCGAGTTGAACCCATAGGCGCCCGCGACTTGCCAGAGCCAACCAGCTCCAACGACAATCGCGATGATCAATGCTGCGGCTATTCCGTATAAGAGCTTGCGAACGACTGACATCAAAAGTTCTCTATATGCATATAGTTAGGTTCGGTATGCGGCGTGACGCATTGGCGCTGCGCAGATGCGATTACAAGCGAGGCTTTTCTACGACGATTACGCTGAGGAGGATGTCTGAGGCTTCGCCGATAACGCTCTCTCGTCAGTGCAATTGCGCTTGCCAACATAGTCGCGGCGGTCAAGGGACGTCGCCCCCAAGCACGCCAAAGGAATAATGCTACGATTGTCACAGGAGTCTGCCTGCAGCTCGGAATTAGCGGCGCGCGAGCCCGAAAAGAAGTGGAAACACCACCTTGCTGGCGAATGTCACCATGATAAGTCACCCGGTGATAATCCTCATCCTCGAAGGTCGGCCGATCACGAAGGTCGTGCGTGCGTCGTAGCTGGTGTTTTGGCCCTTCCTCAGCCGCAGGTATTGAAGGATGTTGGCGATGAAAGCGGCAAGCGGAATATAGGCGGCATTGCCGGCCAGCCAGACGAATAGCTCACGTTGGAGATAGAAGGCGGCGCCACCCAGACCGTCACGATTTCCAACGGTGAGACCGAATATTGCTTTGCCGATCGTGCGACCGGACGATGCCTGGCTCAGCACGTTGATAAAAATAGCCGTGAGCGAGTAGGCAATAGCCGAGAGCACCACACTTCTCGCGACAAGGCCGGTGGCCTCACCGTCGTTGAAGAGACGTGAACCGGCAATCGCGGCGAGCGTGCATGCCAAGAAGCGATCATCATATCGAAGCCTCGCGCCCAGAATCTCGCCCAAGGCCCCGCCGCGATATCTTTGAAACCGGCACCCGCAGGTGGCAAATCGGCTTCTTCATCCAGGAACTCGGCAACAATATCGCTGGGGTACCGGAGTCCCGCCCCCGCCCGGCGAACGAGGGCTGCCTGGGGCAACGAGTTCTGAGTAATCAAAGTTCTCAATTCTTCCGGCGATACCAAGACCGAAGCACTGTCCCGCGAAACCATATTCCCAAGAAGTCAAAACACTCACCTGTTCATCTTGAAAGAGTGTGATCTCGCCCGGCCGGTGCCGGACGAGCCATGGAACAGATCAAACGAATTGCACATTTGCGGGTTGGAGGCTCGCAACCGTCACGTTCTTGAGGATTATCTTGTCGTCCGAGTCTGCCGTGATGATCACGTCGCTGCCCGATTGTGTGGAGGCCACCAAAAGATGCGCCCAGTCGGCGAAGACCGAGCTATCGACAGCGAGCACATCGCGGGCAGTTCCGGAAGCGGCAAAGCCCACGATAGTGTCTATGCCACCGTTGGCGCCATAGGCGAACGTGTCCGCAGCCGCGCCGCCGATCAAGATGTCGTCGCCTCCTCCACCTGACAGCCGATTGGCGCCACTGCCGCCGGTGATGACATTGTCGAGCGCATTGCCCGTGCCGGTGAACGCCGCCGTTCCGGTATAGGTCAGGTTTTCGACATTCGATCCAAGCGTATAGCTCGTCAGAGACGTCTTGACCGTATCTGTTCCTTCGCCGGCATTCTCGACGATGATGTCGCCAATACTGTCGACGACATAAATGTCATTTCCGGTACCACCCGTCAGCGTATCGGCGCCGGCTCCACCATCGAGCGTGTCATTGCCCGACCCGCCCGAGATGACGTTCGCAGACGCATTGCCGGTTCCCACGAAATCCGAGGAGCCGGTATAGACGAGGTTCTCGACATTTGTGAGCGAGGCCAGAGTATAACTGGCGAGCGCCGTCTTGATCGTATCGATCCCGGCGTTGGCAGCTTCGGTGACCACATCGCCTGTATTGTCGACGATGTAGATGTCGTTGCCCGCACCGCCGATCAGCGTATCGATTCCGGCTCCCCCATCCAGGACATCGTTGCCAATGCCGCCGGCAATCGTATTGGCAAGCTCGTTGCCCGTCCCAGTGAAATCAGCGGTCCCGGTATAGGTGAGGTTCTCGACATTGCTGATTGCGGCCAACGAGTAACTCGCAAGGGCAGTCTTGATCGTGTCGGTCCCGGCGCCGGCATTTTCGATGATGACGTCGTTCAGGCTGTCGACGATGAACGTGTCGTTGCCGAAGCCTCCCATCAAGGTATCGTCGCCGGCTCCGCCATCTAAAATGTTGACACCGTCACCACCTCTGATGACGTTGTTCAACGCGTTCCCGGTGCCCGTAAACGCTGCCGTCCCCGTGTAGGTCAGGTTTTCAACATTTGCGGCGTTGACAAGCGAGTAAGTCGCTAGCGATGTGAAGATCGTATCACTTCCCTCGCCAGCATTCTCCGTCACCACGTCGCCGATATTGTCGACCACATAGTCATCGTCGCCGATGCCGCCTGTCAGGTGATCGGCACCTGCTCCGCCATCGAGGAAGTCATCGCCGCCACCGCCGATCAGCGTGTCGGCTCCCGCGCCTCCCGTCAGAGTGTTACTGAGCTCGTTACCTGTTCCTGCGAAGGAGGCGGTCCCGGTATAGGTGAGGAATTCGACATTCGTCCCGAGGGTGTAACTCGTCAGCGATGTCTTGATGGTGTCCATGCCCTCGCCGGCATTCTCGGTGATCACGTCCCCGGCATTGTCGACGATATAGGTGTCGTCACCGGTGCCGCCGATCAGCGTGTCCGCACCCGTCCCGCCATCGAGCGTGTCGTTGCCGGATCCGGCTGTGATCACGTTCGCCAATGTATTGCCGGTGCCGGTGAAGGCTGTTGTGCCGGTGTAGGTCAGGTTCTCGACATTGGTGAGTGCAGCCAGCGAATAGGTCGCCAGGTTCGTCCTGATCGTGTCGGTGCCCTCGCCGGCATTCTCGGTCACCACGTCGCCGGTATTGTCGACGATATAGGTGTCGTCGCCGGTGCCGCCGATCAGCTTGTCGGCGCCGGCGCCGCCATCGAGCGTGTCGGCACCGGCTCCGCCGTCCAGCGTGTCGGCACCTGCCGCACCCGTGATCGTGTTGACAAGCTCGTTGCCGGTGCCGGCAAAGGCCCC